>JAQJDB010000006.1:0-632457 GCA_032139905.1 Nitrospira sp. MA-1
ATGAAAAGCAGAAATTTCACTTATCAAGCTGTCCAGAAATCGGGGTCCACTTCTCCGAATCTAAAATATTCAGTGCGGAATGTTGGTCGCTGCCCACATACCGAAACGTTATGCCGGTAATGTTTCCTCCAGAGACTCGCTGAAGGTAGCAAGGGCCGCTTCGTCGATTGAATATCGTGACCAGGTCCCGGCCGGCGCCGACAAGATGGATGGTTCGCTCAGTCATTACCAACCGATCTTCATATACCCCCGGTCGAATGAATATTTGATCATCTTCTTGGGCTTGAGCGAGAGCTTCGCTGGGTAAAGTGAAGCTACCTGGGCGCTTCGCGTCCACAAGTAACGTTTTTCCCCCGAATGGATTGGGCGGTGGTTCGTGAAAGGATGATGGTTCGGCGGACAAGGCTTTCTCCTCTTTCAAAAGAATTCTGGCAAATGGCGACCCTGATATCTACGGGACCAAAAATGTATCGACCGTTCATCAAGTATGCGAATGGAAACCGAAGGGTGAACCATACGGAATTTCGAAGAATGACATTTCACAATCTTAAATCCAATCCAATTCACCGACGTAAAGTTCTGTAATGTTGATATTTTATATCCTGGTATTGAATTTGCTTCCGATCTTTTCCGTTGTACAAAAAATAAACAGTAAAGTCTTTTTTGTCTAATTTATTTTTTAAGTGGTGAAAATTTTTTTCCACATGTTAGGGAGCAGTCCGCTGCCGCCCTGATTAACTTTAATTGTGTCTGTCAGAGAAGTCCGCCTCCCCCTCCCCCGCATTAATTTCAACAGTTTCCCCCAGGAAAGAGAGTTTCGTTATGTCAAAGAATGGGAGAAGTGGTATGTCTCTGTTCTTTTTGTTCCTAGTGTTGGGCACAATGTCGTTTGTAAAAGTTTTATCTGGAGCGCAGGCACAGGAAACCGACATCTTTCAACATCCTAATTCTGAGCAGGCAGGGATTAAGAAATCTTTGGAGCAGCAAATTGGGGCTGGCCGGGGAGATATCAACACTCCTGATTCCTCGCTATATATTATTAACAGGGATCCGTTCCGCTCGATTCGTCGTGGTCGAAATCTTTTTCAACGCAAATTCACCATATCCCAAGGGATGGGCCCACGCAATGGGGACGGGTTTGGAGATATAAGCGCCGATGCCTCGCTGGGCGCAGGTTTAGCGGATAGTTGTGCAGCCTGCCACGGACGTCCACGTAGCTCGGCAGGATTTGGTGGGGACGTGTTTACCCGCCCGGATAGTCGGGATGCCCCGCATTTATTCGGGTTAGGGCTTATCGAAATGCTTGCAGATGAAATTACCCAAGATCTTCGGAAAATCCGGGATCAGGCCATTGCCAGAGCCAAGGGTGGACGAGGCGTGGAGGTGTCGTTGAAGAGTAAAGGCATTTCCTATGGAAAAATCAGAGTCAATCCTGACGGTTCGGTCGATCCCTCACACCTGGAAGGTGTCGATCCGGATTTGCGGGTACGGCCATTTTTTCATCACGGTGGCACCATTTCCATCAGGGAATTTGTGGTGGGGGCATTGAATGGGGAAATGGGGATGGAGGCATTTGATCCCGATCTGGCAAAGGCTGCTGACGGTGAGGAAGTGGTCACACCATCGGGAATGGTGTTAAACGGAAAGACCGATACCATCGAAACGCCTCCGGCTTTCAGTGAAAGTGATGATTCGGATCGAGATGGGGTTGCCAATGAAGTGCCCGTGAGCCTGGTGGACCATCTTGAGTTCTATTTATTGAATTATTTTAAGCCCGCCATTGGGCGTGAGACGAAAGATAGCAAGAGGGGGCAGAGGCTCTTTCAAGACATTCAATGCACCAGCTGTCATATCCAAAATTTAGTCATTGAGAAAGATCGTCGTGTGGCTGATGTGGAAACCACTTATGACCGTCGACGAGGGATTTTCAATGATCTTTTCGCCGTGGCCACTCCTTTGTTCCAAGAAGTCCAGGGTTCGGGTTCTCCTTCGGTGAAAAAACCCAAAGGTAAGCGCTTTGTCGTCAAAAATATCTATGCGGATTTCAAACGCCATGACTTAGGCTCAACCTATTGGGAGCGCAATTTTGATGGTTCTTTGACTAAGGAGTTTATGACCGAACCACTATGGGGAGTAGGTACAACTGCTCCTTACGGTCATGACGGGCGGAGTATCGATCTATGGTCGGTCATTATGCGGCATGGAGGAGAGGCGAAAGATGCACGGGATCGCTTTGCCCGATTATCGGAGGAGCAGCAAGGGCAGATTATCGATTTTCTACAGACTCTGGTTTTGTTTCCACCGGACGATACGGCTTCCAATTTAAATCCTGGCGATTCTCAAGCCCAGAATTTTCCGCAATATGGACATGGAAATATAGCCTTGCCCGCGTTATTCAACAATCCTAGCGATTTGGAATAAAGGAAGTTTTCTATATTCTTATCTGCCTAATGGAATCAAGCCCGTGATCCGTAAGGTCACGGGCTTGAACCCTCTTTCGCAATTTGGGATGTTTCCCATTGTCTTTCTCTTTTTTGTGCGATCCAACATCGAACGGGATAAGAAAACCATCTGGATTTCAACCAGGTGGCTTCTCACGCCTCCCTTGTCTCTCGCCGCATCTCTCGTTGCTGTGTGTTCTAGCCCTATCCTGATGGACTATTTTTAGAATTATCGGGTGGCGAAAATCACGTCACGTATCGATTTGAAATTAAAAGAAGACATTTCTTGTCTTCAAGAATGTTCAGAGACCTGGGAGGAAAATGGGTTAATTATTCTCAAATGCTTGGCGGGTTGCGAAGACCTCGCCTGGATGAATCAGGAGCAGGCAATCGCCATCAACCGGATCCTTATGAAAGAGTGCGAAGGTGAGGCAGAGCTGAGGGGTCGGTTCAGGAGAAAACTGTAACAAGATGGGAACATCCACCAGGGGAGTTGGTGTTTTCAGGATGGCCAACCGGAGGCGGACAGCCACCAGCGTATCGCGTAGGCGTGTTTGAATAAGTTCTTCAGGATAATCTGGAGAAGGTGTAATGTATTTGTCCCAGAGCGGATTGGTCATGCCCACACAGAAATCCAGCCCTACGCTTTGCGCAATAGTCGTAACATCTTTGAGTATCCCAGATTCAATGGCTTCTTTGCGGGATCCAATAGGGAGTGATTCAAATTCTGAAGGGATATCTCCTGAGCCCAGGGAAAGAGCTAACTGGGATGATTCAGAGAGGTCTGAAGGTAAAAGGTTAGATCTATTCTGGGAGTCGGTGTCGTCTTTTTCTAAAGGAGCGAGATCGCTCAAAGGTGTCTTCCCTAATGCTTGAAGAAGACCTTCATAGACGGCTTTGGCGGAATCCGTCCATGAATCATTCATCGGCAATCCGCGAAAGGCCGCCTCGGAGGCTTTTTTCTCATCATGGGTTAACATGCGTTCTGGATTCATACCTTCAAAGATAAGCTAAATTTCTGAGAAGTCAAGAGTAAAACATTTCTGTCTCCAAATGGGCCAGGAATGGAAACGCAGAAAGAGTCGTGAATTCAGTCAAGAAAGCGGTCCAATTAGCCCAGCCATTTACAGATAGCAAGGTGGTTGATCTCTCAATCGATGGTTTTCAGCGAAAGGTTGCCTCCAAATCCCGATCTAAAGTAAGGACGATGATGCGTTCTTCGATTCGGGTATCGATATCTGTAAATAAAGCAGTCGTTTCCGCTCCGGTGATTTCCAACATTTCCCGACACAGTTGCTCTCTTCCTTGGGAAATGAGATTTTGGCGCATCTGCTTGACCATTCCAATGCCTTCTTCACTCTTGGCCAGCTGGCGTTCAGCTGGCGTAAGAACGCCCTTGAGCCGAATGAGAATGGTGTCACGGAGTATAGAAGCTCGAACATCGGTGGGGCCGCGGCCCATGAATTCCTGCTCAAATTTAATAATGGCATTTCGAATTGCCGATTCCATTTCCCCTCGTGTGACAGTGTGTTTCATGCGGTCATGCTTTCTGGTAAGAGCGATCTTCCCCTTCAAAATCGGGTGTTTGCGCATTCCCGAAGAAAATCACGGAAACTTGAGGAACAACCTGTCCCCCTGATATAAGCGTAAAACTGATGTGAGGTCAAGAAGAGGAAGGGCTTCTTCTCGAATGTTCAAGCAGAGTGGTCTCTGTGCTGTTTTTGAATTTGACCGTAGAACGGGTTTGTCGGATCGCCTGCATCATTCACCATGTGATAGTGAAAAGCGATAGAATAAGCCAATCGGGTGAACTCCTGAAGACAGTAAAAGGGGGCGTCCTTCGGTTGGCTTTTTTATTGTCAATTGAGTTAATCGAGTACTGCACAATTGACTGACATCTCTCATGAGTTGGGTGTATGGTCCTGTCAGGTTTTCCCCTCTGCCAATTCACCCTGATTCCCGTTATCTTATCCGGTGAGAGCACAAATGGTTTCTCTATGACTTGATTTGAGGATGGTAGGCATCCGTGCTCTAAAAAAAGTGGAAATGGGGCAATGAACAAGGTTGAGCAAGATCCTTTATCCGTGAAGAGTTGGAAATGGCTTCGAGACATCGTTGATGAGGCGTGTCAGCCCATCGGTCCATATTGGCCGATGAAATCATTTGCCTATTATAATCCCATTCGAGACCTCGAGCATTTACCATTTGCCCGTGCGATCGAGGCCGCAAATCAGTTGTTGGGTGCCAAGGGGTTTCTGCCTGTTGGAGAGTATCGCCAACTTTTTCATCAAGGTCGAATCACTCTTTCGGCCATTGACCAGGCTCTTCGGCGCGTAGGACCTCCCCTGCCGTCTCGAACCACTGTGCAGGTTGGTGACCGTAGCATCCATGTCCAAGATGTCTGGCGCATTCATGCTATATACGGGATTGAAATTTTACCTGCTGTGCTGCTGACGTGGACACTGGAACTAGAAGGTCTGAACACACGATTTCGATCTGATCTTCCGGAGAATTCTCGAACATCCATTATTAACCGAACTATTCGAGAGTGCGAGAAGTGCCGACATGATCCGGAATCGGCCTATCTGCACAACCTCTGGAAAAGTTCGTTGGCGGCCTGCCAATTGTTCGACCCTGTGTCGGGTGAGGGTTCTTTCCATGCATCGGACCTTGGTCGGAGCTCCCATCTATCAGGAAAAGAGGCCCATTCTGTCACAGTTGACTTACCTAAAGACCGAACGCTGAGTGATTGGCTGGACAGTGAGACGGGGAGCGCGCTGGTTGAGACCATTAATACGCACATGATCAAATGGATTGCGGCATTTGTAGACGAAGGTGTTGCGGGATGGAGTATGCCTTCAAGAGATAAGGGGTTTTTTGCTGCATGGCGAGAATTGGCCGAAGGGGACCTCTCAGGCAAATTTCTCGGGATTCCCGATCTTCGACAAAAGTTTCGCGAATTATCCGACGTACCGGAAGAGATGTTGTGCAAACATCTGCAGAATCTCAATATCCCGAAGGAACGTTGGCAAGAGTATCTCTGCCGTCATCTGGCTCAATTGCCAGGTTGGGCAGGGTTTATTCGCTGGCGTGGAGACCATCCTGGGTATCCCGCCCAGCAACATTACCCCATTGATCCTCTGCAATATCTGGCCGTCCGGCTCTTTTATGAATCGGGAATGGTGGAGGGACTTTGCCAACGGGAATGGGGCATCAAGGGGACGTTACCTGGACTCCTTGCCTATTGGAACAAACAGGGTACGCATGAACAGGCGTTGAGTCTCTCTTCTTCTCACGCCACTGTTGCTAATGATCAGGCGGTGTGCCATCAAGCTTGGCGTCTTTTTCACCTGGCTCAGTTTTTGGAACTGACCCCAATTGAGGTACACGAATTGTCTTATAGCGACACGTCAACCTTATTGGAATGGTTGGATCTCTTTCCCCAATCTTCACATGGACCGGTATGGCTTGAAGCGTATGAGGACGTCTATCGTGAGTCATTGCTGAGGAACATCAGCGGACATCAGGCTGTGGCTCCCGTTAGCAATCAACGGCCTCGGGCGCAAGGGATTTTTTGTATTGATGCCCGCTCAGAATCGTTTCGTCGTCATCTTGAAGCTCAGGGACCGTATGAAACATTTGGGTATGCGGGATTTTTTGGGGTGCCCATGAGTCATGTGGCATTTGATAGCCACGACCACTTAGCATTGTGTCCAATTCTGTTGACACCGAAAGCGGAAGTGATCGAAGTTCCCCGAATGGGGCAGCATGAAAGGGTGAAGAGCTATCTTTCCGGAACCAGATGGCATCAATTCAGTCATCACCTCTTTCACGATCTGAAACACAATCCATTTGCCTCCTTTATGCTGATTGATGTGTTAGGAATCTTTTTTAGTGTTGGATTGGTCGGAAAAACACTCTTTCGAACCTCCTTCGATGCCATCAAACAGTGGTTGCACCAGTGGTTGGGGAGCACCGTTGTCACGCACATTCCTGTTGAGCCTTCAGGTGATGACGAACATAAAAATCCCCCTGTGGGAGAACTGGCACAAGGTTTTACCACATTGGAGCAAGCGGCCTTTGTGGAGGGTGGATTGCGTGTGATCGGGCTCACGAAAAATTTTGGACGGTTTGTGATGGTTTGCGGTCATGGAAGCCAATCCGATAATAATCCCTATTACGCGGCCCTGGACTGTGGGGCATGTGGGGGCAGTCATGGTGACCCGAATGCTCGTGCCTTTTCGGCCATGGCCAATAATCCAGAGGTCCGACAGATTCTGAACGATCATGGGCTGGTTATTCCGGAGGACACCTGGTTTCTTCCCGCCAAACATAACACCACCACAGATCAAGTGATGTTGTATGACCTTGTCGATGTTCCTGCTATCCATTTAGAGGAATTAGGACTGTTGGTGAGAGACTTGGAGCAGGCTGGCACACATCAGGCATTGGAACGATGTGGACGAATTCCCGGCGCTCCGACAGCCGTGTCTCCCAATGAAGCGTTTAAACATGTCAGGCAACGGAGCATGGATTGGGCGAATTCTCGTCCTGAATGGGGATTGTCAGGGAACGCTGCCTTTTTGATTGGAAGGCGGGCCCTTACCAAGGGGCTGGATTTGGGAGGGAGAGTTTTTTTGCATTCCTACGATCCCGGATCCGATCTTGATGGAAGCCTTCTTGAAAAAATCATGACCGCACCCCTCATCGTGGGTGAATTGATTAGCTTAACGTATTACTTTTCCGGGGTGGATCCTTGGGCCTATGGGAGTGGAAGCAAAGTCATTCACAATATGGTTGGCGGAGTTGGGGTGATGTTGGGGAGTCAAAGTGATCTGCAAAAAGGCCTTCCCCTTCAATCGGTAAACGATGGGGCGCGGCATTATCATGAACCCATGCGCTTGCTCGCCATCATTGAGGCACCGCCGGATCGAATCCGGTCTATCATTCAGAAGCATACATTGCTTCAACATGTCTTCCATAACCAATGGATGAATGTCATAGCGTTTGATCCAGATTCCAAAGGATTTTCACGTTATCTCTCGGATTCAACGTGGGAACCCGTCACGACTACAATATAATTTTGCGATGGGAAGGGAAGTCTTTTGGACGTTTGCCGTGCTTGGAATGGCAGAGCGAATCCCGCATCATCTCTGATGAGAGATGTTTGTTTCCCAGGGATTTCGGTTCCACCTACAGGATCCAGTTGTCCTAAGAAGGCTGGCTAAAAGACTCCGATCGAACCCTTCCCTTGATTCGCAGTTGTGGATGGAAGAGGGTGCCTGGTATAAGGTCAGAGGCTTGTGGGTTGTTGAAAAGGATGAGGCTCCTCTTTGTATTTGGCGCAGACCAAGTAGGGAGAGTGGGAGCATCCGGTTTTCCGAAATGTCATTTGCATCATGGCCGTAGGGTTCCCAGCATTTTGTTTGTTCCGATAGGCTGGAGACAGTACATGCCAACCAGGTTTTTTGAATACCTCATTCGAAAAACATATGGTTGGCTTTTTTTTTACCGAATCGGATTCATTGAGTTTAGATTTTGGTCTGAGAATAGCGCAGGATGAAGTCTTCTTATCCGAAACAGTTTATCGCTAACACCTTGGCCCTTTTTAGTGTCTGGCTTGTGTTATCGGGGAAGTACGACAATTTTCACCTCGTACTTGGATTCATGGCATCTTGTGGAGTGGCGTGGTTAAACACGGGATTCCCTCATTCTCCCTTCCATAATTTCCCATGGGCTCGTGTGGTTCTGTACAGCCCCTGGCTCTTTCTTCGTATTGTTGAGAGTAGTCTGCACTTGACGAAACTCATTCTCAATCCCTCATTACCCATTAGTCCCAGACTCATTACCTATCAGTCTCATTTAAAGCATAAGGGTGCCATTGTCCTGCTTGGAAATTCTGTGACCTTGACGCCTGGCACCATTACCGTTGAAGCCAACGGCAATACGCTTCTGGTGCATGCGATAGATGGGACAGCAGCAAAGGACCTCACGACAGGCCGGATGGAGCGTAAACTCGCCTGGGTCTTTCAGGAAGATACGAATCACTGATGCGTGATTTTTTTCTGTTTTTATTAATCACTTTGTCTTTTCTGATTCTCGTGTATCTATACCGGGTGATTCAGGGTCCCACCGTGTTTGATCGGGTATTAGGGTTAGCGGGAATTTCGACCAAAGCCATCATTCTGGGTGTTGTGATGGGAACAGTCTATGACCGGGTAGAAATGTTCGTGGATATCTCCACGGGGTATGCGCTTCTCAATTTAGTTGGAGCATTTGCCATTGCCAAATTTCTTGAGCAACGAGGGACACCCTAAATGGTCGTTCTTGCCATCGGGTTAATTCTAGTAGGGGTGTTTTTTTTAGTTGTAGCTGCAATTGGCACACTACGCCTTCCCGACGTGTTTACGCGATCCCATGCGGTCTCTCTGACTGATTCCCTTGGTGCCATTTGCGTCCTTGCGGGCCTTGCTTTGTACCAGGGATTCGGGATCAATATGCTGAAGATCCTGGTCGTCCTGGTCTTGCTCATCCTGTTAAATCCCGTCATTGCTCATGCCACCATTCGAGCGGCCAATCGGGCAGGCCTCAAACCTCAGACGAAGGAAGACCCATGATGTATTCAGTGAATATTGCTTTGCTGTTACTCCTGGTCCTGACGGCCGCCAGCGCAACATTTTTGGTCAAGGAATTGATGAGTTCAGTGTTTATTCTCGGGTCGTATAGTTTTTTCCTATCTCTAGTTTGGGCTTGGCTGGGTGCGGTGGATGTGGCATTTGTGGAAGCGGTTATTGGGGCTGGATTGGGCACGGTGTTGTTCCTCATCACCCTGTTTGATACCGCTCCAAAAGATAGCCGCCTTCGTCGTCCCCCTCCTCCTCTGGCAGGAGTGCTGGGCTTGCCCTTGTTGGGCCTGCTGTTGTTACTCGCGGCTAATGATCTTCCTCAGTTTGGCGACCCGACCTCACCGCCCAACGTGCATATTTCTCCTGTGTACTTACAGAATAGCTATGCGGACACGCTCACGCCGAATGTGGTCACCTCGGTGCTGATGGACTATCGGGCATTTGATACGTTGATTGAGACCGTGGTGATTTTTACGGCTGGCATTGCCTGTGCGTTGTTATTAAGGGAGCCAGGCTCATGAAACAGATCCATGACAGCATCATTGTTCAGAGCATGAGTCGATTGCTCATTCCTCTGGCACAGTTATTTGCCTTTTATGTCTTGTTCTTCGGCCAGTACGGCCCGGGAGGAGGATTTGTAGCTGGCGTCATTTGGACGACCAGTATGATCCTGGCCTTTTTGGTGTTTGGGCTGAAGTCCCCTCAGGGGCGTCTGGTAGAAAAGGTGTTGCATGGCGATGGGATCGGATTGATTATTTTTGTGGGAGTGGGTGGTTTATGTCTCATCGGAGGTGGGGAATTTCTAAACTATGCCAATTTGGAAATTCCGGGTTTGGATGCTCCGGCACGTCGGTACATGGGGATTCTATTAGCACAAATCGGGGTGGCCGTGGACGTGGCGGTGACCGGAATCTCTATTGTTCTCAGCTTGGCCTATCACGATACTGAGCAGGAGTATGATGTTTGAGTTGATTGGGGGGTGGCTCCAGCGCCCCAACTATATTGCCTTTGTTCTTCTGTTTCTGTGGGGCATCTATATTATGGTGACCCGGTACAATCTGGTGAAAAAACTCATCGGGATGTATCTCATGCAAACAAGTGTGATTTTTTTTCTCGTCACGACAAGTGCCAAGCGAGACGCTACGGTGCCTATTTTGCTCTCCACTACGGAGATTATTCAGCCGGAAGTCTACGCCAATCCTCTCCCTCATGTTCTGACATTGACGGCGATTGTCGTGGGCGTTGCCACCCTGGGAGTATCTTTGGCCCTGGCCGATGCCATTTATAAAAAATACGGCAGCCTGGACGAAGAAGAAATTCTCAAAAGGATGGAATGACGCGACACCTTCCCGTAATCCTTTTCCTCTTACCTCTCGGTTTGGCCATTTGTCTACCATTAATCGGTGTCAGGCGTCGGGAGTGGTGCCGGCCATTAGCGATTGGTGTGCTGGCTGCCATGGTCCCGGTCTCATTCGCCAGTCTGGCAGGAGTTCTTCAAAACGGGACCATTCATTATGACTTTGGGGGATGGGCGGCCCCGGTTGGGATTGAGTGGGTGGCGGACGGATTGGCCAGCATCATGACTGTGGCTTTAAGTCTCGTCGGGTTGGTATGTATCACCTTCCTCAGCTCGGTATTATTTCCCTATCTCGGCAGTCGGATTGTCCCTTTTTATACCCTGGTCCTGTTATTGATCGCCAGTCTGATCGGCATGGTGTTTGCCGGAGATCTGTTCAATCTTTTCGTTTTTTTAGAAGTATCCGCCTTGTGTGCCTATGCCTTGGTTGGATTGGCTGGTGGGAAAGCTCTTGTCGCAGGATTCCGGTATTTAATTCTAGGCACGTTCGGAGCTTCCCTGTATCTCCTGGGGGTAGGGTACTTATATGCTGAAACGGGCACGCTCAATATGGCGGATCTGGCGCAGCGGGTGCCACCCTTGGTGGGCTCTAAGGCCATCGCTGTCGGAGTGTTATTTATGTTTATCGGTCTGGGGATCAAGATGGCGTTGGTACCGCTCCACGGGTGGTTGCCGGATGCCTACACATATGCTCCGGACCGCGTATCACCCATGCTGGCTTCGCTAGTGACCAAGGTCGCCCTCTATGGATGGATCCGTATCATGTTTTGGGTGCTCGGAGCCCATGCGGTAGTCTACCGGATTCCCGTTCTGTTTTTAGTGGGAGTGTTGGGCGCTCTTGCTGCTTTGGTTGGCGCATTCCTGGCTTTGTCCCAGACAGAAATTAAACGCATGTTTGCCTATGGAGGGCTTTCGCATATCGGATTGATTCTGGTGGGCATTAGTCTTGGGAATCAAACCGGTTTTGTCGGAGGAGTGTTTTATCTCTTGAATGATGCTGTGATGCAGGCGGGTTTGTTTTTCTGGGCAGGGGCGATTATTCACCTGTATGGGGTTCGCACAATTGAGGATCTTGGGCGATTGCAAGGAGGAGCGGGATGGATGTCGGTTGCTCTGGTGGTCATAGCCCTGTCGATGATCGGAATTCCTCCAACAGGGGGATTTTTTGGAAAATGGTATATTATTCTTGGCGCCGTGGAAGCGCAGAACTACCTAGCCATTGTCGCGGTGCTGATTGCGACTCTGTTAACTCTTGCCTACTTCGCTAAATTGTTTGAACGGCTGTTTCGGGACCGGTCCGCCCAGCAGCCTCTTCCCATACGTGAGATTCCGTTGGCGGTGCGAATTGGTCTCGGCGCAACCTCAGTAGGGGTCATTGTGTTGGGAGTGATGAGCGATCACATTGTCAGCTTTCTCCTCAAGAATGCGCTTCCGCCTGGGCTTTAGGAGAATTGGGCATATGGTGTATTTCTGATATGGCATTCCTCATCCTTATTCCCCTCCTTCCTCTGATGGCCGTTCTGATTCTCGTGCTGGGGAAACTCTGGCTAGGCGAGCAAGGTCATAAAATCGGGATCCCGGCGATGGCCCTCTCCTTCGCTTGTTCCATCATCGCGTTTGCTCAAGTGGCAACCGACGGGGCCTTTTCCATCCCTCTCTATCGCCTGATCCATTCTGGCGACCTGGTTGTCGATTTGGGGTTGTATGTCGACCAACTCACCGTGTTGCTTCTGCTCTTGGTGACCGGTGTGAGCAGCGTGGTGCATGTATACGCGTCCCGCTATATGATCGGCGATCCCCGGTATAACCGATTCTTTGCCGTCATCGCGTTGTTTACGTTTTCGATGATCATGCTGGTCATGAGCAATAACCTGCTCATGATGTTTGTGTTCTGGGAAATCATGGGTATCTGTTCCTATTTGTTGATTTCTCATTGGGGTGAGCGGCAGCCATCTGCTCAGGCGGCAACCAAGGCCTTTCTCGTGAATTCGGTTGCGGATGTGGGGTTTGGTTTCGGGGTCATTCTGAGCTATTCCACTTTTGGAACATTGGATATCCAGACGATTTTAGCGGAAGCCCCATCCATACAGGGAAACACCATCAACCTGTTCGGCTGGATCGGGTTGGACTTCCCGATTCATATCATCACGCTCATTACACTCTTTTTATTCTTGGGTGCCATGGGAAAATCCGCACAAATGCCATTTCACGTCTGGCTACCCTTTGCCATGGAAGCGCCTACGCCAGTTTCGGCTTTGATTCACGCCGCGACCATGGTGAATGCGGGGCCCTTCTTGTTGGTTCGCATGAGTCCCCTCGTGATACTTTCGCCTGATGCCATGACTGTCATTGCGGTAATTGGGGGCCTCACGGCCATTTTTGCGACTCTGGTCTCCCTGACTCAGGTGGACATTAAACGCATGCTGGCGTTTTCCACGATTGGTCAAATCGGTTTTATGATCATGACCTGTGGAGTCGGGGCTTTTGTGTTATCTATTTTCCATATGCTGGCCCATGGCTGTTTGAAGGGATTTTTATTTTTATCGACGGGAAATGCGCTTCGTGTGGTTGGTTCTCATGGACATGAACCAACTTCATTTTCCCCACATGTGTCCTCGAACCATTCCTTGTGGCCAATCGTATCAGGGGCATTGGTGTTAGCCTGTTTCCCCCCCTTCCTTATTTTTTTCGGACCATATGAGCAATTGTGGATGATTCAACCGGGGTCCTCAGGCCAATGGACCTTTTGGATACTGGGGCTTTTGACGGTATTTTTTTCCGCCATGTATGTCATGCGCGGTGCTCTGTTGTTGTTTAATCAACCTCTATCCACCGCACGTGAAGATGGAATGGGAAGCCAGGCCATGAAGCCTCGTTTCTTTTCCCCCATTCATCTTCTGGGAATCTTGGCGATCATTGGAATTGTCGGGAGCCTATTACTGATCTTATGGAGTTGGTTTGCCGAATTTCTATCCCCGGTCGTGGGACATCGGATGCCGTATATACCAGAAAAATCTTCGAGTGGGCCTGGCTTGCAAGGTATTCTAGCTTTTGCCGTTGCTGTATGCGGTATCGTGGTTGGGTTCTTTTCCATGACAAAATTTTCCGGATCCTGGTTTCAACAATCAGAAATGGGCAAGCGCTGGTATGTCCATTTCCTGAATAAATTGTATTTTGACGAAATGTATGAAGCCTTTGTTGTGGCGCCCACTATCTGGTTTGCCCGATGGCTATGGCGGGTTGTCGACCGGAAAGTGTTTGACGCCCTGATCATGGGAATCGCGAATGTGTCGGTGTTGGCGGCGAAGTGGATGTGGCGGGTGGTGGACCTTCGCGGAATTGACGGGCTGGTGGTGGGTTTAGGTCGAAACAGCGTAGGAATTGCCGGGTGGCTCTGGCGGGTGGTGGATCTTCGAGGTGTCGATCGGGTCGTGGTAGGTATCGGTCAACGTAGCCTTGGTATCGCCGACTGGCTATGGAAAAGTATCGAGATCAAAGTTCTCGACAAGAATGTAAATCGTGCCGGGAATCAAGCAGAGACTACCGGGAATTTGATGCGGGAATTGGAACCCCGCACATTACAGCACCACTTACTGGTCATGATTTTCTGGCTCATTTTAGGCATTGGGCTATTATTTTGGCTTGTTGTGTGATTCAACAGGGGGTTTTTCAGCAATGTGGGGAAGACGCGTTCGGCATGAACAAACAAGGACTCTGGGTTTAAAAAAAGCGATAGGACGTCTTTCATGTTTTGGTGGTGTCATGATCGGCATTTCATGAAGGGGAGACTATGAACACAATCTTTATTGAACATCTTTTGAGTGTCATGATTGCCGTCCCGTTTGTGGGCATTGCGATTATCGCCTGTATTCAGAATCAGGAATGGATTCGGCGCGTGGCTCTCGGGTGTACCATGGGGGATGGTGCTCTCTCATTGGTGCTATTAAAAGAGTTCGATTTTTCCATTCAAGGCATGCAATTCGTGGAGCGGATGGCATGGATGCCGACCTTTAATATTCAATATGCTGTCGGTGTGGATGGGATTAGTCTTCTCCTGGTTTTACTCACGACTTTGCTCTGCCCGTTTTGCGTGCTCTGTTCCTGGCAATCGATCACTACCCGTGTACGCTCCTTTATGGCGATGATTCTGTTGGTCGAAGGGGCCATGATCGTCGTCTTTACCGCTCTGGATCTGTTTTTGTTCTTCATGTTGTGGGAAGTCACCATGATTCCCATGTATTTCATGATCATTCTATGGGGTGGCCCCCAGCGCATAGCCGCCGGCATCAAATTCGTCTTGTACAGTTTGTCGGGAAGCCTGATTTTACTCTTGGCGATACTCGGGTTGTATGTGGAAGGAGGGCGGACATTCGATATTTTAGCGTTGGCGGAGAAGACCTATTCCCCCGACGCCCAGTTTTGGATATTTTTGGCGTTCTTCCTGGCCTTTGCCATTAAATTACCCATGCTGCCTTTTCACACATGGCTACCGGATGCCCATTCCGAAGCTCCCACCGCCGGAAGCGTCCTGCTGGCTGGGGTGCTCTTGAAAATGGGTGGATATGGCTTTTTACGATTTTGTCTCCCTATGTTTCCTGAAGCCTCAGTGACCTTTGCCCCGTTTATCCTGTGGTTATCCGTGGCGGCTATTGTGTATGGGGGGTATATGGCCTTGGCCCAATCGGACCTGAAAAAGCTGGTGGCGTATTCGTCCATTTCGCATATGGGATTCGTGACATTGGGAATTTTCGTGTTCAATAACCATGGTATTCAAGGAGCCATCTTGCAGATGGTGAACCATGGAATAACCACAGGAGCCCTCTTTTTGGCTGTCGGTCAATTGTATGATCGGACCCATAGCCGTTCGATTCAGGATTACGGAGGATTGCAAAAATCGATGCCTAGATTTGTGGCACTTTTTTGCCTGTTTTCAGTGGCATCTTTCGGACTGCCTGGCACATGTAATTTTATTGGTGAATTTTTGGTCTTGGTCGGAACGTCTTTTGAAAGCTATGTCATGGTGTTGTTGTCCATGGGGGGCATTGTCCTCGCGGCGGCGTATATGCTCTGGATGCTCCAGCGGGTGGTGTTGGGACAACCAAAAAATTCCACCATCGCACAACTACCGGATCTCAGTATGCGTGAGCTGGCCACGGTGATCCCTCTTGCGGTATTAATCTTGGGGATCGGTTTGTACCCGTCACCACTTATGGAAATGATGGATTCGAGCGTCACGCACTTGGCTCAGCATATGGCACAGTATCAGGTGGGGATGATCCATGAGGTGGCCATTCGGTAAAAGACTTAACTGGCAGCAGGCGCGACAAAGATTAATCCTCCGAAAAGCTCCTGTTGGTAGATTTCTCGGTTGGTGACCCCGAGGGATGACCATCAGACTTCTTTTATCCCCGAATCCCTTCTTGCCAATATTTTTCCCCTTCATCTTTCCTCCTAAATCCCCTGGGAATTGACGCAGACTCAGTTGTGGACCTTGATGTTGACAGGCCATTCTGACGTTTTTGCCAAAATTTCACAGTGTTCTTGCCGTTTTCTCAAGTGGCCTGTCAAAAATGCCGAGAATAATCTTCTCTGCTCTCTTGGGGGGTGGAGGCACCTTCCAGTCACTAGAGGAAGGATGAGTGTCGTACCCAGAAAAGTAGATCGAATCAATTTAGACCAATGCGTACCAATCAGTCTTGAATCCTCAGGTTTCATTGATTGCAGAGAAATTGAGGTGAGGAGGGGCGGTAAACGTGGAGGAGCAGACCATGAAACTGATCAATGTTTTACTTGTGGCAGTGGCGTGTACGGGTGTGGTCGGGTGTGTGAGTCAGCAATCACATGAACGTGCTCTTCAAGAATACGAAAAGAGCCAAGAGTCCACCGCCGTGGAACTTGAACGGTTGCAGCAGGCTGTTGAAGAGAAGCAAACTGAAGTCATGCAGCTTCAAGAAACCAAGATGGCCCTCGAGCATACCGTTGAGGTGCAAGATCAAATAAAAGAAGAACAACTAGCCGCGGTTCAACAAGAAGTCGAAGCGCTGTATACCCAAATCCGGAAACTCGGAAACACGGAAGGAGTCGGTTCTCTCCCGGATCATTTTTTCGGGGGAGAGCCGGTGGATTTCCAAGATTTGAGGGCAGCACTTTCAAGGATCAGGTCGGGTTTGGATGGGCAAATTGGCCAGGTGTCTCACCTTCGTGAAGAGAATAGTCTGTTGGAGAAGGAGCTTTCGGCTTTGGAAGCTAGGCTCAAGGAAGTGGAACGGTTAAAACATGAGTTGGAATTGGTCAAAAAAGCTCGAGAGGCTCAGGAAGCGCAACTGGCGAAGGTCAAGTATGAAGTGCTCACAGTCGGAGAAGAGATCGATCGCATTACCAAAGCGCTTGAGGACAAATTTGGCAAAAGTCTTGTGGTGACTCAACACCATGATCGATTGGTGTTGACCATGCTGGGTCAAGTCCTCTTTGAATCCGGTGAGGCGGATTTGACTCCTCTGGGGCTTACAATCATGAAACAGGTGGGCCAGGTGTTAGCGACCTTGCCAGGGAAAAACATCCAAGTTGAAGGCCACACGGACAACCACCGCATTTATGGACAGCTGCAAAAACAATATCCCACGAATTGGGAACTTTCAACCGCCCGGGCTACCACGGTATTGCGGTATCTGATTGAGCAAACCGGCATGGATCCCAACCAATTCTCAGCGACGGGCTATGCGGATAGGCGACCGGTGATGACCAATGAGACCGAGGAGGGGAGAGCGCAAAATCGTCGTGTGGAAATTGTTCTGTACCCGGAACGGGTCGTTCAGGGTAATGAAACTGTTGCAACGCTGGCCCGGTAATACAAGCCGGGAACCACAATAGTCGATATGGCTTCAGAAGTGGTGCTTCTGAGCCTTCACATCCCTTTTCTCCTCCCTGCGGAGTCGTTGGTCAGCCTTGCAGCAGAGATGGAGTTTCTTCTCCCCTGCCACTATCGGATCTTTCCAACAACTAATGGACTGCCGGTTCTGTGGGATTGCCGGAGCTACTCGGGCTATGATGTTGGAGGAGTCCGGTGTCGTAGAGATATGCTGTCGCCGGATCTAATAAAAAATACACGGCAAACAGACCGACGCTCGCCATGGTCAACGTATAGGGAAGCGCCATCCAGACCATTTTCCCATATGATAAACGGATAACCGGAGCGAGTGAAGAGGTGAGTAAAAATAAAAATGCGGCCTGTCCGTTTGGCGTCGCCACACTGGGAATATTCGTGCCGGTATTGATGGCAACGGCCAAAAGGTCAAATTGGTCACGGGTAATGGTGCCCGCCTGGTAGGCGCGGAGCACTTCCTGGACATAAACCGTCGCAACAAAGACATTGTCGCTGATGGCCGAAAGAATGCCATTGGCCAGATAAAACATGCCGATTTGATGCGATCCCTCCAAGCTTAATCCATAGCCGATAATGCCCGAAAACAGGTTCTGGTCCTGGATCACGGCCACAATGGCGAAAAAAACCACGAGGAGCGCCGTGAAGGGAAGCGCTTCCTTGAACGCTTCTCCAAGTTGATGCTCATCGATAATCCCGTTAAAGGCGGTAATGAACACGATCACCGTGAGTCCGATAATTCCGACCTCCGCCAGGTGAAAGGCTAAGGCAAAAATCAACCAAATGCCCGCAATGGCTTGAATGATAAGCTTCGCCGTGTCCGCGGAATCTCGTCGTTTCTGTTGCTCGGTCTCGAATTCCACCAAGATGAGGCGAACGGGATCTGGGAGTTGAAAGCCATAATCAAACCATCGTAATTTCTCAACGATGATGCAGGTGAACAATCCTGTGGCCAGAACAGGAAGCGTCACGGGGGCCATGCGCAAAAAGAACTCCAGAAATTCCCAGCCCGCTTTGTCCGCGATTAATAAATTTTGGGGTTCACCTACAAGAGTACAGACTCCGCCCAAGGCTGTTCCAACCGCTCCGTGCATTAATAAATTGCGAAGGAAGCCTCGGAAATTGTCTAAATTTTCACGGTGGAGAGAGTCGATCTCATGATCGCTTGTCGAATCATAAGAGGTCTGCGACGATTTGCCGGAGGCCACCCTGTGGTAAATGTTATAGAAACCCAACGCGACGGCAATGATGACTGCTGTGACCGTCAAGGCATCGAGGAATGCCGAAAGAAAGGCACCCATAATGGAAAACAAGAGTCCCAATAAAACTTTTGAACGGACGCCCAATAAAATTTTGGTAAACAGAAACAGGAGTAAATCTTTCATGAAGTAGATCCCGGCCACCATGAAAATCAATAGCAGGATCACTTGGAAATTATTGAGTGCTTCATGATAGACCGTTGCCGGAGTGGTCATCCCCAATAGGACAGCTTCAAGTGCGAGCAAGCCACCGGGTTGTAGCGGATAACTTTTGAGAGCCAGGGCTAAGGTAAAGATAAATTCCAGGATGAGCACCCACCCGGTGAAAAAGGAACCAATGCTCATTAATAAAATGGGATTGAGGATTAAAAATCCCAGGATAGTCAGCTTGTACCAGGTTGGAGTGTGGTTCAAGAAATTCTGTATGAGCGCCTGAGGGACTGTCGTTTTCATTTCAGTTAGGTGACCTTTCGGACCGGTGGTCCCAGATGGAGTCTGACTCATTAATCCAATATCACTATGGTCAATTCGTTGGGTAGTGATCTCTTTCGTATCCAGGCCTTTAATAGGGCGGATGGAGTGAGGAGTTCAGCATATACAATGAAGGCTTTTTCAGAAACAGGGAAGGCGACATTGTTAAAAAACCTACATTAGGAGGGTTCCGGATTTTTAGACAGAACTTTCGTGGGAGGGGTATCGAACGGATGGGTGGATCCGCCGATATGAGCTGCGTGGCGTAATGCATCCAACCGAAGAGGGTATCGATGCTCGGGTGGGACCTGATCCAGCACCCCGAGTCCTTTGAGGACTCGAGCCACTCCCGGACGCATACCCACGAAAAAAACATGCTGCTGATGAGTTTTCACCATCAGGAGCATGTCTTCGATGGCTAATGCAGCGGTTCCGTCAATAGACGGCACCGATGTGAGATCAAGAACCACGCTGGAAAAAGAATTGAACCCTTTCACAGATTCTAACCGACGAACCATGTCCTTAGCCGATCCGAAACTCATCGGCCCATTCACATGAATCATGATAATGCGCTCGCAGTTTCGATCGAGGATGCGTTGCTCCTCTTTTAACAGTGGTGTTTCGTTCGAGGCACCAGTGATCACACTGAGATTTTCAAGTTCCAGGTCGGCCATGCGCTTCACGAACATTACACTGGCCAAGACCACGCCAATTCCCACAGCCGTGATGAGGTCTACTAAAACAGTAACCAACAAGACCACGATCATCACCAGAACTTCGGTTCGTGGAGCCTGCACCATATGTTTCAGAAATCGCCAATCGATAATATCGAATCCGACTTTGATAAGCAGGCCGGCGAGGACTGCAAGTGGAATTTTTTCGGCCAGAGGACCCAAGCCAAGCAATGTACCTAGGAGGACGACCGCCATAAACATGCCAGAGATAGGCGTACGGCCTCCAGTGCGAATGTTCGCCACAGATCTCATGGTGGCGCCGGCTCCAGGAAGGCCTCCGAAAAATCCCGCAGCCATATTCCCAATGCCTTGGCCGATCAATTCCCGATTGGAGTCATGTTGGGTCCGCGTCATGTTGTCACAGACGAGAGAAGTCAGAAGGCTATCAATTGTTCCCAATAATGCCAGGACAAGGGCTTCCTCAACCATGAGTAAGAGTGTACTGGTATGCATGGTTGGCCAAATTAGCGTGGGAAATCCTGAAGGAATGTCTCCGATTACCGGAAGGGTCGGGAAGAACATCTCACCGACAGTCGTTCCAACGATGAGAGCCAGCAACACCGGAGGAAGACGTTTGCCGATAGAGGCAGGAGTGAGATACACAATGGCTAGTGTGAGAGAACCCACCAACATGGCGGGAAGAGAAAAAGATGCGAGGTACTCGGGCATCGCCATGAGGTTGGCCACGACTTTGGACTTCGCTTCCAGTCCGAGAAAGGGTGCAACCTGAAGAATGAGAATAATTCCTCCGATGCCGCTCATGAATCCTGAAATAACAGGATAAGGGACCAAGGTGATATAACGACCAAACCCCATCAATCCAAATAAGACTTGAAATCCACCTCCGAGAATGACGGCCGTAAATGCCACTGCCGGTTCATCGGCAAAGTTCAAGATGATGCCGGCCATTACCACGGTCATCGGACCGGTCGGTCCTGAGGCCTGTGCAGGCGTCCCGCCGAAGAGCGCTGCGAAAAACCCCACAAAGATAGCCCCATAGAGGCCGGCTATGGCACCGAGTCCGGATGTCACTCCAAAGGCTAGGGCTAGGGGTAGAGCCACGACCGCTGCCACTAATCCACCATACAGGTCTCCCCGTATGTTATTGAAATGAAGGCCGTGAACCCAGGAAAGTATTGGAAAGGTAGCTGCCATTTTTTAGGAGGGAGGCCGTAGGGTTCGATGATGGGTCACAAATGCTACCAGGAAAAGAAATGTTACGTGTATGTCGTTGGGTATCAAGGAATCAGGCCGAAAAGTGATTCTTGTGAACCTCGATTATCCATTGAGACCTGGCTTGGTGGTCCGTTGGATGAATTGGCCAATTTGAAGACCAATGGATGCAAACATGGCCAACAGTTCTTTGTCGGGCTTTTGGATATCCCGGTGAAAAAATTCGATGACTCCAAGAATTTCGTTTCCCGATTTAATGGGAAAGGCGAATCCGGAATGGAGACCTTCATGTGCGGCAGCGTCAGCGCGCGGAAAATTCGGGTCGGACACTACATCGGTGACCCAGGATGGTTCGCCGCCTTTCCAAACCCGGCCGGGTAATCCCACCCCTCGTGCAAGCGTGATTGCATGGGATGCCTGCCGAAAGGCATCCAGATTTAAGTGAGGGGAATGCCAGACATTGAGGCAACGTAAGACCTGTTGTGAGGAATCGAGTATCCAAATAGCTCCGAGATCCCATCCTAAATTTTCACCAATGGCTTCCAGAATAAGGGAAGCAGCCTGAGTCATTCCAGCCGATTCGGCGAGAACATTGGTTAAGCCGTGATGGGTGGCCAGTCGACGTTCTTTATGCTCCCGTTCGATACCCTGGCCAATTTGAAATCCGATATTCGCAAGTCTTTGAAGCAACATATCATCTGCTTCCTCAGGGAATGGCGAGAAAAATTCGAGAACCGCTCTCGTATTCCCAGCTAGGCAAATGGGAATGGCGAATCCGGCGTGAAGTCCCACTGCCAGCGCTGCCTGGTTTCTAGGGTCTTTGGGATAGTCGGCAAGGTCCTTGATCCACAGGGGGCTTCGATTGTCCCACACCTGCCCAGCCAATCCTACAGCTGGCGTGAGCGCCCAACCGGAGTTTGATGATGACATCGCTTGGGCTTGAGGAGAGTCCTGTGGCCAAATGACGGCGGCTCCCAGAGCCTGCCGTTGATAGTCCATTCGCCAGAGGATGCCCACCCTCCAATCCAGCGTGTGGCAAATGGCTTTGAGAATTTGAGGATATGTCTCTGAAATGCTGGACGCGGTCGTCAAGATGTCTGCGATGGCATCGTGCAAGGCCAAGCGTCGCTCCGCACGCTTACGGTCAGTGATATCAATGCCAAATCCAATGAGGCCAGGTTGGTCGCCTTCCAATTTGCACAGACAATTTAAAAACCACCAGGGCTTCCCCTGCAAAATGCCATTGCTCTCATAAAATACCGAATTGGCAAGAGTTCCTTCCTTGATTTCGCTTTTTATCCGATCAGGTGGTTCTAATGGAATTCGTCCAATGGCGGTAAGTTCCTTTAATCCGAAACGAGTCAGGCCGCGACCGAAGGAATCATGCATGACCCCTTCCTGATCGATTCGAAATGCCACGGCCGGCATATTTGATAAAATGCCTGTTAGCATGGAACTTTGATCGCGAGTTGCCGCATCAGCCTCTCTTACCTGCATGGCTAATAGAGCGGTGGACCAAATGGCAAACAAGGCTATGGAGCGATTGATCATGCCAATCCAAGGTTCTGTCCCGGCTGGGGATAAACCGTAACCCACGATTGTTAAGACCGTACACAAGCCGGCAAGACGCAAAGAGTCATTTTTTTCTGGTGACCGAAGGCCAATTAATACCACGGCAACATAGGGGACACCTTCCGCAATTCCAGTAGGAAGGAAAAAGTCCACGACGAAAACTACACTGGCCACCATGAGGGCAAGCGATAAGATTTGTCCCCGATTATTTTGAGGACGTTCCCCCGAGCTTTGAAGAGTCAGCGGACTTGGCATAGAGTAATGGTAGTATTCATGAAAATACGGAAAATTAGAGAAATTATCCCCAGCATTCAGTCTCAATACCTCGACCCTACGATACGAAAAGGACGCCACAGAGTGCAAGAGGAATCAGCGGGAATTGATTGCCCGGGCCGTCCGTGGGGAGAGCATCCTATTGATTGGAGGCATTCTCTGATCTGCAGAGGATCTGTTCGGGAATAGGCAAAGTCTAGAAGTGGATCCCAAGGCTCGACGGCTTTTTTCCTCTTATGCGAAGAGGACAAACTGAGGTAGGATAATTTTTACGCGTATGAGTTCCACATCTCCTCAGGTCCATATCTATCACGTTGCCGGGTTGGATGACCGTGATCGCGGGTTTAGTCGACAAATCCAGGTTCTTCCCCGTGAAGGAGGATTTCAGGCCAGACTCCGCTATGAATCGCTTCAGATAGATGTCGACCCCGTGCCTACCGAAGACCAGGTCCTGCTAGGTCTCATTCACCTGTTGCATGATAGAGGCTATCGGCAATTACGAACCCAACGTATCTTTATTGGTGAACAGTATCTTGGGAATCAGGAGATGTGGGTGGAATATCCCGATCCCGAAGCTCCTCCTGAAACGAGGAACACCTGGGTGGCCTGGCTTCGCCGAATCCTTGGTCGTTCTTCTTCACCATCGTAGGGCTCCTTGAATCACATAATATCGCAAGATCAGGTTTTGTGAGTGAGGACGGGATCGCGAGACATACCTTGGAGTGATTATCAGGATCCGGCCAGAGAGTTCAGGGCTCCGACTCGGGATTCTGCGGGAGAAGCTGAGGGAAAGTAGCTGATAATTCGACGAGGATTGAGGCATTCCCTAATTCTGGGAGAAAGGTCAACCGGTCGAATGGCACTGACAATAGAGAGGGATTCATCCTCTTCGGACAGATTCAGAATAATCGGTTCATTTGAAGAGTTTGATTCATCATAGACGAGGATGACGGGCCTTAGCCGATTCGCGAGATTCACGCTGGTGACAATCCCAATCTTCTGATTACTCAAGTTGACCAGTGAGCCTGGAGGGTAGACACCCAGTTGGCTGATTAATGAGACGACCGCGTCTTGCCATAGTGTGTGTCGACATTTCACGTATAAATAGGAGAGGGCCTCTGAGGGAACGAGGGATTTGGTTGGATCCGGGTGATGACATAGTTCATCGTATTCATCCACCACCATGACAATTTTGGCGAACATGCTGATTTGCGGGTCTTTTTTCCCTGCTGGGAATCCAGACCCATTGAGGCGTTCATGGTGCCGGCAAATCACGTCAATTGCTTCATAGGGGAAATTAGGCAATTTCTCGACCATCTCTACCCCGAATTTCGGATGAGTACTCAAAAAGTTTTTCCGTTCGAAAGAAGACATCGACCCTTTTCGTAATAATTGCTCTGCAGAAAACCTGAGTTCGCCTATATCATGAAACAGAGCCCCAAGCGCCAGTTTTTCAGCGTCTTCACGCGAAAATCCTAAGTCCTGCCCGACCATGAGAGACAATGAACACACGTTGAGGGCATGAAGAAAAAATTCCTCGTTCGGTTCGTTGGAACCGATCAGATTCAGTAGCGCTCTTGAGTTGTCAGCTATATCAAGAATCTCATAAAGCTCCCCCACAATTTTCTCTGCTGTCCGGAGTCCGCGAGGTCGGCCGGAGATCACGTCCTGCATGACCTGTTTGGCTTCTTGCACCACCTCCTGGAATTGTCCACCAACTGCTTGCAGATGTTCCTGGTAAACTTGGAAAGCTTCATGTTGTGCAATCTTCCGTTGAATAGGATTTTCAGGAACCGCATCTTCTTCTGAGGAATTGGTAGTGAGGTCGGCCTCAGATTCGTCCGAGGATTCTTCCCCCGGTTTCCTTATGTTGTTGACCTGAACCCGGTCTGGTTTTTCCGTGCAATTGGAATGAGCCATTTCCGGGTCTGAGCGGTCCGGATCGAAATACAATTTGACATTTGTGAGTTCACGAATGGTTTCAAGATCTTTCGTCAATTCGATTTTAAATGAATTGGTTGGGAATGGATGACTGAACCAGGATCCCTCGATCTTGATGTACAATCCCAGTCGAAGAGCGGTTGTATGAAGTGGAACGAAGGCCATGGTAGCTCCTTATTTCAGTCATTTGTCATGACTGGGCTGGTCTCACAGTTGATCCCCGGTTTTGTCCGTGGGCATGAGAAATCGCATGTGCGGGTTATTTGCGCCGTTGTAGGCCGTTTCCCTATTGAAATTGTGGCCACTGATATTTGTCGGAAGGAATGAGCCAGGAATTAAGGGGAAGTTCGGAAAATGTGTGGGAAATAGAGGAAAGGGGAGTGCAATCGAAGATGTTGGGTGAGTCAGTATGGGTGTCCCCTCTATGAGGCGGTAGTGCCGATCAATCACTCTGGGCTGCTAGAGAATTTTGAGCGATGCCCTGATTGCTTTATTCCTGTTCCCGACCACGTTACAACGGAATCCCATTCGCTCCGGTATAAAAACCTCAAAATGTAAAGAAAGTCTGGAAAAAACTCATTGCCAGTCCCGTGGATGAAAACGTCATCACGCGCTTCACAATGATGAGGGGTATTATCGTTCTCCCCGAAGACTTAAAGGTTTGTCCGGGGTGGAGATCTGCGTTTTGGTCATGGACGTTAAGCTGGCAAATAATTTTTTTCTGATAGGAAAGAACTCCGGCTGGCCTTCTGTTAATTGTAAGAATCTACCAAAATATTTATTCGCTAACCGATTATTCCCCATTCGCTCATAGACATAGCCCATGTTCAAATGGATATGGGGCAAATCCGGTTGGAGTGCCTCGGCTTGCCGAAGTTCATGTACCGCAAGTTGGAAGCTTCCCTGTTGTTGTGCCACCAGAGCTCGTTGAATCCATAATTGTGGGACTTTGTCGTTTCGTGCGAGGCCGCTCAAAAAATACTGATCGGCCTGATCGAGCTGACCTGTTCCCAAATACGCCGTTCCCATCCAAAACCATGGTTCCCAAGTGACGGGGGGATCATGGAAGAGTGGGGAGAGTATCGCCTGTGCCTCTTCGTATTTCCCGGTTTGAATGAGTTCTTGGGCGTGATGAAGCCTATTGGCTGGAGATCGCTGAGCCGGGTCTGTGACCTGACCATTCTCCTGAGTCCCCTCATTTTTCAGAGGAAGGGCTATCGTATTACTAGGGATAGAAGGCTCGTCGTTAACAAGAGCTGTGGTGTTTGCAAGCTCATCTATGATGATTTTTTCTTCTTCTACATCGACTTCCAATGGAATGGCAATATCTGTCTCATTGACGGATGTGGATTCGTCCAGGTCCAAATCTGATTGTTCTGTCTGGGCAACGATTGTGACAGGAGAGCTGGTCCCGATTTTCTTCGGATCGGTGCTCTGGTGTTTCGGTGATGGATCTGGTGTTTGTGGTGACATTGAGAGGGACGTGGGCACGGTTTTCTGCTGTGGGTCATTGAATGTGGGGGTGACTACTGGTGTTTCAGGTGTGAGGAGAGCATGTTTGACATTCAATGGAGAGGGCAGTTGCGATGAAATACTCTCTTGAGATGTGGGCGATTCCCCATCCGGTTCCTGGGTAGCTGATATTGGAAGGCTCTCAACTGGGTCAGCAGTTGGTATCTGCGAGGTTTCAAAAGAAACTGAATCAGCAGGCGGAGTCTCCGCTAGTGGAGAGAAGTTCGAAAGAGCCACATGCTGACTGGGAAAAGGGGAGGCCTCCGTTGGCATTCCAAAGTCCAAATGCAAGCCGATCCAGTAGGCACCCAGACCTAGACTGCTCAATCCGATTGCCATGCCGATCCCGATCAACCAAAACTTTAATGGAGAGGGCCGGCGGTGCCAACCCGGCTCTCTTCTCACTCTAGCTGGAAGGACAAGGGGGGCGGCCTGTTGGGTCGTCTCAGTCCCTTCCCTTTTGGTCTGGGTCTGAAGTCGCTGGAGGGTGTCTGCAATGATACTCATGGTCCGTTGGTTTTCCGTGATCCTCTCACTAAGGGAGAAATTCCTTGGTTGCGCGCCAGATCATCATGGGAGTCACCGTATGTCGGCCTTGAGCATAAGCAGCTAACAAGGCCCGGTCGCACAGTTGATTGATGCGGCGTGGGACTCCACGACTCCAAGCATAAATGAGCCAGAGAACTCCCACACCAAGATGAAATCGGTGTCCGGAATCGGCGATGTGCAGTCGGTGTCGGATGTACGCACGAGTCTCCTGCCAGGTAAATGACTCCAGGCGATAGCGTACGCTAATGCGCTGCCGCAATGGTCGAAAGGCCCGAGTCGCCAACTTTTGTTCCAGCTCCGGTTGTCCAACCAGCAGGAGACACATCAATTTATCTTTTTCGGTATCCAGATTGGAGAGAAGCCGAAGTCCTTCCAGGACTTTTCCACTGAGCCGGTGCGCTTCGTCCACCAACACGACGACCCGTTCTCCTTCCACGGCCAAACGGAGCAACAGCTTAGGCAGTTCCCGTTGTAAGGCCCCAAGGGACTGATCCTCAGGCAGTGTTCCGGTCAAATCTTCATAAATGGATACAAGTAAATCAGAATAGGACTGATCCGGATTCATGAGGTATGCAAACCGGACCCCGGTCGGCGGATGGCGAAGCAGGTGCCGGCACAACAGGGTTTTGCCGAGACCAACTTCTCCAGTCAGCATGGTGAGTCCACCACTGGCGATACCAAATCTGAGGTGGTCCAGCGCTTCCAGATGGTGGCTGCCGGGGAAAAAGTAATCGGTATCCGGTGTCAGGCGAAATGGGGGTTCAGAAAACCCCAATTCCTGATAGCACATGCTGAGATCTAACGTCGTCATTATGAGGCTCGAATAATTTTAGGGGAGAGAAAGATGACCAGCTCACTTTTCTTTTTAGCTGTGTACGTTCCCTTAAATAAGCGACCAAGATAGGGAATGTCACCTAAGAGAGGAACCTTGCGCTCGGTTTCTGAGCTTTCTTCTTGGATGAGTCCACCGATGATGACCATTTCTCCATCTTTCAATCGAACCAAACCGGAGGATTGCTTGACATCCAAAACCGGAGCAGTGGCTCCTCCGCCATCCCCCCTTTTAGCACCTGGCGATTCCCTAATTTCACGGAGACGGGAAAGAATAGGAGTCACATCCAGCATAATCCATCCATCTTCGGAGATTTGGGGTGTAACGGAAAGGACCAAGCCTACCGTCACGGATCGCACCTGCTCAGTGACAATATTGCCACTCCCGGCAGTTCCTTGAGCAACGGTTGAGGAAAAAAAAGGTTCATCGGTGGCGACTTTAATTAAGGCCGGTTGGTTATTCATGGTAACCACGCGAGGTTGAGAGATCACACGAATGTCGCCCTGTTCTTGCAGGGCTTCGAGAACACCATCAAAACTCCCATCCTCGAAGGAGATAGTGGTCGTGGCTGCTTTCGCCATGAATCCTCCGAAGGGCGCAGTAATTATATTTGCGAGAGCAATGGCCCCATTTGTGCCATCAAAATTAATCCTGCTCCAATCAATGCCCAGACTGTACTGATCATCCAGGGCGACTTCATAAATCCGCACCTCGATCTCTACCTGTCGGTATAGGGCCTGGTGAACGCTTTTAAGGAAATCGTCAATTTCATCGACCCGTTTATACCGATCGGATATCTGAATAGTGCCTGAAAGACGATTGACCACGAGTCGTCCTTCTTCGGACATTAGAGTTTTAATTTGCATTTCCAATTCTTCCCAGAATTTTATTTCGTCCTCCTGGTTCACCGTGATTTGTCCGGTGTCTTGTGATGCGCCGCCTCCGCTCCCCCCGCTGGAACCGGAGCTGAGCTGCGCGCGGTTTTGTCCTGTTCCACTCCGAACGAGACGGATGTAATCGACGTTCAATGTTTTCGTTTTGAATTGCCTGACCTGGATCAGGTTCTGGTGGTGTTCCCAGTAATAGCCATGGGCTTCCAAAATGGCTGACATCGCCTGTTCCAAAGGCAGATGATGAAAATCCACCGTAATGGTGCCGGTGATGTCTGGCCCGGTCACAATATTTAAATGGTTGCTCCGAGCAAACAACGCCAACGCGTCGATGACAGGAAGATCTTGTGCGCGAAACGAATACAAGGGGCCCAAAGAAGGGGCAGGTGGGGGTGTCGGAGGCTTGGGGAGATCGCTGGTGAGCAACATACGATCCTCCAGGGAAAATGTGGCCCGAAGGTTGTTCACGGATGATGCCGCCAAATCTGAACTCAGGGAAAGGCTCTGTGAAGTCTGTGTGGTGTTGGCATCTGAGATTGACCGGTCTGCATCTGGATTGGCGATGGTGCATCCCCACAGGCTGAGCATGCCCAAAAGAGCCAGACTTTGAAAAACTCGTACGCCATAGGTGATGGATGCTCCGTTGGACGGTCGATTGGAAATAATGATCGTCTGAGGATTCACTATGGTGTTGTGTCGCATGTCGTCTTTCATAGAGTGATGAGGAAAATTATGACGTGGCTTTTTTTGGAAATGTTAACCATTGGTTTTTGCCACCATGTTTGAGCCACACGCCTTTGGGCAGAATGGACAGGACTTGATACCCGTTAATCATTTCTCCTTCATACACCACGGTCCGGTTGATCACTGCACTTCGTTGTTCACCTTCGACGGCAATGGCTTTAAGAGTGAACGTATTCGTCACCTGCTTCTCCTCTGTTTGGTTCGCTCCCATCGAAGCTGGGGCCGATTGCACCTGAGAGGCCGCCACGATGGGGGCAAAAGGATCACGACTGGAGTATTCGATCCATTGACCAGCTTCATCGTCATGGGGTTGCCCCGTAGGGGTAAGGGGAGGGAGTGTCGGGGCAGAAAGCAGTCGATTCAGTCCCACGGAGAGGATGCCCGGTGCATCGGATGCCGTGTCCACGAAATTGGTATAGACCGCGAATCCTGCAAGAAGGCACAGACCAATCGCGACAAACGGATTTTTTAAAGCTCGACGGAATCGTTGGTTTTCATCCATACCGACAATCCAATGGTTAAATGAGTGGCTTGTTGACCATCACCCATGACCGTCACATTCTGAATGTCGACTCTTGGTCCGGATCGTGTCAGGGCTTTTAGGAACTGAAGATAGGAATGATACGCATGGGCGGTTCCCTGCGAGTTGACTTGAATTTCCAACGGAACCAATGTAACTCCCTGGATTGGAGTGGTGTTTCGGTCTGTGCTCAGAATCCGATATTGAATGAGGAGATTCCGCTGTTTGCCGTCGAATTGAAGCGTTTGCGCCCATTGCGCCAAATGGGTGAAGTTGTGGAGTAAGCGTTGCTCAGCCAGTTGAAGATGGGTGTCAAGCGCATCCGGACGAGCCTGAAGGTATTGAGAGCGAAGCTCCGACACCTGTTGTTCCAGGCCGATCGTATCTTGAGTTAACGATTGACGCTCTTGAATGGTGAAAAGTTTATCCAGACTCACCCAGCCCACAATGGATAACGTTCCAAACAGTAGCACCACGAGTGCCGTGCTTTTGAGCTGTTGGGGCTTGGGCCACTCAAAGCGGGGAAGCCACTTCATGATATGGTTCCCTTCAAAGTGAATCGATAGAGTGGGCGTTCATTGGTTGGGGTGGCGGTTTGTGTCAAGAGTTGATCTCGCCAATCCTTATGAAGGGACACATGAAATGGTCCATCCGCCAGCTGTTGCACGAATTGATCCACCACAAGCAATGTGGCAGCAAGATTGGTAGAAGTGCTGCCGTCCAACTCCACGTTCCATCCGTCCGGGGTTCGCTCCACAAAGGCTTTGCGCAAAATGACCTGGGTGGGAATAATGGATCCCAAATAGCTGAGAAACGGGCCTTCTAATTCCGGCGTGGTTGTTTCGCTGACGGAATGAGCCCATTGCCGTTTCGTGTCTAACGACATGAGACGACTTTCCCATTGCGCGTAATCCTGCTGGAGGGAGGTGACCTGGTCGGTCATGGTCTGCATCGCTGTGCGATGTCTGGCTAAATACCCTTCGATGACGCTGGTTGTTCCGACTCCAAAAAGAATAAAAACCGCAAGCATGGAGACGAAAGCCTTGGTGAGGGTCTTTCGTAGCGGGGCTTGGAGAACCTGCGTGGGCGTGAAATTGCTGGACAGATTGACCGGAAGCATCGCGCCGACCCACAGCCAGTAATTCCAGTCGGGTTTAATGGGGAATGGCACAAGGGGAGTGCTCAAATGTGGCTGAATTTCACCAGCCGTCAATCGTTCTTCATCGTCCCAAAACCAGATGCAGGGAAATTTTAAATTGGTTTGTTGTGTGATAAACATTATCGTTCGATTGGCCTCGGTTCCGACCCGCTCCCCAAGTGGAACCCAGTCTTGGGCCGGGAACAGATGTCGAGTCCAGATCAGGGTTCCATCATCATTTCCTGCGACGATCATGATTTTGCCTTCGATCATGGTTATCAGCATCGAACCTTTTCCCGGTTCGACGGGCAAGGCGCTGAGTTGACTCTCAGAAAGAGTGGAAAGAGGAGCCAACTGACGAAGAGACAAATTCAACTCTTGGCAGATGTGCACGATCTTGTCGATATAGTCCTGTGGCCATATATCAAGGTGAATATGTAATTTCCCTCGCGCTTCCAGGCCAACCCGATATCGCCAAGCCGCCGGTCCTTCCCAAGGTTTTTCCTGTTGGACCTTTCGTTCCAGAAAGGAAAGGAGGTCGGTGGGGAGCATCGGAGGGATTTGAATGGTCCGCGTGGCAAGCCGCGGATGGTCCACGAGCATGGCGAGGTGCGTACCTGGAAATTGGGTGTGATGGATCGCTTCTTCCAATGCGTCGCGAAGAGTGTGTAGGGACACGAGCCGTCCCGGTTGTTCCCAACTCTGTCCAATCGTGTTTTTCACGATCGATAAGGCTTTCAATCGCCCATTGGAAAGGCTAACGCTTAAAATCGTCTGTTTTTTCCTCTGCAGAGTCTTTCGGAGGTTTGGTGGGATCTCCAGAATGGGTGTCTGAACCTCTGAATACGATGTGGGATGTTGAAGAGTGTCGATCATGGTCTTAGGGGCCATAACACCCGCTACTGTTGAGTCGCCATTGGGATCCTGCCGGGCAGTCGGGGTCGAATTGAAATCCGGCTTCGGCGGTCAGGGTGAATTGCGTTTTTTGACCAGTAAATGAATTCGTTTCATCCAAACTGATTGGGGTTCCAGTGAGATGATAGCGAATATGCGGCACAAGCGTGCCGACACCGGCTACGGTTTGGCTCCCATCGATTGCGTAGCTGCCTCCGGCGCCATTGGCAGAAAGACTGAGGAGATGAAACAAATGGCTAACGTGTCCACGGTGAATTTTAAGATCGGGCGTACCGGTTTCATCGGTGCTCCACCAGGTCTCAAAATTTGCATCGGTCGTAATGGAGGGGTTCACATTTTGTGCGAGATGGGTGATGACCATAAACCGCGCATCCGCCAAAGCCGTCGTTGGGAGACCGGTGGAGTTGGTGAATCCACTGATGTTGGGTTGCACGAAATAATAGCGGAGGAATCCATTGGGATTCGTCGTCAGTTGCCCTGAAGCCATTGCGACATAATCCGGACTCAGCGCTGTAAGGGTTGTTGGAAAGGAATGGGTTTGCCGCACGTAGAGTTCAACTGCTTGGGCAATGGTCGTCAATTGTCCATCCTCCGAATCCCGCCTCACCGTCGCCAGTTGATTGATCACATTTGGTGCGATGAAGCTGGCAAGAATGGCGATAATGGCCATGACGCCAATCATTTCCACAAGCGTAAATCCGCTTGTGGCTAGGCATCGTGAGGTGCGAATGAATGCGGACAAACTCCGGCCAATAATTTTAACTGCGTTCCGGTTATTGCATTGACTGGACCGGAGCGTTGTGCCGGGACGCCAGTCTGTTTCGAAGGAGATTGAGTCCGTATGGAGTCCTATGGCCTGAGTAAAAAAGTGATCGCGTCTTTTCATGAATCCGATCCTGTCTTGCTCCTTCTTAGAGAGGCTCCTGCCTGGGGGGGCGTGTGAGTATTCTTCCCTCCATCGGGCATATCCAGCCTGGTGGTCCACCAACCCTTCTTTCGGTGTTTGAAAAGCCAATCTTAATTTTCTTAAACTTTTCAAATGGTCATGGTGGGTTTGCCTGAATCACAGGGGGCAGGAGGATCGCACGGAAGTCAGTTTATGGAGATGGGAAATGCCGTCATTTTTTCCCGGTCATGGGGCGGGGGTCCCGACGATGTTTCGACTTAACAGGGCGGTGACAGAGGATTCCATCGTTTGGTGAAGACGCACAAGGGGTGGAACCAATAGCTGGTATTGGTGGTGAGAGCGAACCGCACGTCAGGGGGGGGGGTGTAGCTATCGTCCTCGTCCATACCGATTTCGGTGCCTATAAGGTGAAATCTGCTATGCGTGGGAAGAAGGTCGCCGTTGGAATGCGTTGGTTGGTGGTCAATAGAAAAACTTCCCCCATTGCCTTTGGGAATCAGGCTCACGGTATAAAAAAGATGGCTAATCGTCCCACGATGAATAGTGAGGGCGGGAATTATGCTGTCATTCGTGTTCCACCAGGTTTCAAAAGAGACGGGAGTCGTGATGGATGGGGCGGCATCTTGTGAGAGATTGGAAAGGAGAAGAAAACGAGCATTGATGATTTCCGCGCCAGTCAGTCCAGTCGAGTTCTGAAATCCGGCTATCGAGGGGTGCACCGAATAATAGCGTGGGAACCCCCGTGCATTTCGCGTTAGTTGGGCTAGAGGCAATGGCACATAGTCAGGGGAAAGGGCGAGTAACGAAGGGGGGAACGTGTGGTGCTGTCGAAGATAGGCGATCACACCGGTTGCGATCATCTGAAGATCACGGGTCTCACGGTCTTCACTATTCTGATCCCAGACCCTGACCATAGAGGGCGACACCACAGCCAGCCCTATAGATATCATGGCCAACAAGCCGATGAGGACAATGAGGGTCATTCCGGCTTCCGGGTCAGAGGGAACCTGGTGGGCGGCTGGGGACCTTACTGAGACGCCACGGAAGTCCATGAGGCTTGTCAATGAATTCCACCCATTAAACTCATCATGGGCAAAAAGAGGGCTAGGGCGACGATTCCCACGATCCCGATTAATCCCAGGGTGATCATGGGCTCAAGAATGCCAAAGACTTTTTTGATTCGGCGCGGGATTTCACGATTATAATAATTCGCCACGTTCATCAGTGTGTTGGGTAATGTCCCGGTGGCTTCCCCGACCGAAATCATTTGAATCACCATTGGCGGAAAGACCGGATGACGGTTTAAGGATTCATTGATGGTGGAGCCTTCGGACACAGCGCGTTGCGTGTCCTGTAGCGCCCGTTCCATCACGGAATTGCCAACCAGGCCCTGGCACAGTTGCAGGCTTTGCAGGACAGGGATGCCGGCTCGATACAAGACCGCAAAGTTTTGAACAAACTTCGATATCGTGAGCATCCGGATGAGTTCGCCCAGGACGGGGAGTTGTAAGATCATGCGGTCGCGCCAGTGAGCAAATTCTGGGAGGTATTTTTGTCCCAAAACCCACACCATTGGGCCGAGCAGGAGGAATGAACTCCAGAGCCACCAACTCCCGACGAAGAGTTCGCTGAGGGTGATGATGATAAGGGTGATAGTAGGAAGGGGCACATGCAGACCTTCCAGGATAGGGACAAATCGCGGAATGACGAAGGTAAAGAGCAAGACCACTAATCCGATCACGGCTATGATGACGATACTCGGATAAATGGTGGCCTGACGCACATCTCCACGAATTTGATCAAGCCAATCCAGATATCGTTCTAATTCTTTGAAGGTATCGGTCAAGGTGCCACTGTCTTCTCCCGCATGCACCAGATTGGTGATTTGCGGAGGAAAAATCCTGGGGTGTTGCTTCATGGCATCATGCAATGTATTCCCGGCTTCGACTTGTTGGAAAATGGCTTGTAAGGTTGCGCGTAAATGAAGATTGGGTGTCTCGATCGACAAACTTTTTAACGCCTGAGTTAGGGGAATGCCGGCCTCGAGGAGTGTAAACATGTGTGTGGAAAATTCCATGAGATCACGGGGTTTGACTCTCCCTCTTTTTTGAGTGGTTCGTGCGAGGGATTTCGGTTTGGATTCGAATGTCCGCACCAGCCAGAGCCCCATGTCCTGGAGCTGGCGTTCCAGGTGGAAAAGATCCGGGGCTGTCATCTCTCCCTCAACCGGCTTCCCATGGTCGTCGATGGCGCGGTATTGAAAATTAGCCACCGGTGACCCTCAACACTTCCTCAATGGTGGTAATTCCTTGAAGGGCTTTCAGAAGTCCGTCATCAAACATGGTTGGCATCTGATCTCTCCGGATGATGGCCCGAATCCCTGCCATATCCGGTCCGTGCACGATAGGCGCATGGAGTTCCTCTGAAATCGGGATAATTTCGTAAATACCTGCTCGGCCTTTATACCCTGTCTGGCTACATGCGTGGCATCCTCTTCCTGTCCAAAGGCTAGGGAGTGGACCTTCCGGTAATTCTACTCGAAGATCCGCAAGGATGGCGGAGGCATCTGTCCGTTCAACCTTGCATTCCGGACAAATACACCGAACGAGGCGTTGTCCAATAATGGCCGTCAGGGCGGAGGCGAGGAGGAAGGCTTCCACACCCATGTCGATTAAACGAGGAATGGCTCCCAGTGCATCGTTGGTGTGAAGAGTGGAAAAAACCAAATGTCCGGTTAAGGCCGCACGCATGGCCAGATCGGCCGTTTCCTGGTCACGAATTTCACCAACAAGTATGACGTCGGGATCTTGCCGAAGGAGTGCACGAAGCCCGGCCGCAAAGGTCATCCCGATGTCCGGATTGACCTGCGTTTGGCGAATCAGAGGCATCTGATATTCGATCGGATCTTCCAACGTAAACACACTTTTTTCTTTCGCATCGACATGGCGGAGCGCCGTATACAATGTCGTGGTCTTTCCACTCCCTGTGGGACCGGTCACGAGGATAATGCCATGGGGACGTTGGATCAGTGCTTGGACGCGCGATTGGTCGTTGGGTGTAAATCCTAACGCCAGGAATTCTAGCTTTAATGCCCCTTTATCCAGAATTCGGAGGACAATGCTTTCTCCAAAATTTGTTGGAAGGGTCGACACGCGAAGGTCAATCCGGCGGGTGCCTAAGGTAAAGGGGATACGGCCGTCCTGAGGAGTTCGCTTTTCCGTCAGATCGAGATTGGCCATAAGTTTAAACCGGGCGGTAATAGGCGCTTGAAGGGGTTTCGGAATGAGAATTTCTTGTGTGAGTATGCCGTCAATGCGCATCCGAACCCGTAAATAGTACTCATCCGGCTCGACATGGATGTCGGTCACCCGGGATTGAATGGCGGCGGTAATGAGTTGATTGCACAAGCGAATCATTGGGGCCACCCGGCTTCCATCTTCTCCAAGATCGGAGATGCCTTTAGCCATTAATTCATCAAGCAGTTGCTTGATGGACTCCCGGTGCGCATAGTGCCGCTCGATCGCTTCGATCAGTTCCTGGGCAGGGGCGGTGTGAGTATGTACATTGAGCCCGATGCGACTTTCGATGCTATCCACCGCGACAATATTCAATGGATCTGCCATGGCCAGGTTCAACACATTCCCCTGTTTGCTAAGAGGGAGGACTTGAAACTGGGTGGCGATATCGTAGGGGATGAGATTGATAATTTCCGGTGGGATGAAAATAGTGGAGAGGTCGACTACGCCGGTTTGGGTGCCCTCGGCCAGATAATGGGCCAGGATTTTTTCGGTAATGAATCCCAGGCCAATGAGCGTTTGGCCTAACATCACGCCTTTTCTCTTAGTCTCTCGGACCGCCAGGTCCAATTGCTCTTGAGTGATCCAGCCGTCTTGAAGGAGAGACGTTCCGAGGAGAGGCCGTGCGGCTGTGGTAGGTGTGGTTGGCATAGACCAGGCTGTCAGGAGAAATTTATGGGCGCAAGGAAATGGGTGTTGTCCTGTGAGGGATACCTTGGAGGGAGGAGCACAGCCATCGTTGTAATTTCCTCACTCTTTCCTCATTGAGGGAGGACACGACTTATTGGTGCGTCAGGTAAATATACAGGCGATCATTGGCCGCCGCATACTTCACGCGTCCGCGGAGTTGGCGTTCGGCCAAGCTTGATCCTATACCCGCATCAATGATGCCATCGATTTCATTGAATTCAGTATCAGACACTCCATCGACCCTGAGATAGGCGACTCGGGCTCCGGTAGGGAGATCGCTGTTTCCGTCATCGCCCTTCAAGTCCCATCCCACATTTGTTGCGGTGGTCGCTGTTCCGAGTGCGATTGCCGCTTGTGCTGGAATGTACATGGTTGTTCCTAATCCCGGAGGCGTATTCGTATTAAATTTTTCCAGATAGGGTCCTCGGAATCGGCTCCATTGATTGGTGCCGGTATTCAATGGGTCCGAGGCGTCGAGCGTTAACCGGGCGGCAAGGGAAGTGACAGTGGCACTGTTTCCTCCGGTCTCTTGTGCTGGAGTTCCAGCCGCATTGAGAGGCCAGATGGTTCCGATGTCTCCATAATATTTGGCGACGGCGGTCTCGTACGTTCTTACTGCGGCAGCCAGGGAACTTGCCTTAGACGACGCAATCAGGGTGAAAATCTTTGGCAATAACAGGGCAATCAGTATGGCAATGATGGCCAAGACCCCGATCATTTCCACCAAGGTAAACCCCTGGGAATGATGAAGTGGCCGAAAAATTTTTCTTGGCATCTGTTAGTTCTCCTTTACGAAGGGTGCTTCATTTGGCCGTGTTTCAGGTGAAATAGGGAAAATGGTATGGATGACACGTCCATAAAAAATCCATCGGCATATGGTATGGCCTTCTTAAGGGCAGGCGTTCCCCGGAAATTAGGATTGCGGTCGTGAGCGGGATTGCAGGTCTAGAAGTGCGATGGAGGCAAATGGATCACCGAGTTGGGATGCTTGATGGAAAAGCCGGTGGGCGGCCTTGGGATCCGAAGGTCCGATCTGGCCATCCGCATAGAGGTATCCCAGATGAACGAGTGCGGAAGAGAGTTGAGGGTTGATGGCAAGAGCGTGGTGTATGGCGTCTTTGGCATCTTCAATAAAGCCCAGACTTTTAAGTGCGATGCCCATTCCGATATAGGCATCGGCTGATTTGGGATGGGTTTTGAGGGATTCTCGATACGCAGTTATCGCGTCTTCCGGCCGACCATTAAGCAATGACCGCCATCCCGAATTTGAAAGGTCTTGTGTGGCATTGTTGTGAAATAGGACTGTTGTGTGAATGGGTTTCTTTGTGGGAGTGAAATGGGATTGCTGAGATCCTACAGCTTTGAGTTCGGTGGCTGACGGGTGAAGGGGATTGGTGGGAAGGGCGGAATGTTCAATTTTTGATGAGGTGGTGTTTTCGAGATCAGCCTGAGCGTGGGGGGGAATATAGTTGTTGATCTTTTCTAGTTGCCGGATGAAAGGTTGAGGGTCAGATTCATCTCCATGACTCAAGTCTTGGGAGCCCGGTAGGGTCAAATGATTTCCCAAGGCGGAAGACCAGGTCAACATTCCCAGACCAATGATCATACTGAGAATGAAGGTGCCTGAGGATGCTTTTGGCGCTCTTGATGTTCCTTTGGCTTTTGCCCTTGGTTTTGAGATGGGACGTCTCATGGTTGCTCATTGCCTCAGTGGTTCCAGATTGAACATATCGGACAATAGGCAACATGCTTAAGGAATTACGCGTGAAGTGTTGAACCAATTCAAAAAAACACAGATCAAAAGGTTCGCAACGGCCAACAAGAGAACATATGTGCCTGAGAGTTGATGGAGAGCTTAGAGATGAATGAAACCCATGCGATGGTTCAACCTCTGCGTCAGGCAGAAGTAACAATGGGTCTGTTGAAAAAAGCCGCCAGCGGCGTTCTCGTCATTTTGCCGTGCTCACGTACTGGAGGTATGCTCTGCGCGCAAAAATGACTGCGGCCTTGCTGGACGAACCCTTCGAAAGGCTCAGGGCATGCTTTTTTGAACCGCCCCCGAAACCTCTAATATGCAACATGCCATTGGAAATTATTATTCGACACTCCCTCAATGTCCTAAGGCATAAATGTACTGAGGAGTCTGGGCTATGTATGTGAAGGTGCGTGATCGACAATGGGAAAAGTCTAGGCTTGGTGGCAGAGTGTGCCGACGCAGGTAAGGTCTAAAACAAGCAACAAGACCCACCCTTTATTGAGGTGGGCCTTGCAGGACCGAAGGCCTTTTGGCTCAATGCCTATTTGGCTTGATCGGGAAAGGCGGCCTTTAACAGTGGCTGCAATTCCCCTTTTTCTTCCATCGGACCCAAGACATCCGTATCACCATAAAACTGGCCATTGATGAAGACTTTTGGCAAAGTCGGCCAGTTGGTCATTTTTGAAAGGGCCTCCCGTTTTTCAGGGTTTGGCAAGGCGTTGATCAATTCATAGGGGTAGCCGAATTTGTTAAAAAATTCCATGGTCTCCACCGTAAATCCGCATTGAGGGGCAGTCTTCGTGCCTTTCCCGTAAATGAGAATTTTGTGTTGGGCGATTTCCTTGTTAATTTCGTCTTCAATGGGTGTACTCATTGGCTTATCCTCCTTGGGCTTCATTGCGGGTTTTGGCCTGAATTTCTAGGGCATGAATGCGTCCGTCTTTCATGGGCGCGTCGAGGGCTTGGTAGATCATTCGATGACGGTCTAATAAATTCTTTCCTTCAAAGGCATTGGAAATGACTTTGACCGTAAAATGGTCCATGGTACCTGTTCGATCGAGAACCGAGACTTCGGCATCGCCTAAGGCTTGCTGAAGTTGAGTGCTGAGATCCTCAAATGTCATCATAGAAAATTTTGATCCTGGTGAAAAATGATGGAATATTCTGTCCCCACTATACCGGAGAAAGAATTTTCTACGCAATGTGGTTCTGGGGCCTTCCCAGAATAAATGGTTCCTTGTGGGGTTCCGATGTTTTGACTTGTTTATTCTGGGCGACGAGTGTTCCTGGTCCGAATTGGGGTAAGGCGTGAAACGTCAGGGAGAAAAATGGCGGAAGTAAGAGGATAGATGAGAAGAGAAGCGGGAGGAGGGAACCCTGATTTTGCCTTCTGTCCTAACTGTTTACCGAATTTATTTTTTTTATTAATGCGGAGGAGGGTAGAGACTTGCTTGCAGAAAGGCCTCGAGGCCCTTCAACACTTGAATGGGAATTTCATGACCCCCACGGAACTCTACCCAACTGACAGGTAATCCGGCTGTTTGGATATGTTCACGAAGTTGCTCTGCCATGGAAAACGATAAAATGGGGTCGTCAGTGCCATGGCTTTGAAATACCCGAAGACCTTGGCGAGTGGGCAGGCGGGTAAGCCATTCTTGCTTGGCAATGAGTGTACCGGATAGCAGTGCCAAGCCTGCCAAAGGTAAATCGGTATGAAGGGCCAGGTCAGTCGCCAGCATGGCCCCTTGGGAAAACCCTCCAAGGATTAGTGATCGAGTCGGTACCGACAAGGTTTCTAGGGCGAGAGAGAGGACGTCCTGCATTTGTGTGCGGGCCGGGGGCAGGCCACGAGGAATTTCTAGTGACAACGCATCCCACTGCCCTTGGGCTCTGGCCTGTGTGAGGCGTTCCATGTCAAGCATCCACCAGGCTCGAGCGTTACCAAAGCCCATGCCCAGTTCGAGTGGAGCAGCAGGAAAAAGGAAGCGGACTTCATCCGGGACATTGAGATAGCGCCATAATGCGACTAAATCATCCCCTGGGGCACCGAATCCATGCAAGAGAACCACAAGTGGTCCGTCGCCGCTTCCCTGGCGATCCACTCCACCTGTAATACATACATCTAAACCGGCCAAATGTTCGTGTCGCATACAGTCAGAAGTCTAGTGGAATAGACGAGAGAAGGAGGAAATTTTTGATTGGTTGTGTATTGGTAAATCCGTGACTGCGATACTGGAAGGCGAAATTTTTAAAATCCTAATGGCCCATTTTCGGGGCGCCGGCATTGGCGCCTTCTGTGATGAGCGGTATCCGCAAGACCTGGTGGCAGTGATTGCAGACGACTTTCAAGGTATTCTCGTCGGCATATTGGATCTCTTCTTCTTTTTTCCAAAATAGCTTACTGCATTTTGGGCATTTTCTGACTAACATCGACATCGGCACGACTCCGGTTTTTGTCAGCTAATTCTAGTAGACTTAGTGTAATACATCTTGCCACAATCTGCCAACGCATGATCAATTTTTTGGATTCCAACGATATTCAGGCGCAAGAGCTTTTGGCATTGTTCTGCCAAACGGATTGGGCTTGTGCTCGTTCATTGGATGATACTCAACGGATGCTGGCACATACGGATGTGGCAATTTCCGCCTGGGATGGCCCCAGACTCGTCGGATTTGGGAGGGTGTTGACGGATTTCATCTATCGCGCCTCGATTTGGGATGTGATCGTGGATCGTGCCTATCAGGATCGGGATATCGGTAAAGGCATTATCCAACGAATATTAAGGCATCCCAAGCTGGAACGGGTGGAGTTGTTTTGGCTTTGCACCAGGCGCTATCAGGGATTTTACGCCTCTTTGGGATTTTCTGATAAAGAGCAGACTGGTATGGTCTGGGACCGGGGCAAGCATATCGTTCCTCCCACGGAACCATTCAATAGGTAGAGATGAGGTCTGGAGAAATTGGAACCTGTCCATGGTTATGCTATTGCGGTATCCAGATCGAGAAACGAGGTGACCAGTGATTGTTGTGGGATTAATGTCAGGGACGTCGGCGGATGGGGTCGACGCAGCGGTCGTGGATATTCGAGGAAGCGGACATCGTCTCAAGAGTTCACTACTCAAACATGTTGGCCGTTCTTATTCTCCCAGGCTTCGTCAACTCATTTTACAAGCGTGTGAGCATGGGACCGTAGGGCAAATCTGTCACCTCAATGTGGTCCTGGGCGAAGTGTTTGCCAAAACCGCGTTGTTAGCCATCAAACATTCCGGCATTTCTCCTCAACGAGTGGCGTTGATTGGTTCGCATGGTCAAACGATTCATCATCGGCCCGCCGCAATTTATGAGCCTGGTATCGGGCAGATCCGTTCGACCCTGCAAATTGGAGATCCCAATGTGATTGCGGAACGTACCGGAGTCACGACTGTATCGGATTTTCGAGCTAGAGATCTGGCTGTGGGGGGGGAGGGGGCTCCATTGGCGCCTTATGTCCATGCTCTTCTTTTTGCTCAGAAACGTGCGACACGAATGGTGGTCAATCTCGGAGGGATTGCCAATGTGACCGTACTACCCGGCGGGGGAAACTTTGCAGCGGTTCGGGCGTTTGATACAGGACCCTGCAATATGTTGTTGGATGGATTGGTGGCTATGGAGACACAGGGGCAAGCCAGATTTGACCGGGGTGGTCGTCTTGCCCTGAAGGGTCAGGTGGATAAGGGCCTGCTTCGATGGCTGCTTGCGCATCCCTATGTGTCTCGACGTCCCCCAAAATCCACCGGGCGTGAGATGTTTGGGGAAGGCTATATCCAGCGAGTGTGGGCTCAGGCGCAGCGTCGCCATTTGGCCTTTTCCGACCTTTTAGCGACGAGCTGTCGGTTTATTGCTCAGGTAATTCACGATTCGCAAAAATGGACGAAGGAGATCCCTGATGAGTTGGTGTTTGGCGGGGGTGGAGTGCGGAATACTCGACTCTGGTCAGAACTGTCCGGTGTGTTCGATCCAATTCCCGTGAGATGTATGGACGAATGCGGTGCCTCCAGCCAAGCCTTTGAAGCGCAGGCCTTTGCGGTGCTGGCGTATCAAACCATTCACGGTGTCTGTGCCAATCTTCCTAAGGTCACGGGGGCTCGTCAACCGGTTATTCTGGGGACCGTCACTCCCGGCAATCACGGACTTCCTTAGAATGCTTCTCATTGGTAAAGGATTGTTCCTGTTGGCGAAATGACTGACGAATTGATGTCTCAGAACAGCTTCTCACTAATTCTCCTGGCTGGCTTCGTACTCGGAGCCGTGTTTTTGTTGCGATGGATCTGGCGCCGTCCCCTTCCAGCGGGGGCTCTTCCACCTTTGAATCCTGAATCTGCTGAGAGCGTGGTGACCGCTCGACCCCTCATGTCGCCGGAAGAAGCGACACTGTACAATCTGATTACCCTAGCGGCCCGTGACCATATGTTGATTTTGGCTAAAATCCCCCTCCTCAGTGTCCTGTCTGTTGTCGATAAAGATGAAGAAGCTCGAAAAGCGGTTATGCGAACGATTCAGCCTGTTCGCTGCGATGTCGTTCTTGCGCATCCTGGCACCCTAAAAACTATGACGGTGGTTACCTTGGAGAAGGAGGTTCCTTCTGCGGCAGGACGCGAGGACCGGGATCGATTTGTGGAGACCCTGTTGAAGGCAGCGGGAATTCAATCGATTACTCTTCAGGTCACACAGACCTATTCCGTGGATCAACTGACCGAATTGCTTGGCCTGGCTGAAGAAGAATAAAAATAGGACCAGGAGTCATGTTGTGGGAATGACCATTGGGGGAAATGGCGTCTGAGATTATGGCCTTATGACCGGGAGGATGGCCTTAAAGGCTTTTAACCCTTCATCAACGATGGTGCCGGTTTCCACTGCCGAATCATCGATTGGAAGAAACCGCGCAATTTTAAAGAACGTGCGATGGTCGAGTGTTGCGGCGATTTCTGATCGTCGACTGCGTGTGATGGGAAGAGTGAGGCCTGGTCCGTATTTCCACTCCCAGAGAGACGGGCTGAGACAGAGGCAGAGATCCCGGTCTGCTACCTCTAAGTATCGATTAAACAGGTTGCGTCGATATTGTTTGATCAACGGGCCTTCAATCATGAGGGCGAAGACGATGTGGTGCCCCCACCAGATCAAGGATCGGAAAGCAAACTTGGTTTCACGTGTATACAATCTGGGGAAATCCACATATTGATAGGGGAAATCTTCAAGATGCTCGCCTTTGACAAATTGCCTGGCTTGAGAATCGAATCCTTCTGGAGCGAGAAGGGGCTGTAACGCGATTTCAGCCTCAAGGCGCTCCTGGAGTTCCTCCAGGATCTGTTTGATTTTAAGCGAAACCTTGGCTTTCTTACGGAAAAACTCGCGATCGGCCAAGAGGGTTAATTCATCAGGAGTGAAGGAATGACTAGTGGTCATAAGTTTATATACCTCACATACTTAGGGATGGTTTGTGGAAGAGAATCGGCCTTTATCTTTTTTGAGGAATGTCTGCGGCGTGAATGGTGAATGGGGGGAGAATCGGGACGAATGAAAATTGCGACCTACAATGTCAATTCTATACGAAAACGGATCGGTATTCTTCACAAGTGGTTATGGCAACACAATCCGGATGTCATGTGTCTTCAAGAGACCAAAGTGCAAGATCATGAATTTCCCCTGCAAGCGTTTGCCGATTTACCCTATCACATCAATTTTTGTGGTGAGAAATCCTACAATGGGGTCGCCATTTTTACCCGCACACCACCGGAACTGGTGTCATTCGGTTTAGATGACGGGGAGCCACAAGAAGATCCCGCACGCCTGGCTCGGGTGGTGATCAACGGCATCACCATTATTAACACTTACATTCCGCAGGGCTTTTTGATTGATTCCCCGAAATATGCCTATAAATTAGAGTGGTTCCAGAGGTTGAGAAGGTATTTTTCGCGTGTGGGCTCAACAGGTCAACCTGTGATTTGGTGTGGAGATATGAATGTCGCTCCTGAGCCGATTGACGTGCATAGCCCCGAAAAACATCTTAAGCATGTGTGTTTCCATGAAGATGTGCGTCGGGCATATCAGGAGACGGTGTCCTGGGGATTCGTTGATGTGTTTCGACATCATTTTCCGCATCAACAGCAATTTACGTTTTGGGATTATCGACGACCAGAAGCTCTGGAGGCGAACCGTGGATGGCGAATCGACCATATTCTGGTCACTCCTCCACTCCTTTCCCATTCCCATACGGTGAAGGTGGATGTTCAGCCTCGACGGGAGGAGTCACCATCTGACCATACGGTTTTATGGGCGGAATTTTCACTGTAAGAGAAAAAGGTCGGTTCTTGTTCAGAACCGACCCTTGGTAAATAAGGCCTAAGCCTATTGCGTGGAAATGATGTTCGAATTGGATCTTGTTTTGTGGCTAAAGACCTAAGGGCAGAAGTAAGCATTCACCCGAATGGTTACCCTATCAACGAACCTATTTCGATTTTTTGTGTCGAGGCTTTGGATCTTCAGTAATGTTTTCAAGAGGAATGAAGACCGCACAGGCAACCACCGTAGTCCAGAGGTTCGGTTTTCCGATGGCGGATTGGGTAATGTTCTGAGTTCGAACAATATCCTTTCCCATTTTAAACACCTGCTCACGTTCCTTCCAGGCCACATTTGGATCGAATTTGATGCCAAGAGTGGTTGCGAGCATTTGGGCTGCGAGGTCCTCGGTATATTCTCCAGCCTCTTCGTCCGTTTCCCCATAGCCATGATGTTCCGACAGGTAGCCGTAATTGACTTTCCTGCCAGAGGGAATGGCTAGGCCGATTGAGGCCGAAATCAAGCGATTCCGCTCATCCGTGTCCGATCTGGCCATGACGCAAAAGGTAATTTCGCCTGGATTGAGTAACTGTTCCCCGCGTTTTCTCGGGATGATTTTACAATCTGGAGGAAAAATGGATGAGACGGTCACCAGGTTGCAATACGCAATTCCTGCGCTCCGGAGGGCTTCTTCGAAAGAGGTCAGTTTTTCCTTGTGGACGCCCACACCTCTGGTAAGAAACATTTGCGTTGGGACCATCTCTACTCCTTCATTAATCAGTTAGTGGTGGAATGGGTTAGGCAGTACATGCCTGTTTGATCGTCGAATCTGATTCCCGACCTCGCTTTCCAATTTGTGTATGAAAATGCGAAATCCTGGACGATTCGGACGGCCACGGGAAAGAACAACCTTGTCACCTAGCCGGATATTTTTACCAAGAGTGATTGGCAAGGTGCAAGATCGTGAGGACTCAACGTTCAAGAAAAAACAAGAAGGCCTCAAGAAGATCTTTTGATCAGCAACAATTTAGGCTCGGTCAATTCCTGAATAGCATATCGAACACCTTCTCGCCCTAATCCTGACTGTTTGATTCCTCCATAGGGCATGTGATCGGCTCGAAAAGTCGGAATTTCATTCACCAGAAGCGCACCGACTTCTAATCGTGAGTATGCCTGATACATCGCATCGATGTTGCTGGTGAATATTCCTGTTTGGAGGCCGAAATCAGAATCATTGTGAAGGGCAAATGCTTCTTCGAGGTTTGCATAGGGCGTGACAGTGACCACTGGACCGAAAATTTCTTCGCAACAGACCTTCATGTTGTTGCTGACGTGAGTCAGAACTGCAGGTTCAATGAATGAATCCTTTCGCGTTCCGCCGGTCATGACTCTTGCCCCTTGCGAAACGGCTTCTTGGATCCATGCCTCCACTCGGCGTGCGGCTTGTTCGCTAATGAGGGGACCGACGACAATGTTCTCGAGCGAGGGATCGCCCATCGGCAATAATCGAACGCGGTCGACAAAGGCCTTAAGAAAGTCGTCGTACCGCGATTCATGAACGAAAATTCGTTGCACAGAAATGCAGGTTTGTCCGGCATATCCGTACCCTCCCGCCACGCAACGGTCTATGGCTACATCGAGATTGGCGTCCGGTTCTATGATCACCCCGGCATTGCCTCCGAGTTCCAGTAGAACCCGTTTGTATCCGGCTTTTCCTTTCAGCATCCATCCAATCGTCATAGAGCCGGTAAAACTCAAGGCTTGAAAGTTGGGATGGATCACCATCTGTTCTGCCAGGGTATTGGAACAGGGGATGATCGTCAGCATTTCCGGAGGCAGTTCCGTCGTCAAAAAAACTTCTCCCAACATGAGCGAAGTTAATGGGGTTTGCGGGGCTGGTTTCAATACCATCGCGTTCCCCGCCGCTAGGCAAGGGGCCACTTTGTGGGCTACCAGATTGAGAGGGAAATTAAATGGGGTAATGCCAAGAACCGTTCCGATCGGGAAGCGTGTGACAGATCCTGAGTATGCCTCCCCTCCTGGGGTGAGATCCATCGGCAGGATTTCTCCCGGGATGCGAGTACTTTCCTCTGCGGCCAGGCGAAAAGTCTGAATGGCTCGGTCGACTTCACGCCGTGCGTCGGAAATTGGCTTGCCAGCCTCCTGACAAATTGTGGACGCAAATTCTTCCCGTCTAGTGGATAGGCCGGTCGCGATGTGCAGGAGCGCCTTTGCTCTGGCATGTGCCGGTATTCTGGCACATTCGGATGAGACCTGTTTGGCGGAGTTGGTGACCTGGTGTATATGCTCAGGCTCAGCCTGGCAGACCATGGCTAACACCTCATTGGAGTAGGGATTACGTACCGGCTCCGCAGATGGGGTCTTGACCCATTGACCGCCTATAAGGATTGGCTTTGCCGTGGCCACAGTCATGAGTAGGTGAGAACCTCGTGAAATAGAGGTGATTAGATTGATGAAGGTGGCTGGTCAGAACCGGGATCAGACGAGGAAGGCAAATGTTCGGCTTTCTGAATGAGATTTTCCGTTCCCCATTCCTTGATCGCGTCTAAACTAAACGGTTCGAATGCGGCAATGGCTCCGCAACTCGGACACCCGTCGACCGGCATCTTGGCTTTGAATACTTCATCAAAACAGGTTAAGCACACAAATAAGTCCGGTTCACCTTGTGCGCATTCAACAGGCCAGAAAGATTGGGATTCAGTCATGACATCAAACCCGTCCTCTGAGTTAAAACATGAATGTCAAAATTACCTGTGCAAATGTACACCTAATCACGCTGTCAGATCAATGAGGAATTGCGTGGAGAGCGAATGAATGAAGGATTTATGTCTCTTCGATGTGAGTAGAGGACGGTACCGGTAAAAAAATCGAGGAGGTTCAGGCTCCATGAAGCGTGAGCAACTTATCAATTTCTTCCTTGAATGTCTCATAGGGAAAGGCCCCTGGAATTAAAATGAGATGAGGATCTTCCGGAAGGGTTGTGGGAAAGAGGACGAATGCCGGCGTGCCACGAATTCCTAAGGATCCGGCATCCTGTAAATCCTTCTCAATATCTTTCAAATAGCGATGGGAAGCCAGGCATTCAGAAAATTGCTCGACGTGGAGGTTGAGGTCCTTGGCATATTGCTTGAGATTATCCGGAGCCAACTGGCCATCACTGTTAAAAAGACGATCATGCATTGGCCAATAGGCATTCTGCTCTCCTGCGCATCGGGCCGCATCGGCTGCCCGGAGTGGGCTTCCCATGCCTCGAGGGAAGTCCCGATAGACAAACCGCACTTTTCCGGTCTCAATATACTCTGAAAGCAATTTGGGAAAGGTCTCATGAAAAAACTTTTCGCAAAACCCACAAGTAAAATCCGAGTATTCCAGCAGGGTGATCGGAGCCTTAGGATCCCCTCGCACCACATCATCATCCTGGATTAAAAAATCCGGAGTTTTCCCATGAGTCATGGGACTGATGAGCAGGGTGCCGAGAAGGATCGCGAAGGCTATGGTGGATTTGAGGGACTGGCCAATATTCATCATCACTCCCTTACCAATATTGTTGCATTCCTGACGGACCATGTCGAGATAAGAAGTTGGTCGTCTGCCAGGTGTTGAATTACCTGCGACGGGCACTTTCCAGAAGTCCCATCATCAGAAGTGGCCAGACCACTGTGGCATCACTCAAAACCTCAGCAAACATCCCGCCCTCTTTTCTTGGCACAAATTTTCCCCATGATACACCCTCCTCATACGTGCATCCGCTGAGGCCACCCCAGTAGTCGGGCTCCGGGCAAATGCGAACACCATACTGGTATCGCGGAGGGGTTAATTGTGTACCCATCCGGAGATTGAGAATCTCGATGTAGGGGGGCGTTTGTTGCGCCCAATTCCGGGGAACGCCGCCACCAATGGTGAAAATCCCTAGCCGTTTGGCAGACAGCAGCTTTTCCGTATAACTATTGAGGTCCAAGAATGGATTAAACGCCGGACGAGATTGCTGTAAAAGCTGCCAGGTTTCCTGATCGGAGAGATCGGGTGGAGGTTGGGCTTGAGATTGTCGTTTTTCCCTCATCGCCCAAATGGAGACATCCAGCCCCATTTCAGAATCGGTAAATGCAGGGATATAGACCGGGACACCCTGCTCATAGGCACTTTTTAAAATACCTGGGCCTTCGTAATCGTCGTGGAGGGTTTTCCCGATTTCTCGAGTCAGGATTTCCGAGGAGATGGGGGTTTCCGGAGTCATCCGCTTTAAGGTTTGACTGACGACCCGTTCGACGTGGTTGAGATTTGTTTCCATCTCCAGCGTGTCGTAGACCCGGTTATACCCTTTTTCATAGAGCTCGGTATCCGTCATGGATGGGTGATACTTATAGTGCGTTTTACCTACGGCTTCGCTCAGGCCATGAGCAATCAATGCCCCTGTGGATACAACGGCCTGCACCATGTTTCGGTCGATCATGCTGCAGATAATCTTTCCCATTTTTGCAATGGTCATGGCCCCGGACAAGGTCAAGATCACAGTACAATCAGGATCCTCGACCATTTTTTTTAAAATCTCAAAGGCATCGCCAAGACGGCGCCCGCCAAAGGCCGTTTTTTTCATGGCCGCCAGAAGATCGGAAAAAGATTCAATCGCTTCCGGATCCAGAGCCTCCAGGGCTTCCAGCCCGTCGCTTTCGCCATCGTGAAAAGTTCTCGTCGTCATCACAGATCCTTACGGCATAGATTAAAGAAATAACCAGACGGGAGTACGAGGAGTCTGATTCTAACGGGTGCGAATGCGAACAACCAGGAAGGGGGCGAACGTCCGTTCCTATAGAAATTGGTGATCCCAACGGGATTTGAACCCGTGTCTGCACCTTGAGAGGGTGCCGTCCTAGACCAGCCTAGACGATGGGACCAGTCTGAGTCTGTTCGTTACTTGATATTTGTTTTTTCTGCCCTTACCAGGGATGCCCGAAATGTACCATTAGGGACTTATTGCATGCAATGAAAAAACGGCGGATGCATGGGCCAAGAATGTAAATCACCAGTGTTGACTAGGGAGAACACGGTCGCAAGAACAAAAAAATGTATCTTAAATCAGATATCAGAGGATGGAGAGGCCGTTGTCTGGACGGTTAATAGGCCTCGCATGAAGGGATGGAGTCCACAATGGTAAGGATAGCGACCAGGGGCTAACCGGGTTAAGACATACTGATTTTCGGGACGAATGACTCCTGAGTCAAATGAGCATCGTGAACGGGACTGACAGTCGTCTGCGACAATGGAATGGGCTTCACCTGTGTTATTTTTCCACGTGAGGGCGGTATCCAAGCGGATCATCAGGTGGTTGGGAGAAAAAAATGGGGGTGCTGATTGAATATCAATCTGTGGAGAAGAGGCCCACAACATTGGTTGCGTGGAAACGGGGAATAGCAGAAGGACCAGGAAGCAGAGCAGTTGACTCATTTGAAGGAATGTTCTGAATGAACAAAGTAATGTCATGGTTTGTTCGGCCCTCAAGTGGTCAGGTCTGGCGAAGGAGAGCCTCCGGCCCTTTCGCTATGGTTTGATGGTCAGGAAAATGGCCCCTTTTCCGCGCTGCAAGAGCACTAAGACGGAGGTTCCAGTTTCCAATCGCTTCACAAGCTGTTCGAAATCCCTCACGGACCCAATGGGAGAGCGATTCAGTTCCAATATCACATCACCCGGTTGAACGCCGGCCCGTTCAGCCGGAGAGTTCGGGGCAATTTGGGTCACGACTACACCCTGACCATCTCGTGTTTGTCCGGGCTGGACGGGTTCTACAGAAAGCCCTGAAAGGGCGTGGTTACCTGAGACCGAACTAGGAGACTCTCCTGTCAATCCTGCAGTATCTTTAGGCATTTCAGTGATGGAAACCGAGAGATTGACAATTTTTCCGTTTCGCCACACTTCAAGGGGAATGGAGCTCTCCGGTGTCGTCTCGGCTACAAGTGTGCGCAAATGGTTCGGATCTTTCACGGTGACACCATTGTAGGTGCGGATGATATCGCCACGTTTCAATCCGGCTTGTCCTGCAGGGCTTTCGCTAAACACATCACCCACCAATGCGCCCTGGGTATCAGGCACATCAAATTGGGTTGCGAGGTCTTGGGATAATTCCTGAATCGACACGCCCAGCCACCCACGAATGACTTTCCCATGCCCGATCAGGCTTTGCATCACACTTTTTACCATTTGGCTGGGGATGGCAAAGCCAATGCCCATGTAGCCGCCTGTTCTGGAAAAAATGGCGGTATTTATACCAATGAGTTGGCCCTGCAGATTGACGAGAGCACCTCCAGAATTGCCTGGATTAATGGCGGCATCGGTTTGAATGAAATTTTCATAGTCGACAATGCCGACATTGGCCCGGCCCACGGCGCTAATAATTCCCATCGTAACGGTTTGATTCAACCCAAAGGGGTTGCCGACCGCCAGGACCAATTCTCCAACTTCCAGTGCCACAGAGTTTCCCCAAGGTAAGGTAGATAATCCGGTGGCTTCAATCTTGATCACCGCTAAATCGGTTTTGGGATCGGTGCCAATCAGTGTCGCCGGAAGTTTCCGTTTATCTCCTAAGAGGACCATTAAGTCATCGGCCTGTTCCACGACGTGATTATTGGTGACGATGTATCCGTCATCGCTGACAATCACTCCGGAGCCTAAGCCTTGCTCCTGCCGTTCGCGTGGTTGTTTAAACCGCCGCTCAAATTCCTCTCCAAAAAACCTCCGGAAAAATGGATCTTCAAGCAGGGGATTCGTGCCTTGAGATTGGACGGTGCGTTTGGTCGCGGAGATATTCACGACCGAGGCCATAGCCTCTTTGGCGATTTTAACAAAGGTTTCGTTGGAGGCTAGAAGAGGGGTGGATGCCTTAACCACGGGAGACGAATCAGCTGCATGGACGACCGCAACAGGCACATCGGTTCCATTTGGGGCTGCGGTTATGGATGGGGGAGGCTCAGCAGGGGTGGAGGATGGAGCCTGGGAGCATTGAATCTGGGTGACTCCAAGGAGGCCCACCGCAATCGCGACCACCCAAATATGGTATCTGTTTCTCCCAGGGGATGTTTTCCCCGGATATTGTCCTCTCATGCAGAATTCCTTTTCCTTATGTTGGTGAGGAGAGTCATCAAACGCAAATTGTTGATTTCGGGAGCCTTGTCCCTGCTCAGGATGCAAGGGTGCTGGCATTTAACGGCCACCAAAATTCTTTTTATTTTACCAAAAAAGCCCCCTGACTCAAGATGCGCGATGGAGCATTGGACCACTATTCGTGCCTGTAATCACCAAGGATGTCATCATCAGGAAGAGCCCAGATTCAACTACCCCCGGAATTTGACTGATGGATGAATCGAGTGCGGAAGGGTCGTTAATTTCAGGAATTTGGAGATCCGCTATATAATGGCCATTGTCTGTGAGAAAAGGCTGGCCGTCTTTGTAACGCAAAGGTGAAGGCCATCCCAGATTCTCAAGATGCCGTTGAGTTGTTCGCCAGCCAAATGGCACAATCTCAACTGGTAAGGGAAAAGGAAGTCCAAGATGGGGCACCTGTTTAGCCTGATCCACAATAACAATGAATTGCCGAGCAGCGTTCGCCACAATTTTTTCCCGCATTAACGCCCCTCCTCCTCCTTTTATCAGATTCAGTTGAGGGTCGACCTGATCGGCGCCATCCACCGCCACATCAATGTCCCAGGTTTCCTCATCGTTCAGTAAAGGAATACCCAATTGTTTGGCATAGACCGCTGTGGCTTCTGAGGTTGGCACGCCACGGACTCGTAATCCTTGTTGGACGCGCTGCCCTAAGGCCGCCAAAAAATGATGGACCGTGGAACCGGTGCCGAGTCCCAAGATCTGCCCATCATGTATAAATTCCAGGGCTTTCAGTGCGGCTTGGGCTTTTTGTTGATCGGGTGTCAATGGCGTCGATGAAGATGACATAGAGGGTCTTACTCACGAGAATTATTCAATGGCAAACGACCGAATACGATTGGTTAGAAAAAAACAGATGAAGAGATCTGACATCATTGCATCGGATTGAGGAGGGAGGTTGTGAGTCCTGACGAATGCCCAGGAGAGGTTTTGAATCCATGCTATTAGCCGGCCATGCGGGCAGCGAGGGAGGCCGCTCCGAGCAACGCGGTATGGGGATTCAAAATCACCCGAACGGGTACCTTGGCCAGTAATCGTTTGTACCGGCCTTTTGCCAGAAAGGCTTTCATAAAAGTGTCTTCTCGTAAGGCTGATATGATTTTTGGGGCAATGCCCCCGCCAAGATAGACGCCGCCCATTGCCAGGGTTTTGAGTGCCATATTGCCGGCTTCGGCCCCGTAAATAGAGACGAAGAGCTGGAGGGCTTCTTTGCAAATATCCGGTTTACCCGTCAATCCGGCTTCCGTAATCAATGCTGCGGGATCGCCGGTGGGAAGCTTTTCGGCAAACCAGGTGGGCTCGTTTTTCTTGGTGTCCCGGAAAAATTGATAAATGCTATGGAGCCCGGGCCCGGAAAGAACCCGTTCGTAACTCACATGTAAATAGCTGGTGCGCAAATACCGCAGCAGATCGATCTCCAGATCGTTATTGGGTGCGAAATCCGAATGTCCCCCCTCGGACGGACAGATGTGATAATCCTTCCCTGTCCACAGCAACAGCGATTCTCCCAGACCTGTTCCAGCGGCCAATAACACCTTTGTGCCGTCAGGTGGGGGAGAAGGAGCGTTCGGGTTGAGATCCTCGAGTTCATCCGGTCGAAGAAGCTGGAGTCCATAGCCGGTGGCTTCCAAATCATTTAACAAACGGACATGTGGAATATTCAGGAACTCCGCGAGTTTGTCGCCTTCAATGATCCACGGAATATTTGTGGTTTTGCAGGTATTATTCAAGACCGGTCCCGGCACCCCAAAACAAGCGGCGGTTAGGGGTCCCAGTGGAGAAGGAGTAGTGGGTTCAGACGAAAGGGCATCGCTGTCGTCCGGGATTTCCTCCGATTCGGTGTCGGTAGAAGTCGGTTCTTCCAGAAATTCGGTCAACACTTCCTCGAAAGACTCGTAATCAGCGGTCCAAACCGTATCTTCCCGAATAGGGTCGACCCGTTCCTTATCCCAGTCAAACAGGGCCAGGTTGATTTTTGTCCCACCAACATCAGCTGCTAAAATCATGACTTGTTTCCCGTAAATATTACTTAAAGCATCAATTATCAGTCTTGCGGCACCATAGCCCAGGTAAAATACTCAGGGCAAGCCAGAGTCTGGATAGCCTCTCCTGGCAGAGCGGTATGCCAAGGAAAAGGTCAGAAAATGAGGTGAGAAGGAGACGTTCGCCTACCTAAAGGAACGTCCAGGTTGAAAAGGTGGCCGCCTGTCCGAGCGGGGTTCCATCGGGTTTGCGAATGTTCCAAACCGTGGCGCGTTCCACTAAAAACCGTTTTCCGGATCGGGAGATCCGGACTCCACGATAATCAGCAATGAACCCCTTGGTTTTGGCCTGATGCAGCATGTGGGCACGTTCTTCACGATTCACAGGCTCGGCCGTGTGCCGGGAGGGCGTATGGGTCAGTTGGTCCCAATCCATTTCCCACAAGGTTAACGCGGTCCGGTTTCCATAATTGAGGATAGGATCATCCTGCAGTCCATGAGAGACCACCACAAATGGGCAGGTAAACAGGCCTTCCGCCTGTTCCAGTAAAGTACCTTCACGGGGAATCAGTTCTTTTTTCAGCCAATAGGCATAACTATCCAACAAGTATTGGGTCCATTCGATTACCCATGGTCTTCGCCAATGATCGGTTAACGGATTCATTTGTTTGTCAGTGAGGGGATTCATACAGGTGATGATGCGGAGCGTCGAATCAAAAGCAGTGTAATGCTCTTATTTATTCGTTGAAAAGGACCAAGCATTACTAATTTTCCAAACCAGCGAAAAGCGCATTCGGGCACAGGGCTGGCAATCATGCATCTTTCAATTCGAAACCATCTGAGGTGGTCCGGTGGTGGCAATGCTGGGGTATGTTTCCCTGGGCCAGGATGACTTGAATCTAAAAAAGGAACCGGCGCCTTCTTGATATTTTTGGTGCGGGGGTTCGTCCCGCCAGCCGAGCCACTTTTGTTTCGGCAAAAGTGGCCAAAACCAGTGACGCCCAGACAGGCTTCATTGGATGGGACAGACGCGAGCCTCAGGAGAGCAGACCAACTCGCTGCGCTCAGACAAGGTCTGCTGAATCATCAGAGCGTCCGTCCCTTGAGCCTGTCAGCAGGCGTCGGATGAGGCAAAGAAGGGTGAAGTGGGTATTCAATTCCCACGTTCCAAAGCAGCATGAGCGAATTTTGTGATGCCGAGATTCGTCACAGAAGGTCAGAGCATCATTGGAATCCCGTGGCCTTGTGGCGAGGCCAAGCCGTGTTGCCGACTTCGGAGGAAGGCGCGCATTGTTTGAGCGCAGCGAGTTTGCGCGCCGCCGGAGTCGGCGATACGGCGCAGGGCACTCGAAGGGCCACGCCACGGCCACGATGGTTTTGGGTCCTTTTGCCGAAACAAAAGGACCTCGTTCGCCGGGGCGAAACCCGGCATCTCCAAAAATGACATGGATACCATAGTTGGTTAACTGCATTAGTTTGCTTTATTACCCAATTCTTAACTGTTTGGCTTCTCCTCTCCCCAATGGGGCGAGGATTGAAAGAGAACCTGGTCTGTGGCGTGGCGAAGCCGTACAGCCGACACCGTAGAAAAGGCGGACAAGTATGTAAGCTCAGCGCAGTTTCTTAAGCTCTTTTTTTTAGTACTGACCGATCCCTGCTGTCCAGTCCCCTGACTGAAATTCTAGATCGAAATGTGGGAAAGAATGGCATCAGCAATTTGTTCAGGGGAAATTTGGTCGGTTGGAATCACATGGTCGGCGGCGGCTTGGTAATGTGGTGTGCGAATTTCAAGAATTTCTTCTATTTCTTCCACGAAGGACTTAGTTCCTGACAGCGAGGGCCGCTGCGTATCGCCGGATATCCGGCTGGCAATCGTTGAAACTTCGGCAGTCAACCAGAAAATCTTTCCATTCTCTTTCAGCATTCTGACGTTTTCTTCCTTCAGGATGAGTCCCCCGCCCGTGTCGATGACCAGATTCTCCTGACCGGTAAGCTTTTGACATACTCCCGTTTCAAGATTGCGGAAATGATCCCACCCGAATTGCTCGATAAGCTGTGGAATGGATTGCTTCGCCTCCTTGACGATTTCCTCATCAGTGGAGATGACCGTTCGTCCGAGGCGTTGTCCCAAAATTGTTGCCACAGTGCTTTTTCCTGTTCCTCTGTAACCTATTAAGACAATATTCATACATCTCCTGCTTTGAAGTGTTGGTTGAAAAACATGTTCGGACAGATTGGCCCGTAACGGGAAAGTAATTTCTCTTTAAAGCGGTTGGCAATACCGGAGAGGGCACCAGGGAAATTTTTGTTCCAGCCTTCGGGCAGGGGACATCTTTGCGAGAATGTCGCCACGGCTATTCTTTCTCCTCTGAAAATCTCCCTGGAAAGGACTCTCATTGACGCTGGGAGCCATATCCGGACTCGAATTCATTATTCAAGTGAAGTGGGAGGTGAGCACGTTACGCATTACCTCGGTCGGTGCGGATTTGCCAGTCCAAAGTTCAAACTGCCCGACAGCCTGATAGAGAAACATGTTGATACCTTGGATGGTGCGGCATCCGGCGGCCTGCGCGTCTTGTAATAAACGCGTATTGAGCGGGTTGTAGACAATATCCATCACCGTCAGATCACGGTGTAACAGATGCTTGGGGACACAGCTTTCATCAATCTTTGGGTGCATGCCAATGGGGGTGCAATGAATGAGTAGTTGGGCTTGCCCCAAGGCGGAATGCAAGGTTTCGGGTGTTAGGGAGGCGTCATGCAAAAGGATGGGAGTTTTGGCTTTGAGGTCTCTCGCCAAGGTTGTCCGTTCCTGATCATCAACACCAAGGAGGGTGAGATGTTCAATTTTGCCTTCCACGCAGAGACCGAAGGCAATGGCGCGAGCGGCTCCACCCGATCCTAGAATGACGACCCGTTGTCCGGTGCGTTCCACTCCACCTTGCGCTAAGGCTTGGAGGGCGCCGGATGCGTCAGTGTTGGAGCCCACTAACAGGCCACGGTCTTTGATGATGGTATTCACCGAGCCAATGTGCTTCGCGGTGGTTTCGACGGTATCCAACAAAGGTAGAATGGTGACTTTATGCGGAATGGTCACGCTGAGTCCCCGGACATGGCCTAATGCCTTGATGCCTAGAACGGCTCGTTCAAGATCCTGGACGGGAAAGGCCAGATAGACAAAATTTAATCCCAATTCACGAAAGGCTGCATTATGAATAGCGGGAGAAAGGGAGTGATCAACAGGATTGCCTAACAGGCCGCAGAGTTGGGTTTGTGTATTAATGTCCATAACAGGTGCTCTCGAAATAGATGGGAAATAGTGATCGAGAGTTATCACATAACCTGGCTGGAAACTCAACTTGTGTGAATGCGAACGTTGTCTGGGAGGTCGAGATGAATGAGGAAGTGAAATTAGGGTTGAGAGAAGGGAGCGTGTAATCCGGGGAGTAGATTCGACTCCCCGGATCTACACAGTGTGATGTCCGGGGGCGTTATCGTGACGCCTTTTTTTTTGCCGGAGATTTTTTCATTCGCACGGCGGCTTTTTTTGCCGGTTTCTTTTTCGCGACTTTTTTCATGGTTCCACCTCCCTTCCAATAATGTCGTAAGCAATACTATCCACGTTTATCGGTAGGGCGATAAAAATCCTGAGGGATTGGAAGGAATTTTCTGCCGACCTGTGATAGGTCGATTAGAGGAAAGGGTTCTGAGGGAATGGTATTGAGGTATGCAGTATTGAGAGCATTCTTAGATGGGAGGTTCATGGAAGGCTTGAGTGGAGGGTGAATGCGTTGAAGGGCAGACTCCTGGAAGGCGAAGGCGAAACGTGGCACCCTCTCCGGGCTGACTCTCCACAGAGATCGTCCCACCGTGCAGTTCCACCAATTGTTTCACAATTGAGAGTCCCAACCCCAGGCCCTGTGTGCCGATTTCCGGTATCCGGTGAGCCTGGAAAAATGGTTGAAAGAGGCTGGCTTGAGCTTCCTGAGGAATCCCCGGGCCGGTATCGGAGATGGTAAGGAAGATGTGATCCGGAGGAGCGGGAGAGGCTCTTACCAAGATGCGCCCATCTGGTGGCGAAAATTTATGGGCGTTGTGGACGAGATTGGTGACGATTTGGTGGAGGCGGTCCTGATCGCCCCAGGCGGTCAAATTGTTTTCTGTGAGTTCGACCGTCAGGTGTTGAGCCTTGGTCTGGGTGAGCGGGAGTAATTCCTGCGTCACGTCCTCAAGGAGTTCGGACAGTGACACCGATGCATGCGCTAACCGGACGGTTCCTGCCTCAATACGAGACAAGTCGAGAAGGTCGGCAATCATACGGGTAAGTCGATTGGCGTTCGCACTGATTCTGGTGAGGTAGAGGTGTTGGCGTTCGGCTAGAGGGCCCACCATTCCATGAAGCAGATTTTCCGTGAATCCTTTAATCGAGGTTAAGGGTGTGCGCAATTCATGAGAGCAATGCGAGAGGAATTGGGATTTCATCCGGTCAAGTTCCTTGAGCCGGTGGTTGGCGGATTCCAAGTCTGTGTTGGCCTGTTGTAATGCCAGTGTTCGCTCCTGCACTTTGCTTTCTAACCCGATATTCAAGGCTTCAATTTCGTCATAGGCTAATGCCGTATCAAGGGCAATCGCCATTTCGTGCGCGACCGTGGATAATAAGTTTTGTTCGGTGATGGGTATGGGTTTCCGGTGGGTACTACCGATGATCAGCACACCAAGTGGTTGATTCTGACTAATCAGGGGAACCGAGAATCCGCTTTTCGTCCCGGCTTGCGCCAATATCTGTCGAGTGATGGGATGGCACTGACTCAGAATATCCGTGATGTCTTCAATGACGATGGGTTCTTTCGTGTGGAGGGTTCTGTGAAGGAGATCCTGTGGTGCTGAGGGAATGTGGGTGTTGTGAGTCAAGGTATTCCACTGTGCCGACATGCCTTCTGATTGAATCTTGTGAAAGAGTTGATGTGGTGCGTCCCATACGGCCGCCCAGGCATGCTCAAAGGAGAGGGAGCCTACAATGGCTTTAAGTCCTGATCCAATAATGGTTTCCCGGTCCAGGGTTGAGCCGATGTGGAGGGTGAGTTGATGCAGCATGGTTAATTCATCGACTCGTCGTCGGATCTCGATCAAGGTATGCTCTTGTGCGAGATAGGCCTCCCGTAATTCTTCGTGCCGTTGTTCAGCCGACTCCAATTGTTCTTGAATGATTTTCCCGCGCTCTTGAAGCTCGAGTCGGTCATCCCATAGCCGTTTTGCCAAGGGAAGGATGAGCAAGGGGAGCAGGGAGAGTCCGGCACTGATCCACCAGGACTGCTCGGGAGCAAACACCCTCAAGAGCGCGACCGTGGCAAGCCCCAATGCGAGGCCTCCCACAATCCATCCCCGCATGGTCCGGCGCTCGGGGTCCCAGGTAAAGGCCCATTCGCAATAGGGGGCACCCTCGGCGATACAGCTCCGATCCTGGATGGTGGCAGCCCGTTTTCCAAACATGCGGGCCGGGACTTCGGCAACAGTTGCCTTTGTGGTGTGGCATATTCGTTCAGCACAGCCCTGCAGATACGGTCCGAACTGTTTGATCGTGGATTCGGACAATTGTAGCCGCATCACGGCATGGCCATTGGTGACCGATACGACCTCCGGCTTGAGCGAACCTTTGGTGAATTTTTCCACAAAGTGGGGGAAGAGGCGGTAGATCTGGGCTATGGAAAAGGGTCGCCCGAGGATTTGAATAATGGGCGAGAGAAATTTTTCCCGTCCCAGATTAAAGTGGAAATTCTCTTCATGCGAGAGCTGAACAGAAAATTCGGCCAAAAACATGGCAAACTCATAGGAATAGCTGTTCCAGTGGTTCTTGAGGAAATCGACGGTCACATGATAGGTCCGGTCGGGAATTCGCTCGTTCAGCAAGGCGACAAGAGTGCCCAACGCCGCCTCTGCCGCCTCGGGTCCCTGACGTTGCTTTATGGCCTCTTCAAGATATTCAAGATTGGCGCGAATAGCGATCCCGCTCACATCCTGAATGGTTGCGGCCTGAGTATCCTTCCCGAATGGACGAAACTCCATGAGTGGACGTTCCAGAATGCGATGGGATTTTGGCAAGAGCGGCATAAGCATCCCTTATAAAGAAGGTAAACCGGTAGAGGGACTGTAATGGAATCGGAGAAAATGGTGAAGGGGGGACAAAAATCAGGGAAGAGGCATTAGAAACTCATTCGCAGGGACACGGCTCCGACGTGGAGGGTGGTATCCCATTTACCGTTTAACAAAGGTTGTTGGTTATTCTGAACATTCCGTTCATCATACAGTAACGCTTGATAGGCTAAATCCACCCCGATGGCTTTCGCCCCAAAAATGTCACAGGGGAGTATCCCCAAAAATTTCCCTGGACCATGGCAGAGAAATCCCATCCCGGCTGAAAAGGCATTGAAGTCGGAATCTGGAACCGCAGGCTCGAATGTCCGGTCGGGAATAGGACTTTCCGATCTGACGTATCCCGTTCGAAAGGCCACATCCCAATGGGGGAGCGCAGAGGGGGAGAGGGCTTTGAATTCCGTTCCCACCATAAGGACCCAGGCATCTCCATAGTCGCGGGGATTTTGGATGGCAGCTCCATTAGAGAGTTGCAGATTGAGGTCTTTGAACCCTGACCAATCCGCATAGTCGAGATCGACTTCGACCTTCCACTCATGTTGCGCGTTCCGAATAGGCCATGCGGCGATGGCCCACGTGTAAATATCGGGGAGTTCAATGTTTGTGGCGGCACCGGCGAGTCGGGTTCCTCCGGCTAAAAAATCTCCTTTGAGGTCCAAATTGGGTCCGTTGCGATAGACAAATGCGAGATTGACGAGTGGATGACCGTCCTGATTACGAAAAGGTGTCCAAAGAACACTGGCGTTAAATCCCAAGGCGGTGTCGGACCCGTTCGCTTCCAGGCCTGTTCCGGCGGGTATACCAAACGCATTGCCTGGTGCCGCATTTTGTTGGAGTTCTGCCTGACCTTCTCCAATAAAGCTGGCAAATGTATAAATATCCAGCCCGCCTCCAACAGCGATATAGTCGTTGACCTTGTAGGCCAGAGTGGGCTTGATATCGATAAGGGGAAGGGACGCACTCGTGAGTATGGGAGAAATCAGGCTATCATCGGGATATTCGACTTTCAGGGCATACGGGGTGGTCACCCCGATTCCTACGGTCCAATTCGGGAGATTGTCGAAGCCTAAGGCAGGGAGGTTCGCGGTGAGAAACAAGGTGCTGGGTGGGGGATTGGCGATGGTCCCACCAACTCCACCCTTCACGTTTGGTCCCAGATCACTTTTAAATCGAACCGTACCTCCGATCAAGAGGGTCCCCGCATAAAATTGAATGCCTTTCAATTGGGTCATGCCCGCTGGGTTATAGTGAAGGGCAGACGCATCATCGGCTTGGGCGGTGAAGGCAGCCCCTTGGCCCGTAGCCGAAGCGCTATGATCGAGGATACGAAATCCTTCAGCATGTATTGTTTGGGGAATGATGAAAGTATTGAGGAGCCCAAGGAAGAGGCAAAAAACCACAAGCCGGCAATAGATCAATGTCGTCACGTCTCCTCCTTGAGAACGGAAACCGATCAGAAATTCCGGGAAGTCTATGAAAAACAAGAGAAGATAGCAATCTTGATCAGGGATGAGCAACGAGTAAAATAGCGAAAAGTGTTGCCTCCTGACCGGTAATCATGGATTTCCTCTCTATTTTGAGAAGATGTTCGATGCATGCAGGGGGTTTTTGTTCACGAAGTCGGGTGGATAAATGTTGAAAAGGAGAATGGCATGCGGGTAAAAAAACTGTTGCATACGCGAATGCGGGTGAGTGACATGGAGCAGACGCTGGGCTTTTATCGAGACGTCCTAGGACTGGAAGTTGTGGAGCAGAAGGTGTCGCCACGGGGATCGCATCTGGCATTTTTGGCTGTCCCCAATAGCGAGGAACTGATTGAGTTGTGCAGTTTTCCGAGTAGCGGGGCTGTTAAGGTTCAGGAGGATCTTGTGCATTTGGCCTTTGAGGTAGAGGATTTGGAACAGACGATTCAGGAACTCCAAGTTAAGGGTGTCCCGATCACGGATGGCCCCACTCGATCCTCATCCGGCAGCCGGTTTATTTTTATCGATGCGCCGGATGGCTATGAAATTGAGTTGATAGAACGACCAGCGGGAGTTGCCATCGTCTGACCATCGGGGGGCAAGGTAAGATAAGTAATGATGAATGCAGACACACATACTCCTCAGGTCCTCTCTGACCAACCAGGTCGCTTGAGCGGAATATTAAATAATCTTCCCAAGCAACCAGGGGTCTATCTCTTTAAGGATCGTCGGGGCGACATTATCTATATTGGAAAAGCCGCCGTGTTATCGGACCGGGTGCGATCGTATTTTCAGCATGGGGCCGATCTGACACCTAAAAGCCGGGTGTTGTATTCGCAGATCGCGGATTTGGAAACCATCATCACTCACTCGGAATTCGAAGCCCTTCTGTTAGAAAGCAATCTGATCAAGCGTCATCGTCCCCGGTTCAATGTGGTCCTTCGGGATGATAAACAATATCCCTATCTCCGGTTGCCGATTCTGGACGATTTCCCGAGGCTGTCTATCGTCCGCCGGGTCAAACAGGACAAGGCGTTATATTTCGGCCCGTATGTTCCTACAGGGGCCATGCGTGACACGCTGAAAGTGATTCGCAAGGTGTTCCCCCTGGCCACCTGCAAAATCGACATAAATGGGACCGCTGAGCGGGCCTGCCTGGAATTTGAAATCAAGCGATGCATGGCCCCCTGCACGGGAAATCAGACGAAGGAGGACTATCATCAGATTGTGAAGCAGGTACGTTGGTTTTTAGAGGGACGGGACACCGAATTACTTGAGTCATTGCGGTCAGGCATGCAGGAAGCGGCAGAGCGGGAAGAGTATGAAGAAGCCGCGCGTCTACGTGATCAGATAGGGAACATTGAACGGATGTTGGCCAAACAACGGGTGGCGCAAATCACTGCACGGGAGCAGGATATCATGGGGTTGGCTAGACTTGGTGGAGCAGCGGATGTGCAGATACTGTTTGTGCGAGGCGGCTTGTTAATCGGCCGTCGGGATTTCTTCTGGTCCGACGCTCACGGCGTCACTGATGAAGAACTGGTACGGTCGACGCTTGAACAGTTTTATGCCAAATCCGTCCTTCCCCCCAAAGAAATTTTACTTCCCGTGGGTTTTGATGATCTATCGCTAATCCAGCGCTGGTTGTCCGAGAAAAAAGAGAAAACCGTTCGCGTCCTAGTTCCGGAACGGGGAGCGAAATATGATTTGCTCCAACTCGCACAGGAAAATGCCGCAGTGGCTCTCAAGGAACATCTTCGGGTGCAATCCGAATCCAGTGAAGCGGTGGAAGAGCTTCAGACGATCCTGGGGGTACCACAGATTCCAGCTCGCATTGAATGTTTTGATATTTCCAATACCATGGGAACCCATTCAGTCGCCTCCATGGTGGTCTGGGATCAAGGCAGGATGAAGAAGTCCGACTATCGGCGATTTCGCATTAAAACGGTAGAAGGCGCCAACGACTTCGCCAGTATGCATGAAGTGGTGAAACGCCGATACGGCGGATCGTTGGCTACCAAGCCAGGAAAAACGTTGCCGGAGCCCAACCTGGTCGTGATTGATGGTGGAGCCGGACAATTGGCCGCGGCCATGGAAGCCATGGCGGAAGTTGGGCTTTCGCATGTCTCCATCTGCGGCCTCGCTAAAGCGAAGGGTGAAAAAGACGAACGGATTTTTTTGCCAGGTCACAAGACTCCCATTATCCTGCCCCTCAAATCCCCCGCCACGCGGCTGGTCCAAACCATCCGGGATGAAGCGCATAGGTTTGCGATCACCTTTCACCGCAAATTGCGTGGCGACGCGATGATTCCCATTCAACCCCTGCATGCCACAAAAACTTCAAAAGTGAGATCCTAAGCATCCGCCAGACTGTTGTGTTGATCTCGGCCAGGGTTGTCCCTGTCCACAAATCCTCGCAAAAGGTGATCCGGGACCTCTTCGAAAACATGTGCCGGCGGATTTCCGCAATGCTTCATGGGAATATTGTATGGAGCGAGAGGGTTTTCCGCTTCCTTGAAAAAATTGGGTTTGGCTGTGATGAGCAGGCTGAGAATAGGGGTTTGCTTGAGGTTGTATTCTCCTTTTGTCCGTTTTTCGACGAACCCAAGGCTTCTTACTCCTGAGTGAGAGATTTAAGGTCTTCGAGGGCTCCACCGAAGGATACACACATCACGTATGAAGAGGAGGTGTGACGGGTGCAATGCCCTCGATGTCAGGGAACCATGATAGTTGATCACTTTGTAGATATGGCTACGAGTGGCGAGATTTGGATGCCTGGTTGGCGGTGTCTGATGTGTGGAGAAATCGTTGATCCGCTCATTGAGCATCATCGTCAATTGCAGCGTGAACATCAGGAAGTGGTTGGTGCCATTTCCGGATCAACCGCTCGCCCTCCCTCACCTGTTTTCGTGAAGTCGCGCAAGGCGAATAAGCGGTCCTTCTAACCTTTCTGTTTTTCCCCTTTTCCCTGTGCATTTATTCGCGATCCTGTGGTCTGCATGGCCTCCTTGCGAGTTGCTTGTGGGGTGGGTTTCTCTATGCTAGATTCCTCAGGATGCTGCGGAAAAATCAGCGTTTCCCAACGTCAAATCTAGAGGCAATGATCCTCTCAGTTTCCAAATTTCTTTATCCAATTTGACGAGGAAATATTTTTACCCATTCCGACATTCCTTAACAAATGTGACGAGGAAGCAGGGATGTATTTGTGGCGCACCATCGAGGCGACCACCGAATCTTCTTTTATAAGGCATAAGCATGGCACATACCTACGATCATCAGACCGTTGAAGCAAAGTGGCAGGCATATTGGGATCACTCCGGGACTTTTCAAGTTCAGGAAGATTCGGATAAGCCCAAATATTATTGCTTGGAGATGTTTCCTTATCCCTCTGGTCGCATTCATATGGGCCATGTGCGTGTGTATGCCATCGGGGATGTCGTGGCTCGCTATAAGACAATGCGTGGATATAACGTGTTGCACCCAATGGGGTGGGATGCATTCGGGTTGCCGGCCGAAAATGCCGCGATTGAGAAAGGGGTGCACCCCAACGTCTGGACTCAAGAGAATGTGGCCTATATGAAAAGGCAACTCCAACGTATGGGTCTGTCCTATGATTGGGATCGGGAGGTGAACACCTCCCAGCCTGAGTATTACCGCTGGAATCAATGGATCTTTGTGAAAATGGTTGAGCGTGGATTGGCGTATCGGAAACGCTCGGCAGTGAATTGGTGTCTTTCTTGTGAAACGGTCTTGGCGAATGAGCAGGTCCTGGAGAAAGAAGGAAAAGACGGGGGCGTGTGCTGGCGATGCGAGTCGGTCGTCATTCAAAAAGAATTGGAGCAGTGGTTTTTCCGGATTACGTCCTATGCTCAGGAATTATTGGATGGCTGTGAGCGGTTAGCGACCTGGCCTACTCGTGTGCTGGCCATGCAGCGGCATTGGATTGGGCGGAGCGAAGGGGTGGAGCTGGATTTTCCCTTAGCGGAGACCGTAGCCGGGCTACAGGCGATCCGGGTGTTTACCACGAGACCGGATACAATTTATGGCGCCACCTTCATGAGTCTGGCCCCGGAATCGCCCCTGGTCGAACAATTGATAACCGGGAGACCTGAGGCCGCAGGAGTGCGAGAGTTTGTGACTCGTGTGTCTCGCGTGGATAAAGCGACCCGTACGGCTGCTGATCGGGAGAAAGAAGGGGTGTTTACCGGCGCCTACGCCATCAATCCGTTTACCAAGGAACGCATTCCGATTTGGGTGGCGAATTTTGTGTTGTATGAATATGGCACGGGGGCGATTATGGCTGTTCCCGCGCATGACCAGCGAGATTTTGAATTCGCACAAACCTATCACATCCCGATTCGGCTGGTAATCCAAGACCCGGAAGGCAAGTTGGCCTCTGAAACCCTGGAGGCCGCCTATGTAGAACAGGATGACGCAGGCCTTTTGGTGAATTCAGGGAATTTTTCCAGCTTGTCCGTGTCGCAAGCCAAACAGGCCATCGGCGAATATGTGGAAACACAGGGATGGGGGAAACGAACCATCAATTTTCGGTTAAGAGATTGGGGGATCTCCAGACAACGCTATTGGGGCACGCCCATTCCGATGCTGTATTGTGATCGGTGTGGCATTGTTCCGGTCCCTGAAGGCGACTTGCCGGTGCTGTTGCCTGACGATGTGCCGTTCACGGGGAAGGGTGGGTCTCCACTTAAGGAATCTCCTTCGTTTGCACAAGCCACCTGTCCCACATGTGGCGGTCCGGCACGCCGTGAAACCGATACCATGGATACCTTTGTGGATTCGTCATGGTATTTCCTTCGCTATTGCTCGCCTAAAGACACCACACAAGCGGTGAATCCCCAGGCCGCACAACATTGGATGGCAGTGGACCAATATGTCGGTGGAATCGAGCATGCCGTGTTGCATCTGTTGTATGCACGCTTCTTTACCAAGGTTTTACGTGACCTGGGTCTCACGACGGCTGATGAACCCTTCACCCATTTGCTTACGCAAGGCATGGTGACCAAGGATACCTATTGGTGTGAAGAGCATCGATGGCTGCTTCCCACTGAAATCAAAAAAAATGGTGAACAGCGCGTCTGTATTCACTGTGGTCAGGCCATTGTGACAGGCCGCACTGAGAAAATGTCCAAGTCTAAAAAGAATATTGCCTCCCCTGAGGACTTGTGTGACCGATATGGGGCGGACACGGCCAGAATGTTTTCCTTATTTGCCGCACCACCGGAAAAAGATTTGGAATGGAGCGATACGGGAGTGGAAGGATGCTACCGTTTTCTCAACCGGGTCTGGCGTCTGGTGCAGGATCTCCTTCCGGTCGTGAATGGGGCGGCTTCAAATCAGGGATCCGGCGAGTCCGTGCTTCTCCCTCAACTGCAACGGGCCACGCATCAGACGATAAAGAAAGTGACGGAGGATCTTGAGCGGGGTTTTCAGTTTAATACGGCCATTGCGGCTCTGATGGAATTTGTGAATGAGTTGTATAAGTTCTGGAAAGAACATCCGGGGGAGACGTTAACCCCTGCCGAACGAGCCGAGTGGCGAACAACGATGGAAACCTTGGTGATGTTGCTTGCACCCTTTGCTCCACATGTGACGGAGGAGTTGTGGGAGATGCTGGGGAAGCGGCCAGGGATGAGCCGGCAGGCCTGGCCCAAATTTGATCCCGTTCTAGTGGCCAGCGCCGAATGGACGATTCCTTTACAGGTGAATGGAAAACTCCGGAGTAAGATCGTGGTTCCAGCCGGATCGACAAAGGAGCAAATCATTACAGGGGCTCAGGCGGATCCCAAATTGGTGGAATGGTTGCAGGGCAAGGTCGCCCGCAAAATTATTTACGTGGAACAGAAGCTGGTGAATTTTGTCATTTAACGCCCTCCCACGAGGTAGGCTTCTTAAGCGGGTGAGATGGCTGCTGAGCGGATGGGGTGTCGTGCTCCTGTGTCTGAGTGCCGGATGTGGGTACCAATTCACGGTTGAGGGGCCGGGTCCGGTGGTCGGGGATAGTGCCGACCATGTTTCGCAAGGACCGCCGGTCCGTTTGGTCTTTCCTGTTCTAAAAAATAACAGCTTTGAACCAAACCTGGAATTCAAATACACCAGGTACCTTCGTCAGGCGTTTCAATCGGTCGGAAGCGCCGAATTTGTCGATGATGCCTCCGCCGATTTTATTATGGAAGGCGCGATCCTATCGGTCTCGCTTCCTTCGTTGGCCTTTACCCGCACGCAGACACAAGAAAGCCGAGTGATGGTGAGGGTGGTGGTGAGGGTGAAGGATCGGAAAACGGGAAGAGTCCGATGGTCTCAAGCCGGAACCAGTACGGCAGAGTTCTTTGTGGGGGCCAAATCAACCTCAGATTCCGAGACTGGATTGCAATTTAACCGGGTCTTGCAGGACCGGGCCGTTGAACAAGCGGGGATACAGGTGGCTGCCGACTTAGCCGATCAATTTTTGGGAGCCAGGGATCAGGGGGTTTTTGATAGGAATAGAAATGACGCTGTCCCGGATCCGGAATCCAGTGAGGACGAATCCCTCGATATCTCGCCTCAGGGAGACTTTTTGCCCCCAGGTTCCCAGATGCCTTGATTAACGGAATGGTTTGGCAGGTTTCTCTCCTGCTTTGGGCGCATTCACCATGAAAGTTCATGAACTTCAAAGTCAGATCAACCGGCAAGGGTTATCCCCTCTGTATTTGGTGATTGGGGAAGAGCCCTATTTTCGCGATCAGGCCTTGAGCATTCTTCGTGCGGCAGGTCAGGAAACGGATGGTTCAAAGTTATCGGACCATTCAACGACCAATGATTCCTCCCAGATGTTTCATGTCGATGTCGTCTATGGTGATGAAACCGACGCGTCGGAAATATTAGCCATTTCTGAAGAAACCTCGTTTTTTTCTCTGAGGCGACTGCTCATCATTAAATGGGCAGACAAGCTGTCTGCCCGGGATGGTGAAGCCCTCATGCCCTATTTTCAGGCTCCCAATGAAACGACCACGCTGGTCATCACTGCGGCGAAATTGGATGGGCGAACGAAGTGGGTGCAAGACCTGAAAAAACGGGCGACGGTGGTGGAATGCTCTCCGGTATTTGAGGGGCAGCGAGCAGGGTGGGTTACGCAGCGAGCCCGAGAGTTAGGCTTGCAGTTGGAGGACAGTGCTTTGGAGATATTGAAGGATCAGATTGCCGAAGGGTTGTATGGGACGGCTGGTGAATTACAGAAATTGGTGGCGTTTATGCCGGAAGGACATCGTGTCAGCGCCACGGATGTGGAAACGGTTAGGGGAAAACCGCCTGGTATTTCGGTCTTTGACTGGTCTGAAGCCGTCGCCCGAGGAGATCAGGGGCGAGCCCTGGATATCGTGGCAAAAAATTTGGAAACGGGCGAAGCACCCTTACGTATGTTAGGTGCCTTTTTGTGGCAGATGCGGAAGATTTGGAAAACTCACGCGTTGATGCAGGAAGGGCATGATGCGGGACAGGCCGCACGCCAGGCAGGAGTTCCCCCATTTCGTGCCCGTGAATTTGTCCAACAGGTGCAGCGGTGGAACGAGCCACTCCTCCGCAGGGCATGGGAACTATTCGCTCAAGCTGATTCGGCTCTCAAAGGAGGGCAGGCATCACGTCCGAAGCTTATTTTGGATGATCTGGTCATCCAACTGTGCCAGGCCACAAAAGCAGGTCAAGGCACCAAGGTCTTAGCTGGTCGCACGAAACCTCACAAGGTGTGAGATTCCGTGACCATTTTAACCGAATTATTTGGTTGAGAGAGTATTGACGCGGGAGGCGAGGCGGGAAACCCAACGAGAGGCGGTGTTCCGATGAAGCGTGCCTTTGGTGACCGCTTTATGCAGCTCAGAGGTGGCTTCCCGCAAAGAAGCCTTGGCCTCGTCGCCCTTGTTCTCTTTGACTGCCCCATTCACCTTCTTGATAAAGGTCCTTACCCGTCGCAGGATAGACCGGTTACGTTCCTGGCGTTTCAGAGTTTGACGAGCTGCTTTGATTGCTGAATGATGTCGATTAGCCATATTTTCCTCCAGAGAAAAAAACCGAATCGATTTTTTATCACAATTGCATGAAAGTGGTCAAATGAACGCGTCGTAAACTGTTGTGGTGGTCAAAAAGCCTCATGACCATTGAGAGATGAGTTTATCTTGAAAAATTAGGTCAAATATCGTTGGTGGGCGCGAGTGGTATTTGGCTTGCGACCCTTACGGCCCTCTGATAAGATTGCCCTCTTCTTCTGCGTGAAAATTCCATGTGATGGTGGGTGTAGCTCAGTTGGTTAGAGCGCCGGATTGTGGATCCGGAGGTCGCGGGTTCAATTCCCGTCACTCACCCCATTTATTTTCATAATCCACGTAAGCCCGTTTGTAGGTATGTTGTAGATGCCGCAAACTCCCATCGTGTTTTCTACATTATCTCCGCCTGGTATTTTTTTCGAATAATGACGGAATGATACGTTCTATTCCGCTAGTGCTGCTTCGCTTCCTTACTCCCAGACAACTTTGATGTACACATGAGTTGCTTTGGAGGCGAGTCATCATTTGGCCTGCCTCATTTTGGTTGGAATCAGATCTAGGGCACGATGACTTTTTGAGAAGAACCAAGTCCACTAGTCATAGGTAAAGGGCAGGTATTGGTAGAGCCAGGTTTCGGTCAGGGTTCGATCCCCAAGCTTCAGGAATAGGCGGAGATTGACCGGCTCCTTGCCTTCGACATAGAGATCGAAAGCTGCCCGCCAATTCCTGGTGCCGACCACTTGCAGGGCGTATTCGTTGTCGATTCGACCCTTGGACGTGCTGATGACCGGTTTAACTTTGTCCAGCTTGGTGATCTCATTGAGTGGCCCACCCTCGAAGTCAATCACGAATTTCCGGCCGCCTTTCGGGCGTGGCTGACCGGGAACGCCGGCATTGCCCAGTCGGGTGTGAATGACCCGGGCGACCGTATCGGACGGATAGGGTTCGGTCGCGACCCAATGAAGTCGATAGGTGTAATGCCACTCGGAGCCGGCCTTAACCGGTTCTTTCGGCAGCCAATAGATGACGATATTGTCATGGATTTCGTCGTCGGTTGGAATTTCGATCAATTGGATTGCGCCTTCGCCCCACTCACCTGCCGGCTCGATCCAGACGCTTGGCCTCCGGTCATAGAATACTCCGTCATCTTCATAGTGGTAGAAGGCGCGATCCCTCTGCAGCAAGCCAAAACCCCTGGGGTTGGTATCGGCGAAGCTATTGGTCATGACCGATGACGGGTTGTTGAGGGGACGCCAGATACGCTCGCCTGCCCCGGTCCACATTGTCAGACCGTCGTTATCATGGATTTCTGGCCGCCAGTCCCTGATCTGATGGCGATTATTTTCGGCATACCAGAACATGCTGGTCAGCGGTGCGATCCCCAGGCGTTTGATGTCCTGGCGCGGGTAGAGATTGGCGTCGATATCCATGAGGATCTGCTGGTTTTTGATGCAGACCATGCGGAACGCACCGGTGACGCTCGGGCCGTCGAGCAGGGCATAGACCACAAATTCCTTGCTGTCCGGGGTGCCCGGCTCCAACCAGAATTCGGTGAATCGGGGAAATTCCTCCGGGGTGGGCAGGGCCGGATCGATTGCCACGCCTCGCGCCGAGAGGCCGTATTGATTGAGTTCTCCGGAACTGCGGAAATAAGAAGCACCGAGAAACGCCATCCAATCGGTGGTTGCTCCTGGTCCATCCTGGAGGCGAAAGCCGGAGAAGCCAAGATCATCCGGAAAGACCTTGCCGAGACTGGTTCCGCCAAAGGTGTAGTACTCGGAACGGTAAAGAATTTCTCGGGACCGGCCATCCTCAAGAGCATGAATCTTTACGGGCACTTTGAAATAGCGGCCAAGATGGAAGAACTGAGCCGGAAAATTCACGCTGCCGTCTTCGCCCAGCCCTCGCTCGCGTTTGAATACGATCTCCTGAAAGGCGTCGTAGTCGATTGATTCCAAGACCGCGTCATGACGGACCACAGGCTCCTCATAGGGCAACGTGGCCATTGCCTTGGCGCGTTGCTTCAGCTCATCAAATGAGAAAGGTTTGGCGGTATCGAACTGGATTCCGGAGGTCCCGGCTCCACTTCGCGCCTTGGGGAGGGCAGTCAAGGCACCGAGAGCGCTCATTACAACGAGAAATTGTCGGCGATTCAACATATTGGGACCACCTGCGAGGTGAAAGAAACCTGTGAAGACAGCATAGGATTTTGCCCTAACCCTTGTGGCGCATTGTCAGCCAATGCCAAAACACGGGGACTCATGAAAGAATTACCATCCACAGCCATATTTTGGTTTCCGTAGAGGGCTTCCGATTCTGGCCCTCGGCTCGACGTTTGGTGATAAGAATAGTAAATGGATTTGGGGAGGGTCAGATAAATACCAAAGAATTCACCGGAGGGTCAATCAGCGCGGCCAGGGATCGGAGGGGAAAACGCTTGAAATAAACATGTATGCGCGAATTTTTGATAATTTTGAGGGGGATTGAAACACACTACCCTGGATTGTCAGACGAAGAAATTATCGGAATGGTGTTTTGGAGATGATCATGAATAGTTCGATCAATGGAGTGTTTTTTCAAAGCGAATTTTTTTGTTCCATTAATATGTAGAATGATGTAGACTACGATATCTTTCTTCATAATTAAGCTGAGTTATCGTGGACCAGGATAGTGTCATGCCCCCAACGTCCTTTCCTGACATGCCTACCTGCCTGCTCCAGGCAATTTCCAAACTCTTTCCATATATTCATCAGGATCATGGCTTCCCTGATCCGAATCACGACGCCTTGAAAATTAATTGAAAACCCATATACGGTGGACAGAAATGCCTTTTTGTTAACCAGACAGCCTGAAGAGATGTAGAAGCCATAAGCGGTTTAGAGAATATTGATGAAACGAAATGAGAAAGGACGCACAATGCGGAAAGCTCACGGGAAGGTATTGCCTTTAGGGGCTCTCGTTTTTGTCCTGGTAATGCTAGGGGGAGTGTTTCCGTCCATGGCTCAAGCCACTGTCCTCACAATCAACTTTGCAGGATCAGGCACTGGAAGGGTAGAAGCCAATTCTCCGGGGACTGATACGTTGAACATTTTTGCGAGTAACACGCTAGACTATGATCAGAATTCCTCTGTCACGCTTACCGCCGCTCCGACCGGGATTGGGACATCACAGTCAATCTTCAGTAGTTGGGCTGGTTGTGCAAACACTTCTGGAGATCAATGCACCGTGGTTATGGATGCCGCCAAGGCGGTGACCGTAACCTTTAATCTCGTCCCGGTCAGTCCACCGGTCACCCCTCCCGTCAATCTTTCTGTCAATTTTGCGGGAACGGGAACGGGACAGGTTGCTGGAAGTGGGGCGGGAACAGCGCCGTTCACTATATTTAATAGCCAAACCATACCCTATGACGTAGTTCAACCACCTTCTTCGGTTACCCTTACGGCTACTCCGACCGGTTTAGGGGCATCCCAGTCAACCTTTGCTGGTTGGAGCGGTGCCGGGTGTACGGGCACGGGCACGTGTACGGTGAGTATGTCGGCCGCGCGGACGGTGACGGCCACGTTTATTCCCGTGCAACGGACGCTGACGGTCACGAAAATTGGCACGGGGACGGTCACCAGTAATCCTCCGGGCATCTCCTGCGGGAATGACTGTACGGAGGATTATGCCAATGGGACGTCAGTGACGTTGGCGGCGGTGCCGACTGCAGGCTCGACGTTTGGGGGTTGGAGTGGCAGCGGGTGTACGGGCACGGGCACTTGTATCGTGAGTATGACGGCGGCGCGGGCGGTGACCGCCACGTTTACTCCGGTGCAACGGACCTTGACGGTCACGAAAATTGGCACGGGGACGGTCACCAGTAATCCCCCGGGCATTTCTTGCGGGAACGACTGTACTGGGAGCTATGCCAATGGGACGCCGGTGACGCTGATGGCGGTGGCGAGTGCCGTTTCGACTTTTGAGGGGTGGAGTGGCAGCGGGTGTACGGGCACGGGTACGTGTGTTGTGACCATGACCGCCGCACACACGGTGACCGCCACGTTCACGACCGTGCAGGAAACCCTGACAGTTACGAAGGGTGGGACGGGTAGTGGAACGGTCACCAGTAATCCTGCGGGCATCGCTTGCGGGAACGACTGTATCAAGAGTTATACCAACGGGACGTCGGTGACGTTGACGGCGGTGGCGAACGCAGGCTCGACCTTTGGGGGTTGGAGTGGCAGCGGGTGTACGGGCACGGGAACATGTAACGTGAGTATGACGGCGGGGCGGACGGTGACCGCCACATTTACGACCGTGCAAGAGACCCTGACGGTTACGAAGGGCGGGACGGGTAGTGGGACGGTCACCAGTAATCCAGGGGGCATCTTTTGCGGGAACGATTGTACCGAGGGCTATGCCAATGGGACGCCGGTGACGCTGACGGCGGTGGCGAGTGCTGGCTCGACGTTTGGGGGTTGGAGTGGGAGCGGGTGTGATGGCACGGGCACGGGCACCTGCACGGTGAGTATGACGGCCGCACGGACGGTGACGGCCACGTTTACTCAGAATCCAGGCAATCAACCGCCGTCGGTGAATGCGGGGCCTTCGATTACGATTGCGTTACCGAATACTGCTGCACTGAATGGCACGGTGACGGATGATGGTCTGCCGGCCACGCCGGGGACGGTGACCAGCACGTGGAGTAAAGTGAGCGGGCCGGGGACGGTGACCTTTGCTAATGCGTCAGCTCTGAGTACGACAGCCAGTTTCAGCGAAGCGGGCACATACGTCTTGCGGTTGACCGCGACGGACGGTGAGTTCGGACCAAGTTCCGAGCTGACCATTACTGCGAATAATGCCGGTGCAAGAAGATTATCCAACGATTTGAATGCTGATGGAACGGCAGATCTGCTTTGGCGAAATAGTCTCAATGGCCTTGTGGTGGGCTGGCTCATGAAGGATGCTGCGGTGACCACGACCGGTGTGTTGGGTGGAGTCCCATCGAATTGGCAGATTATGGGGATGGGCGATGTGAATGCGGATGGCCAGGCCGACGTGATTTGGCGAAATACGACGACCGGAGTCGTGGCGGTGTGGTTTATGGATGGCTTGGCCCACACCTCGACTAGCTTCCCTGGGAGTGCGTCCCTCAGTTATGTGATCAAAGGAATCGGTGATGTGGATGGCAATGGAACCGCAGATCTTATCTGGCACAATAAGGTCAACGGTTCATTGGCTATCTGGCTGATGAATGGGTCGACTATTGCCCAGTCGGGCTTCCCTGGTAGTGCGCCTGTGCAATGGGAAATCGTCGGTGTCGGTGATGTGGATGCCGATGAAAGAGCCGATGTGATTTGGCGAAATACGACGACCGGGGCGGTGGCGGTGTGGTTTATGGACGGCTTGACCCACAAGTCGACTGGATTTCCAGGGAGTGCGCCTCTCAATTATGTGATCAAGGAAATCGGTGATGTGGATGGCAATGGTACGGCCGATATCGTCTGGCACCATAAACTCAATGGTTCGGTGGCCATCTGGATTATGAACGGGCCCACAGTGGCCTTTGTCGGATTTCCTGGTGGCGTGCCCCTGAACTGGCAGATCACGGGAATGGGTGACGTGAATGCCGACGGTCAGGATGACGTCATTTGGCAGAATCGGGCGAGTGGCGCGGTGGCGCTGTGGCTCATGAACGGGAAAGATGTCATGGATACTAAATTCCCGCGTGGCACTTCCACTGACTGGGAAATACAATAGGATGATCTGATGTGACATTGTTTGATGCTGAAGGCCAAACCGTCATCGCAAAAATGAGAGTGATGGTTTCATTGTAGGTCCGCCGGGGACAGTTGTTTTAGTAAGATCAGAGCAAGGCGGGCTGGCAGTCCGGCAGTTTCAACAGAAGGCGATCCCTCAGGTATACGCGGTAGGACAATATCTTGCCTCTTGATAAAAGCCTCACATCTTCGGGTGTGAGGCTTTTGTCATGAAAAAATTCTTTCCTCACATTTCATGTGGAAATATTGTGTGCAGTAGGGGGCAATGAATCATGTGAAATGTGAGGTCATGCCGTAAATACATGAGTGCTGGATGGAGGCTCAGTTGCTCCATCTTATTCACTTGAAAATACGGCAAGAGGTCTGCCCTTGGTCGTGAGGAGGTTCTCGCACTACTCTTCTATGTTAAGTCTATGCCTATTGCCAATTTCGTTTTTCGAGACGCATCTCTTTTTTTTATTGTTTTGTTGCGTTTCCTCTTCTGAGTGAATGGTCTGTCCTTTCTCCTCCTGATAATTTATAAAAATGTTTTCGTCTGGGTCATGTACCCTCCTGCGAGATAAAACTATTCCGGGTAGGATGACGCCATACCCCTTTTAGCCCAAGCCTAATTTCTCTTCTCCCGCTCGAAGAAACCAACAGCAGTGCTGATCCCCTCTTTTTTTAACCAGGAATTTACATAACATTCGGTTGAGGTTTTGTAGAAGGGAGGCCTGAGCTTCGAGAACGATTGGCTCCTGTTGGTGATTCTTGAATGGGGCTGTTGAAAAAAGCCGCCAGCGGCGTTCTCGTCATTTTTCCGTGCTCACGTACTGGAAGTACGCTCTGCGCGCAAAAATGACTGCGGCCTTGCTGGACGAACCCTTCGAAAGGCTCAGGGCATGCTTTTTTGAACCGCCCCGAGCCTCTGATAGGCAACGTGCCTGTGGGTCAATGTGCCCATGGAAATTATTATTCAACACTCCCTGAATTTGATCACCGCATAGGGAAATGGCCTTTGGGAAATAATAGGGGAATGCCTCTATTGGTGTTCTATGCGAGGGAGAAATTCCAACGTTTTTAAGGAGTCTTGAGAGAATACAGAAATGGCGAGGGAGGGAAGATCTGGAATGTGCCACACGAATTTTAAGAATGGAGTTGTCTATCCGATAAGGGTAGTCAGCGTTGCTCATTTAATCACTTATGTCAAATCAATTGATGTCCAAACACGAAATAACCCACGTAACCGTTCTGGCCGGGACCATCAGTGCCCTCATCCTGGTAGGAATGATTGGCATATTTCTTCCGTCACAAGGTCTCGCTTATAAAATCGAGATTGGTGTATCAGGGCCGATTGGGGGGGATTCAGTTGCCGAGGAAAATGGACGTACTGAAATCCAATTAGACACGGGTCCGGTGATCGGACCGGATGGTGAAGCCGGCTCTGCTTTTGCCACAGCCAATTTAGCGACTGGAACCCTCGCACTTAAAGTGACCTCGACGACTCCCGATGCCAGCTCGCAATCGGGAATGGGACTGGCCTCCATTCATATTGATGATCGTTTAACATTTAAGCTGGATCCCAACGTCTCGGTTGCGAATATTAAGTTTTCCATGAGCGTCGATGGGTTTCCCTCTTGTCAGGATTTGTCGTCCAATTGCTTTACCAATGCAATCATTCGTCTGGGAGATGTGAGTGATCAGGCCCTCGGCCTTCCTTTACCGGAGCCAAAGGTATTGGAGGTGAGGGTCAAAGTTGTTGATGGGCAGGAGCTCCCCATTGAGGCATTTTTGTCGGCCAGGGTGGAGATGAATAATCTCATTGATGTCAGCGATCCAAGTGCAACGATCAGATTGATTCTGCCAAAGGGAGTCAGCTTTACCTCTGAATCTGGGGTGTTTCTCGGTCTTCAGGCTCCTTCGGAGGAACCCTCTCCCCGTGCCCCTGTGAATTCCGATCTCAATGGAGATGGCAAGGCGGATATCGTCTGGCGCAATGTGAGAACAGGTGAGGTGGCGGTGTGGTTGATGAATGGCGGTCTGATTGGTTCGTCGGGATTCCTGGGTGGGGTTTCATCGGATTGGCAGATCGTTGGAGTGGGTGATGTGGATAATGACGGCATGTCTGATATTGTCTGGCGCCATGCTCTCAATGGTGCGGTGGCTGTCTGGTTTTTGAACGGGTTGACGATCACGTCCGCCAGTTTCCCTGGGAGCGCGTCCTTGGATTGGGTGATTAAGGGAGTGGGCGATATGGACGGCAATGGCAGTGCCGATCTCATCTGGCACAATACGCAAAACGGAGCGGTTGCGGTCTGGCTCATGGATGGAACCTCAATTAGCCGATTCCGTTCCCTGCCCGGCGTGCCATTAGCGTGGCAGATCGTCGGGATAGGTGATATGAATGCGGATGGTCTTGCGGACATCATTTGGCGCCATACCGGCGGGGTATCCGCCGTGTGGGTGATGGATGAGTCGGCGATTGCCTCAGTGGGCTTCCTCGGAGGGACCGCACCGGAATGGGAGAAAGCGGGTTTTGGTGATTTGAACGGCGATGGGACGACCGATATGGTCTGGCGTCATACCCGTACCGGGAAGGTGGGGATCTGGTTGATGAACGGCGGGGCGATTGAAGTTTCGGGCTTCTTGGCAGGTATGCCTTCGGGGTGGCGGATTGCGCAGGTGGGTGACGCAGACGGCGATGGGAAGGCCGATGTGATCTGGCATAATCGCAGTACAGGACAAGTGGCTGTCTGGCTCATGGATGGACTGACCGTGTCCTCGACAGAGTTCCCCGGCAGCATTTAGACCGAATGGGGCGTTTACGCTACGCGTAGTCCTCCTTCACAACCGATCTTATTCAACCCAATCCCCTTGAGCTTGAATCACCAGGATCTGTCTATACAGTTCTTTGTTTCGCTCTTCTGCAAGTTCCCACTCACCTCATTGTTCTTTTCAACAAAAATAATCATGAAAGAGGAAAATCTCGCAAGAGATTCCTAATGGGCTGTCCCTTAATCAAATTTTTTTTGAAAAGGGCTATTGGTCAAGGTTCTCCGTAATTGTGGTGGGTCAATTCCGAGTTTGTATTGCTTCCCTACTGGGCATGGGGGTATTCGGTTTTTTGTATGGAGTGTGAGAAATGAGGCAGGTGATAGATCCCAACAAATCAGGTTGGATCTGTGGGAGTCGTGCCATGGGAAAAACGGGTATTGCCCATACGATTTGTCATGTGTCCATAGTCGAATCAGGATCATGGTTTTGTGGACTGCTCTTGGTTCCTCAGCCCATCAACGACCACCTCTAGTATGAAGTTATTCAACTTCTCCCTATACTGGTCGATAGCGAATTGTTGGCTTAATGCCTCTGATGGGACTTGAGTGGCAAGTCGTTCAGCTTCGGACGAATTCAAGAAGGTCACCCATTCCTCAGCACTATCGATGGTCACCAGCCCCGACCCGGATGAGCATGTGAGGCCACGTACAGCCTGGTTGGTCGCAAGAACGGGCATTCGATTGTACAGACTCTCCGCAAGTTTGATGTTTACACCGGCTCCTTCGCGTATGGGGCAGATCATGATATCCACCTGTTCCCATACCTCTCGAAGATCTTTGACAAAGCCATGGGAGATCACGTTGTCACAAGTGGGTATCTGGTCACTCTGTCGCCCAAAGACGTGAACGGTGATTGGGCGGCGTACCTTGGGAAGGATATTCTCCATCACCCACTTCCAACTTTGGCGATTGGGCCACCATGCGAAATCGGCAAGGAATCCAAGCCGCAGAGGGCCGTTGAGTTGCGGCTGACGAATCACGGGAGGATTAGTAAATAAGGGCGGAATATGAAGCGTTCGCAACCCTGGGACCTGGTCGCAACTCCAAGCCATTTCAGTTGACGAAAGAAATATCACTCCTCGCGAACGACGGAACCCCTCGATCTCATACTGACGTTGTTTGCTAATTTCCCGTTTGAGGACATGTGAAAGGAAGGGGTAATTGGCCAGTTTCTGAGTCAGCACCTGGTGCTCCAGATTATGTGCGATGAGCACGGTCGGCATTTCTGGCGGGAGTTCGGTGATCGCCCACAACATGTCCCCGCCGTTGATCACGGCGGCCTCGAAGGGCTGAGAGCGGGCGATGGCGCGGATTCGCCGCGTCAACTCCGGCTGCCGGGTAAACAACGGCAAGGCGGGCAGGGGGGAGAGGCACGACCGGGCCAACGCCACGAGCTGGCGTGACCGATACCAAGGGCCTGGAGGCGGGTGCCGGGGGGCCACCACCTGGACGGCGTGCCTCGTTTCCAGGGCCGCCAGCAGGCCGCGCGTGTACGTCCCGGCTCCCCCCGGGTGTGTCGTAGGGTCCACCAGCGACGCCATCAAGAGCTTGGCCATAAGCAGTCAGCGATATTTCGTGTGGTCGACGCGCTGGTGCCGGAAGGCCAGCCGCATGCCGGTGATTTCGAGAAAATGAACCCACAGGGTCAGTCCCAGGGCGACGGGATAGTCCGTCAGCCGCAGCCCGTATTGATGGCCCACCCGGAGACACGTCCCCACGCTCTCCACCACCCGCCCTATGTAAAACAACGGAATGGACGCCGGCCCGAGCCGGAGCAGCCAGCTGAATCGCAACCCGGGATCAATCTGCCGGATTCGGATCGTGGCCCAGCCGATATGGCACCGAATATCCCGCTCCATGGTCCAGCCCTCGAAGTCGTGGATCACGGTCATGGTGGGCTGAAAGAGAAAACGGCCGCCGTCCCGCCTCATGGCCGCCGATTGGAGCTGCGCGGCGTAGGGGCCTTCTCCCTCCGGCAGGGGAAACCGTGCGTACACCTCCCGGCGAAACCCGGAGTTGTTATTGGAAATGAAGCGGGTCGGGCCTTCTTTGCCGGGATCGAGAAAGCCGCGGGAGAGGACCGACAGACAGCGCTCGCTGGTGGTTTTGCCCTCATACCTGGTGCGGCCGCTCACCGCCACGTAGTCGGGATGGGCCCGGAACGTGGTGATCAGGGCCTGCAGCCAGCCGGCCACCGGAATGCAGTCGACATCCAAGAGCGCGATGATGTCCCCCTGCGCCGCCTGTGCGCCCGCGTTCTTTTGTTCGTAGGTCGCATTATGAGGCACGCCGATCACCCGTAAGCCCGGTAACAGGGCGAGCACCTCCGCCGGAAGGCTTCGGGCCCGCTCTTGTGTCTCGACGAGCAGAAATTCCACGGGGGCGTCCACCTCCTGGGCGGCGAGGGCGTGCAGACAACTGCGCAGATCCGCCAGTTCGGCGTGGCGCTCGGTGTCATGGTCCGCCACAATCAGCACGCTTACCACCGGCCTGGCAGTGGGGCCGGGCTCCGGCTGCTCCTTCTCACGCATGGGTCTTCCTCCAGTTGCTGTGTTTGCGCGCGCCTGTTTTTACAGGCGGCGCCTGTCTTGACTCTACCCGCCACTCACTCCACGGGAATGGAATTATTCCTGACGGGAGGCCGTTTGGCAATGTGTCCCGAAGACGTGTGGGTTAACCGGCAATACAGTTCCGCATGGTGTCGGGCGCTGTCCTCTTTCGTGTAGCGCGGGAGCACGGTCGCGCGAGCCGCCCGCAGCTTGGCCAAGGCCGGGGCCGGGTTCGCGATGATCGCGAGGGCCGCGTCGGCCAACGCGGCAGGATCGGAGGGGGCGACCAAGGTCCCGTATTTTCCGTGTTCCAGAATTTCGGGAAAGGCCCCGCTCCGGCTTCCCACTAACGGGACCCCGGCGGCAATCGACTCCAATACTACCTTTCCGAAGGCTTCGTTGTAGGACGGGATCAGCAATAGGTCCATATGGGTCATGATCTCGCAAATCTGTGGTTGGTGCCCCGTGAACTCGACATATGCCGAGAGGCCGAGGGCCACCACTTGCTCCCGGAGGGCTTGTGCCAAGCTGCCGGTCCCGACGATCTGGAGGCGAGCCCCGGGGATGGCCTCGACGATGGTCCGCATGGCCGCGATCGCCACCCGATGGCCTTTTTCGAATTCGAGCCGGCCGACAAGACCGAGGACTGGCCGCGCGGGATCGGTGAGCGCGCGGATGGCCGGCAAATTGGCACGGCCTGACAGAAAGCGTGGGAGATCGAAAAAGCTGTGGATGATTTCGGCACGGTCCCATTCGTCGGGATGTAACTGGTTCTGTCGCACATGCTCGGCCACACAGACGTAGGCGGTGGTGCTCGTGGCCAACCAGCTCTGCATGGTACGCATCACCGGCCTTAGGAACCAGGGAGGCGGTGGTTCATCAAAATTAATCGTTGCGATGACGATTGGCACGCGCGCCAGTTTGGCCGCCAGACGGGCCCACACATTACAAAATGGTGATTGGGTCTGCACGATGTCCGGTTGGATGCGGCGGAAGGTCTGATAAAAGGCCTTGAGAACCTTGAGCATGCCGATTGGGTTAGTAAGCCGCGGGATACCCAGCCTCAGCTCATGCACGGGGCACCCCGTCGCCTGGACCGCAGCGCCAATTCTTGAGGTGGTGGGCATCAAGGTGACGATTTCAAAGCTGAAGCGCTCGCGGTCAAGTTCCTCGGCCAGGCCCAACGGGGCATGTTCCCCGCCGGCATCGCGGTAAAATCCAAGATAGGCATACAAGACCGTTATTCGTTTCATGGGTCCCGCGCAGGATCCTCTCCTCAGCTTGCTGAGAAATGTGCAACGGTGCTGAGACAGCACATTTGAATGAGGCCTTTTCGTTTGTTAGGGAGCGGTATGCTAGAGGAATTGTCCCGGATGGGGCCGCTCAATCTTCCAAATAGAATAGCATGAAGTGAGTCGAAAGCCACATGAGATTCTAAGATATTGTTGATGTTTGACTTTTGTTCGGACATTCTTTTTCAAGATACTACCCATTAAATTTTGTCGAATATGACGGGTGATTTGATTGGATATCCGGCCAGATAGTCTTTAGTCATATGCGAGAAGGGACTGGCCGGGAAGGTCCTCGTAGGGAATACCCGCTGCTGCACAGACCGTTGCGCTCAGATCGACCAGATTTGGGGTCCGGTTATTGATCGGGCGATAAGTTCCCGATCGTGGGACGATAATCGCGCCCCCGCCGGGTATGTGGTTTCCTGATCGCCCTGATCCCGCACCTCCGCGCAACACCGTGCCGTATTTCGGTGAAATCACGCCGCGCAGGTTTGTCGATGATTGGTTACTCCATCGGATAACCAGATCGGGAAGCCTGTCTATTTTGTGCCCTGGAGGTAAATGGTCTCCTGGGCGTTCAATGTCCGCGATGCATTCTTTACCATCGATGTCGTAAAAGGTTCGCAAGCCTTCGGTAATCTGGTCGCGGAGCACGGTTGCTTCGGATTCGGTGACGATCCCATTTCGCTCGCGCCCGCGGATGTTGAGTCGAACCAATCCAGGGCCGTCTGAAGGAAGCGTGAAGGCCCGTACCGTCTTCCAATCTTTCCCGATTGTCCCCAGTCGAGCTGTAAGCTGGAGAGACAATGAATCCGGTAAGGCATCTGCGACTTTAGAGCGGAGCGAGGTGGGCACTATCGCCCGCAGTCTCGTCAGGATGTCATTTCCTGATGACGTGTGGACGATGGGGCGCGGGTTCAGAATCCGTTCCAGCATCTCGGGAAGAAGATCGGCCCGACAGGTCTCCGGACCCATTCCCTTTGCCCAGAACACGAGAATATCTGCGTTGTCAGGCAGTATTCGTGTTATTCGACCAAGTGCTGCGTCGGCTGCGAGATAGACCTCAATCAAGGAATCCTCCAGCAGACTTGCTCCGGCCGTGGACTGCCCGATGGCGTCGACGGACGCTGGATCCCGAAGCTGGTGACCCGCAAGATGGACAGCAGCCATGCCTACCCAGAGAACATCGGCTTTCTTTTCCTCCAGCAATTGTTCAACAGCGCTCGCGAGACGGCCGGGCGCCTGTATGAGGATCTTCCGGAGGTGAAGCAAATGGCGTTGTGACGGCTGACCAAAGGTCTCCTCACCTCTTGGTGTCTTGCCAAGGTGTTTCAAGAGTTCCCCGTTTGCGCCGGAAGGACGCGACCATTTGGCCAAATGGACCCGCGATCGAAACTGGCATCCGCTCACGACGATACCGTTCCTCAGCTCTTGCAAGGGATGCTCAGGTGGATCTATGGCAAGGACTCGTTTGCCTGCCCGGTCCAGTCGTCGGAATAGGGTGTCATCCGGTATCAGCTCGTGGGATAGCCGTAGCTTTTGTTCGGGAGCCGACCAGGTAAACAAGGAGTAAACCCCGTGCTCGGACAGATGCTGACCTGTGTAAAGAGTGGCGTAGACGGCTCCATCAAGAAAGGGGGGGGCGAGTTCGACAACCTCCCCCTTTTGTTGAAGAGACGCGAAATTCGGCAGTCGATTGTCACGGATCAACTGCTCCATGAGGGGACGCGATGGAGCTTCCAAAGAGATGATTGCGATCATGGGGTGATTCTTATGCGAGATTTGGTCAGTCGCATGTGCCCAGAGATCAAGAGCACCCTGCTTCTGCGTTCCGGAACAATACTTGAAGAGATATAACTTCCGAGCCCCGAGCCCAAAAAAAATTTGTTTGCAGGGAACTCCTTTTGTGTTCCTCTATTCCTGACGGATTCTTAAAGAATATAAATGAAACTGTCCAGTTTTATATAAACAATGAAAGCAACCTCATTCCATTGTTGCTCCCTCTGCAGAGACTCAAGGAATGCCCAGTATTATGCTTTCGAAACCCTGCGAAATCAATTGTGGCGGTGGATATCCGACTGGCGCCGACGAAGATGACCTTCCCAACCAGAAATTTGGCATAACGAATTCTTATCGAATGACTTTGCGCAATGTGAAGTCACGCATCCAAAAGTTATTCTGTCCGAAGCGTTGGCGTCATCGCCTGATATGCTAAATCGTCCTGAAGCCGATCTTTCAGGGTATTTCCAGACTGGAAGCAATCCATAGGGATCTACCTGAATCGGTTGGTGGATGACCAAAAGATTGGAAAACACAGAAACGTTCGTTCTCAAGCAAAGCGTGGTTGTGAAATTTTCGTCAGATATTTTATGAATTCCTTCACCGTACCTTACGGCGTAAAAAATGAAACCCCGACATTAAACAGACAGCCGTTCAACCCTATATTCCGTTCGCCAATCCCTGCGTTCGAAATGTGATGGAACCGAATGCCGAAGGTCATTGCCATGTTCTGCGTCACAAAATATGACACGCCCGGACCCGTTTGGAGGACAAAATTAAATTGCGTGCTTTGTTCGGGAATCCGGGGTCCCAAATCCGTCCACAACATGCCTGCTCCGGCATCCCAAAATGGCATCCAACGTCCAAAGTTGAGGAAATTGTATTTCACCACTAACGAGCCTCCGAACGCCGAGGCGCTAAAAGGTTCATAATAGTGAGCAGCCAACGGTTCAATTAAAAGTTCGACATTACCCGATGTCCAACCTGAGCCAATCTCATCCGTCAAAACCTTACCCAATTGAGGCAGAAAGTAGACTCCACTGCGATTAGCCGACGGCTCGTTGCCAAAGGCATTATTCCCTTGCCAAAACCCGGTGAGAAATCCGAATTCGAGGGTGCCCTTAGTCACACGACTTCTCGCATCAAAATCTGACCCCCAAGTTGGTCCCACCATAAGGAGAATGCATATCATACCCATCACACCTATAAAGAGGAGTTCCTTTTTTAAGCCCTTAAACATGAATTTCCTTTCGGTTTCACGGGATGTATGCAAAAGAATATGGTTATGGTTTACAAATTGGACATCAATTGTGGTCAAGTTTCGTTCATTTCTCATGGCGGTGTTCGTGAAACTCCAGCAATGAGCAGGAATTTCTCATAATTGGAACCAACAATTCAATGAACTTTTTAATCTAACGGGTTACAATCTTTAGACTATTGGGGTTAAAAAAAATGGAATCTTCTTCCCTACATTTTAACAACCCTTCCAAGAATGTTGGGGAGGATTCCTTCAAGCGACTGTCCCTGGCCGTTCGCGAGTTAGATAAACTTATCAACCGGGCGAATCAATTGGCTCATCTCTCAGAGCAAGGCATACCCTGGGATCAATCAACCCAGCCTGACCAGACTCACCCCTCTCCCTGACGCTGGCCGATTTAATAACAGGGGTTTTCTCAACTTTACGAAATCTTGTTCTTTCCTCTACCCAATAGAATTTCATTTTCTGCGCGCAACTAAGCAGTACGGGTTTATCATAAATTAAATTTATGAAACTCAAACGGCTTCCAGCGAAATCTTCTGAATGATCGCCCGGACACATAGTGAGGAGCGTTCCAGGTCGATTGGGGTTGGTGGGTGGTCTCGAGGCATTTGGGGGCAGGGAATATTCACATACAAGGCTGTTGGATTACCGTAGGTATAAGCTCGGCATGTGGAGTGCCGGTGTGCCCGGCCGCTGGAAGAGTGGCTCGACACGGTTCCACTTCAAGTAGATGGCCGTTTTTCCTGAACTGAGTTCGGTCTTAGGCTTGCTGGAATGAATTCATCTGAATAATCAGTCAAGCAGTAAGGAGGGGACCTAAAAGGTTCAATGACGTCCCTGAAATGAACTTTTCAGGTGTCCTGAGTACGGGCTACTTGTGGTGTGCGTGAAGTGTTTTGGCATCAGAGGAAAGCGATACCGTGTCCTGGGTTGAAGACGATGAGGACGGATTCCCCTGGGGTATCGTGGCTGCTTGAATAAGGGGAAGCGCAGCTTGGTTGAGGAAGTTGGCGGCAGCTAATGCAGAAATTTCACTCATGAGGGAGTCTCCTTTCGCTCAGGAGTCTTGTCGGATTGGTCTCAGGAATTCTTGAAATATATTCTCCCAAAAATCAGGATGTCTGTTAGAGACTGCGGAAAATTAGGCAAACTTGTCGGTCTTCAGGCTATAGAATGCCGATCGCATTGAGGAGGACAATAAACACCGCAACCGGGGCGATGTAACGTACGAGGGCCTGCCAGGCCAGGTAGAGGGTAGGATTATGAATATTAAGTTCGGATTTAGTGCTTTCGGCCTTCATGAGCCACCCGGCAAAGAGGGCAATGAGAATTCCACCCAGGGGAAGCATGAGATTGGATGTCACAAAATCTAACAGGTCAAAGAAGGTTCCTCCGAAGAATGTGATTTCTGCCCACCAGTTGAATGACCCGACTGTTCCGAGGCCAATCAGCCAGGTGGCAAACCCTGAATACAGGGAAGCCTTGATTCGTGATAATCCAAGCGTTTCAATGAGCCATGTGACCAGTGGTTCGATCAAAGAAATCGACGACGTCCAGGCGGCAACCAGCAGGAGAATAAAAAAGAGCGAACCGAAGGCGAGGCCGCCGGGCATGTTGCCAAACGCGACGGGCAGTGTTTGGAAAATGAGACCTGGGCCAGAGCCGGGTTCCAAATTGTTCGCAAACACGATTGGAAAAATGGCCATGCCGGCTAATAAGGCGACGAAGGTGTCGGCGAGGCCAATGATAATGGAGGTGGAGGCAATTGAGGTGTCCTTGGGGACATAGGAGCCGTAGATCATGATGGTGCCCATACCGAGACTGAGACTAAAGAAGGCTTGCCCCATCGCCGTCAGCATGCTAGCGCCAGTCAATTTGCTGAAGTCCGGGGTAAAAAGAAATTCCAGACCCTTGCCAAAAAACCCGGTGGTCATGCTGTAGGCGACCATGAGTAGCAATAGAATGAAAAGGGTTGGCATGAGAAATTGAATCGCTCGTTCCAGACCGCCTTTGACGCCACCCGCCACGACGCCCATGGTCAAAACCATAAAAATTGTGTGCCAGATGAAGAGAGTGGTTCCGCTCCCCACGAAACTGCTGAAGGTGTCCGCAGCAAATTGGCCGCTGGCGCCACTAAATGTTCCTCCTGCAGATTTGAAGATGTATGCCAGGGTCCACCCGCCGATGACACTGTAATAGGAAAGGATCAGCATGCCTGCCAGAGTCCCGGACCATCCAACTATCTGCCACCATTGAGTGGTGTTAGTTTCTTTAGCCAAAATCTGCATGGAACGAATGGGTGTGGAGCGTCCTCTACGCCCCAACAAAATTTCGGCCATCATCAATGGAATTCCCAGGGCTGCCACGCAGAGGATATAAACGAGAACAAACGCACTCCCTCCATTTTGTCCTGTGAGGTAGGGGAATTTCCAAATATTGCCCAAGCCTACGGCTGCACCCGTAGCCGCGAGGATAAAGGTCCATCGTGAGGACCATTGGCCATGTACCGATTGTCGATCGGAGATATTCATTGAAGATAGAATTATTCCCTGAAGATTCAGGGGAGTGTAGTGTAGGTGCCAGACACTTTCAAGGTTTTTAAAGTATGCCTGGCGTAGAGATAACGTCTGACTTGAGATGTCGCTCCTGTCTGACTATAGTGTCGCCTTCTTCTGTTTCGAGTGTGTCTTTCGTGAGGAGTTGGAAGGGTTGAGTTGATGAGTGACGAACAACGAAATCGAAAAGTGATTGCTTTGGCGCCGATGCCACCGGAAAAATCTGCTTATGCTTTGGCTCGATATAGCCGTTCGCCCGATTCTATTGAGGAGAGTCTGCGATGGGTCCATTCTCATTCTTCCGAAAAGTTTTGGGAGCAGTTTTATTTTGCGTATGGGCATGGCTCGATTGCCGATTTGGGTCACGCGACGGTGTGTTTCGAGCAGATTTCCGAGCTGGCGGCGATTCGTCTTGAGGATGAGCCGCTGTGGGATGGACAGGCCAAGTCCAGCCGCTATCAAAACTTTGCCGCAGCCGGGTGTTACGTGCCCAACGAGATTGCCAATAGCGAAATTGAGGGCGAATATCGCGGCATCCTTGGGAGTCTCTATAACATTTATCGTTTGTTGAAAGATCCGATCCAAACTCATCTGGGTAAGCGGTATCCCAGGCCGGAGACGATGAAGCCGGCAGACTATGCCCGGACCATCGGTGCCAGGACTTATGATGTCATTCGCTATCTGCTTCCACTGGCGGCCATGACGAATGTGGGGCAGGTGGTAAGTATTCGTACGCTGGAAAAGCAAATCACGCGTTTGCTATCTGCTCAATTGCCGGAGTTGAAGGGAATTGGTGAAGATCTGAAGGAGGCGTGCGCCAAATCACCCTCAACGGTGTGGGCCGAGTTGCATCAGGAAGAGACCAAAGGGTTAGAGCCCTTGGCGCCGACATTAGCCCGGTATGCGGAGGCCAACGAGTATCAGGGGTCGGCTTACAGGGACGTGTTTCGCCAGGTGAAAGGACGATTGAAGACGGCAGGCTATGATGATCCGAAATCGTGGAAAGGCAAGGATCAGCCGGTTGATTTGCTGGAGCCGCATGCCCCGTTGGATGAATTAGTGACGACGCTGGTGTACCGAGTGAGTCATGCCCCTTATCGGGTACTCCTTGAATGGGTACAGCAGTGGTCAGAGAAAGAGAAGCAGGAAGTGGTCGATGCCGCGCTTCGTGGTCGTGGTCCTCATGATGACTTAATAAAGGAATTTCGATCCGGGTATGCATTTGTCTTTGATGTTCTGATGGATATCGGGGGGTGGCGGGATATGCACCGGCACCGACGTTGTCAGCAGATTCAGCAGAATTTTACGACGATTCATGGGTATGAGGTGCCGTCGGTTTTGGCGGAGGCTGGAGTGGAGAGAGAGTATCGGCAGGCTATGGATGCCGTGCAATCGGATATTGAGCAATTGCGCGTCAGCAATCAGGAAGCGGCACTCTATGCCATTCCATTTGGGTTTCGTGTTCGGTGTTTGTTTAAGATGGATTTTGCGGAAGTTGAATATATTGCCAAATTACGGTCCGGGGTAAAGGGCCATTGGTCGTATCGAACCGTGGCGTGGCTGATGAAGCAAAAGATGCTTGAACGACATCCGTATTTGGGGACTCTCATTGAGGCTACTTCCCCTGATATTGAAGATTCGCTGACGCGATAGTGTCTCGGCAGTATTGAACTCGACAAAGGATGTGGGCATGAGTGTGGATTATGAGCGTGTGATCAATGACTCCATTTGCCAAGGTGAATGGGATGTCGTCTATGAAGAGGCACGACGGTGGTCGGAGCAAGCTGAGTGCGGGCCCTTGCCGTTTTTTGCGTTGAATGTCGTCTGCATGTTGCGAGGGGATTTTGCCGAAGCGTGGCAGGTCTATCCTCGGGCTTTTGGAGAAGAGACCGATGTGCAAATACTTAAAGAGTGGATTGCGCGCTTACTGAGGGATCGATCCGATAATCCAAATTTCTTGTTATTTGAAGGCGTGTTTCATACGCAGTGCGGCCGACTGGAAGACGCGGTGGTCAGGTATGAACAAGTCGGAGCTTTGGCTCCACATTCTCCTTATCCATACTTTTTCCTGGCGCAGATTTATCAGGTCAAAGACCGCATCGACCAAGCTGTCAAAGCTTATCGCGAAGCGATAAAGCGAGACCCTTCCTATGTGGCAGCTCGCCTAAAGCTTGGAGTGGCCTATCAGGACCAGGGGCAGTTGGAAATGGCTATTCCCCAATACCGGGAAGTTTTGAAACTCCGTCCTGATGAACCATTTGGGCATACCAATCTTGCATGTGCTCTAGCCGAACAAGGAAAGTTGGAGTTGGCAATTGAAGAATATAAAAAAGCATTGAAGATTATTCCCAATGATGCTGAGGTTCATTTCGCCTTGGGAGGTTTGTATGAAAACAGGGGACGATTGGATTTAGCCAAACGACAGTATGAAGAAGCTCTTCGGCTGGAACCGAATTTTGCTCCAGCTGCGACGGCGATCGGCTGGTTTTTATATGATAAGGGGCAAGACAATTTTGCGATGGATTATTTCAGCCGCGCGCTCAAAGCGAATCCTAATGATGCGCAAGCCACTTTTGGCGTCGGCCGGATCTATGATGAAAAAAACAAGCCGGAACTGGCGGTGCAGCATTATCAACGGGCACTCTCTTTAGAGAAGGATCCAGACCGGAAAATGCGCATTCTCAATTTTATGGATAAACTGCTTGGATAGGGCAGATTACCGCAATAGCTAATCGGTAGAGGACATTCTGGTTGGTAGGGAGAGTTTACTCTTGCCTAAAGAACTGTTGAATGGCCGACATTTGAGGGATGAGATCTCCTGTGCTCTGTACTTCCTTTCGTATCTGTTCTTGTAAGTAGGAAGAGTACCCCACCTTGTTGACGAAAATTGGAAAAAATTGGTCAGGCGTGAGCGCGATATGCGTTCGTAATTCCTCAACAATGTCATCACTGATGGGGATAAAAGTACTGCCAATATGGAGAATAACTCTATAGTAATTCCCATCCCCACGTTGTTCCAATCTCAACCCTGTTTGTGTCCCCAAGTTATTCTCCCACCTTCTTCATCTCTATGAAAGCGCTCTCTATTCGCGGGTCATTGTAGGGTATCCAAAATTGGAATAACAAGGTTCCGTACTCTTCTTGACTGGTCTGGGACCCTGTGCTAGCGTACTCCCTTTTTCACGCTGGTGAGGCCAGTGGTTTTTCCTGGGGCCAGTTTAAGTATGGAGGATGAGTCCGATAATGTCGCGGTTATATAATTTTAGTGCGGGGCCGGCGATCCTGCCGGAAGAGGTGCTGAAACAGGCTCAGGCCGAATTGCCGGATTGGCACGGTTCCGGTGCATCAATCATGGAAATGAGCCACCGTGGGAAAGAGTTTGTCTCGGTGGCCGCAGAAGCCGAGCAAGATGTCCGTGATTTATTAGGAGTACCCGCTAATTACAAAGTGCTCTTTTTGCAAGGCGGGGCATCAACTCAATTTGCAACTATTCCCATGAATATCTTACGTGGGAAAAGTAAGGCTGATTACATTCTGACTGGTGCGTGGGGCAAAAAAGCCGTAAGTGATGCTAAAAAATATTGTGCAGTAAATGTTGCGGCATCTTCCGAAGGCGATAATTTTACCAGTATTCCGCCGTTTGAACGTTGGGCATTAAGTCAGGATGCTGCCTATGTGCATTACACGCCAAATGAAACGATCGGTGGGGTGGAATTCCACTGGGTGCCAGATACCGGCGCGGTACCGTTAGTTGCCGATTTTTCATCAACTATTTTATCGCGTGCCATTGATGTCAGTCGGTTTGGAATCATCTATGCTGGCGCACAAAAAAATATCGGCCCCGCTGGTTTAACCTTAGTGATTGTGCGGGACGATCTCATCGGAGATGTGTTGCCGATTACTCCAAGCGTGTACGATTATGCCAAGCAAGCCGAAGCGGATTCTATGTTGAATACACCTCCAACCTATGCGGTGTATATTGCCGGTTTGGTATTTAAGTGGTTAAAAAAGCAAGGTGGCCTCTCGGCGATGGGTGCCATCAATCAGCGGAAGGCCGGTAAACTTTATGCGGCAATTGATGGGTCAAAATTTTACCGCAATCCGGTAGAAAAATCTTCTCGTTCCTGGATGAACGTCCCATTCATTTTGGCCAATCCTGATTTAGATAAAGCGTTTATTACAGAGGCGAAAGAGGCAGGATTAACCACACTCGAAGGTCATCGCTCGGTTGGTGGAATGCGCGCCAGTATTTATAACGCGATGCCTGAAGCCGGAGTTGATGCGTTAATTGATTTTATGGCCGATTTTGAGAAACGCAAAGCCTAACGTCTCTCCGGAATCCCGGTTACGAATGACTTCCCAGTATGATGCCGATATGTATTGTGAATACACTATCAGTGTTCGTGGGGTTGAATGAAAAGTAGGTGAGTCTCTCTGGGTGTATGTGAATGAGATGCCCCATTAACGGGCAAGACTCCTCGATGTTGCTTTGTGCGAATTTAAGTGGGGCCTCCCCTATTTGGAGATACTATGAATATTTTAGTGAGTGACAGCCTTTCCCCTAAAGGAGTTGAAGTCTTAGAGCGGGCCGGATTTTCTGTGGATGTGAAAACCAAGCTCACGAAAGAGGAATTACTTCAAGAAATACCAAAATATGAAGGTTTAGTTGTTCGGTCTGCAACCAAAGTCACTAAAGACGTGATCGAAGCAGGAACTCGTCTTCGTATTGTGGGACGTGCTGGAACCGGTTTGGATAATGTCGACAGTGAAGCGGCAACCCGGCGTGGCATTGTGGTCATGAATACCCCGGGCGGCAATACAATTACCACTGCGGAACACACGATGTCGATGATTGCTTCGATGAGTCGAAAAATTCCGCAGGCGACCATGTCCATGAAGGCAGGTAAATGGGAAAAAGCACGGTTTATGGGAGCAGAACTCTATAATAAGACCTTGGGATTGGTAGGATTAGGCCAGATTGGGTCGTACGTTGCAAAATTGGCTCAGGGGTGGTCCATGAATGTGATTGGCTATGATCCTTACTTGGCCGTTGATCGAGCAAAGCAGATGGGAATTGAAGTGGTGGAATTAAATGAATTGTTTCATCGTTCTGATGTGATATCGGTTCATACGCCTTTGACCAATGAAACGAGAGGGCTCATCAACACCGAGACAATAGGGAAGATGAAAGATGGCGTCATGATCGTGAATTGTGCCAGAGGCGGAATCATTAATGAACAGGATTTATGTGATGCGCTGAAATCTCAAAAAGTTGCAGCGGCGGCTTTTGATGTGTTTGAAACTGAGCCAGTGGATCCCAAGCATCCCCTTATGTCTCTTGATAACTTTACCTGCACCCCTCATATCGGCGCTTCTACTGAAGAAGCTCAAGAGAATGTGGCGATTGGTATTGCTGAACAATTCGTTGATTATTTCAAGCGAGGCATTGCCAGAGGGGCTGTGAATGTTCCTTCTGTGGCACCAGAAGTACTTCCCCAACTGCAGCCTTATTTGGTTTTGGCCGAGCGTATGGGGCGATTTCAGGCCCAATTATTAGATGGAGGGATTAAATCCGTCACCATTGAGTATTTTGGTGAAGTGGCTCAACTTACCGTGGCACCCGTGACCGTCGCGGTGTTAAAGGGTCTGCTCTCTCCTATTTTGGAAGATGTCATTAATTACGTGAATGCTCCTATCGTGGCAAAAGAACGTGGTATTGAAGTTAAGGAAGTGAAGAGTAGTGATGCCGGAGACTTTTCCAGTCTAATTCGGATCAAGGTCGAAGCTGGTCCTCGTACGTATTCCCTTGGTGGAACGCTCTTTCATCGTCAAGAGCCACGTTTTGTCGAAATAAACCAATTTCAGGTGGAAGTAGTCTCGGAAGGCCAAATGATTTTGATCGATAACGTGGATCGCCCTGGGGTGATTGGCATGGTTGGTCAGATTTTAGGGCAGCATGATGTCAATATTGCCAGGATGCAATGCGCGAGGGTCGAGCGTGGTGCATCGGCATTGCTAATTATTGGTCTGGATGCCCCACTCGCTTCCGCCGTGTTGGATCTTCTCAAGAAAGAGAAAGATATTCTGTCCGTTCGCATGGTTGATCTAAGCTAGCTAGACGGTTTCTTTCTGCAGACTATCTTGGCCAAACATTTCGAGTTGGCGGGTTCTCTTCCATACGCCTCATGAAACCACTCCGTTCGCTTATCCCCATTGGCACAGCCACCTTACTTCCTCATACAGCGCAAAGCATTCGGAGGTTGGAGGATCAATTATTAGCCCAATGTTCGACCTGGGGCTATCAGGAAATCATTCTTCCTACCTTTGAGTATCTTGATGTCCTAGCCGTGGGCCTGGCTCCTGAAATCTTAGAGAAATGCTATAAATTTGCTGATTGGGCATCAGGAAGAATTCTGGTCTTGCGACCTGATGCCACGGCTCAGATTGCCAGGATGGTGGCCATGGGCCTTGGAGGAGAAACTCTTCCCTTACGGTTTTCCTATCGGACCACAGTTTTTCGGTATGAACCCGAACATCGGGGGCGAGACCGCGAAGTATTTCAGGTCGGATTTGAAATGCTTGGCAATGATACTTCTCAAAGTGATGCCGAGGTTGTGACATTACTGGCTGGGCTTCTGGAAGGGATTGGATTGCCAGAATGGAAGATTTCTCTTGGTCATGTCGGGTTTTTTAAAGCCCTATTGGCCCAATCAGGTCTGTCTCTGAATGGGCGAAAGCAGGCAGAAATCGCGGCAGCCCATAAAGACCTCCCTCAGTTGGAAAAGATATTAGAGACTGAACGGTTATCCCGTTCTAAGGTAAAGGACATCTTGCAGGTGCCGGAACGGTACGGCCGTGATGAAGTGTTGGAATGGGGAATGCGAATTGCGGGGAAGGATTCGCAATTGCTTAAACCCCTACAACGTCTGACGCAGGTCTATCGGCAATTGATAGCGAATGGAGTGCAAGATCACATTCTTTTGGATCTTGGTGAGTTTCGTGGTTTTGACTATTACGATGGTGTGGTCTTTGATGTTTTCACCTCCACGTTCGGCAGTGAAATCGGTGGAGGAGGGCGATACAATCATTTGGTTGGGCGGTTTGGCCGAGACCTTTCCGCTATTGGATTGGGGTTGGATTTGGACCGCGTGTTTTCCGCCTTGGAGCGCGGAGGAAAAGTGGGCGGCAACGGGTTGCAGCCTGTGAGAATTTTTACTTCTCCTCATCAAGCTGAGGCATCTTATGCTCTTGCCCAACGATTACGGGGGGCTGGGATTTGTGTGATTGAAGAAATGATAGAGGGTTCTCCAAAGTCTGCTTTGAGGTGGGTCATCACGGTGGCTCGGCGTCGAGGGTTGCCGTGTGCATTGATTTTTGAAGAAAGGACCTCCACCCCGCAATCGGTGCTTTTATTAGAATTCGCCTCCTTTTCTCAAAAACCCCGGCAAACCCGGATGCCAGTTCAAGAACTTCCTCAACGGTTACAAACATTCAGCCATGACAATATCTGAAGCACCAGAGGTTCGGGTTCCTCCTCAAAATCTAGAAGCGGAACAATCCGTTCTTGGAGCGATACTTCTTGATAATGCTGCGCTCAATCGAGCGATGGAAATCTTGTCGGAGGAGGATTTTTATCGAACGGGGAACCGTGTGGTGTATCGCGGCATGGTGGCATTGTCCGAACGAAATCAACCTGTTGATCAAATCACCCTGACAGACTATTTACGAGGGACCGGCGAACTCGACCAGATAGGGGGTGCTTCGTATATTGCCGAAATTGTGCAAGTGGTTCCCAGTGCCGCCAATATTCGGTATCACAGTAATATTGTTCGCGATAAATCCTTGCTTCGTGGCCTCGTACGAACCGCCACCGACGTGGTCATGCGGGGCTATGAAGGGACGACGGAGACGAATGAACTTCTGGAGTTTGCTGAACGGGAAATTTTCCGGTTGGCTCAGGGACATTTAGGAGGCACGTTTGCGCCCGTTAGTAGTATCATTAAAGACAGTGTTGAGATTGTGGATCGGTTGTATAGCCGAAAAGAGCGGATCACCGGTGTGCCGACTGGGTTTACAGACCTGGATAATTTGCTGGCCGGGCTTCAACCATCCGATTTAATTATTGTGGCGGGTAGGCCGAGTATGGGGAAGACCAGTTTAGCCTTAGGGATGGTCGAACATGCCTCACTTCACTCCAATGCTGTGGTCGGCATTTTTAGTTTGGAAATGTCTCGAGCACAACTGGTTTTGCGCATGCTGAGTTCTCAGGCTCGTCTCGATTCTCATGCTCTTCGTACCGGACAGTTGACCAAACATGATTGGGTGGCCTTGACTGAGGCGGCCGGACGACTTGAGCAGGCTAAAGTCTTTATTGATGATTCTGGAAATTTGACCGTTCAGCAAATGCGTGGAAAAGCGCGGCGGCTTAAGGCTGAACATGGATTGAGCCTGTTGATCGTTGATTATTTGCAACTGATGGAAGGGAGAGGAAATGCCGAATCCCGGCAGCAGGAAATTTCGGATATCTCCCGGGCCTTAAAAGGACTGGCGAAAGAATTAAATATTCCGGTTATTGCCCTATCCCAGTTGAGTCGGGCAGTAGAAAACCGGACGGACAAAAGGCCCATGCTTGCCGACCTACGTGAATCGGGAGCAATTGAACAAGATGCGGATGTGGTGATGTTTATTTATCGAGATGAAGTTTACAATCCTGATTCCGACGATAAGGGCATTGCGGAAATCCTGGTGAGAAAACATCGGAATGGGCCCATTGGAGAAGTGGATCTGCAATTTCATGACCGGTATGCCAAATTTAATGACTTAACGAGAGTGCGTGAGGCTGGTATAGTATAACGAGTTGTTGAGGTAGGGTTTATGAAATCTACAAGAGTGCTAGCTATGAAGGTTCGTGCTGGGCAGACATTTCCAATGTGGTTGGGTCGTCTGAGGTCTCTCTTGTGGGGAATTCCGCTGTTGGTGGTATCTTGCGGGACAGCTCCCTCTCCCACGCTGAATGGACAAGAAGTGTCCATGGTAAGTCGAGAAACTTCTCACCCCCAGGCCTACTATCACTTCCTTCGTGGTTCCCTTGCCGAGTTGAATAATGATGCCACTACGGCAGTAGAGGAATATCAGGCCGGTTTGGCTTTTGACACAGATTCGAACTTCTTGAAATTTCGTCTTGCCAAACTGCATTTCTCCATGTCGCATCTGACGGAAGCCTTGGGTTTAGCGAGACAAATTCCTGTGTCGGAGGTTTCTCAGGCGGCGATGTTTTTCGATTTGGCAAAAATCTTTGCTGGTGGAGGGGATACTGAACGGGCCTTGGAGGTTCTCACTGAAGGGGAACGACACTTTCCACAGGATGAACGGATATATATTTCTCATGGCACCCTTCTGTTAAATATGAAAGAGCTTCAAAAGGCTGAAGAGGTTTTCCATGAATTATTAGTTCATGTGCCTGGCTCAGCGGAAGCGCATTATTTTTTGGGCGTGATTGCTCTCGAGGCTAAAACGAAGCAGGAAGCCAAGGCCCATTTTCAGGAAGCCATTGCTCTTCATGCCACCTTTGAACGGGCGTATCTGAAGTTAGTGGCAATTTCCGAAGAAGAAAAGGACCCTCAGGAGGGTATTGCACTTTTAGAGCGCTATTTGATTGAAGTGAATCCGCATCATCGGGAATTCCGGTTGCGGGTCATCCGTTTATATATTGGCCAGCAAAAAACGGACAAAGCATTGAATCATTTGGACTATTTTCTCCAAGAAAATCCAGATGATTTGCATGCGCAAATTCTTAAGGCTCAAATCTATGGTGAATTAGGCAATTTTCCTGCTGCAATCGAGGAGTTAAATGCCATCTTGCGGGTGAGACCAAACGAATTGCGAGTTCGTGATTTCCTGGGATTGTTATATGAGGAAATGAAGGACTATGACCGCGCGATTCAAGCGTATCGAACTAATGTTCAAATGGATTCCACATTTTTCGATAGTATTCTGCATTTAGGCTTTGTGTCCTATCGGTTAAAACGCAACCAAGAGGCGCTTTCATATTTGGATCAGGCCGTTAATCTCAATCCTAAAAGGCCAGAACCGTATTTATTATTGGGGTTGACCCATTTTCAGATGGAAGATTATCACAAGGCCAGGGCCAGATTGGAGGAGGGCATTCACCAGGACCCCTCAAATGCCGAGCTCCATTTTAATTTAGGGACAGCCTATGACAAATTAGACCTTTTCGATAAAGTGGTTCGTGAAATGGAGCAGACTCTTGAGTTGGATCCGGAACATGCGGATGCCTTGAATTATTTGGGTTATAGCTATGCCGATCGTGGCATCAATGGGGAGCAGGCCTTGGCTCTTACGCAACGTGCTGTCGCGTTAAAACCCCATAACGGGTATTACGTGGATAGTCTAGCTTGGGCGCTTTACAAACTTGGACGCATTGAAGAAGCGCTGGAAACGATTCAGCGTGCGGTCTCTTTAGTGTCCGATGATCCAGTGATTTATGAACATATGGGGGATATTTTCCTAAGACAAGATGAACGAGATAAGGCACGAGAGGCATGGCTTCATTCACTGCAACTCGATTCAACCAATAAACCGCTGGGGAAGCGGTTTCGTGACGCCGGTTTTGGGGAACCGATCCCTACCCTTTCCCACAAGTCTACCTTGACCCCCTAACTTCTCACCATCCTAAAATTTGACGTGGGTCAATCAATAATTAAGAGGGGGCTTCAGGTTATTTTAAAGGTCGCTACGTGGCGGTTTTGATGAATTTTTGTTTTAAGTCATTATTCGCGTCATGTTCTGATTCTTAAAGTTTTGGTTCTTTCTGGCGAATAAATAGTCACGCCTTTTCTTTATTGGCCTTGCGTGACGATTGATACTTCCAACCTTTGTGTCGCTGATATAGCCATTTTTATGAAATTAGTAGTGTTTGGCGTATATTCTTTGCCGTCTTTAAGGTCGTGTTGATAATCATCAAAGCCCTGGCTACTTGGAAAATCCAGGTGTACCATCATCCGAGGGTAAGATAAATAACAATCTATTGGAGAATAGTCCTCCATGGAGGTTTCCAGGATGCTAACTCAACTCAATGACCAAAGAGGATTCAGTTTGACTGAGCTGATGATTGTGGTGGCAATTATTGGGATTTTGGCGACCATAGCCATCCCAAATTTTTTGCGTTACCAAGCCAAGGCCAAGCAAACAGAGGCAAAAAGCAATTTGGTGGCAATCCATACCGCCGAAATTGCCTATTTCGCTGAGAATAATGGGTATATAGATGATTTTAATGCGATTGGATTTGCCATGAGTGGGTCTTCGCAACGATATTTTTATAAAATTGGCAATGCCAATCTTGGGACATTACCTCCTGGTTGTACCGACCCGAATTTAGATTCTGTAAGTGCATTGGGATTTACTGCAGTTGCAATTGGAAATATTGATGGAGATGCAACCTGCGACGTGTGGACCATTAATGAGGGAAAGGTCATCACGAATGTGACAAATGATGTGTCTTCCTAGTTTTTTTGTGTCATGGCGCGATGCATTTAACAGTAACCAATACAAGGAAATTTGATTTCCTAAAACTTTAACTGAATCGTTTTAAGAAACATGCCTCAAGAGGAGGGCAAAAGTGGATATGCTCGATAAAATTAAAAATCGGTCAGCCAAGGTTGGAGTGATTGGACTAGGATATGTAGGGCTTCCCTTAGCCGTACTTCAGGCCAAGGCCGGGTACCAGGTGTTTGGGGTGGATGAAGTAGCAGCCAAGGTAGAAATGGTGAACCAGGGGCGGAATTATATATTGGATGTGGTGGACTCTGATTTGCGAGAAGTCGTTGAGCAAAAAAAATTAGCGGCGACAACCGATTTCTCTGTGTTACGGCAGTGTGATGTAATCCTTATTTGTGTGCCGACTCCTCTGACCAAAAATAAAGAACCGGATATTTCCGCCATTGTGAAAGTTCTTGGGCATCTTGCCGATAATTCACATCCAAATATGCTCGTTGTCTTAGAAAGTACAACATATCCAGGGACAACCGAGGAGGTTATTTTGCCCGCCTTAACCGCAACGGGCTTAACGGTTGGAAAGGATCTGTTTGTCGCATTTTCTCCAGAAAGAGTTGACCCTGGGAATCCTGAATTTAAAACTCATAACACATTTAAATTGGTGGGTGGTGTGACAGAGGCATGCGGGGAAGTTGCCAAAACCTTTTATGAGCAATCCATCGTGAAAATCTTTCTTCTCAGCTCCCCACGGGTAGCGGAAATGTCTAAGGTATTTGAAAATGTTTTTCGCTCAGTGAATATTGCTTTAGTGAATGAGCTCACTCTGCTGTGTGACCGAATGAACATTAATGTATATGAAGTGATTGATGCTGCGGCCACGAAGAACTTCGGTTTCATGCCTTTTTATCCTGGCCCTGGAGTGGGAGGACATTGCATTCCGCTTGATCCATATTATTTAGCGTGGAAGTCAAAAGAGTATGATGTCCATACCAGGTTCATTGAACTGGCTGGGGAAATCAACGAAAATATGCCGTATTTTGTTATGAATAAACTGCAGCGGGTTTTAAATCAACGAGGGAAATGCTTAAAAGGTTCAACAATCCTTGTTTTGGGAGTAACCTATAAAGCCGACATTGAAGACCCACGTGAATCGCCTGCCACAAAAGTCATGGAGTTGCTGCAACAGGAAGGTGCGGATTTGCAATATTCTGACCCCTATACCCCTTCCCTCATTATTCAAGGGCATGAATATAAATCTCAACAGATAAATGCCGAATTGTTGAAGGGCAGTTCCTGTGCGCTGGTTTTGACCGCGCATTCTGCCTTTGATTACCAGTTAATTGTTGATCACGCTCCGGTGGTATTTGACACGCGGAATGGAACTCGTCAGGTGAAGCATCACCGTGATCGTATTGTTCTGCTTTCAACCTAGGGAGGGTCTTAAATCAGAGCCTATTGACGGGTGAATAGCCATCGGGTTGACAGTCTAGTCTCGTTTCGTTATAAAGCCCTGTTTAAGCAGGGCTTTTTGCGTCCTGTGAAAATCACATTGGTTGTTAACATTCCCCCAAAATCGCATTATAGAATATTGCATCTCTGAAAGAACGTCTGAATGAAGTTGCTCAAGCAATTCTTGGTACGGTTATCGGGTAATATTTTTGAAACCCTGACCCCAAAGTTAATACCCTATCGAGGAAAGCAAAAACCACCGCCCCTTAAGCTGGTTTCTCATAACCTGCATCCTGACGTTTCTCACGATCCTACTCTCCAACGTACGGCCAATCTTGGGCATATGAGTGCTCTGGAGTCAGCTCTTCAAAAAGGGGAGGACTGGTTATTGGGCATGCAAGATCCTGAACGAGGATTTTGGGTTCAGGAATTGGAAGCGGATACGACCCTGACATCTGAATATGTAATGCTTCGACGGTTTTTGGATATGGTGGATCCTGAAAGAGAGCGGAAAGCTACTCGGTATTTACTTCATACCCAGCTTGAGGATGGCGGGTGGCCGATTTTTTCCAGAGGGCCTTCAGAAATCAGTGCATCGGTAAAAGCGTATTTTGCGCTCAAACTGGCTGGGGTTTCTTCTGATGAGCCTGTGATGCAACGTGCGAGGGATTTAATCCTTGGAAAAGGTGGTGTTGTTCAGGCCAATGTCTTCACCAAAATTACCTTAGCATTATTCGGGCAATATGATTGGCGGGGGATACCGTGTATGCCTCCTGAAATATTCTTAGCCCCGAGATGGTTTTATTTTAATTTATATGCGGTTTCGTATTGGTCTCGTGTAGTCATTATCCCACTTTTAATTGTTTTTGCCCATCGGCCCGTTTGCGCAATCTCCAAGGAACAAGGAATTGATGAACTTTTTCTTCAGCCTCGTCAGGAGGTGGATTATGCTCATGTGCCACCGCTGCATCGAGATTCCACCATCCTAAGTTGGCGGAATTTCTTTGTGTGGGTCGATGGGCTGCTTCGTTTATATGAGGCCTACCCGATAAAGGCCCTTAGGAAAAAGGCGTTGAAAAGCGCACAGGCGTGGGTAATTGAACATATGGACGGAGAAGGTGGGTTAGGGGCCATTTATCCCGCTATGGCCTATTCAATTTATGCACTTCGAGCTTTGGGATATTCTACGGATCATCCGTTAGTTCAGAAGGCATTGAGGGAAATTGAAGACCTTGAAGTCTACTCGAACTCGGGTAATACCCCAACCCCTACTATGTTGCATTTACAGCCTTGTCATTCTCCAGTGTGGGATACAGCGTTAATTATTAATACCCTGATCGAACGGGGCCTTGCGCTGGACCATTCGTCATTGCGACGGGCAGATGCCTGGTTGCGATCCCGTCAATGTCAAAAAGTGGGAGATTGGGCTGTGTCAGCACCGGAAGCTCGATCTGGTGGATGGGCGTTCCAATTTGAAAACGAATGGTATCCCGATGTTGATGATACCGCAGCTGTGATAACGGGGCTTGCCAAGATCCACCCTGTCGAGTTGTCCGGTTCTGATGGGGCCATTCAACGAGGATTTCGTTGGGCTTTGGCGTTACAGAGTTCTGATGGTGGATGGGGGGCATATGACAAGGATAACAATAAATTAATTTTCAATAAGATTCCTTTTGCGGATCATCAGGCTCTCTTGGATCCTAGTACAGCCGATTTAACCGGTCGATGTTTGGAAATGTTGGGAACGTTAGGTTATGACCAGTCTCACCCGGCTGTGAACCCTGCAATTGAGTTCTTACGCAAGGAACAAGAGCCAAACGGAAGTTGGTATGGTCGATGGGGGGTCAATTATATTTATGGGACTTGGTGTGTCCTTTCAGGTCTTCGTGCAATAGGCATCGATATGACGGTGCCCTGGATCCAGCAGGCCGTGATTTGGCTGGAGTCCGTTCAGAACCCTGACGGGGGTTGGGGGGAAACCTGTGATTCCTATGCTGACCCGCAGAAGGCGGGTCGAGGGGAAAGTGGGGCATCTCAAACCGCCTGGGCTCTTATGGCACTTCTTCAGGCCGGAGAATCGGACTCCATTAGTGTTGTCCGGGGAGTTAATTGGCTCATTCGCCATCAACGTGAAAATGGTATTTGGGAGGAACCGTTTCATACAGGTACCGGGTTCCCCAGAGTTTTTTATTTACGGTATCATGGTTATTTTAAGTATTTCCCCATATGGGCCCTGAGTATGTACCGGAATGTAAAAGTAACCGGGGAGGCAAGGGCCGACCATTTACGAAAGGCCGCACAAGTGGCCAGACACATCAGCAAGCTTGTCTAATTTCCGTCCTGACTGCTCGTTTTTGGCATATCTCCCTTTGGAAAATGATATGGCAGGAGCCTTTTCTGACCAGAATCGTCATACTGACAGCAACCCGAGTAGAGTTTAACGCAATTGGCCGAGTTCTTCCCAAAGGGAGCTCTGTTAAATGCGTAGGCCATGCTGGATTAGAGAGTCGGGCTGAGTCGACCCATGTATTGGTGATTCAGACAGGAATGGGTCCCGACAAGGCCCGATCTATTGCCCAGAAAATTTTAGAGAGCGAAGTCTGCGATGTCGTTATTTCTACAGGTTTTGCCGGGGCTCTTAATTCCTCACCAATCGGATCGCTGGTGATTGGTCAGGAGGTTCTTCTATTGGGACAATCTGGAGATTTGATGTCTGATTTTGTTCTACCACCAATCAAGTGCCATCCTGATTGGGTCAATGCGTCCTTAGGCATCCAATTGATAGATGGGTATCCTCTTCAAAGTGGCCGCTTTGTGACAACGGATCAAGTGCTTACACAGGCTTCACAAAAAGGTATTCTTGGGAAACGGTCTGGAGCCGTGGCTGTCGATATGGAGAGTGGAGCGATTGGGCAAGTGGCGAGGCATCATGGTCTTCCTTTTCTGATTGTTCGTTCGATCTCTGATGGTATTAACGAGGATTTGCCGGTAGACTTCAATCTCTTTCTCAAACCATTTGGATGGGTTAAAGGAGTAGCACTGGTCCTATCCACTCCTCGGTGTTGGAAGGGATTATTTCGTTTGTATCAGAATTCCAAGCAGGCGGGTATCCAGCTTTCTAGTTTTTTTGAAAAATTTTTTGCCATTATTTTCACCCCAACGTTCTCTATGGCCATCAATAAATCTCGCTCGGAAATTTCATGATATTGTTGCAACACATTGGGAGACGGACTCTTTTCTTGATAGAAGAAATGGGGGCCATGTTTGTGTTCTTGATCCGGACGTTTGGATGGTTATTCCGACCGCCAGTGAGGATCGTTCAAATTGTCAAACAAATGTATGTTGTGGGGTTCAAGTCGTCCTTTGTTGTGATCCTGACGGCGTTATTTACCGGGATGGTATTAGCTCTTCAAGGCTATTATTCCCTGAGAAAGTTTGGGTCTGAAGGTTTATTAGGGTCTGCTGTGGCAATAAGCATGATCCGTGAACTGGGCCCTGTATTGGCTGCATTGATGGTGACGGCTCGTGCGGGATCCGCCATGACCGCAGAAATTGGGATTATGCGTATTACCGAGCAGATTGACGCATTGGAGACCATGGCGATCAATTCCTTGCAATATTTGATTACTCCGAAAATTGTCGCGGCTCTTATTTCCGTACCCTTGTTGGTTGCTATATTTGACGTTGTGGGAATTTGGGGAGGGTATCTGGTTGGAGTCAAGTTGCTCGGAGTCAGCGGGAGCTCATACTGGAGTTCAATCGAATCAGCGGTGGAATGGAAAGATGTCTATGGGGGAATATTAAAGTCGATCAGCTTTGGCCTGATTATTAGCTGGATCTGCTGTTATAAAGGTTATTATACGAGAATGAGTTCCGAGGGACTGGGAAAAGCTACCACTGAATCTGTGGTGTTAGCCTCGGTTCTCATTTTGGTGTGGGATTATTTTTTAACGTCTGTACTTATGTAACGTTACCATTCTATGAGTCTACCGATTATCGTTAAGCTGGCCGAAGTAGAAAAAGCATTTGGCGAGCAGTCTGTGCTTAAAGGGGTCACACTGGACATTCCTAAGGGTAAAATTACCACGATCATCGGTCCAAGCGGTGAGGGGAAAAGTGTGATGCTCAAACACATCATTGGATTGGTTCGTCCTGATCGAGGCAAGATCATCGTTGATGGAACAGACCTTACACGAATTAATGATCGGGAATTAAATGAAATACGCAAAAAATTTGCTATGTTGTTCCAATCGGCCGCCTTATTTGATTCCATGAATGTATTTGATAACGTCGCGTTTCCCCTGCGGGAAAAACGAAGGGCTGCTGAACAGGATATATGTCGATTGGTTCAAGAAATGCTGGAAAGGGTGGAGTTGGGAAACATGGGTCATAAATTTCCAGCAGAATTGAGCGGAGGGATGAAGAAGCGTGCAGGTCTGGCGAGAGCTCTGGTGATGAGGCCTGAGATTATTTTATTTGATGAACCGACGACGGGACTGGATCCACTGATGGCCCATGCAATCCACAAGCTCATTTTAGCTATGCAAAAAACATTTGGGTTCACGGGGATTATGGTGAGTCACCAAATTCCAGAGATCTTTCCTATTTCAGATTGGGTTGCTATGTTAAAGAATGGAAAGATCATTGCTATGAGTCCATCGGATGAATTCCAGCAGACTGCCGATCCCGTCGTTCGTGAGTTTATTTCAGTCAATAATGGTATTCATCTTGCTCCTGCCTGAATCGTTAATCTGGATAGTCGTTTAAGGAGTCATATCAAAATTTATGTCACGCTGAAATATGAGAATTATTCTTCCTGGCCCTTGCCTTAATGAAATATCACTTAACCTAACTGAATTATTATGATGGAACGTGGAAAACTTGAATTAATTGTCGGCATATTTGTGTTGGTGGGGGTCATTTGTCTTGGGTATTTGGCCATTAAACTTGGAAAACTTGAATTGGTTGGTGGTGATTATTACGAACTCCAGGCCGAATTCTCTTCTACATCCGGGTTAAAAAACGGAGCTTCTGTAGAAATTGCGGGAGTGGAAGTGGGCCGGGTAAAGAATATCGGTCTGAAACAAGATCGGGCTCAAGTGGTCCTTGCGATCCAGGACGGGATCACCGTGTTTGACGATGCGATTGCTTCAATAAAAACTCGGGGGATTATCGGAGAAAAATTCATGGAATTATCTCCCGGGGGTGCTGGAGAACGCCTGGAAACTGGTGGAACCATTATAGATACTGAATCTGGAATTGATTTGGAGCAGGTGATTAGTCAATTTATCCACGGCAATGTTGAATGATTATTCGTTCAGTGAAATAGAGGTGGGGGAATATGCAAAGGGAATTGGTTCGGAGGCCTGAATCAACCATGAAGATGGGAGCAAATGCATCTCGAAGGTGTCAGTGGAGCAATTCTTTAAGAAATGTGGCGATTATTTTTTTTGGTTGGGTGGTAGTTTCTCTTGCATGCTTAACTGTTGCATGGGGAGGAGGAACTCCAACCGGAGCGGTCAAGGAGACCGTTGATCAGGTATTTGTGGTGCTGAGAGATCAAGCGTTGAAGGATCCTGGGAAAGAGATGGAGCGCCGGGCGAAGCTTGAAGAAATCATTGGGCGGCGATTTGACTATGCCGAAATGGCCAAGCGCACCCTGGCTGCTCAGTGGAAGGGATTAAGTCCAGAGCAGCAACAAGAATTTGTAACTTTATTTCAGCAGTTTTTGGCAAATTCCTACGTTGGTAATGTAGACGGGTATTCGGGGGAAGAGGTGGAATACCTAAAAGAACGCGAAAAGGGAGGATTTGCTGAAGTCCAGACCAAAGTGGTGTCTCCAAAAGTGCAGATACCCTTGGATTATCGTCTGTTGCAAAAAAATGGGGAGTGGCGGGTATATGACGTGGTAATTGATGGAGTGAGCTTGATGAAAAATTACCGCGGACAATTTTCTCGCATTATTAACTCCTCATCGTTTGAGGCCCTTCTCGAGAAACTTCGTTCAAAAGCCGACCTGGGGACTTCGTCCTAAGGAGTCGGCTTTGTGATATCGCTTCGTTTCTGGGGCCTGGCGTTATTTCGCCTGGCTGTGGGCGGCGCTATCCTTCCCTCATCAAACGCACTCGCCGAGAATTCGTTTTTTGTGGTCCCTGCGGTTTCTTCTTCAAAAAATGATGGGCAGGACTTCGGGCTGATTACACCGATATTGAATTCAGATACGGAAGGGAACCTCCGTTCTCTCGTTGCCCCGATGCTGATCCACAATTCCTTTTTAGGAGTTCGGGGAACCTTGAACTATTTTCATTATTGGTCTGGCGGGAGGCAAATGGAGGCGGTCGGTTCGTATACCGAGGAAATTGAACGAAAGCTGAAATTTCGCTTCCAGGACCCTGGGTTTATCGAAGGGTTGTTCTTTGTGGATATTGGAGCACAATTTTTTAAAAATGCGACCAAGCGGTTTTATGGCTTAGGGCAAATCACTCCTCAAGATAATGAAACAAACTATACTGGTCGTGAAATTCAAGTCCATTGGAACTTTGGAATTCATTTGAATGATGTGACGCGTTTGGCGGTTAACCAAAGGTTTCGAGATGTAGAAATTCAACCGGGAGGCGTTGATAGCGAACCATATGCCAAGGATCGGTTTCCAGGAGATCCGGGAATGAAAGGCGCGACGATTTTGGCTCACCGTCTTGTATTCCAATATGATTCCAGGGATAACCTTAATACCCCCACAGCAGGGACTCGATTCGAAGCGTTTGGAGAATTGGCTCAGAACTTTGATGCTGGAAAAAATGACGATATGTTGTACTTTCTGTCAGGGTTTGATATCAGACACCTGATTCCGAGTCCCTCTAAGCGATATATTTTTGTGGCAAGGGCGATGGTGCAATTAAGTTTTGGGAGCGATATTCCCTTTTACGAGCAAAGTTCTTTGGGTGGAGAAGATAACCTCAGGGGCTTTGGGAGGGATAGATTTATAGACAAGCATATGGTGGCATTTAATGTTGAGGAGCGTATTCATCTATTTGGGATGAAAATGTTTAACGTCGGTATCGAATGTGAATTAGCGCCATTTGTTGATATGGGGCGGACCTATCCAAATTTCGAATTTCGCCAGTTCCATGACTGGGAGGTAACGCCTGGAGTGGGATTCCGAGCCATCGTTCGTCCCAATGTCATGGCCCGCGTCGATTGGGGGTATAGTAAGGAGGGTGGAGCCGTGTTTGCGGGGCTCAATTATCCTTTCTGATGATAATGGTTAATTCGCTATGCAGGGAAAATATGTGCTGACAATATCTGAAAATATGAATCAATATGTGCGTCTAAGTTTATTCTCGCTAATGACGGGACTCCTCTTTCTCCCTTCTGGGACATTGTGGGGTGAGGAGGTAACCGATCAGCAATATCCCGAGAGCCTTGAAAAGGAGCTGGGGACCTTGATGAGGGAAGGAGCTGCAAATTCAACCGACCTGACTCGCTTGCTTCGGTTGGCCGGCTTGTATCTGGATCTGGGTTATGGGGTGTACATTGATCGGGAGCAGAAGTTAGCAGCGTTCCAGGAGGGAGCCAGGGTTGCCCAAAAAGCCCTTGATCTTCGTGAGTCTTCTGCGGAGGCCCATTTTTTGTATGCTGCCAATCTTGGGAGTGCTGCGGAGTTGGAGGGTTTGGTCTCGGCGGCATTGACAATTCAGAAGTTGAAGAAGCATGTGCATCGAGTGTTGGAACTTGATCCGGAAAATGTTCAGGCTCACCATATGTTAGGGCGAATGTATGAGGAATTGCCTTGGGTCTTAGGAGGCGATCAGGAGTTGGCTGGGGATCACTTGAAAATGGCGGTTTCTCTCGATAGCCTTTATGCACCGGCGGGGCTGGATCTTGCAAAGTGGTACCTGAAGCACGAGCAAACATTGGAGGCGGTGAGGGAGCTAACGCGGGTTGTTAACACGCCCCCTCTTAAAAAGAGGTGGATATGGGAACGGATTCATCGACCGGAAGCACAAGACTTACTGCAGCAGATTCTTAGTCAGGGGAATGTTGGTCGTTCCAATGATCATTCCTAAAGTCAGGTATCTAAATGCTTGACAGGGTATAGCAGCTATGGGAAGATTTTGTTTATTCTTATCGGAATTGGGGTATTTTTAGTTTTTCCCTTACAACAGGCTATGTTTATCAAGAAAGGATGAGCAATGTCCTTGCTAAAGAGGATTGAAAGTCCAGCAGATTTAAAGAAACTTTCCCGTGAGCAATTCCCTGAACTCTGTCAGGAAATTCGGGAACTCATTATAGAAGTGATTTCCCATGTTGGTGGGCATTTAGCCTCCAATTTAGGCGTGGTTGAGTTGACTGTGGCATTGCAATATTTATTGAATACTCCTGATGATAAAATCGTCTGGGATACCGGCAATCAGGCTTACACACATAAATTATTAACGGGTCGGCGTGAACAATTTCATACGGTCCGACAGTTCGGTGGAATAAGCGGATTTTGTAAAAGAGAAGAAAGTATTTATGACACGTTTAATGCCGGACATGCCGGGACCGGGGTTTCCGCTGCCGTGGGCTTTGTGGAGGCTCGTGAGCAATTAGGAAAGTCCAATAAGGTGGTTTGCGTCGTAGGAGACGGTGCCCTCACTGCCGGAATGACTTTGGAAGGGCTTCAGCATGCCGGAGATATGGGCCGAGACTGTGTCGTGATCCTGAATGATAATCAAATGTCGATTTCCAAAAATGTCGGGGCCATTTCCGCCTACCTTAATCGGACCTTTACCGGGGAATTCTATACAAGGCTTCGGGAAGAAACTTCTCAACTCCTTGAGACTATTCCGCAAATTGGGGAACCCGTGAAGCGAATGGCGATACGGGCTGAAGAGCTGGCCAAAGGCTTTCTGCTGCCAGGCTTGCTTTTTGAAGAGTTAGGATTTCGATATGTTGGTCCGATTGATGGACATAATTTTGAGCATTTATTGCCGACTCTGGAGAATGTTCTAAAATTAAAAGGGCCAACTCTCCTGCATGTGATTACCAAAAAAGGATTAGGGTTTCAGCCGGCCATGAAAAATCCTGTTTGGTTTCATGCCTGTTCACCCTTTGATTCCAAGACTGGGCAACCGGTGAAAAAGCCCGGTCACCCCTCGTATAGTTCCATTGCAGCCAAAACACTGATTCGTCAAGCCAAAAAAGATAACCGGGTGGTGGTCATTACGGCTGCCATGTGCGAGGGAACTGGAATGGCAGAGTTTGAGAAGGAGTTTCCTTCCAGGTTAATTGATGTAGGGATTGCTGAACAACATGCCGTGACGTATGCGGCTGGTCTCGCCGCTGATAATATGCGGCCGGTTATTTGTATGTACTCTACATTTCTGCAACGGGCATATGATCAGGTTGTGCATGATGTGGCAACCCAAAATCTTCCGGTGACCTTTTGTATTGATCGGGGAGGATTGGTGGCGGAAGACGGAACCACGCATCATGGGGCTTTTGATTTTGCGTTTCTGCGGCATGTTCCCAATATGGTGATTATGGCACCAAAAGATGAAAATGAACTTCAGCATATGGTCCAAACAGGACTGGTGCATGATGGGCCAGTGGCGGTTAGATATCCTCGCGGCAGTAGCCTGGGGGTGCCATTAGATTCTGAACCCACTCCTCTTTCAATTGGACAGGGTGAATTATTGTCTGATGGGCATGATGTGGCGATTATCGCCATTGGAGTGATGGTTTCGGAGGCTATGAAAGCAGCGGAGCGTTTAGAAGAAGAGGGTGTGTCGGTGTCTGTCATAAATGCACGGTTTGTGAAGCCTCTGGATAAAAATCTTATTCGGGATGTTGCCAAAAAAGTGAAGTGTTTAATTACGATTGAAGAAGGTTGCCGGATGGGCGGTTTTGGATCGGCTGTATTAGAGTTTTTATCAGAGGAAGAATGTTGGAGTATGCCGACCAAGGTGCTCGGGTTGCCAGATTGGTATATTGAACAGGGTCCTCAGGATTTGCTCCGGGAAAAGTATGGCCTCACGGCGGATGGTATTTATGATCAGGCCAAGGCGTTGCATGACCGGGTTTCCCTTCAAGCCGCAATACGTTAGATTATTTTCGTGTATATTTCTCGAAGAAAAACAAAGCAAATCCAGGTTGGATCGGTCAAAATTGGTGGCAATGCCCCCATATCGGTTCAGTCTATGACGATTCCTCATCCGAGGGATGTTGCTGGGACGGTAGAGCAAATTCAACAGCTAGAGAAAGCTGGGTGTGAATTAATCAGGGTGGCCGTGCCTGATATGGAGGCGGCTGATGCGCTTCCAAAAATAAAATCACAAACGACCTTACCCTTGATCGCGGATATTCATTTCGACCATCGTCTGGCATTAAAAGCCGCTAAAGTCGTGGATTGCGTCAGAATTAATCCAGGGAATATTGGGCCGTGGTGGAAAACCGAAGAGGTAATTCAGGCCGTCAATGACTATGGTATTCCACTCAGAATTGGAGTGAATGGGGGCTCGTTAGAGAAGCATCTTCTTGAGAAATACGGCTATCCCACAGCTGAAGCTCTTGCTGAATCGGCGCTGAATGCAGTCCATGCGTTGGAGGATGTTGGATTTACCAATATGAAGGTGTCCCTGAAGGCCTCTGACGTGCACATGGCAATGGACGCCTATTGGTTGTTTGCCCAACAGTCCAATTACCCTCTGCATATAGGCATTACTGAAGCAGGAACTGCAATGACTGGCGCTGTGAAGTCTGCTATAGGGTTAGGTTGGCTGCTTTCTCAGGGTATCGGCGATACCCTCCGGGTTTCGTTAGCAGCCGATCCTGTGGAGGAAGTCAAGGTGGGTTTTGAAATCTTGAAATCGCTGGAGCTTCGTCACCGAGGAGTCAATGTGATTGCTTGTCCGACATGTGGGCGAGTTGAAATTGATGTAGTGAAAATGGCGAACGAATTAGAGCATCGACTGGGGCATATTACCACCCCAATCACCGTGTCTGTCTTAGGTTGTGTGGTGAATGGAATTGGCGAAGGGAAAGAAGCTGATATTGGAATAGCCGGAGGACAAGGCGTAGGGATTCTCTTTAAAAAAGGGAAATTGTATAAACGTGTGCCATCTGAAGAGCTTCTTCACACTTTAATTGAAGAGGTGGAATTGATGGCCAAGGAGCAAGGTGGTGGTCAAGAGCCGAGCATCAATATTCCTGAGACACCTGATGTCCTTTCCGGTAATCCCTCCTCTATGGAAGATCTTTCCTTAAAATCAATACGGTCTGTTTCAAGAGAACTTCCCGTGTTGCCTCGTCAGTAATGGTTCCAGCCCTTCCAAGACTAAAGAAAGAGAAAGCCAGATCTTCTCTTGTACAAGAGAAAATAGACTTCTTATAATGATCCCGTCATGGCGCCGTACCCAAGTGGCTAAGGGAGCAGTCTGCAAAACTGCGATTCAGCGGTTCGAACCCGCTCGGCGCCTCCATTTATTCGGGTTTTATCAGACGTAGGTGTTAGGTTTTTGCGGAGAAAAAGAAGTAGACGCTCTTGAAATTTGGCAATTACCTCCAGGAGTAAAATAACAATGTCGGTACCTGTGTCCCAAATGTACACCGTAGCTCATTATGCTCTCTCACAGCACTTGCGGGGTGTGAAGCGATACCCTCTTGTGATGATGTTGGAACCGCTCTTTCGGTGTAATCTGGAATGTGCAGGATGTGGGAAAATACAATACCCGGACCATATTTTGAATCGACGCCTGACGCCTGAGCAATGTTTGGCTGCGGCTGATGAATGTGGTGCGCCAATTGTGAGTATTCCTGGGGGAGAGCCCCTCATTCATCCTGAAATGCCAGCTATTGTCGAAGGGCTTGTGAGGCGGAAAAAGTATGTTTATCTCTGTACAAATGCCATTCTGCTTGAAAGAAAATTACAGGACTACACTCCCTCTAAATACCTTACCTTCAGCATCCATATGGATGGCCTCAAGGAAGAACATGACCATGCCGTTTGTCGAGATGGCGTCTATGACGTTGCTGTGAAAGCCATTAAAGCCGCTTTGGCTAAAGGTTTTCGCGTAACGACCAATACGACATTATTTAATGATGCGGCGCCTGCTCGTGTGAGAAGATTTTTTGATGAGATGATGGAGTTGGGTGTGGAAGGCATGATGATCTCTCCTGGGTATAGTTATGAAAAGGCGCCGGATCAGCATAGTTTTTTAAGCCGTGAACGAACGCATTCGTTATTTGCGCAATTGCTGGCTCAACGAAAACGCAGTTGGCAGTTCAATCAATCTCCCTTATTCCTTGAATTTCTGATGGGGAAGCGAGAGTATGAATGCACCCCTTGGGGGAATCCCACGTACAATATTTTTGGTTGGCAGCGCCCCTGTTATTTATTGCAGGATGGGTACGTATCCACTTTTCGAGAATTAATGGAAGAAACGGAGTGGGAGCGTTATGGATCGGGACGACATGAACAATGCCGCGATTGCATGGTGCATTGTGGATATGAAGCTTCGGCTGTGAAAGATACCTTCAGTTCATGGGGTGGGTTTTTCGGCACCGTTAGGGCAACCCTGTTTCCCAATGCTGTGTGATCTCCTATTTTTTGTTTTTCTTTTCCTTCCTCAATTCCGATCATCTGGTAATCGTCTCAACGCCTTGCGGGAAGTATAGGGCCATTATGGATTCAGATATGTCCTCAATCGGTTCTCCTCAATCCTGGGAAGGTCGGTGTCTGCAACCTTCGAATGAGAAAGAATTGCACGAAGCCATGAATCTCGTGTTTGATTATAGGGGCGATGTGACGATTCAACTCAAAAAGGGGGAGCAGGTTGTGGGATTTGTATTTGATCGTCAGGAGGAGGCTCCTCAGCCGTATATACAGCTATTCCTGCCAGGGGATCAACATCCTCGGATGGTTTTATACCAAGATGTGGCTGGAATCGAATTTTCAGGTCAAGATACGGCGTTTGGTCGATCGTGGGAGGACTGGGCGCAAAAGTGGAAGAAGTCTGAGTCCAGCTCTTAACAATCTTAATAATACTATTCCCGCAAGCATTGTTTTCCCTTCATCGTTCTGAATCATCCAAATAATTCAAAACAGCTTTTGCATTTAATCCGATTCTAGGTGGGATGGGAATTTTTTTTCTCTCTCGACTCATTCACTGGTCTGTTTATTCTCCAAAAATACAGGCATGGAAAGGGTAAAGAGCCCGCAAGAACGTAGGAAATAATTGACGGTTGGCTTCTGACTGTGATAGAAGTCCTGAACTTTTTTGGGCCCAAGAGACCTATGTAGCCCAAGGGATTTTGAATAGGAAAAAACAATTGTTCCGGTCAGTCTGTTTATGGGCTTCAGAGGTAGACCATCATTCTTGGATTGAGGTCAGAATTTGTGGAAATGAGATGGAATGGCCTTGAGGCGGTCGTTGTTTCCGTGAGGGAAGCTCTGGCAGATATTTTGGAGAACGGGGAGTCAGGATTGATGTTTTATAGAAGGTTGTCCTTCACTAAAAAGATAAGGATCGGAAGAAGTAATTTTTAGAAGGAGTGATTCTGGTCTTTAAGTCTAGAGGGGCAAATTTTAGGTGAGGTAATGTGGAATTTGGCAAACCAAGATTCAGGTAAACGAGGGGGAACAATGAACGAGTTTCAATTTGTAAAAAGTCTTTTAGTTAGTGGTTTGGCTGTCATGGGCCTGTCGATGTCAGCATGTGGTGGTGGGGGTGAAGGTCCGCCGCAACCTCCTCCTCCTGCTCCTCCGGAATATGCAGATAAACATATGCCGTCGGGTTATTGGAATAATCCGGAGATCCTTGCAGAAGGGGAGGCGATTTTTACCGGTCAGCAGAATATTGATGTGAATTGCGCGAGTTGCCATGGTAAAGATGGAAAGCCTGTGAAGGCTGGTGCTCGCGATTTCCGGCGAACCGAGCAAATGGAGCTATATTCGGATGCGGTATGGTTTTGGCGAGTGTCTGAGGGGGTATCTGGTACAAAGATGAAAGCTTGGAAGAGCAAACTTTCAGAGGATGCCATTTGGAAGGTAATTGCGTATGAAGCCAGTTTTGGGCTCAAGGGCAAGGAATATGATGTTGCGAAAGGTCAATGGGTTCCTTCAGGAGGAGCTGGTGCCGCTCCTGCTGCCGCACCACCTGCGGATGGAGAGCCTGAAAAAGCGGCAGAGTAATCCAGGAATTGAATGAAAAAGAAGGAGGGCGGGGACCCTTGAAAACACTGAATCGCAGTCTATTGATATTTCTAGCGTTGGGCCTAAGTGGAGTGGCTACTGCCTTTGGGCAGGTTCCAGATGCTCCACTTGTAGATTTTCCCTATTCGGGGAATCGAACGGCCGTATGGGTTGTCGCCCAACTTCATATATTATTTGCGGCGTTTATTCTAGGCGCTCCGATATTTGCGGTTGTAGCTGAATGGCTTGGGTATAAGAATAACGATCCGAAGTATGACCGTCTGGCCAAGGAAGTCATTAAGGTTACAGTCATCCTGTATAGTATGACAGCCTTAACTGGAGGTTTGTTCATATTTGTCCTCCTGGGGACGTATCCTGACTTTTCGACATGGTTGATCAAGCATTTTTTCCTTGTCTTTGCGGTCATCTACCCTCTGCTGTTTATCCTTGAAACAATAATTTTGTATACCTATTTTTATTCATGGGATTCCATGAAGGGAGCGAAAAAAGGACGACATATCGCTCTTGGCATCCTATTGAATATAGTGGGAACGGTGACACTCTTTGTCATTGACGGACCGACCGCATTTATGAATACGCCGGCTAAAGCTGTGGAAGGCGTGTCATTGGTTGAGTTTATCCAGACCGCCAGCTTGTGGGACAAGATGGCTAACTTTAGCTGGATGCCCCTCAACCTCCATCGACTGGTAGGCAATGTGACGTTTGGTGGGTTTATTGCCGGACTTATTGCGGCTTATATGTTTATGGGATCAAAAACAGAAGAGGAGCGCGCATATTACGACTGGATGGGTTTTGTGGGAAACATGATCGGCGTTGGGGCGCTGTTGCTCCTTCCATTCATGGGTTACCTCCTGGCCTACGAGTTGTGTGATTACGACGCTTCCATTTGTCCATACATGATGGCTGACCAATTGTCGATGTTTTTTGAGATGCAGGGGGCAATGATCGGCCTGATCTTTCTGGCCAGTAATTATTACATTTGGTTAAGTCTTAAGCGAATACAGGGTGTAGAGCAGGTACGGATATCTGGATTCGTTGCAGTGGTGGTGGTGTTTATGCCGGCCATCATGGGATTTACCTGGAAAATGTTCCCTCCTCCTGAGTGGCAGTCTTTGATTGTCCTAGGAATTCTGGTCATTTTGCCTGTTGTGCTTGGGAAAGTTCCCGGTCTTAAGAATTTTACGGTGTCGGCATTCACCATGATTAAGGTTGGTTTTTTAATGATTGTGGTGGCAGATGCGATTTGGATGACACCTCATGGTTTTGTTCCGACCCAAGGCCTGGCCACTGAGGAATTGGAATTGCCGTCATGGGCGAGTGAGTTAGCGCTTATGCCAGCGAAAAATGCTGCAGCCTTTACACTCGTGTTCCTGACTGTGGTCAATTATCTGTTGTATAACCGGGCAATTAAGCGAGGAACAATCATCTGGGGAAAAATTGATTTCGCTTCACAGTTTGTCCTCATATTCCTCGCCTTTAGTGTGATTTGGACAATGGGCCTCATGGGCACGGTACGTTCATTGACGCGAAAGTATTACCATGTTTATAACCTCGTTCCTGATTTTACTCCTGAAGCGTTTACGCCGACCCTGGCATACTCGGCATGGTGGATAACAGGGGTGACTATTGTGTTTTACGCTGTTGTGAGTTTTGCCATTCTTGTCACGCTAAAAGCTGGAAGCTCGAAACCGGCCACATCATTGGCATCCTCGGTCCCGGCTGAAGCTAAATGAGAAGCTTGAAAAAAGAGGAAACAAATGGCTAACCAAAGTTTTGCCAAGAGTGTCATGAAAAAGACCACCTTGGGGGTCATTATTGGAGTGTTGTTGGTAGTTGGGGCCAAGTTTACCCATTTCCCACCAGTCTTTCAGGTCATGTTTTTTCTTTATGCAATGCTAGGGGCGTTGGTATTTATTCTTTTAGATGCTCCGGCAATGAAACGGTTGGAAGGAGTGAAGGCTGTTGGGGCTTTAGTGGTGTTTTACCTCCTGCTTTCTGGACTTTATATTGCCGGGGCGTCGATTCTGCCTCAGTTTGACCCTGAAGATGAAAAGGGGAAAATTGAAAAAGTCTTGAAACTTCGTCGCGCCCAAACGGAACAAGGCAAAGCGGATGAGTTGATTGCCAGGGCAAAGGAATTGGATGAACGGGCTAAAGCTATTTCCAAGCAACTGAGTTCTCTTGGAGCTGATACCAAAGTTGAGGTGGTGTCTACGCCAGGTCCGGCAGGTGGTGGAGCGGCCTCAGGCGACCTTGTGGCTCTTGGGAAAGATCAATGGGAACTTCAAGAGTGCTATAACTGCCATAAGCTGTATGGCCAGGGTGGGAAAAAGCGTGGGCCAGAGATGGATAATATCGGTAACCTCATGACCCCTGAACAGTTGAAGGAAAAAATTATAGATCCAAAAAGTTGGAAAGCAGAAGGATTCGATAAGGATTACGATAAAGGGAAAATGCCTGATAAGTATAAAGATCTGATGTTCCCCCAGGAAATTGATGCGCTTGTTGCCTTTCTTGCTTCGTTAAAAGACGAATCAGTTAAAACTCCGAAGCCAATAAAAATGAATTAATCAACATCTGAGGTTTTTCCTGGCTATGCAACCAAAATTGACAGCAAAAGCATTGTGTGCGAACAAGGAAGTCGGGAAGATTTCTAAGGTTATTGTTGATCCACTTTCCCACGAAATTAGTCATATTATCGTTCAGGAATTGAATGGCCACGGGGCGCAACGCCAGATTCCTATCGGCCAGGTTCAAGAGGTGGTGAGTGAGGAGGAAATTGTTCTTCGTTGTTCATCCGAAGAATTCGGTCAATTTCCAGTACTGGAGCGAGATCAGTACGTCACAATTAAGGAAGTGGAAATTGCGCATTTGGAGGATCATTTACATGTTGAACCTGGAGAAATCTTGGTTCCTTTGCCCCGTTTAGAGCAAGGGGTACCAAGGCGCACGTTTTTTACCAATATGACACATGCGATTGGAGCTTTAATTGCCTTGCCATTAGTGTTTCCTGTGTTGAAGTATCTCATGAAGCCAATGTTCAAACCCTACGATAATGCCTGGTTTTCGGTTGGCAATGTCAAAAAGGTGAATAAAGAGAATATTGGATTCCAATTCAAATTTACCCGTGGGTTTAAAGAAGCATTTATGCCGGAGCAACAGATTGAAAAAAATATTTGGGTAGTCAAGGCAACTCCGGCAGTTCAAAAAGCCGTATACCAGGGGAATGATATGAAGTTTTACGATAATAAAGGGGATGTTATTTGGGTAAACAAATCCAATTCTCCCTATATCGGCTACTCCGGGAAATGCCCTCATCTTGGTTGTGGGTATAAATGGAGAAAGACGAAAAACTTTCCGGACGGGGTGTTTTTATGCCCCTGCCATTTGAGTATTTATGATGAGGCTGGAAAAGTTATCGATGGCCCGGCACCTAGGCCGCTCGACGTTCTCCCTCTGCAAGTTGATGCGGGTGGAGAAGTGAAAATAATCGATGTGGAGTATAAAGCCGGGGTAAATAACCAAATTCGGCTTCTATAAAAGCCTAGGATGGAATGGTGAAAGGCGCATGAAGGAAGACAGTCAAATCGCAAGTCCACAAAATGCTTTTGAAAAGGTTGTGGAATTTGTTGATGAGCGAGTAGGCCTGAAAACAATTCAGGCCAAAATGCTGAATGAGCCAATTCCCGGTGGTTCTCGCTGGGCTTACGCTTTTGGCTCGGTGTTGTTATTTATCTTTATTCTTCAGGTCGTCACTGGGATCCTGCTGATGTTCTACTATGTCCCCAGTACGGATCATGCTTATGCGAGTACTCAGTACATCATTCACGAGGTGGACTACGGATGGTTTCTGTTGAGCTACCATTTTTGGGGATCCTCTGCAATGGTGGTTATGGTTTTCGCGCATATGTCTCAAGTATTTTTATGGGGTGCCTACAAAAAGCCGCGAGAACTGGTCTGGCTCGTCGGTTTGGCGTTATTTGGCATTGTGATGGGTTTTGGTTTTACAGGTTATCTTCTTCCGTGGGATCAACGCGCCTACTGGGCAACGGTGGTAGGTGTAGAAATTATGGATAAAACTCCACTTGTTGGTGATTTTATAGCTCGATTTCTTAAGGGTGGTCCTACGCCTGGGCAAATGACCTTGAGCCGGTTCTTTGTCATACATGTCATGGTCTTGCCTGCTGCGTTAGCGGGGCTGGCTGGCCTTCATATTTTCCTGTTTAGAAAGGCCGGGCCCGCAGGTCCGTTCAGAGGAACTCCTGAAGAGATTAAAGCAAAAACAGATTATTTCTTTCCTCGTCAAATCTGGAAAGATATTGTAGCTATGGCCACGGTGTTCTTAATCATTTGTTCTCTGGCCTTCATTGAACCAGTGGTGCTGCTGGAAAAGGCGACTCCTGATCCTGGAGATTACCATCCTGAGCCTGAGTGGTATTTCTTGTTCTTGTTTCAGTTGCTGCGTTTGAAAATTTTTGGCGGGGAGTTTGGTCAGTTCCTTGGAGCTATGGCCATACCAGGTGCCTTTATGGCGTTTTTAGCAGCGTTGCCTTTTTTGGATACCAATTCAGAGCGCAATATTTTTAAGCGCCCCATCGCTCTGGTTGGGTGGACTGTGATCATGGTCTTTATTTTGGTGTTTACGGTGTCCGCAATTATAAACCGACACTTTTTAGACTAATTTCTGGGAACATATGTCAAATACGAAGTTAGGACTTCTTGTTTTTTGGCCTACATTCTGGACCGGATTTCCAATAAAGATGGTTGTCGCCTTGTTGTTGCTGGCGGCACACATCCACCCTTGGGAGGGGAGCGGGCTTTTTTTATTGCTACTTGTTTCCATCCCGGTTGATATTTGGGCGCTTGGTCTGTGCGCGAGAACCGTTTTTATTGACCGGCTGAAGGTCGATCCGAGGCCTGGTATTGGCCTTCAACTTTGGATTCGATGGGCAGTCTTCAGTGCTTTGGCATTGCCGATCCTTCTTTTCGTGGTGTCCACGGTAGCGGAAACTGCTCAGTCAGTGGTTTCCAGTATTGTGGAATCTATTAAAGAGAATATTTTTGTCATTCCGGTTGCCGAGCAGATAAGTCTGGAGCTTGTTATGTGGGGGAGTGTGGCGTCGGTCGCGCTCATTCTCTGTCTTTTCGGGTGGCTGTTTGGACTAGGGTGGCTTGCTCAGCCATTTGTAAAGGATGCGAAGCCAGTGGTCGGTTCCGCAGTGGACCAGGCTAATTTTTGGGATAGTTTACGTATACCAGCGGATCAGCCCCTGCTCTTAACAGCATTTACCGGGTTAGGGGTGGTGTTGGTGTTTCTTTTCTGGGTTCTTCTGCCCCCAACAACCCCTCATCCCCATGAAGAATATGTCTATACGTTTGAAAAAAAGGAAAAGGAAATAGTTGAACCAAAAAAGATACTAATGGAAGCGGAGCAAGTTCTAGCCAATGCAGAGCTTGCCGTCTTAAAGCTTCAGGAAGAGAATCCATTGGATTCAGAATCAGCTGTAAAATCTAAGGACCTTCCAAAAGAAAGCAAACAGAATAATAAGATAGATACACAGGTTCCGGTTAAGGGAGAGGGAAAACCTTAGACTAAGTTTTGGAATTTCTGGAGTGTAGCCTTGAACAAAATAATGAACGATCGAAGGGGGGCCAGAATGAATACGGCCGGCCAATTAGGACATACAACCGTTTCGCAAGGAATGAATAGAATGCCTGGAATGCTTAAATTGGCAAGTTTTTTGGCCCTTCTCTTTCTTCCGGCTTTGGGTATGGCGGCTGGAGGTGCTGAGATTCAGGCAATGTCGGTGGAATATCGGGATGTTCCAGGAATCGGTAGCCGTAATCTGATATGGATTGTGGCCCAACAGCATTTGTTGCTGGCTGGTTTCGTTTTGGGTGTCCCAATTTTTGCCTGGATTTGTGAACTTGTTGGTTGGAAAACGAAAGAAGCTCGGTACGACAAGCTCGCCAAAGAATTTACAAAGCTTTTGACGTCAGCCTATGCCACCACGGCCCTTTTTGGAGGGATCCTTTTGTTCCTCCTGATCGGACTTTATCCAAAGTTGATGGCTTACCTGACCGATATGTTTTTTCCTTCTTTCTTAGTATATTGCCTGCTCTTCTTACTAGAAACCGCCACCCTCTATATGTATTGGTACGGGTGGGATTACATGCAGGGAAATAAAAAGACATTCCATCTTTTTTTAGGATTCCTCCTGAATCTTTTTGCTCTTGGAATCATGGCGGTTCCCAATTCATGGGCAACCTTCCAAGCGAGTCCTGTCGTGCTAGGGGAAGGAGATGCCTGGTCGAGAGCTTGGATGGCTATGCAAAATCCTACATGGATGCCGGTCAATATTCATCGCCTCATCGCCAATGTAGTGTTAGGTGGATTTATCGTGGGAGCTTATGCAGGCATCAGGTATCTTTTGGCGGTTTCCCGTGAAGAGCGTGAGCATTACGACTGGATGGGTTATGTCGGTAATTTTATTGGGGTGTTCGGTATGTTGCCCCTTCCCTTTGCCGGCTATTGGCTTATGCGTGAGGTGTACCAATACAACCAACAAATGGGGATTACCCTTATGGGTGGTTTCTTGGCATGGCTGTTTATTCTTCAAGCCATGCTGATTGGGGTGCTGTTCCTGGGGGCGAACTATTATTTTTGGATGGGAATTACCTATAGAATACCGGGGTCTGAAAACCAATACAAAAAACCGGTAATGGCGATGTTAATCGTCTTATTATTGTGTCTCGGAATATGGATGACTCCGCATTCTTTGGTCGCCAGTTTGGCTGAAGCCCAAAAGATGGGTGGGACTCACCATCCCTTGCTTGGTGTTTTCGGTGTGATGTCTGCCAAAATGACGGTATCGAATATCATGATCCTCGTCACGTTTATGAGTTTTATTATGTATTGGCGCGCGGGAAAACAGGAAACGGCAGGTTGGGCAAAAGCAGCTAAAGCCATTATGGGAGGATTGCTTGTCATTGCAGGAATCGCCGTTGTGGTTCTTGGGGTATGGGGGTATTTCGTCCCTGCCATCATTCGTATTAATTACTTTTCGGTCGCACAAGTATTAATTGTCCTGTTCATTATGATTACGTTCACTCCGCTAACCGCCATTTTAATGAAAAGTGCCAAAACTACAACCGAAATGGTGTGGGGTAAAATGCCTATTCGGGCAGGGTATAGTTTAGTTTTAAATGCGGTCATGGTGATTTTACTTATGTCATTAATGGGGTATGCCAGGTCATCATCCCGAGTACATTGGCACATTTATGGTGTTATGAGAGATACCTCGGAATATGCCTATTCCCCAGCATTAGGGTATGCAGCGGCATTTATGTCTCTTAACACTTTTGTGTTTTGTCTAATCGTCGCGTTTATCTTTTGGGTGGCAACACTAGGTGATAAAGCCAAAGCTCAGCCGCCAAGGGGATCTACCGTGGATATTCCTGGCCATTCGGCTCCAGCTATGGCTGGTGGTGCACCAAGGGCCGTGGAAAAGCTTGAATAGGAATGGAATAAGAGAAAGACTAAAGGGCCATATTTCTTTGGAAAGCATGGGTGAGGAAACATGAGTGAAGTCGCGCTATTACAAATAATAGGCATGTGTGTCATTGGGGTAGGAATTCTTATCCTGCTTTTTATTAAGGGAATGTTCCTTCGGGTTTTAGGTTTTGTCGCGATGGTGTTGGGAGTCTTTAGTTTAATTGCCTTGAGCGTTCCGCAAATGGCCTCCTTGCCTCCTGCTGTAGAAACCTTCGATCTTGCCAGCGTTAAAAGCCCGGATGATTTGGCTTCAATTGGGCAGAAAATATTTTTTAGTAAAGGACAATGTGCCTTGTGCCATTCAATCGGGCCAAGTGAGTCTGCCCGGTGCCCAGATTTAAATGGTATTGGAGCAAAACTGTCTCCGGAATTTATCTATGAAAGTTTAACTCAGCCTCAAGCCTATATTTATTTGGACTTCAGGCATGATGGTGTTCCAAAAGAATATCCGGCACAGATGCCCCATATCGACAAGGATCCTATCGGATTAAGTAAGCAGGAAATTTATTCGGTCATTGCTTTCCTCCAAAAAATGAGTGGTGAACCAATCAGTATCAAAGTTGAGGACATTATGGAAACCGAGCAAAAATCGGATGATTCGTTAAAGGTCGCTTCGGTCTCTTCACCACTGAAATCGCAAATGGAAAATTCGGCGGATCGCTAAAGGGAATAGCCAGGTTGAGGAGAACATCATGAAAGGCCCTATTACTAGTGGAGCAATCGTTCTTGCTGGTGTGTTTATATTTTTAAAGTTTTTACTTCCGTTATTTACGGCACCACTTCCAGCAAGTTTAATTTACCTGTATTTGGCCTTAGCCCTGAGCGGCATTATGATTTATGGGACCATGAGTGGCCCATCCTTGGAGGCGATGATGGGCCCGGTCTTCCGTTTTTTATCTGGTCAAGGCCAATCAGGAATAGGCCATATGGCAAGATTGGCAGTGTTGGTAATGTTCCCGCTTCTGGTGGGGTGGCAGACGTACTCCAGTTTGGCTCCGAGCGACCTGCCGCCTGCGGAAAATAGAACCATTCATCCTGCACCTCCTGGGGAGTTTGTTGGTTTGTCAAATCCTTATCCAAAAACTCCCGAAAACATTATGATGGGTAAAGGCCTGTATGCAGCCTACTGCTCACCTTGCCACGGAGCTAATTTTGATGGAAAGGGCACAGCAGCTCCTGGGTTTAATCCTCCTCCAGCTGATTTTACTGATCCTGGGACCATTGCCCAGTTACAAGAGGCCTATTTGTTCTGGAGGATTAAAAAAGGTGGAGTAGGATTACCTGTGGAAGGAATGCCTTGGAAGTCAGCTATGCCAAGATGGGAAGAGGAATTGCCGGAAGAATTTATATGGAAAATTATAATGGGTGAATATGACGGAGCCCATCAATCCCCACGGACGTGGGAAGAAGAAGAGTAAGCATAACCCAATCATGTTGTGGATAAATGAGTGGAGAATATGACATGTCGAACGGACTAAGAAGCCTAGGTGCCATATCCATTATTGGGCTGTTCGGAGTCCTGGGGTTTACGGAAACATTTGCTAGCGAACCGCCGGCTTCCGATGAACTCGGGAGTGTTTCGGTTCGAATGTATCAATTAGAAGGCAGCTTACCAACCGCTGACCCTAATTCTTCACAATGGGATTCAGTGCCTGGTTCTGAATTTAATCTGGCGCCACAGGTGCATTGGCCTCCCCGAATTCAGGAAGTAACCGTTAAATCAGTCAAGGCTAAAGGGGTTCATAATGGGCAAGAACTGGCTATTTTAGTGGAATACGATGATCCCACAGAAGATCCGGGGGACGCCGCTGCACTTGAATTTATGGTTGGAGACAAGCCAGCCCATTTTGCCCATGGTCAGGAAATGCTGCAGGTTGAAGGTGGACCGGTAAACATTTGGTTTTGGAAAAAGGAAAGTGGCCAAGCTGTTGATATGAGTGCGAAGGGGTTTAAGACCTTGGAAACTCAACCTCACCAGGATGTTCAGGCAACAGGGGTTTGGCAAAATGGGACATGGAAAGTGGTCTTTACCCGATTGTTAAAAACTGAGGACGAGCAGGATGTTCAAATAGAACCTGGCGAATGGAGAAATGTGGCCTTTGCTTTTTGGGATGGGGCCATTGTGGATGGTCTTGTAAAGGAAAAAGGTGGACAGAAAGCCGTTTCTACTTGGTGGTATATTCGGGCTGAACCGAGTGCAGATAATTCCATTTTTGGTTGGGTTATATTGGGCTTAGCCCTCGCAGCGGCCTTCGAACTGGTGATTGTAAGGAAACTGAGAAAGGGGCAATCAGTATGAAACTGATAGCGGGAGGCGGTCGTGATATAACAGTCATCGGTTTGGCCGTTGTCGGATTTACCTTCACGCTATTCTCTGGATGCGCAATTTTTGAGGATGAAAAAACCTCTAAGGGCCGAAAGCTCTATAACCATTATTGTAGTCATTGTCATGGGGAAACCGGACAACAAGGGGAAGGCTTTAATTGGGAGCGCATGTCGGACCCCAGACCTAAAAATCTCGCATCCAATGCCGAAATGTCCACCTTTAGTGATGAAGAGATTTTCCACACTATTTATCGGGACATGAAAGATACGACCGATCCCAAAGTATTAGATGACGAGGACTACTTTGCCGTCCCTACCATGCCGACATTTAAGTACACCTTATCGGAGGAAGAAATCTGGTCTATTGTGGGTTATGTTCGGACCCTTCATGGTATGTCGTTGAGCTATGATTTTGAAGCCAGGAAAAAAGAATTAGATGAGGCATTCCAGGCGGCACAGCAAGAGATGGAAACGGCAAAAGCGTCTTTTGAGGCCGCAACCGAGAAAGCGGAGGCCGCTCAAGCTGCTTATGAAGAAACGCTGACAGATGAGCAGCTTGAGAATTACGAACCGGAAGAAGTCACGATTCCGGAAGAGGAAGCGTTCCTGGCAGCGAATGAGAAATATGAAAACGCTAAAGCCTCTGTTGATAACTTTTTAAAGCGTCCTAAAAAGGCTCAGGTCTCTCGACCGGATCTCTCCTTACCTGAAGAGGAACGTGCCGTCCAAGCTAATCTGGGAAAACAGTTATATAATGACAAATACGGATGTCAGGGATGTCATAGCCTCAATGATGAAGGTGGGCTGGTTGGTCCTGCATTAGATCGAGCAGGATTTCGCCTCAATCCTACATGGGTCTATCGGTGGATTCTGTATCCTCAAGCCATGAAAAAACATACCAGGATGCCAAATTTAGGGATTTCAGACCAAGATGCCAAGGCAATCACGTATTATTTAGGGACACTCCAGGCCCCAAAACCAGAAAATCCAGTTCCCCTCTCAGAATAAAAACAAAACGGTCCTTCTTTCCACGAGACGCGTGCCTTTAGGCTTGCATTAGCCAAAAAAGGTGTTCACCTACCATTTATCCATGCTAAGGACCTGGTTTGAATCTGGTGGTTCTAAGGAATTGTGGGAATGCTTTTGATAAACAGGCTAGGATTAAAAATAAAAAAAGCCTATGAGTGGCTGGAATTCTCCTGAGTGATTGGCCGATTAAAATAAAACTAATCGGTTTGTTTGTAGTCCTTACTTATTTTGTATATTTATGGATGCCCCATCCATATTCCTCCTAAAATAAGAACCCCAATCCAGACATGTTGTTTGAATAAAAAGAAGGCTTTTTCCCCTGAAATATTTGAGCGGAGAAGAAGAACTTGATAGCCTAATAAACCAGCTACTCCCATTAAGGTCATAGAATATTCAATGCCAAGATGATTGATGTTGGCGACCAGAGACAGACATGCCAGCATGATCAACCCCGCAATGCCCACCCCAAGCCAGGTGTAGGATCCAAAGAGAATGGCGGTGGATTTGACTCCAATCCTTTGGTCATCATCCCTGTCCTGTATGGCGTAAATCGTATCGTAGGCCATGGCCCAACACACCGTTGCTGCGAAAAGGATCCAAGCCGACAGGTCCAATTCGTTTCGAACAGCGGCCCACGCCATGATGCCACCCCACCCAAATGCTAATCCCAAAACAAGTTGGGGGATATGGATGAAACGCTTGCAGAAAGGATAAATCCCAGCAAGCAGCAATGCCACAGGACTCAGCAAAAGTGTTAGAGGATTCAAGAGCCATAACAAAATGGCGGCTAACCCAAGCAAAACTGCCAGAAGTGCTAAGCCTTGGGAAGGCGTTAATTGGCCAGAAGCAAGGGGACGATGCCGTGTTCGTTGAACTTCCCGATCAAATGACCGGTCAGCCAGGTCATTCATAATCACCCCTGCACTTCGCATGAGAAATGATCCAAAAATGAACACCAAAAGGAGCTTAAGACCGGGCCAACCCTCGGAAGCAAGAAACAGAGACCAAAGGGTGGGGAAGAGTAAAAGCAGAGTCCCTGTTTGATTGAACAACCGGATGAGATTCGCTAATGCAAGGAAAGGAGGCATGGACGCTATGTAGAGCTGCCTAAAACAATAAGGGACACGGATGGTAAGACATGACCATTGGAAAAGACGCCATTATCGGAACACATAAACTATGAGTTTTGAGTCATGCGAATGTGAATATTATTGCTCAGGAAGCCCCCCCAATGTTACTTCACCATAAATCGTGCGATACAGAGGATTCGATCCGGTTCATTCGAAGGAGCAACCACGATCATCCATTCCCCGGTGTGTAAATCCGGACGTAGTGATTTCATGCTCCACATGCGATAGCCTGGAGAAGGTTGAATGGGGATGTTCACTTCTGAAATTTTGGTCCAAGTTCCATCGGTTTTGTGATGCCAGCTGTGACGAATTTTTCCTTTTGTGGTTGCTTCGATTTTTGTCCAAAATATCACTTGCGAAGTTTGTGATGTTTGGATCATTGGAATTGCCGCTTGCCCATTTTTATCTTTTTCGCAATAGGCTGGAGGACGGAATATTCCCTGTGGGTTCCTCTTGTCCACTTCTTTAGATAAAACAACGGTCTTAACAAGAAAGTCAGCCTGGGCTAACAGAGGTGTTCCTGCTAGGCCGATCAAAAGCCCGATTCCCCTCAATATGTGTTTCACTCGATCAACCACCTTCAGTCCTCATTTGGATCGTGAGACAACGCCAACCTAAGAAACTAAAATATACCTGCGGTCTTGTCAATGGAGAAGGTGAAGGGAGGGCATAAGTGCGGAACCTACTTATTCCTCAGCAAATTCCCTCCACTTTTTGATAAGACCCACGACCTTTTGAAGTTGACGTTACTAAGCGACGAAAGGTATAAACGACCACAAGGTAGCCTACCAAACTCGTTCTCCAGTAAAGGCGGTCCTTCGCTGTTTGATTCCTTCCAATGTGAGCCGGCGTAGCTCAGTGGTAGAGCAGCTGATTCGTAATCAGCAGGTCGGTGGTTCAATCCCACTCGCCGGCTCCAGTCAATATCCAATCGGACAAGTTTTTAAAGTAATAGCCCGGAAGGATTCCGGTTATTTTCTTTCACAGCGAATGTTGGAAATTTGATCTGAAAAAATGGAGCTTGTGTGGCATCGGTATGTGTATTTGGGTTCAGGGAAGCTACCTTGATAGTTCTTACGTAGTGGACCTGAACCGCCAGGTCCTTTTACTTTTCTGTCTTGAGGCCACACAAATGACTGGGCCGAAATGTTCATTCTCCCCTGGGAGATTCGAATCTTGGTACTTTCCATTGGGTGTTTCTTGATCAACAATCCCTCTGCGGAATTTTGAATGTAATTAGGTCGTTTTCCCTTCCTGCTAATTTCATTTTGTTGCGAATCTCAATTGGTCGCCATTTCCCTCACCTTCCTCTCAAATTCACCCCTTGTCAGAGAAAACATTCGGGTCCCTTATCCAATTGGGATGTGGTGGGTCTTGTCAGGATGCTTAACGGGTTTGCCGCCATACAACTATAACCAACCTGCTCTCAAATCACATGATCTTGCCCTACTGTCCAAGGGCGCCTAGAGACATCTGTCAACGGTTTTAACATCGGAATTTTGTTGATCAAGATTGTGGTGGTGTTCCAACCCTTCAATGACTCCCTGTTCTTTTAGATTTTATGCAAATCGGGGATGTTGATTAAATTCCGAAGAGAGGCACATGGTTTGCTTAAACGAACGGAAGACAGGGACACTTATTATTTGAGGGACATTATGAAAATCTGTGAAAAATGTCAGGGTGCAATGGTGGTCGAGCGCGCTGTGGATTTGGAGGTCGGATTAAGTCTTTTGTATTTTGCTTGCTTAAATTGTGGGAAACGGATTCAGGCGGAAAAAGAACCGAGACCTCTAGTCCATTAATCCTTGATTAAGGCAACCATGAATGGGGAGGAGTTATGCAAGAACAGAGTCGACCATTGACTTATGATGAACGAAAGGCGGCCGAAGCAGCTTTTCGAGGGGCGCCGTTCGATCCACAATTGTCCGAATCAGCCAGAAAGGTTTATCTCGGGATTTCCTCCGCAATGGCGAACAAACGGAATGAGGCGTTTCAGGAATATGATCTTTCGCAAAGGCCGGTTTCAGGAAAAAGAGCGTCAAATGAATCGCAGGGTCGATCGAGAGCAAAATCTTCTTTATGGTAATCTGGGCTCACTTTTCTGAGGACGACCCGAGGATCGGGTCGTCCTCAGTTAGCACCTTCCATTATGCTTGACCGCCCGGTATTCCTCATTCCAAGTATTTTTTTTTGGTTACGGGATCGCCCCGGCGAGGAGTTTTGTCGGAGAGAGTATATCTGGGTTGTGAAGTTAACTATGCCAAAGAATGTTCGGGTGTCTTCGAAGTCTTGAGTCAATTCTTTCCGCCAATTTTGGTGCTGAGGTATGATGATCAAAATACCATCACCATATTCCCGCCATTGATGAAGTGGTCAATTAACAAAATTTTTAACTGCAACACCACAAATTCCTTTTCACCGGATCAATTTCATTACACACCTCTCCCTTTGACATACAGAGATGGCCCCCAATTTTTGGACAGCTCCCTAAGTGAAATCTTATGCATTATATTTTCGTTCAATGAATGGGGCAGAAGATGACAGGAGGCTCTCGAGAGAATCTTTTCCCCTGGCTGAGTGAACGGAGCGCTTGGTCCTTGGGTTCGATGGCTGACTAAAGTAGCGGAAAAGCATTAACCCCAAATACCTAAAAATTCCATTTTAGGTTTACGCATAGCTCTTTTAGGTTAGGGAAAAGGCCTTCCAATGGTGTCTGGTTTGGAAGGTTATGTCGCAACAAATTTTATGCCTATTTGAGCTAGCAGTACGGGCTCATCTTGATCAATCCTATTTTTGGTTTTGGGTGTCTCTATGGCGGGATGAAGATGAGGTGAATAGGGACCTCAGGCCCTTCAGTGCTCGTTATTGAGGAAGTTGTGCTTTTATTTTTGCCAATGCCAATTGTTTTAGGGTGCGCAAGTCCAACTTACCTGTTCCCAATACAGGGAGACGATCCACTTTGATGAAATTGCTCCGTTTGGGGATGAAAAGATTAGGCAACCCATGAGTGGTGACCTTTTCCAAAATTTCCGGGATGGCCGATTCATCGAGGGTATGTAAGACCACCAGTTGCTCCCCTTTCCGTTCATCAGGCACGGCGGTGACAGCCAAAGTCATAGTCTCGGTATTTGCTGCTTCCATTAGGGCACTCTCAACTCGTCCATGAGGAATCATCTCACCACCGATTTTGGAAAATCGGGAGAGGCGATCGGTAATGGTAATAAACCCATCCTCATCCAGGGCGGCAATATCTCCGGTAATGTACCATCCCTGTCGTATCACTTTTGCGGTCAAATCTTCACGTCCTAAATACCCACTCATGACGTTTGGTCCCTTGACTAACAGCATGCCTGGAGTCCCGACCGGCAATGGTTGCTCGGTGTCAGGATCCACAATTCTGACAGACACGCCTGGAAGTGGTTGTCCGACCGTTCCCCGCCGAGAGGCGGATTGGAAAAATCCAGAAGCCCGAAAATCCGGACAATTGACGGCAATCACCGGAGCACATTCTGTGACTCCATATCCTTCAATGGGACGAATGCCAAATCGTTCTTCGAATGCGATCAGTAGCCGGTCGGGTAATTTTTCTGCGCCTGTGAGCACGATCCGAAGGGAACCAAATTGTTCAGGGGTGCAGCGGCGCAGGTACAGTTGCAGGAAAGTCGGGGTCGTTAACAGGATGGTGACTCGATGCTTGTGGATCAGATTCCCAATGGGACCGGCATCCATTGGAGAAGGATGATAGATTACGCCCGCTCCATGAATAACCGGAAACCACAGCGTGGTCAGATAGCCGAAAGAATGAAAGAACGGCAAAATCCCCAAAATCCGGTCGTTGTGATCCAGGTGAAGGACTTGGGCAATTCCTTCCACGTTTGAGTCAAGGTTGAAATGACTCAGCGGGACGCCTTTGGGCTCTCCAGTACTTCCACTACTAAAAATAATCGTGGCGATATCATCAATGGATGGATGCATGGTCGCCCCACAAAAACGCTCCACCTTCCGGATTGGAGCGAAGAGCCCAAATAACATAGCGGTAATTCGAGCCTGCCCATCAATCGTGTTTCGAATCTCCTCGATCCAGATAGGCGTGAGGTTCATCGGCAATTCGAGATTGGCCTTTTCTAAGAAAACGCGACTGGTGAGAACAGTCACTAGGCCTGCTTGGTTTGATGAAGATTCCATCCCTTGCACCCCAACCGTATAATTCAAGTTGACGGTGGTTCTTCCAGAAAGCGTTGCCGCCATATTGGCGAGCGCGCCACCTACACTTGGAGGTAGGAGAATTCCCACCGTTTGTTGCCCTTCCCAGTGAGATCTGAGGGCTCTTGCCAAAGCGATAGCGCCTGTCAGTGCCTCGAAGCAGGAGAGTCGAGGTCTGGTTGCATCTCCAAATACGACGCGAAACGGGTGTTTGCGCATGGACCAGACAAAGCTGTGATGGAGAGGGCGTCGTGTGAGTTTTCGTAAATGCCATGCCGTTTCTCCTAATTCCTGGACGGCCTGCCGTACCTCTTCAGCGGATGTGGTGGAGGGGAGGGGGGCGCCGACAGAGAGCGTAATTGGATAGGGGAATCGGGTTGGCCATTTTGCTAAAAAACGTCCGCCGATGAAGCTAAAGATACTCCCCCAGACCCGGTCAAGGTTAATGGGAATAATGGGCACATCCCGGCCTTTGACAATACGAGTGAATCCCGAACGAAAGGGTAAAAGGTTGCCTGTGCGGGTAATTTGTCCTTCTGGAAAAATGCAAACCAGTTCTCCTTGATCAAGACTCTGTCCCGCTTGTCGTATCGCGTGTAAGATTTCTCTAGGGGATCCGTTCGAAGAAATTGGAATGACCCCCATGATTTTGGCAAAGGGTTGGAACACGCGATGGTCATAATAATTTTGGTCGACGAGAAAGCGAATGGGGCGATCGGTGGTGGAGAGTAGGAGTAGTCCATCGATGAAGGAGACATGGTTGGGTACCAGCAGTGCCCCACCTTCCTGCGGGATATGATCCCGTCCTGTGATGGTAAGTCGATAGATGGTGTGAGTAAACAAGACTAACAACAACCGAATAAACATTTCCGGGAGGACCCGAAGTGCCCAAATGGTTAGAGCTGCGCTTCCCAGACCGGATATGAGAAAAATATTGCTGGCGCTGAGTCCGATCTTTGAGAAGAAACCTGATCCCAGAGACCCCAACAGGACTCCTCCAAAGACCAGGGTATTGGCAAAGGCAATCACGGCGCCTCGTCGGTCGGCTGGGGATCGCCATTGAATCAGAGCATTGAGCGGGACCACCACAAATCCGCTGGCGAGGCCTAGACATCCCATGGCGATGAGGGTTCCTCCTAACTGGGGCTCCCCAAACCCTAAGGCGAAAAGACTGGCGGTGATCCCAGTGCCTCCCAAGGGAAGGTAGCCTAATTCGACTTTGGCCGCTGAGAGTTTTCCAACCAATAGGGACCCAATTCCGACTCCGATTCCGAAGGCTGCCAGGGGAAGGCCTGAAAGGGAATCTGACAGGTGAAGGACGACTTTGGCGTAGATCAACACATCCTGGCCAACTAAACTGGCCAAAGTCCAAAATGCAATGGCCCCCATGATGCCCAATTTCAAGACTCGATCGAATCGAAGAGCTTCAATGGCGGCCTTCCACGTTTCTCGAACTCCCCCATCAAGTCGAGCACGTGGAACTGTGGGAATAAATAATGACGCCCATAATCCTATTCCTGAGCACATCATGAGGACTAATCCTGTCAACCATGGGGTTTGACCGGAAAGGTCAAGCATGAGACCTGCCAAGGCGGTTCCTGCAATGATGGCGATGAAGGTCCACATCTCGATTTGACCGTTTCCCCAGGACAAGCGATGGTGAGGCAAGAGTTCAGGAATAATTCCATATTTGGAAGGACTGAAAAGTGCACTTTGTGCACCCATTGCTGCCAGCACCAGGAGGGGAAGAATTCCACCCAGAGGATTCCAAAAGAGAGCTGCGGTTCCGGCTCCCATCAATAAGACTTCCACGGCCTTCATGACGACGATGACGGTTCTCTTGCTAAACCGATCGGAAAAGACTCCGGCAAAGGCGGAGACCACCATCAGGGGAAGGGTAAAGATGACAAAGGCTTGCGTGGTTGTCGCCTGTGTGGCGGCTTCGAGCTCAGGGCCAGAAGCACCTCCTGCCGAGGCGGCCACTTGCTTGATAGCCAGGAGGGCGACAATGAGTTTCCAGGCATTATCGTTGAAGGCTCCAAAAAATTGGGCGACGAGCAGTCCGCGGAGAGCCGAGGATTGAGTTGCGGGTGGGGGGGAGGCTGAGTAGGCTTCAGTCACCGGGATCACGAGGTATGAGTATTGGGTTTTTCTTCTTTTTCTCTTGGGGTCCAGGAGATATTAAACAAATACGGCGCATAACGAAATCACAATTTTTTGTTTTGTTGGGTTATCTTGGAGAAGCCATACTTACCCGTCAATCGTTTTTATCCATATTTTTGATTTTTGGTACGGAATTAGCGACGTTATGGATTGATCCATGTATGTCGGGACGAGGCGGATTATCAAAACAAAGAAATCACACTAGTATCTGTTTGTATCTTCAATCCATACCTTCCAAGAAGTCCTCCATCAGTTTAAGCTGATTCGGAATTCCGCTACCCTCCTGGGAGTGCTTTAAATGGGAACGATGCCACATTTTCTTCGTCTGCCACGGTTAGCCTTTTCCCTTTGACAACTTTGACAATCCGGTTGTTCCCATGGTGCAGGAGCATGCCTGTTCTGTTCCCAAAACTCTTAAGGTTCTTTCCCATATAGCCGATTTATTTCCGTATGCCACGCCAGGGATTTGGTGGAGATGTTTTGGTGAGTTCTTTACCGTTGGAATAACCCAGCCTCCGGCAAAGAATTTAGAACCACGCGATATCACAAAATAAGTTGCAACGCCACCTCGGTAGAGGGATTTCGACGGATATTTTCGCGATGACGACTCGTACGGAAACATCAGGATTTTCGGAAGGCCACATGGAAGCAGTGGGGGAATCCATCTTCCATCGAATGCGAAACGTCCTGAATAGCATCCATGTGTCTGCCGGACTTATTCACCATCGGCTTCGGGAATCTCATGTGGCTGATGTTGGGCGGGTTGCGGATATGCTCGAGGCCCATAGTCATGATTACGGGTGGTATCTCACTCAGGATCCCAAAGGGAAAAAGATTCCGAATTTCTTGGGGCAATTGAATGAGGAATTGTCACAGAACCATCTCGATACCCTGACCGAATTGACCACGCTCAATTATCACCTGGAGCAATTGGAATATTATTTGACGGTTGGCCAAACGCCCCATCGCGTGGGGGGATTTAAAGATACCATTCAGTTTGCAGCGATTATGGATGAGGCTTTGGCATCCCATCAGTGTGAATTGGATCGGATGGGGGTCCAAGTGTGTCGGGAGTACCAAAGGGTTGGCGAAGGTATTCTAGAAGTATCCAAGCTTCTCCGCATTCTGGTGAATTTAATCCGGAATGCGATCAATGGGATGAGGGAGATAACTAGTTGGACTCATCGCCTCACTCTTTATGTCTTTCCCTGTCCGGACCGAGAAGGGTTTGTTCGTTTGCAGGTTGCTGATACTGGAAGGGGAATTCCTTTAGAAGGTCTGACTCGGGTGTTTTCTCCACAGGCTTCTGGGGAGCAAACAGACCTGTTACCGAATCTTCATGCTAGTGCTCTAGCGGCCAAAGAGCTTACTGGGTCACTGCGGGTGTGGAGTGATGGTCTGATGCAGGGGGCAATATTTACTCTTGATTTGCCAGTTATTCACATGGAGGGAGAACGGTAATGGAGAAGGAACAAGCCAACCGGCGTATTTTGGTGATTGATGATAATGTGGCGATCCACGAAGATTTTCGAAAAATTCTTGAGCGATCATTAGACACCTCGCTGCTGCAAGAAGTTCGGGCGGAATTGTTTGATGATGTGGAAGAACAAAAAATTGTTGAAAAGTTTGACGTCGATACTGCGGACCAAGGGCAAATGGGGCACCGGATGGTGCAAGATGCGATGAAGGCTGAACGGCCGTATGCGGTTGCCTTTGTGGATATGCGTATGCCCCCAGGTTGGGATGGAGTAGAGACGGTGGAGCATCTGTGGCAAGAAGATCCTGATTTGCAGGTCGTGATCTGTACGGCTTTTTCGGACCATGCGTGGGAAGATGTCATCCAACGATTGAATAAAAATGGCCAACTCCTCATCTTGCGAAAGCCGTTTGATAATATTGAAGTGTGGCAGTTGGCCAATTCCCTTACCAAGCGTTGGGCGGAATCGTGTCAAGCAAAGTCACAGTTAGAACTATTGGCCAAATGGGCAGAAGAACGAGCAGAAGAAACCATAAAATCCTTTTGACGCCAGGGAATCTAGGTTCGGCCGTTTGGGACCTTTCCATTTAAAAGGGTATTTCTGGAGAAGATAGGGGACTCCCGTTACTGGGTGCGCAATTTGTCGTCATGCCAGGGAATCCTCAACTCAGGGGATTCTGTGAATGAGATGCCAGCGGTGTTCAAGACGAAACTTCATTTATCCACCGTGTGATGCTGTTTTGCCATTTCATGAGTTGTTTATCGTTCAAAATTGATTTTCTCTCCTTACCTTCTTCATGGAATGGTTCATGTCATGTCGGAATCTAATGGGCAGGTGATTCCGAAATTTCCGCTGCTCCGTGTGGTGATGGTGGGAATTCAGGAAAGTGACCTTTCCCCATCCTTTCATCGCGTGTTGGCTTCTCAGGGCCCCATACTTCAAGTCACTTGGCTTGATTATGCCTCAATGCACCCTTCCTGTTTTGATTCCCACAACCCATTTGATCTCATTCTCGTTGACTGTCGGGTAAACCGGAGGGGGAGGGATATTGCTTGCGATATCAAAAAAATCTGGGGCAATGCGTTCATTTTGGGATTGATTGATGGAGAGAGTTCCGCTGTTGAGCTGGAAGACGACTCGGCTATCGATTGGCTGGTTAATGAAAAAATGGAGGGTATCGCGATGCCCTGGGCCATTCGAGAGGGGTTGGTTCGACGTCGGGGTTTGATCGAACGTGAGCATTTGCGCAGGCAGGTTGAAGGTGCCTCATATGGTAATGAGATGGCTGATGTTGCCTCAACCGTATTGCACAATGTGGGCAATGTGCTCAATAGCATTAATGTGGCCGTGCATGTGGTTCATGAGTTAATGAATCAGTCTTCGATAATTCTGGTTCATCGAATCGCGGAACTGTTAAAGAATCATGAGGAGAATTGGGAAATCTATCTGACTCAGGATCCAAAAGGGAAACGGATTCCTCCGGCGATTATGAAATTGGGGAGCCACCTCATAGCAGAGCAACAGACCATGCTAAAAGAATTGGAAGGCCTGGTTCGCAATATTGATCATGTCAAACAAATTATCATTTCACATCAGTCGATGGCGAAGTCTCGGGGTATCATCGAGGCTCTCTCTGTTGTGGAACTTCTGAATCAAGCCGTGGAGTTAAGTTTTCACGCTGGAGATGCGAAATGGATCAGGATCAAACGAGACTATCAGTCTGTGCCGCCTGTCGTGACCGATCGGCATCAGTTGCTTCAAATTCTGGTGAATCTGCTGCGAAATGCTAAACAGGCGATGCAATTACAGGTCGGAGTTGATCATCTGCTCACCATACGAGTAGAAGGTCGCACGGATGATGGGTTGTCGGTTGTCATCGCAATTCAAGATACCGGCATTGGAATTGCGCCTGAACATTTGGCCAGAATGTTTACTCGCGGTTTTACGACCAAGCATGATGGCAATGGGATTGGTCTGCATAGTTCGATGGTTACGATTCATCGTATGGGTGGGATGTTAAAGGCCCATAGTGATGGGATTGGCACCGGCGCGACCTTGACACTAATTCTTCCGGTTGAGGCAGGGGCAGGGGCAGGACAGGCATGAATCCCGTCTGTACTCTAAATCGACGGATCTTAGTGATAGATGATAGCCCGGACATTTTGCAGGATTTCCGGAAGATTTTGTGTTCCGCAATTAGCCTCATTTCCAATGCGTGGCTTGAAAGCAGCCAGGATTTCTTTGACGGGCCCTTCCTGCATCATGGCGAAGAACCCTTCGATCTCCATTGTGTGAACAATGGGGAGTCAGGGCGTGATGTGGTCGCGCAGGCTAAGGAACGGGGTTCGCCCTTTGCGGTGGTGTTCCTGGATGTGCAATTGCCCAATGGTTGGGACGGGATTGAAACGGTTGAGCGAATTTGGGATGAGGATTCTGACGTACAGGTGGTGTTGTGTACGGCCTATCCCGATTTTGGTTGGTCGGCCGTATTGCCTCGATTAGGACATCGGGACCAGTTATTAATTCTACGAAAGCCCTTTGATCCGATTGAGGTATGGCAATTGTCTACGGCTTTGACGATGAAATGGCATTGTGCCCAGCAGGCCCGGTTGCGGGTTCAGGAACTTGAACAGACCGTCATGACTCGCACGGGCCTTCTTGAAGAGACCAACCGTTGTTTGGAGCAGGATTTGCTCAGGCGGCAAGAGGTAGAAGTGGAGTTAGCTCAAGTGGTTTGTGATGTCCAAGAAAGAAATCTCGAACTTTCTGCTATGCGGGACCAAGCATTGAATGAAATCCATGAACGGGAACGAATCGAACGGATTTTACGTCACCAAACCGAAGAATTGGCCCGGTCGAATCGGGACTTGGAGCAATTTGCATCGCTTGCAGCTCATGATTTACAGGAGCCCCTTCATTCAATCCAGGTATTTCTTGATCTCTTACAGGTGAAATATGGGTCAGCCCTCACCAGCCAAGGTCTGGGATATGTTGACCGAGTCAAAAACGCGGCGGATCGCATGCAACAGCTAATTCAGAGCCTGTTAGTGTATTCCAGGATCGATTTGCCGCACACCTCAGGGGAGCCGCTTGTCTTGCGAGAAATGGTCGACGAAATCCTGTCGGATCTCGGCGCGCGGATCGAGGAAATGCAGGCGGTCGTGCAGATTGGGGAATTACCTACTATTTATGGAAATGCGTTTCAAGTCCGACAATTGTTACAAAACCTGCTCGGCAACGCCTTGAAATTTCATCGGCCGGGGGTTCCACCGGTCATTCGTATCACCGGGACGATTATTCAAAATCGACGTCACACCGGTTTAGGCCAACCTGGATGGCTTTGCCAAATTGAAATTCATGACCAGGGCATAGGTATTCCATCAGAACAGTTCGGGAAAATTTTTGGGATGTTCAAAAGGCTGCATCGGAAAGATGAATTCGAAGGGACAGGGATTGGTTTGGCCGTATGTCAACGTATTGTCGAGAAGTGTGGTGGTGCCATTTCCGTTCGTTCCAAGTTGGGAGAAGGGTCTACCTTTATAGTTACGCTGCCAATTCAGTAATGGGGAGAACTGATGGCCGGTTTAAAAGCATTCGATTTTGGTTCATAGGGAATACGACCTTTTCAAATATATAAATAGTGAAGCTCAATATTTTATGGTTCAGATTCCTGCGCATCGTCGTGTATTAGTGGTCGGGGCTCATCCCGAAACCCAAATCATGTTGCGCGATGCGTTGTCTGCGCCCGCTGTGGGTGACATGTCAGTAGGGAGTTCCTTAAATGGCAAAAATTTGGCAACCTCTGGTATTCAGCCGTTTTTAACTCAGACCCAGTTCGCTCTTGTCAGCGTGGAAATGGGCCTCCATGTTTTGTCGAAGTTCGCGGAAGCTCAAGTTACTGGCAATCCTTTTGTTCTTGTCCTTATTGATGGGCGTTCAGAGGATTGGGAGGTCGTTCGAGACCTGGTGGAGTCGCTTTGGGAATATGATCAGACTTTACGGTGTATCTTCTGTCTTCCCCCTGATCGGGCATCCTGGCCCCATCGTCTGGTTGTGAGCCGTCCAGAGCAATGGGCGGTACTTCGGAGCCCTTTTCTTGAAGAAGAAGTCTTTCAACTAGCCAGTTGTTTGAGTCTGCCGTACCCGGTATCCGGTGAAACTGTGCTCAATGGGGCAACCTATTCAGGGGAAAATGGCTGTCATTCCAAATCTCCTTCGGATCTCCATGTCCATAATGGTGAAGCGGCGACGGGAGCATTGGAATCCGCTCGTGGTGAATTGGCTGCTTCCAGATATTATGTTGATAATATCCTCCGCTCCATGGCGGATTCTCTGCTAGTCATTAACGCAGATATGACTATTGGGGCGGTGAATCCTTCCTTGCTAAATCTTTTAGGCTATCAGGAGGATGAACTCATCGGGGAGTCGCCCGGTTTGATTTTTGGCGAAGAATTTTCCCAAGGTGCGATCATCGAAAACCTCTTACTTCAAGGATCGGTGAGTGGCGTGGAATCCAGTTTCCTGACTCATGAGGGTCAGAAAATCACCATTTCAGTCTCTGGTTCGATGATGCAGGACCTGCAGGGACAATTTCAGGGGTTGGTGTGTGTTGCCCAGGATATTACCGAACGAAAGCGAATGGAAGAAGAGAAGCTGCAGTTGAATGAGCGGTTAATGGAAACGTCAAGGCAGTTGGGAATGGCCGAAGTAGCGACGGGTGTCCTGCATAACGTGGGCAATGTGTTAAATAGCATTAATGTATCTATCGGAGTCATCACGGATCTTTTGAAAAATTCGATGGTCGAGGATGTGGGTCGAATTTCACAGTTATTGGACAAGCATCATGAAGATCTAGGAACCTACTTATCGCAGAATCCCAAGGGGAAACAAGTCCCCGGTTATCTGGAGAAATTATCGGGGCAATTGAAGGAGGAAAAGCGAGTGGCTCTATTGGAATTAGATCGATTGCGGGAGTATGCCGGGCATGCTCAGCAATGTGTTGCGACCCAACAGGATCTGGCCAAGCCAAGCGGGATGACGGAACCGGTATGTGTGGCTGAGGTGGTAGCCGAGGCCCTGGCAGTTAACCAAGAGATGTTGGAGGAAACCAAAATTACGGTCATTCAGGAGTTTCAGGAAGTGCCACAGCTCATCGTGGATAAGCATCAACTCCTTCAAATTTTGGGGGATGTCATTCGCAATGCCTGTCAGGCCATGGAGTCGGTTGCCCGGAGAGACTTAGTTGTTCGTGTCAAGCTCGTCATTGGTCCTCCGGATTCTATTTGCCTGGAAGTTCAGGATACCGGCAGCGGGATTCCTCCCGACGACCTTACGAAAGTTTTTGGGCAAGGGTATAGCACCAAATATGGAGGACGGGGCTTGAGTCTGCATCATGGAGCGTTGATGGCAAAAAATATGTGTGGCGCACTTCGCGCCCACAGTGAGGGCCTAGGACAAGGCGCCACGTTTTTTCTAGACCTGCCTGGGAATTTTCATTTTCCCGATTTGTAATTTCTCCCTCCAGCCAATTCAATCATTCTTTCTGCGCGCCTCTTTATGAGTGTTGCGTTGTACTGTTGTTTCTTTCTATTGATTAGCATTTTTCATGTCCTGTCTCACGGGTTTGCACCTCAAGAGTCAGTTTGGTGAAGCCGAGAAAAATTGAAGGAGTAAGAGGACGCTTTCCGGCTTCGATAATCCTTCTGTGTTTCTTGGAGTATCGCATGTGACTGAATATTGGCCTCGAACAGAGGATGACTCTTGGGATGGGGATGGAGAAAGGACCCACGAGAGCTGGGGGGCTTTGTCTTATGGTGGGGAGTCACTGGCGCCTTGGTCAGGATCATTTTCACCCAGATTGTTGATACGAGGGCATACAAGTTTTGATGAGCTTCAAGCCCAAAAGTTATCTCATTTTGACCGTGAGGTGAAAGTGCATGTGGAGGCTGTTTCGGGTGATGCAGGAATGATCCCGGTTGATCTGGAGCGCGCTTTAGAATTTGGGGTCGAAGTGTTTCTCCTATCCGAAGGATGCGCAGTAGAGTCTTCGCGTATTGTAAGTTTGTGGAGGCATAGCCTCAGAACGGGATACCTTGCTGCGTTGATTGCCTTGAATCAGGGGTCGAATCAACGCATGGTGTGGCAATCGTTTGTGGGAGGGGTGCTTCATGATATTGGCATGCTCGTGTTTTTGACTCAGCAGCCGGAGATGTTCACGACCGTCGTAGAGATAGCCCAATGCCGAGGAGGGAACTTGGCCGTGCTGGAAAGACAGGTCTTGGGGTACACACACGGGGAAAGTGGAGTCACTTTTCTGGCACGATGGGGTATAGAGGATATGTTACTTGCGATTGTGGCGTTCCATGATGATCCATCGAAGGTTCCCCATACGACCTTCTGTCCATTGACGGCTGTGTATGCCGCAAATTTTGTTGAGGGGGGAGGGATCGCTCAGGATGGGGATGGAGTCATTGGGAAAGATGGAGAAGAGTATTTAACCCGGTTAGGTCTGTGGGATGATCTACCGATTTGGCAAAGCTGGATGCCAAATATTCAGCAGATGGCGATTCATTAAATACGAGTGGCACTCAATTCATTATTCAACGGTGTGCATGTTCACTAATCGGCCTCCCTTGTTTTTATTCAGATGCTTCTCCTTACTTTCTTTAGCATTTGTCTAGATATTTTTCCTCATTTGTGTTTTTAGCCTGGTCTGAAATTCCTGAATTCTTTGGGTTCCCATTGTCAGGAAGAGGGTGTAGGATTTGTCTGAAGGGTGCGTCTCTGAATTATAGAAATGCGGGGGGGAATGAGGGCAGGTCCTTGGACGACTCGTATATTGTCACACTCTTGATTGGAATTTTCTGGCACTCTGGTGATTGTATGCATAACGAATACTGGGTAAGCTGGTAGATAATGATGTTGAGGAGGGGCATGAGGATTCTGTCTAGACACTTAATTGGCGGAGTAATCGTTGGGGCATGCATCCTGTTCCTCCCTCAGACCGTCGTCTCCTTGGACCCTCCTTCGGCTCCCTGTCAAAATTCTGAAGGATGTGTTACGAAATTTCTTGAACAGCTAGAATCATTTGGAGCTGATTCTGAAGCCGGATGGGATCATGCAAAGTCTTTCGATCAGATTGTTACATCTAATGATAATTCCGCTTTGGTCAAACGTGTCGGGTTCCGTTATGGATATTGGCTCAAGGAATCCTCCCCTCTTGAAGCTATTCCCCTGTTGAAATCCGCTCTCCATGATTTCCCTATTCTGGGCGATTATCTTACCTTTTGGATGGGACAGGCATATGCTTATGCTGGTTTAGGGAGGGAGGCGGCAGAGGCGTTTCAACAGTTTAATGAGCATTATGCCGATTCTTTGCTTCGCGCTGAAGCACTCTATGCGGGTGGGGATGTTTTGGCAAAATTGGGGGATTGTGACGCAGCCCTCTCGATGTGGTCCCAGGCTCTCAGCATAAAATCTAACCATCCCAAATCCGCAGAAGCCTTCTTCCAAATGGGTTTATGTTCTGCTCAAATAGGACAACGGGAAAAGGCGATTGAGATTTTCCGTGAAATATGGTGGAAATTCCCACTCGCCCCTGAGCGGCTGAAGGCTGAATCGTGGCTACGCCGGGAAGTGGGTTCTTTGTTTTTGCCCTCACCGGAAGAGCGATACAAGCGTAGCAGGGCATTGTATAACGGGGGAGCTTTGGAGGAAGCCGTTCAGGAATTTCAAACCATTACGACTCTGTCTTCTCCTATTCCTCAGTTTTTTCAGGTCCAATACACCTTGGCCATGGCCTTGGTTCGTTTGAAACGGTATGACCAGGCAGAAGCGATACTGACCTCGCTATCCCGTTCCTCCTCCTCCAGAACAGATGATGCATGGGTATGGTTGGGAAGAGTGTATTTGCGTCAGGGGAAAGGGGCAGAATTGGAGGCTCTTGTCGAAACCTCCGCAATGGGTAGGGTAACCGGTGATCAGCAATCGCTGCTCTTCACCTTTTACGGTATTTGGTTGGAAGATCATGCTCGCTGGCTCGAGGCCGGGAAGGCCTATAGGCGGGCAGGCGCTGTGGCTCGCACGTTAACGCAGCGGTTGGATGCGCTTTGGCGAGTGGGGTGGATTCACTATCAACAGAAACAATTTATTGATGCTATTGAGATATTTCAGGAGATTACCCAGGCAGTCGGAACTCCTCAAACCGAATCTTCTCTCCATGCCGCCTCTCAGGCTTCCTATTGGTTGGCCCGTGCCCAGGAACATCTTGGACAGATGGAGGCCGCGCGAGAACGTCTAAAAAAATTAAGCCAGGACTATCCATTTACCTACTATGGGCAATTGGCAGATATTCGACTCGGTCCCTCAGAATTCTCGACGAAACAATGGGCGGTGTTGGCATCGACTGACGTGATGCCCGTGGATACTCCAACTCACCTTCAGCAGGATATCCACTATCAAAAAATTCAAGAGTTACGAACTCTTCGCCTGCATAAGGAGGCAGTCAATGAGCTTGAGGTCGTTTCTGCCCGCTTCGGAGCCGACCCCAAAGCTTTTTCTCAATTGGTTTCATTGGCTAGTGAAGTTGGGGCCTACGATGTCGGGATTCGATTATCTATTCGTCATTTTGGGTCGACGTTGCGGAAGGGACAGCTCCATGCCTCTTCTGCTGCCTGGTTGGGGGCTTTTCCCATGGGTTACCAAAGGGTTATTCAATCGTTCGCCCCAAAGCAAGTGGATCCGTTTTTAGTCGCGGGGCTAATTCGCGAAGAAAGCCTATATAGTGCCCGCGTCGTTTCCCCGGTTGGCGCGATTGGCTTGATGCAACTCATGCCAGAGACAGCCAAAAGGGTTGGCCGTCAGTTGGGGTTACCGGCCTCCGATTCTGATCGGAAGGGCCTGGTTGAACCAAACAGCAACATTCAATTGGGGACGTATTACTTGGGGCAGTTGCTGAATGAATTTCAAGGTAATATCATTTATTCGGTGGCCGCCTATAATGCTGGCCCACAGGCGGTTAAACGATGGATTGGGCAAAATGGTCATCGAGATCCGGATGAATTTATCGAGCTGATTGGATATCGAGAAACCCGGGGATATGTGAAGCGCGTACTTGGAAGCTATCGAATTTATCGAACTCTGTTTGGGGATGTCTGCCGGGGTGTTTCTCTTGACAGGTTTTGTTGAACGAATTATAGTCCGCCTCGTTTGCCCTAGCTAATAAGGAGGCGTGCACGTGAGCGTAGATAAATTAGAAACGTTGGAGGTTCGAGTTAAGAAATTACTTGATTTGGTTATTGAGCTACGGCAGGATAAATCCCACCTGGAACAGGAATTGGAATCCACTCGAGAGCGGCTGGCCAAACACGAAGAAATGTCTGAAGGATGGGAAGAGGAGCGGACCACGATCCGGTCTAGAATTGAAAAAGTACTTGGCGAGCTTGAATTTTTGGACCGTTCGAACGATTAACCTATGGGATTAGGGAATGACGAGGACCATTGAAGTTGAAATCTTTGGTCATCGAATCTCTCTTCAAGGAGAGGGAGATGAGGCGTACTTTCATGAGTTAGCTGGGTATGTGGATGCGCAAATGCGAAACCTTGCTCAAAAAACCCGAACAAGCACTCCCACTAAGCTAGCTATTTTGGCCGCCATTAACATTACGGATCAGCTCTTTCGGCAAGAGAGGCACCGACAGTTTGGAGAAGCTGAAATTGAACGACGGACTCAAGTTTTATTGGAAACGATAGAAAAGCACCTCGAGACTAACCCGATTTAACCATTTTCCTCTTCGTATCCTCTCTTCCTGCCATAGTTAGGTATTACCTTTGAAATCAATTGGTTGAATTGCATTGTTCTGCTCGTTGCCGAATCCTTGTCGGTCTATTCCCATCATTCAACTGCCTTTATTGAAATACCTCATCGTCTTCTGATATTTTACTCCTCATAAGTTATTGAATTGCAAAGAAAGAAAGGAATATCCCTCTTGTAGGGGGAATTAAACTGGAGGCCCACTATGACAAGAATTTTTATAGTCATTGTGGGTTTTTTGTATGATGGGATTGTACGAAGTAGGAATTTTTTATTTGAGGGCAGGTTAAAATCTTGGAAATCGTTTTTGAAGAGGCAAATTGCTCATTTCTATTCGAATGGCTCGCCTTGTGATCTAAAAATTTTAAATTTTTGGCCTGTGTGGTGTCCATGTCCTTCCAATTCAATTAGTAGCTGTGAAGGCTGGATTCATTGGGTGAGTCCATTGCGTGGTGCTATTGGGCCTTTTGGCTTAGAGTATTGCCCTGTCTCTCCTCCTTCTCGTTCCCTGCAAATCCGGGCCTTCTGTCCAATCAGATAGATAGGCTTTTCTCCAGTTTTCGTTTTCCTTCCTTTTCTGGTTTTCCCCTGTGGTTTGGTGGGATTATTTCCGACTGACTGGGGGAAAATAAATCTTATCTGATGATATGAAGAAACGAATAGGAGCTAACCTATGGACACTGTAATTCCCATACTTGCACTGGTGATCGGGGTTTTAGTTGGATTTGTGTTATCGAAGGTGTATCAGCAGCAGAGGGACTTGAAGCGTCGGTCAGCTGCTGAAGAGCAAGTTCAACAGCTCACCCAAAACGCTCAACGAGAGGCTGAAAATCTAGTTAAGGAAGCAAAACTCGAAGCAAAAGATCTATTATTTCAAGCCAAGGCTGAACTCGAAGCGAAAGAAAAGGAAAAGAGGAATGAGATTCAGGTCGCTGATCGAAAAATCATCCAGCGGGAAGAGGCCCTTGAGCGTAAGGTCAGCCAATTTGAAAAACGTGATGAGGAAATGCGACGAAAAGAGCGTTCTCTTAAGGAAAAGGAGGAAGTTCTAGATAATAAAGCCGTGGCGTGCGACCAAGCCATTAAAGAGCACCGGCTTGCCCTAGAGCAGGTGGCAGGAATTACCGCCGAAGAAGCCAAGCGTCATTTATTGGGTGAAATTGAAAGTGAAGCACGTATGGATTCGGCGTTGTTAACAAAAAGAATTTTGGATGAGGCTAAAGAAACCGCTGAACGAGAAGCTAGAGAGATTGTGACCCGGTCGATACAGCGAATCACAAGAGATTACGTAAATGAGGCCACGATTTCAGTGGTTCCCCTCGCGAATGATAGCATGAAGGGAAGGATCATCGGTCGTGAGGGAAGAAATATTCGGGCTTTGGAGGCGGCAACTGGCGTCGATCTTATTATTGACGAAACCCCGGAGGCGGTGATCGTGTCCGGATTCGATCCCCTTCGGAGAGAAGTAGCAAAAATTGCGTTGGAACGTCTCATGCAAGATGGGCGTATTCACCCGACTCGGATTGAGGAAGTCGTAGAAAAAGTCAAAGGTGATTTAGACAAGTTAATGAGAGATGATGCTGAAAAAGTCATCTTTGAGGTCGGCCTTTCAGATTTCCACCCTGAAATTGTCAAATTATTAGGTCGTCTTAAATATCGAACCAGTTACGGTCAAAATAACTTGTATCATGCCAGGGAAGCCTCATATATCTGTGGGATTATGGCTTCAGAGCTGGGTTTAGATGTGAAGTTAGCTAAGCGTGGCGCCCTCTTGCATGATATTGGAAAAGTAGTTAGCCATGAAGAGGAAGGTACACACGCGATGCTCGGTGCGGAATTGGCGAAGAAGTATGGAGAGTCAGAGCTCATTGTGAATGCCATTGCTGCCCATCATGAGCAAGTGGAGCCACTCTGCCCAGAATCGGTCTTGGTCGCTGCTGCGGAAGCCCTCTCGGCCGCCCGTCCTGGTGCCAGACGCGAAACGCTCGAGGCCTATGTCAAGCGATTGGAAAAACTGGAATCCTTAGCCACTGGGTTTACAGGAGTTGATAAGGCCTATGCGATTCAGGCTGGACGAGAAATTCGGGTGATTATCCGTCAGGGGGAATTAAATGACAGTGAAAGTTTTGCCCTATCTCGAGATTTGGCCAAAAAGATTGAACAAGAACTGACGTATCCTGGCCAGATCAAGGTGACAGTTATTCGAGAAAATCGCTTTATTGAATTTGCCAAATAGCTCTGTGAGTAAAGGAGAACATGAACATACTGTTTATCGGAGATATCATGGGAGAGCCAGGCCGTCGGGTGATCCTAAAGCATCTATCAAGGGTTATTCAGGAGCATCACATTGATCTGGTTATTGGAAATGGTGAGAATGCGGCAGGTGGATTTGGCATCACACAGGAGGTTGCCGAAGATCTGTTTGATTTAGGTCTTTCAGTCATTACATTAGGCAATCATGCCTGGGATAAACGTGAAGCGTTAGAGTATTTGCAAAAAGAGCAGCGGGTGATCCGTCCCGCAAATTATCCCGATGGGGTTCCAGGAAAAGGTACGTGTATTGTAGAGACCGTTCATGGCGAGCGCCTAGGGATTTTACAGCTCATGGGTCGAGTGTTTATGCCCATGGTGGACTGCCCTTTTCGGGTTGCGGAACGCGAACTGGCTCAATTAACCACACAGACTAACTGTATTCTTGTGGATATGCATGCTGAAACCACATCAGAAAAAATGGCGATGGGGTATTTTTTAGATGGCAAGGTATCTGCGGTCCTTGGAACGCATACACATGTTCAAACTGCGGATGAACAAATCTTACCTCAGGGAACAGGGTATCTAACCGATGTCGGGATGACCGGACCTGTTCAATCCGTCATCGGAATGAAGCCAAACTTGGTCATTCAGAAATTTCTGACTCAACTCCCGAGAAGATTCGAAGTGGCGACAGGGCCTTCTGTCTTGAGTGCGGCGGTGTTAAATCTTAATCACTCAACTGGAAAAACCACTCACATCACGCGTCTTCGTGTGTTTGAGTAACCTAATCTTCGTGTCAGGGCTTTTCCCTTCAGTACTTACTGTCTCGACTCTCACCCGACAGATTTGTTCAACGTTCGAGAAAAATTTCCCACCACTCTGGGTGGAAGGGGAAATTTCTAATCTTCGATGCCCTTCTTCGGGACACCGGTATTTTACCCTGAAAGACCAATCAAGTCAGATCAGAGCTGTGCTCTTTCGCAGTCAGGTCGAACGCCTGAAATTTGCGCTTCAAGATGGTTTGGAGGTCTTTGTGTTTGGCCGCCTTTCGGTGTATGAGCCGCGAGGAGACTATCAATTACTCTTGGAAGCGGTTGAGCCTAAGGGCATTGGTGCGCTGCAATTAGCTTTTGTTCAACTGAAAGCAAAGTTGGAAGCCGAAGGGTTTTTTGAGACTATAGGGAAAAAGGTCCTTCCTCTTTATCCGCAACGAATTGGGCTGGTGACCTCACCTTCCGGTGCGGCAATTCATGATTTGTTGACCATCATTCACCGACGTTGGCCTCTGGCTCAAATTTTGATAGCTCCTGTTTCTGTGCAAGGGGATGAAGCTGCCGGACAAATCGCTAAGGCTATTGGAACGCTCAACCAAATTGGCGAATTGGATGTGTTGATTGTCGGGCGTGGTGGGGGGTCGTTAGAGGATCTCTGGCCTTTTAACGAAGAAATTGTGGTGAGAGCTATTGCCTCTTCCAGGATTCCGGTGGTTTCCGCTGTTGGCCATGAATCCGATGTGACGCTTGCGGATTTAGCCGCTGATTATCGGGCTCCCACTCCTTCTGCGGCGGCAGAATTGGTGGTTCCGGATTGTTCAACGGTTAGACGTTATCTGGGGCATCAACGGGTAGGGGTGGAACGGTCTATGAGGAGTTTCTGTGTGGCGTGGAGAGGGCAAATTCAGGAACTCACCGGACGATTGCCTGAGCCTAGACTCGTGCTTGGACAATTCGTGCAACAGGTGGATGAGTTAGAGCGGCAACTTTATGTAAAAATGGAGTCTTGGTGCCGGAGTCTCCATGTGCGGTTGCTGAAGCATCAGTCCACGATTTGGGAGAGAAATCCCCTGATTGACATTCGTCGGCAGCAACTGGCATTGATTGACCGTGGCATTCGCCTTGCTCGAGGAATGTCAGGGTGTATTCTTCTTAAACGCCACCAATCAGAATTGTGGATGTCCCAGCTAAATCAATTAAGTCCCCTTGCGGTCTTAGCGCGGGGATATAGCATTGTTCATAATCAGCAAAGTGGAAAAGTCGTGAAACAATCAACTGAAGTTTCTGTGGGAGAGTCAGTACGCACCAGACTTCATGAAGGTGAATTAATTTGTCTCGTAGAGCGTATCCATCCTTCAACTTAAGGAATTCCCTTTTGCTTCAGGTTCCAGCCTGGCTATAATACCTGTTTAGATAAATAGATGATGGTCTTCATAGTATAGAACCGAATCACTGACCCTCTACGGACAATTTTCATGGCTGTACTGAAATTTGAAAAAGCATTGTCCCGGTTGGAAACAATTGTGGCCGAGCTGGAACGCGGGGAGCTTTCCTTGGATGAGTCCTTGAGGATTTTTGAGGAGGGAGTCAAGCTCTCAAAAACCTGTCTGAAAATGCTGGATGATGCAGAGCGCAAAGTGGAGATCCTTGTCCAAGACAAGGATGGAAGAAAGCGTATACAGGCTTTTTCAGTTGAGGATTCCAATTTGCCGGAATCCTAGGTTTCTTTCACTACCATCTCTCTCAATCAGTAGGCTTCACATTGTCTGCTTCGTGGACATGAACATATGAAGGCTGTTCAGCCATCAGCCCCTTCTCGGAAATCCTCAAAAGAACGACTGGACTCCCTTGTCCTGAATCATGAGTTGGTCTCAAGCAGGGAACAGGCCTGTCGCCTTATTCTTGCCGGTCGGGTGAAAGTCGATGGGGTATTGATTGATAAGCCAGGTAAACTGGTTGCGACAACTGTTTCGGTGGAAGTGACGAAGCCGGAGTATGCCTATGCCAGCCGGGCAGGTGAAAAGCTGGCACCAGCCTTAGACGCATTTTGTATTTCTTGTTTAGATTTTGTGGTTATGGATGTGGGTGCCTCCACCGGAGGATTCACCGATTGTGTGCTTCAACGTGGTGCCAATCGAGTCTATGCCATTGACGTGGGGTATGGACAATTGGATTGGAGGCTGAGAACGGATCATCGGGTTGTGGTCATGGACCGTTGCAATATCCGCCATCTTTGCCCCAAAGATATTCCTGAGCCGGTTGATTTGGCGGTCATCGATGTTTCGTTTATTTCCCTTCGCTTGGTCTTGCCAGTGATTTTGCCTGTTCTGCGTGACCAGGCGTATCTTGTTGCATTGGTTAAGCCGCAGTTTGAAGTCGGGAAAGGACAAGTCGGAAAAGGAGGCATTGTCCGTGATGAACGATTGCGTGAGCAGGTGAGGGACGGTTTTGTGGATTATGCCCGTAGCCTGTGTCTTGATGTCATTGGTGTCATGGATTCCACGCTGTTGGGAAAAAAAGGAAACAAAGAAATGCTGGTGGGAATGAAAAAAAACGGGAAGATGAGTGCTGAAGGAAGCAAGCCAATTGCTTGCGGTAGTCCCCTACCCTAATTATGTAAAAGGAGAATTCTGGGCATGTCTACAAAAATTCTGGTGACCGGTGGAGCTGGATTCATTGGATCACATCTGGTTGACCGGTTAATTCAGGAAGGCAATGAGGTCATTGTTGTTGATAATCTCTCCACAGGGAAAAGAAAGAATGTCAATAAAAAAGCCCAATTTTACAAAATGGATATCCAGAGTAAACGGATTGAACGGGTATTCCGAAATGAGCGTCCCCTTATCGTGGTCCATCTGGCTGCGCAAATGAGTGTTCGCCATTCCACGGAGGATCCAAGCTTTGATGCGCAAGTGAATATTTTAGGGACCATCAATGTTTTAGAGCATGCCGTGAAGCAGGGCGTGCGAAAGGTGACGTTTGCGTCCTCGGGGGGAGTGGTCTATGGGGAACAGGGAGTGTTCCCGGCCGCAGAGTCGCACCGGACGGAACCTCTTTCTCCTTATGGAATTAGTAAACTGGCTGGTGAAAAGTATTTGGCCTATTACACCAATGCTACCGGACTCCGGTATGTGGCGCTTCGTTTTGCGAATGTCTATGGACCCAGGCAAGACTCTGAAGGGGAGGCAGGAGTCGTAGCGATTTTCTCAAAACAGATGCTGGATGGTGGTCAACCGATTGTCAATGGAACTGGGAAACAAACAAGAGATTTCGTCTATGTGGATGATGTGGTGGAAGCGATCCTGGTGACCTTAGGAGAAGATGTGCAGGGAATATTTAATGTGGGAACCGGGCAGGAGACGACGATCAACGAATGCTATGGAATTATTAAAAACTTAACGAAGTGCCAATGCAAAGATTTGTACGGAGCGGCAAAAAAAGGCGAGCAATTCCGAAGTGTGTTGGATGTGACCAAACTCCGAGAGGTATTTGGGTGGGATCCTCAGGTTACATTGGAGGAAGGGCTTACCCGGACAGTCGATTATTTCCGTGGAACAGAAAAGTAATTTATTAGGTGTAGGAGGATGATTGCTCCTGGTCAATCATCTGTTAATACCTGGGAACGGATTGATCGATCTCAATGGACCAGGCTTCAATTCCTCCAATCAGGTTTTTGACATTCGAGAATCCCTGTTGCAAAAGAAACCCTACGGCATCGGCGCTCCGCATTCCTTTATGACAGTACGCGACAATTTCAGCACTCGGGTCCAATTGTTTCAGGGAATGAGGAACCTGGCCCAAGGGAATCAGAACGGATCCCTCTATTTTTGCAATGGAGTACTCATGAGGTTCGCGTACATCCAATAAAAAAATCTGATCGCCTTTATCCATGCGCGCTTTTAAGTCGCGGACGGTGATGGTGTAACTCATATTGAAAGCCTCCTTACGTTTCTTAAGTAACTCCTTGTAGTCGAATCATCATAGCGGCTGAATTTTCGGGGTGTCAATTCCTTCTTCCTGCGAGTGAGAGGAGCAGAATAATGTCAGAACTGCCGGTCGTGTCGATTGAACACATTGCAAAGTTTGAAGGACAGGATATTACCATCAAGGGATGGATCCGCAACCGCCGTTCAAGTGGAAAGTTAAGTTTTTTGACGCTGCGGGATGGCACTGGAGATCTTCAGGCCATCCTAAGCAAGGCAGAAGTAGGAGAAGATCAATTTATCTTGAGCGGACAATTAACCCAGGAGTCTTCCGTCGTACTTGCCGGGAAGCCACGGAAGGATGTCCGTGCCCCGGGTGGATTCGAGCTGGATGTGTCGAAAATTCAGGTTATTCAAATTGCCGAACCCTTTCCAATCCAACCGAAGGAACATGGCACCGGATTTCTGATGGAGTATCGGCATCTGTGGCTGCGTTCACGACGTCAACATGCCATTTTACGAGTTCGCCATGAAATCATTCGGACCTGTCGAAATTTTTTTGATGATCGAGGTTTTACCTTAATTGATACGCCGATTTTCACCCCAAACGCCTGTGAGGGCACCACGACCTTATTCCAAACTCAATATTTTGACCAGGTAGCTTACCTGGCGCAAAGCGGGCAATTATATGGAGAAGCGGCGGCGGCGGCTTTTGGAAAAATATACTGTTTCGGCCCAACCTTTCGAGCTGAAAAATCAAAAACCCGACGACACCTGATGGAGTTTTGGATGGTGGAGCCGGAAATGGCATATGCCGACCTACCGGATGCCATGCAACTGGCGGAGGAACTGGTTTCCACAGTCATTCAGCGGGTGGTCGATACTCGCCGACCTGAATTGGAAATCCTAGAGCGGGATATTCCTAAATTAGAAGCCATGGTCAGGCCCTTTCCACGAATAACCTATGAGGAGGCCCTGACGCGTCTTCAGCAGAAGGGGGTCGCCATTCAATTTGGTGACGATTTCGGAGCGGATGACGAAACATCTTTGGCTCAAGAATTTGATCGTCCGGTGATTGTTCACCGTTATCCGGCTGCCGCTAAAGCCTTTTATATGGCTAAAGATCCAGAGAGGCCGGATTTGGCGTTATGTATGGATATGCTCGCCCCTGAGGGATATGGAGAAATTATTGGAGGGGGACAACGAATTCATGATTTGGATGAATTGCTGAAGCAGATTCAAGCTCACGACCTTCCTCAAGAAGCCTTTAAGTGGTATATAGATCTGCGGCGATATGGGACGGTTCCTCATGCTGGTTTTGGAATGGGAATTGAACGGGTCGTTGCCTGGATTTGTGGGTTAGACCATGTTCGAGAAACGATTCCTTTCCCCAGGATGCTCTATACGTTGTATCCTTAGAATGTCTATTGGGAATGACCTTGAGGTTCCCAAATATTTTTGGCACGGCTCCTGAATTTCTTTTTCCCTAGCTCCTGCCTTTTCACAGCATTTTTTGAATGCTTGACATCATTGGCAAGGGTTGTATACTTCCAGGTGTGGGAGGAAGTGGGGTGATTTCCACATGTATTGTAAAAATGAAACAAATCATGAATGAATGATGTTCATATACCGGTACTCGTCGAGGAAATCAGTTTTTGGCTTAATCCGCTTCCTGGTGGGGTCTATGTAGATTGTACAGTGGGATTGGGTGGAACGTCGCTGAAATTACTGGAAAAGTCTGGGAAAAATGCTCATATTATTGGTTTGGATCGTGATTATCAAGCCGTTGCTATTGCGAAAAAGACATTAAGTGAATATGAATCATCAGTAAATATAGAACATGGGAATTTCTCCCACATCAAAGATGTGGTTCAGAAGTCCGGCTATGAAAAAGTTGACGGGGTTGTGTTCGATTTAGGGGTGTCTTCTATGCAGTTGGACCAACCAGAGCGGGGCTTTAGTTTTTCCCAAAGTGGGCCATTGGATATGCGAATGGATCAAACTCAGAAGGTGACCGCAGCTGATTTGGTAAATCACCTCCCGGAAAAAGAGTTAGCGGATGTCATTTTTACGTATGGTGAAGAACGGTATTCACGTCGAATCGCCCGTGCAATTGTGCAGGCCAGAAACGTCAGTCTTATTCAAACCACCCAGGCCCTGGTAGCTGTTCTTGAGGGCGCGCTGCCCTATGCTTACAAAAAGGGGCGCTTACATTTTGCCACTAGAACCTTTCAGGCTCTTCGAATACGCGTGAATCGGGAATTGGATTTGATTGAGCCGGCCCTACGAGATGCTGTCGATCTGTTGAAGGAAGGCGGAAGGGTGTGTGTCGTGGCGTTTCACTCGTTGGAAGATCGTATTGTGAAACAAACGTTTCGTTCTATGGCAAAGAGAGAGCATCCAAGCGTTGCATTGCTAGTCAAGAAACCTGTGATTCCAAGTGTACTGGAAATTCAACAAAATCCTCGTGCCAGAAGCGCTAAGTTACGTGTGGCCGAGCGCCTTCCGGAAGGAGTAACCCTATGAGGAAAACTGTGTTCCTTGGCGTCATGATTCTTTTGGGGGTGTGGTGTCTCCTGTATGTTGGGGTCAAGATAGACATGTGGCGCCTAGGGTATGCCATTGAAGAGCTGGAATCTCAGCGTGCGGAATTCAAGAAACAGCAGGAAGGCTTGCAGGTTCGGCTGTCACAGTTAACGGATCCCCAACGAGTCGCTCAACGGGCGCAAAGTCAATTGGGACTCACCGTAGCTCAGGAGGGGCAGATTGTGATGGTCTCCCTGGATACATTACCCCCGTCTGAATCTGGTGAAAATTTTCCTGTTCGTTTAGTCCGTGAATTTTCCGATACCATCGTGAGCCTTCCGTGAAAAATCCCTCACCGGACATTCATCCCGTCTGTCGAATCCGAAGTGGCATTGTGTGTTTGGGGCTCCTTTGCGGGTTTGCGCTTATTGGTTGTCGACTTTTTTACCTACAGGTCCTTCAAGCGGATGTTGGGGCCCATCAGGCACAACAGCAACACGAAAAGACCGTGGTGGTTCAACCAGATCGAGGGGTAATTGTTGACAGCCAAGGACATCCATTGGCTCTCAATGTGGAAGTGGCATCCTTATATGTGAGGCCACCGTCCTTGAATGATCCACAACGAGTTGCCCGGTCATTAGCGCCGATCTTGCAGATGCCGGCCAAGGAATTACGTGACCTGTTCACACGAAATCAGCCTTACGTTTGGGTTAAACGCAATATTCCGGAATCCGTCGTCAAGGAATTAGAGGCCTTGAATATATCAGGATTGGGGTTGACCAAAGAACCGCATCGTTTTTATCCGAAGGGAGAATTGGTCTCTCATCTCGTGGGGTTTGCCGGAATTGATAGCCAGGGCTTGGAAGGGGTGGAACTTCAATATGAATCCTATCTACGGGGTGAAAAAAACCTGGTGAAATACCAAAGGGACGCGTTGGGCAGAAAGCTTGCTTCACCCCCAAGTCATGATTCCGTCCCCTTGTCGACTGGGTACCATCTCACTTTGACTATTGATGAGGTTGTTCAATTTATTGCGGAGGCGGAGTTGGCGCAAGCCTTAAAGCAAAGCGGTGCGAAGTCTGGAAGCATTGTGATTATGGATCCCTTAACCGGGGCGATTCTGGCGTGGGCACTTCATCCCACCTTTGACCCTAATCACCTAGGGCAGTTTTCCACGCAGGATTGGCGCAATCGAGTGGTGACGGATTCCTATGAGCCGGGGTCAACGTTAAAGATTGTGGTGGCAGCGGCGGCGCTTGAAGAGGGGGTGATGTCCCCAGACACGTTAATCTATGGTGGTGATGGAAAGATGTCGGTGGCGGGGACGATTGTCCATGATCCGGCAAAAACCAGTTGGATGACGTTTTCCGAAGCGTTGGCGCAATCGAGTAATGTGGGTGCGATCAAAGTCGCAATGGAACTCGGGCAAGGCAGGGTATTTCGGTATTTGAAAGCATTTGGATTTGGAGAAAAAACGGAAATTGATCTCCCGGGAGAATCCTCAGGGATTCTCCGAGACCCCAACAAATGGAGTGGTCGAAGCCTCTCTTCAATTGCCATGGGGCAAGAAATCGCCGTCACCCCGATACAAATGGTCACGGCCATGTCGGTAGTGGCTAATGGTGGTTGGCTGATGACGCCGTACGTTGTCTCCTCGATCCTGGACTCCCACGGACAGGCCGTGCTGACAAAAGATCCGCAACCCAAACGGCGACCCATCTCCCTTGAAACAACCACTACGTTAACTCGGATTCTCGAAGCCGCGGTAGAGGTAGGAACCGGCAAACGGGCCAGGCTTGCCGGTTATCGAGCTGCGGGCAAGACCGGGACCGCTCAAAAAATTGACCCGAAAACCGGGTCCTACTCATCTTCGCAAGTGATTGCCTCATTTGTCGGATTCGCACCAGTCGAGCGGCCACGCCTTGCCATGTTAGTCGTCATTGATGAACCGACGATCGGGAACTGGGGGGGAGAAATTGCCGCTCCGGTCTTTCGAAAGGTCGCAGAGCGAGTCTTGCCCCATTTAGGAGTGTTGCCCGGTGGATCCGCAGTTATTCGGACAGCAGCGGCCAATTCGCCCATTCCTTCACCGCAGCCTATTGTGCAGTAACCTGTGACGCTACGAGAGCTTCTTGCCTCATTGGATATGGTGCTAAGTGAAGGAGATCTTCAGCCTGAGGTTCTGTCCATTACCGAAGACTCCCGGCAAGTAAAGCCTGGTTCGGTATTTGTGGCAATCAAAGGGGAGCACTATGATGGGCATCAGTTTGTGAGACAGGCTCAACAACAAGGGGCTGTTGGTGTGGTGGTGGAAGAGGACTTTGAGAGGCATGCCCCACTGGTAGGAGGCGCGACAGCTCTCATTAAAGTGAAAAACTCTCGAAAGGCGTTGGGTTTGTTGGCGGCAAAATTGTCCGGTCTGCCTTCTGCCCATCTGCACATGGTGGGAGTCACGGGGACGAATGGCAAAACGACGGTGACGTATTTAGCCAAATCCCTGCTGGAAGCTCAAGGACATCGTGTGGGGCTGTTGGGAACGGTAGGCTATGTGTTCGGGACCGAACATCGTGCGGCGTCACATACCACCCCTGCTTCTGTCGAGCTACAGGACATGTTAAAGGCCATGGTGAATGCCGGGTCGGATGCCGCGGTCATGGAAGTTTCTTCCCATGCGTTGGCTTTAGATCGGATAGCCGGTTGTGAATTCGACATAGTCGTGTTTACCAATCTGACGCAAGACCATTTAGATTTTCATCACACATTGGATGCCTATTTTCAGGCCAAACTCCGCTTATTTACAGAATGCGTCGATAGCGGACAGAAGACCCGCCCCAAACGAGCCCTTGTCAATGCGGATGATGAACGGGGGCCACTAATTCTCCAACATTGTTCGATTCCAACTTGGACCTATGGGCTCCATGCCCACGCAGACATCAGAGCGGAAGCCATCCGTCTCTCCATGGGAGGAACGGACTTTCGGGTGAACAGTCCCCATGGCCTGTTGAGGATCAAGAGCCAATTGGTGGGCGAGCATAATGTGTCTAATATGTTGGCGGCCATCGGGATTGCACTGGAAATGGGCATGACGGTTCCGATGATTGAACAAGCCGTGCAGTCAGTGGCGAATGTTCCTGGACGATTTGAACGGATCAATGAAGGCCAACCATTTACGGTCGTCGTGGATTACGCCCATACCGAAGATGCCCTGTATCGGTTGCTTCGAGCGGCAAAGGCTATTACAGAAGGACGAATCATTACCGTGTTTGGCTGTGGGGGCGATCGGGATGCCGGGAAAAGACCCAAGATGGGGCAGGTTGCGGCACGACACAGCGATGTGGTGATCGTTACGTCCGATAATCCACGAACGGAAAATCCTCACACAATCCTGACTCAAATCGAACAGGGGATTAAAGCTCTGCGTCCGGAAGAACGGTGTTCGTATCAGATCATCGCCGATCGAGCCGAAGCCATTCATGCCGCAGTGTCAGAAGCCAAGGGCGGAGATCTGTTGTTGATAGCAGGGAAGGGGCATGAAGACTACCAAATTCTTGGCACTCAGAAAATTCATTTTGATGATCGTGAAGAAGCCAGGAAGGCGATCCAACGACAGATGAGTTCCAGGTAGCTCAGACCACCCGATATGGCAGCTTTTGAGATAGACGAAGTGCTCGATGCGACTGAGGGAAAGCTGATCCTCCAGGGAGCCCAGAAACGAAAAATGCTTCGAGTGCAAACTGATTCGCGGGAGATTAAATCCGGCGATCTGTTTCTGGCCTTGAAAGGGGAGAAATTCGATGGCCATGATTTTGTGAAAACGGCCTGCAAACTGGGAGCCCGAGGAGTGATTGTTGAAGGGGCGCGGGCCGGAGAGATGTTGACGCAGGTGCGTCGGGCTGGCTTGGGTCCCGTCATGGTGGTGGAGGTAAAAAATACTCTGCGAGCCTATCAGGGCCTAGCCAGATTTCATCGATTGCGTTTTTCAATTCCTGTGGTGGCCATTACCGGCAGCAATGGAAAAACCACGACGAAGGAAATGGTGTATCAAGTCCTGGCGACCCGCTGGCGCGTTCATAAAACGCAGGAGAATTTTAATAATGCCATCGGCGTACCCAGGACCCTCCTGGGCCTTCACGCCGGACATCAGGCTGCGGTGATTGAAATGGGGGTGGATCAAGTGGGACAGACCACCCAATTGTGTGACATGACCAGACCGACCGCAGGGGTGATCACCAATGTCGGTCCCGACCATTTGGAATTCTATGGCACGATGGCCAGGTCGGCGATATCGAAGGCTGAATTATTGGATTGGCTTCCTCAAAGTGATGGTGGGGCAATCCTGAATGCGGACGACCGATATTTTGGAAAGTTTTCCCGGAAGGCAAAATGCCCTGTGATCTCATTTGGGTTCTCGGCCCAGGCGGATGTTCGTGCGGCCGACTCGGAATGGAACGGCCGGCGAACGGCATTTCGCCTGTTCTTACCTCATCGTAAATTGGCCAAGAGGGCGAGTGTGCGAATCATGGGCCCGCACAATATTGCCAATGCCCTGGCCGGCGCGGCAGTGGGCTGTGCCATGGGGTTGTCGGGCGATGACATTGTTTCTGGATTACATAAATTTCGCCCAGCTCCGATGCGGTCGGAAATTCGCCGGTGGGGTGGAGTGCTGTATCTCTACGACTGTTATAACGCCAACCCGGCTTCAGTCAAAGTCGCCTTGGAGTCGTTGGTTGGTCTGAATTCCACTCGTAGGACCATAGCCGTATTGGGGGACATGCTTGAGTTGGGTCCTAAAGAAGCTCAGTTTCATCAGGAAATTGGACGCGAGGCGGCAAAACTCCATGTGACCCATTTAATTGCCTGTGGGGCGTTTGGACACAACATGTCCGAAGGTGTTCAAAACGTGCACGGACCCACTCAGGTGTCCGTGGTCAGGGATGCCATGGAAGCCGGAGCCTTGCTGAAAACAATGGTGAAGCGTGGCGATGCCGTCCTCATTAAGGCCTCTCGTGGCGCAAAAATGGAACGGGTGCTCGACGCCGTCCGTCCTGGGTCATAGCCTGCCTGGATCGGGCCGGATGCCATGGCCAAAGGGGTCTCCGATAGTGAAATGTCTAACTGAAATGATACATGAGCAACGATATCCGGGCGGAGCCTTCTTTCCCTCTCCCCGAAGAAAGTAAATCCTAATGCTGTATTTATGGCTGTATCCCCTTCATACCGAATTTGCCATCTTCAATGTGTTTCGCTATCTCAGTTTCCGCATTATTTATGCGGCGGTGACCGCCTTCCTGATTGTGTTTTTCCTTGCTCCTCCCATGATCAAAAAATTGCAATCATTGAAACTGGGGCAAAAAATCCGGACTGATGGCCCGCAATCCCATCTTGGAAAATCCGGAACCCCGACGATGGGAGGCCTGCTCATCATCTTTTCGGTTTTGCTCTCAACCGTGTTATGGGCGGATATCACCAATTTCTATGTCTGGTTGGTTCTCTTGTCGCTGGTGGGTTTCGGGCTGATCGGATTTGTGGATGATTACATTAAAATATTACGGGGCCAATCCAAGGGATTAACGGCCACACAAAAAATTGTCGGGCAGGTAGGAGTGGCGTTGGGCATTGGGATGTTTTTTTATCTCTCTCCTGGCTATTCCACGGAACTCAGTGTGCCGTTCTTTAAATCCTTCACTCCGGATTTAGGAGTGCTCTATATCCCCTTTGCCATTCTGGTCATTGTGGGGTGTTCAAATGCGGTGAACCTCACTGACGGGTTGGATGGGCTGGCCGTCGGACCGGTCATTATTTCTTCCATGGCCTATACCGTGGTGGCCTGGGCCGTTGGAAATAAATTGGTTTCAGGATATCTCCTTGTCCCTCATATCGAAGGAGCGGGGGAACTCGCCATTCTGACGGCCTCTATTGTCGGAGCGGGATTGGGTTTTCTCTGGTTTAACACCTATCCGGCATCCGTCTTCATGGGCGATGTGGGATCCTTACCCCTTGGTGCCGCCTTGGGGACGGTGGCAGTGGTGTGCAAGCATGAATTGTTATTGATCCTGGTTGGCGGAGTCTTTGTGATGGAGGCGGTGTCGGTGATTTTTCAGGTGGCATCGTTTAAGTCCAGGGGGAAGCGAATTTTCCTTATGGCGCCGTTACACCATCATTTTGAATTGAAGGGATGGGAAGAACCCAAAGTGGTTGTGCGTTTGTGGATCATTGCGATCATTTTGGGCCTCTTAAGCATTAGCACATTGAAACTACGCTAATCAGAGGATTGTTGTGGAGCCCTGTGGAGCCATGGAAGCCGTGAAAGTCCCTCCCGTGTTTCCCATTGTGAATTGGCCAAATAAGCGTGTCACGGTGTTTGGTCTCGGACGAAGCGGCAGGGCGGCTGCCGATCTCCTTCTGGACGTTGGCGCAAGGGTGACGATTGTCGAAGAACACACAATTCAGGATTTTGAGTCCACATCGGCCGCATATGGCCTTCGAGGTGCTCAGGTGTTTCGGGGGGATGAAGTCGCCGACGGGTTGAGGGATCTCGAACTCCTGGTCGTCAGTCCAGGAGTCCCCAAGGACCATCGTCTTCTCAATGAGATTGGCCAACGGGGCATCCCCATTATTGGGGAAATGGAATTAGCTGGATGGTTTCTTCGTGCTCCCATCATTGCCGTGACCGGGACCAATGGGAAAAGTACCACGGTACGTCTGATTGGATCGATCCTTCAACAAAGCGGGAAGCGGGCATTTGTGGGCGGAAATCTTGGTATTCCGTTATGCGAGGCGGTGCCCAAGCGCACGAACCCGTCTTCTACGCCCGACTATGAGTACGTTGTTGCAGAAGTTTCAAGCTTCCAATTAGAAACTATTCACCGGTTTCGGCCCTGGATTGCCGCATTGTTAAATGTGACGCCCGATCATCTGGATCGACATCCCACTCAGGAAGACTATCAGGCTGCAAAAGAGCGTATTTTTGAAAACCAGACGATTCAGGATTGGGCGCTGATTAATGCGGACGATCCTGTGGTGAGAACCATGGCCTTGTCGGCACGGTCAGGCATTTGTGAATTCAGTCTCACCAAAAAAGTGGAACAGGGTGTCTATCTCGAAGGAGGCGATATTAAGGCCAGAATGCATGGGGAAGATTTGTTATTGGCTTCACGGGATGCTCTTCCGATGCGGGGAGACCATAATGTGGCGAATGCGATGGCGGCAATGGGGATCGGACTTCTCTGTGGATGTTCAGCAGAGGATATGGTCCGTGCCCTTCAGACTACCCCGACCTTTGAGCATGCCTTGGAGGTGGTTCGGGAGTGGCAGGGGATCACATTCGTCAATGATTCGAAAGGCACCAATGTGGACGCCACCCTCAAAGCCTTACAGAGCTTTCAGGAACCTTTAATTCTGATTCTTGGTGGAAAAGACAAAGGCGGTGATTTTTCGCAGTTGGTTGACAGAATGACACGGCAGGTTAAGGGAGTGGTGATTATGGGAGAAGCCACTCAAAAAATCCTCAAAGCGTTGGATCAGATCGGACCGCCGGTAGCCCTTGCAACCAGCCTGACGGATGCGGTGTCCCAGGCCGTGGCCTTCGCGTCCAGGGGGGATGTGGTGTTGTTTTCCCCGGCGTGCGCCAGTTTCGATATGTTTCGGAATTATCATCATCGAGGACTTGAATTTAAGCGGGTTGTCGGAGAGCTTCAATAAATGGGCATCCCAGCCATCTTGCGGCGTAAAAACTCTCATGTGGATTCCCGGGCATGGGCGGATCTGTTCCCGAGAAATCTGGGTGTCGGCTCCAAGCGGATCGATCCTCTGATTGTGGGAATAACCCTGGCTTTGTCCCTTGGGGGGTTGGTCATGGTGTTTAGTGCCAGTGGAGTCATGGCGGAAAATAAATTTACCAATGCCACCTATTATCTCCAACGACAGATCGTATGGATGGTGCTGGGATTTAGCGTTCTGCTGATCGGGTCCCTGATCGACTATCGCCAGTGGAAGCAATGGATTCCCATGGTTGTCGGAGGATGTGTCGTAGGTTTACTGCTGGTTCTGGCTGTGGGTCCTCAAATAAATGGTGCTCGACGATGGCTTGCACTTGGATTTTTTTCCATTCAACCCACGGAAATGGCCAAGCTGGCTGTTGTGCTGTATCTCGCGGCATTTCTCTCCAATCCTCAACGGCGAGTCACTGATTGGCAACGAGGGTTTCTTCCTCCGGTGGCGATGGTAGGCATGATATGTGGGCTCATTGTCGTCGAGCCGGATTTGGGGAGTACCGTCGTCATCGGTCTGGTATTCGTCGGCATGATGTATCTGGCCGGCGCGCGAATCAGTCACCTGGGGTATTTAGGGGTGCCGATGATTGTGGGTGTGGGCTCTCTCATCTGGATGAGTCCTGAACGATGGGAACGGATGACGACATTTTTAAATCCTTTTGCGGACCGCCAAGGTGCAGGCTACCAACTGGTCCAGTCCATCCTGGCGTTGGAAAATGGGGGATTATTTGGTGTCGGTCTTGGGCAGGGCAAACAAAAATTGATGTTTCTTCCCGAGGGCCATACCGATTTCGTGTTGGCCCTGGTGGGAGAAGAGTTGGGGCTCGTTGGAACCTGCGGCCTTCTGGCTTTGTTTGCCATATTGGTGTGTAAAGGCTTTCGGGTCGCGGCTCTGGCACCAGATTTATTTGGGCGCTACCTCGCCTTGGGGATCACCATGCTCCTGGGTATTCAGGCTCTGATCAATGCGGGTGTCGTGAGTGGGCTGTTGCCGACCAAAGGTCTCACGCTTCCCCTGGTCAGTTATGGGGGGTCGTCGCTTCTGGTTACGATGTTAGCTCTTGGAATTTTGCTGAGTGTGGCCCGACAGGGACGAGCAGGTCCTTAAGTGAAGAGAATAGTGTAATGCGGGTTGTCATTGCTGCGGGTGGAACGGGAGGTCATATGTTTCCGGCTATCGCGTATGCGAAAGAATTTCAACAGCATGATCCCGGGGGGAGCATTGTGTTTGTCGGGACGGGAAAGTCTTTAGAGGGAGAAATTCTGGGGAAAGAAGGGTTCGGGTTTGAACCGATCACGGTAGAAGGTTTTGTGGGGCGAGGGGTCGTTGGCAGGTTGCGTTCTCTCATTCTGCTCCCGAATTCGTTGTGGCGTGCGGTCAGGATTCTCCGAGGTCACCATGCCGATCTGGTTATTGGGACGGGTGGGTATTTTAGTCCTCCCGTCGTCGTGGCGGCCTGGTTGCTGAACATTCCCAGGGTCTTGCTGGAACCGAATGCCATGCCGGGATTGGCCAATCGCGTGTTGGGTCCTTTGGCCGACAGAATTTTTCTGGCTTTTGACAGCGCGAAGCCTTTTTTCTCGTCATCAAAGGTCAAGGTCATTGGTACACCTATTCGAAAGGCTTTTGCATTGGAACGTCCTCCTGTTCCTCCGCAGAAGATCTCACACCTGTTGATTTTTGGCGGAAGCCAAGGGGCGCGGGCGATTAATTCTGCCATGCTGAATGCTGTGGAATGTTCATCCAGGCTGCGGGAGCAGGTGACGATCACCCATCAGACCGGAGCGGACGATTTCGAACGGGTCAAGGCCGGCTATGCACAATTGGGCATTCAGGTGGATGTCCGCCCTTTTCTCTTTGATATGCCTCAGGAACTTGCCAAAGCGGATCTCATCGTCTGTCGTGCGGGGGCTAGCACATTGGCTGAGTTATCAGCATGTGGAAAAGTCGGAATCCTGATTCCCTTTCCCCAGGCGACACACAATCATCAGGAAATGAATGCCAGGTCCATGGAAGCGGCCGGAGCGGCTCGAGTGCTGCTGCAATCCGACCTCACCGGGCAGCGGCTGGCGGAAGAAATTGAACAATGGATCTCGGATATTCCCCGGTTACAGGAAATGGCTGGACGAAGTTGGGCACTCAGGAAAGTCCATGCTACAGAGCAGATGGTGGGTGAATGCCTTTCCCTGGTGGGGCATCCGGTCGCGTCGTAATACCACAGATATGATGAGGAAATATGTCCACACGGATGAATACGTAACTGAGTCAAAGTAGAAAGCATTGCGTGAACATCTTTAATCTTTAATGGGGAGGGACTCTTACAGGGAATGAAGAGCATGTCCTGCGAGGTCAACGTCTGGAATGCCCCGGGTCGTCGTGCCATGAGAAAGGCCTATGGTCGCGTTGCGAGTCCGGTAGGCCGACTCGGTATTGAGACCATACGTCCAGACTTACAGACCATGTATTCACCGCGGTGGATACATCAAGTGACCGTCTCCGGTTATCCTCTCTTCAACTCTGGAAGTCTAAAACATTATGTTTCGAAAAATTCAGCACATTCATTTAGTTGGTATCGGGGGAAGTGGAATGAGTGGCATCGCAGAGGTTCTCCTCACCTTAGGGTATAAGGTGACCGGCTCCGATGTGGGGGTGTCCGACACAATACGCCGGTTAGAGGAATTGGGGGGGATGGTGTTTATCGGGCATCAGGAATCGAATGTGGAAGGAGCGCAAGTGGTGGTGGTGTCCTCGGCCATTGCCGGTTCCAACCCGGAAATTCGTGCGGCCCGGGCCAAGGTGATTCCCGTCATTCCACGAGCGGAAATGCTGGCGGAGCTGATGCGATTGAAGTTCGGGATTGCCATTGCCGGGGCTCATGGAAAAACCACCACGACGTCGATGGTCGCCTCGATTCTGGCGCAAGCCGGCCTCGACCCCACATTCGTGATTGGAGGAAAAGTGAATGCCATGGGTACCCATGCGCGATTGGGCAGGAGTGATCTGCTGATTGCGGAAGCTGATGAGAGTGACGGATCGTTTTTGCGGTTATCACCCTCCATCGTGGTCGTCACGAATATCGACCGGGAACACCTCGATCATTACGGGAACATGGAAGGTCTTCAAGAGGCGTTTTTAGAATTCATCAATAAGATTCCTTTTTACGGGGTGGCGATTGTGTGTGCTGATGATCCCTGGATTCGCAAGCTCCTGCCTCGGGTGGTGAAGCGATATCACACGTATGGCATGAGTGATTTTTCGGGTGCGCTGACATCTGATTTGTATGCGACGGAGATTGAAACCAAATCCATGGGTGTGGAATTCCGGGCGCATTATCGGGACCAAAAGCTTGGCCCCTTCCGCATTCGCATTCCGGGTGTGCATAACGTGTCGAACGCATTAGCGGCCATTGGGGTGGCCTTGGAATTGGATGTGCCGGCGGATTTGATCCGGGCAGGGTTGGCGGCCTTTGCAGGGGTTGAACGACGGTTCCAGATTCGTGGAGAAAAAAACGGCATTGTAGTGGTGGACGATTATGGGCACCATCCTACGGAAATCCGTGCCACCCTGGCGGCTGCGCGGGCCGCCTGGCAGCGCCCGTTGATCGTCGTGTTTCAGCCCCATCGATTTACAAGAACCAGGGATCTTGCGGACGAGTTTTCCAAGGCGTTCGAACAGGCGGATCGCGTGTATGTCATGGATATCTATCCGGCCGGTGAGACGCCGATTCCCGGAATCAACGGGCAGATGATGGCCGATACCATTCGCGCCTCTGGGCACCCTTCCGTCCAATGGCTCAATCGTGACTCGGGATTGATCTCCAAATTGCGTGAGGAGCTCCGTGATGGCGATGTGCTGTTAACTCTGGGGGCGGGAGATGTTTGGAAAGTCGGAACCGAAGTGTTGGAATCGTTGTAAGCGAGTGTGGTGAGTCATGAATATCGAAGGACGGAGAGGTGAAGACCGGCCGACCAAAATGGACAGCGAAACGGCTTCAACGAGCCGTGCAGCATGTGCAGGGAGAAGTCTGCTGGAACGAACCGTTGGCGCCACTTCTGTCGTTGCAAGTGGGAGGTCCTGCGGATGTGCTGGTCTTTCCCTCGGATGTGGAAGACGTCATTCGCGTGGTCCTAGGGGCTCGAACGGAAGGGATTCCCTTGGTGGTGTTAGGCGGAACCAATGTCGTTGTTCGTGATAAAGGGATTCGAGGCATTGTGATGCAATTGAAACAATTAACCGGGTTGCAGGAGGAAGCCGACCACGTGGTGTATGCTCAGGCGGGTGTGCGGTTGCCCCGGTTGATGCAATTTGCGGTGGGGCATCATTTGTCCGGAATGGAGTGGGCGGCGGGGATTCCCGGAACCGTGGGTGGAGGTGTGGTGATGAATGCCGGAACACGGTTGGGGGAAATGCAGGAGGTCTTGAAAGGCGTCGATTTGGTGAATCTGCGTGGACATCGCGTACGGATCGAGGCGTCCAACATGTCATTTGCCTATCGGAAGGCGACCCTCCCCAAAGGTATCGTCGTAGGGGCGTGGGTCCAGTTGGCTCTCTCGGTGAAAGAGCAGGTTGAAGCGAAAACCAAAACCTATCTGCGGTACAGGCGGGAGACCCAACCGTTAACTCTTCCCAATGCCGGGTCGGTCTTTAAAAACCCGCCGGGAGATTCTGCCGGACGGTTAGTCGAAGCGGCAGGATTAAAGGGCGTGCGGGTTGGTGATGCCGAAGTGTCGACCAAACATGCCAATTTTATTGTGAATAGAGGAACGGCCACCGCTGACCAGGTACTGGCATTGATTCGAAAAGTTCGACAAACCGTGGCGAGGAAATTTGGGGTGCGTCTTCAGCTTGAATGGAAAATTATTGGAGAATCGTAGAGATGCCAGGCTTGATGGTGGTGAAGAAGCGATTCAGTCAGAGTGGAAGGCTTATCACAAGGTGAAAAAACAGGGAATGATGACACAGAAATCTTTGCGAATCGGTGTACTGATGGGTGGATCATCAGCTGAAAGAGAGATTTCGCTCAAGACCGGGCGTTCGATCTGTGATGCGTTGACCCGTCGTGGATATACGGTGATCCCTATTGAAGTCGATGCCTCATTGCCGCATCAGATCCGGGCTAAGAAAATTTCGGTCGCCTTTCTGGCCCTACATGGACCGGGAGGTGAGGATGGCACGGTTCAAGGGATGTTGGAAGTGATGAAGATGCCGTACACCGGATCGGGGGTGAGTGCCAGTGCCGTCTGCATGGACAAGGGATTGACGCGGGTGGTCCTTCAAGCGGCCAAGGTCCCCGTCCCGCCAGGTATGACCTTATCCGGCAAAATGATCCCGGTTCGTCCACCTGCCACCTTAGGTTTGCCTATTGTGGTGAAGCCTTGCGCAGAGGGATCGACGTTTGGTGTCTCAATCGTGCGCAAGCCCTCTCAATGGAAACAGGCCTTGCAGAAAGCCTATCAATTTGGAGAGCAGGCGGTGGTGGAGAAATATATTCCCGGCCGGGAAGTGGCGGTGGGCGTCTTTGGCAACGAGGTGTTACCCGGCGTGGAAATCATTGTGCCCGGAGGGTTTTACGATTTTACGGCAAAATATGGAAAAGCTCCAACCCGTTATGTGTGTCCGGCTTCTCTTTCTTCAAAACTGGAAGCTGCTCTTCGTGATTACAGTCTTCGTGCCTATCAGGCGTTAGGGTGTCGAGGTGCTGCTCGAATTGATTTTCGCATTCATACCAACGGACGTCCGTATATCCTCGAGTTAAACACCATCCCCGGCATGACCGAACGGAGTTTGCTTCCCATGGCAGCAGCACAGATCGGGTGGGACTATGATGATCTGGTTGAACGGATATTGCGTGACGCCCTCTTTCCGAAGAAGATGGAGGCGTCTGTCAGGAAAGCCAAGACGACAAGGAAATCTGCGTCATGATAGGAAGAGAATCGTTGAACGCGAAACGGCCTCGAAAAAACCGGCCCCTCAAAAAAATAGGAGGACCGGTGAAAGCGAAAACTTCATCGACCGCCTTGAAGGTCCGGCGTGTCGTGATCGGAGGTGTCCTGGCCTGCCTTATCGTGGTGGTGCTGGTGGGAGGGCGACAGGTGATCCGATGGGCCGATGAGTGGACGGAAATCCAACAGATTACGGTTGTGGGTTTGGATCGAGTCACGCGTGATGAAATTCTGACGAGGCTGGATTTGCCGCCACAAACCAGTTTGTTTTCTGTGGATCCGGAACTGCTCGCGACCCGGTTGGATTCCCATCCCTGGATTGGGTCGGTCGCCTTTGAGCGGGTGTTTCCCCATTCCCTGGTGATCCAGGTGACTGAGCGTCAGCCCGCCGCGGTATTTGGGTCACCAACCGAACCCTATTTTCTGGATGCAGAAGGGTATCTGTTGCCGAAAGGGAAGGCGGTGGCGGGGACGACATTGCCCATTGTTGATGGGGTGACCTCGAAATTTATGACCCAACATGAAGATGAAGGCCATCGACGCGCCAAGCAGGGCATTCACATTGCGGAATTGCTGTCTCAGCAGTTTTCGGGAAGACCACGGATTGATGTGTCTCAGCCTCATACGACGGTCGTGGATCTTCCCAATGTCCGGTTTCAATTCGGTCGTGAGGTAGAGGACCAGTGGCAGCGATTTTTGGTGTTGTATCCCACCGTGAAGGATAAAATTGAAGGTCGGTCGCAAGAAGTGGATTTGCGATTTGCTCAGAAAGTCATTTTTCGCAAGAGGACACTATAGGACATGACCAAAAAAGAACACATCGTCGTGGGACTGGACATCGGAACCACAAAAATTTGTGCAGTGGTGGGGGAAATCCAGGATGATCGCTCCATTCATGTGATCGGGGTGGGCTCCCATCGCTCGAACGGGTTGAGAAAAGGCATGGTCGTCAACATGGAAAGTACGGTGGAGTCGATCAAGCGGGCCGTGGAGGAAGCAGAATTGATGTCGGCGGTCCAAATCAATTCCGTGTATACGGGGATAGCAGGAAGCCATATCGGGAGTGAAAGTGCGCAAGGCGTGGTGGCTCTGAAAAAACGGGAAGTGACCAAGGCGGATGTCCGGCGCGCCGTTGATACCGCTCGAGCCTGCGCCGTTCCGGCTCCGGACCGCCAAATTCTCCATGTGCTTCCCCGGGAATTTATTGTGGATGATCAGGAGGGGATTCGCGATCCATTAGGCATTGCAGGATCGCGCTTGGAAGTCGATGTGCATATTGTGACGGGAGCGGTGACCTCAGCGCAAAATCTTATCCGGTGCGTCAGCCGGGCGGGATTGGATGTCGTCGATATTGTGTTGCAACCGTTAGCCTCCAGTGCTGCTGTGCTGACAGCTGAAGAGAAGGACCTGGGAGTCGTGATGGTGGATATCGGAGGCGGAACCACCGATATCGCGATCTTCGTCGAGGGCTGTATCAGGCATTCGGCGGTCCTTCCCATCGGGGGGAGCCATCTCACCGGGGACCTGGCGATGGGCTTAAAAACCGCGCCGGAGGAGGCAGAAAAAATTAAATTGAAATATGGGGTGGCCAGCAGTCTTTTTGTGAATGAGGATGAAGGCATCGAAGTGCCGAGTGTCGGAGGACGGCCGCCGCGGGTTATGCCTCGAGCGTTAGTGGCTCAAATCCTTTCTCCACGGGTGGAAGAAATGTTCGAACTCGTCCTTCGCGAAATCCGTCGTGCCGGGTATGAAGGCATGTTGGTGGCAGGAGGCGTATTGACGGGCGGGACCTCCCTGCTTCCGGGCATGGCCGAGGTGGCGGAACATGTGCTCAACCTTTCGGTGCGGTTAGGTCGGCCAATTGGAGTGGAAGGTCTGCGGGAAATTGTGAGTAACCCGAGCTACTCCACCGCTGTGGGGCTCATTGTCCATTCGGTCAGTCACGAAAATGAGTTTGAACTCGTGGGACCAGGGGCCGGCAAAGGCAAAAAATCCGGACGTTGGGCCGGTGGGGTGGTCGGTAAAATGAAGGGATGGATCATGAACTTTTTTTAATTCATGACAAGAAAGGAGGATCATGTATCCGTGCCTACTTCGTGAGTCAATTTGACCCATTAATCAAATGTCCCCACGGGTTATCAGGGGAGTGGTAGAAAGGAGGAGTCGTATGTTTTCACTGTCTGAGGAGGAGGAGTCTGGCATTAACATCAAAGTTGTGGGTGTGGGAGGAGCCGGATGCAACGCGGTCAACACCATGATTGAAGCCGGCTTAAGCCGGGTAGAATTTGTCGTGGCCAATACCGATCTGCAGGCCCTGGGCCGCTCGCTTGCATCGTATAAAATCCAATTGGGGCCGGAGCGGACGCGGGGTTTGGGGGCAGGTGCCAAGCCTGAGGTTGGAAAAGAGTCGGCATTGGAAAGTGAACACCAAATCCGTGAGGCCCTGGAAGGCGCGGATATGGTATTTGTCACGGCAGGCATGGGAGGTGGCACGGGCACGGGCGGTGCTCCCGTTGCCGCAAAAATTGCCAAAGAGTTGGGAATTCTCACGGTGGGGGTCGTGACCAAACCCTTTCAATATGAAGGAAACCGGCGGACAAGTTTTGCCGAAGAAGGAATCCGTGAATTAAAAAAACACGTGGATTCTCTCTTGATCATCCCCAACCAGAAACTTCTTGGAATGGTTGATAAAAATACTCCGCTTGTGGAAGCGTTCAAAATTGCCGACGATGTGCTGCGTCAGGCCATTCAGGGGATATCGGATGTCATTACCACTCCGGGTTTGGTCAATGTGGATTTTGCCGATGTACGAACTGTCATGGGCTATTCGGGCCGAGCGGTGATGGGGATGGGAACGGGTCGGGGTCCGACGCGAGCCGGCGATGCGGCCAGACAAGCCATTGCCAGTCCCTTACTGGAAGATGGAAGCGTGGAAGGGGCTCGAGGGTTGTTGTTGAATATTACGGGCGGGCCCAATCTCACGTTGCATGAAGTGAACGAAGCGTCCAACATTGCCCGGGAAGCGGCGGATCCTCAGGCCAATATCATTGTTGGCCAGGTCATTAATCCCGACCTGGGGGATGAATTGACTGTGACGGTCATTGCCACCGGATTCGAACAAGCCGAGTCGGTCCTGCGGTTTCCGAGTGCACATCAACCGACTCTCGTGGTAGAGCCTGTTAAAAAACCCGCATTGGTAGCGGTGCCTACTGAAAATGGGGGGAGCAACGGTTCAAACGGATCTGAGGATCTTGACCGCCCCACCTACCTGCGACGACAGACGGCTGCCAGGCCGATTCCGGAAAAGAACGGCCTGTTGGTGGATGATGATTGGGACGTGCCGACGTTTTTACGGAGGAAGGCCGACAACTAATCTCATGAGCGCCGAGAAACGTCCCCTGCCAGTGGGGACCGGAGTATCCGATGACGGATTCACGAGTCATGTGATCCCCGTCCGGCATTTCTTCGGGACCAGGAGTACACCGGCAGGGTTACATACCCATATCCAACTCGGGCACCTTGTGAGTGGGCCGAAGGAATTTCCCGCTATTGTCTCGCTCAAGCAAATCCATAGTACCCGGGTGGTCGTCATCCGACCCCATAGGGGACTGGGGGCATTGGAGCAGACCGAAGGGGACGCGTTAGTCACCAATCAACCTGAGACCCTGGTAGTCGTGCGCACGGCGGATTGTGTCCCTGTGCTGCTGGTTGAGAAGGCCAGGGGCGTCGTTGCGGCCATTCATGCCGGATGGCGTGGCGCAGTGGCCGGCATCGTGGCAGAAACCATTCGGGCTTGTGTGGATGAATTCGGGGCAAAGCCGGAGCACATGCATCTGGCGATCGGTCCCTCTATCGGACCGTGTTGTTACGAAGTCGATGAACAGGTCATTAACCCGTTGCGAAGCCGGTATCCCGCATGGCCCGGGGTGCTTCAAGAAACCCACGAAGGCAAAGGGGTCTTAGACCTCAAGCAACTGATCTATCACCAGATCCGGGCCGGTGGCGTTCCTGACTCTCAGATTGGACGGGTAGACCATTGCACCCATTGTCGGGACGATCTCTTTTATTCCTACAGGCGGGAGGGGCAGGTGAATGGGACCATGTGTAGTGGAATTATGTTGCCTGCCGCATAAGGATTGATCCCGTTTGGGGGAGTAGTGAGACTTCCTGTGGTGAGGGGAAGCATCGCTGCCCCATCCTGGGCGCTTCGCTCCATCTTGGCCTCCATATCTGGCGGAGTGCAGTAAGGAGAAACAGTCTTCTTCTTAGTCCAGGTAGGGGTTTTATTCTTGTCCGTGACTCAAGCCGCAATCCCGTTTACAATAGAAGTCATATGAAAAGTTACCGGTATTCTCGTTGAAGGATGGCCACGTTTCTCACTCTATTACCCATACGATTCAGATGATCAAGGAGAATATCCGGCAGGCCGCCCTTCGTGTCGGGCGAGATCCTTCCGGAGTTCGGCTGGTGGCGGCGACCAAAACCTTTCCCGCGGTCAATTTAGACGAAGCGTATCGGGCTGGCGTACGAATATTTGGAGAAAACCGGCTCCAGGAGGCTCAGGAGAAACGGGAGGTTCTGGGGCCACGGGAAGAATTAGTCTGGCACTTCATTGGTCGGATGCAACGTCGGAAACTCAAAGACCTTGTCGGGAATTTTTCGTTGCTGCATTCTGTGGAAAGTCTGGAACAGGCCGAGAGAATTAATGGCGTGGCTGAAAAGCTCGGGATTCAACAAGCCGTATTACTGGAAGTGAATGCAGGTGAGGAAGCCAGCAAGGGAGGATTTACCTTCCAGGAGGTGGAAGCAAGGATGGAGGACTTAGACCGGCTCCCTCACGTCCAGATTCAGGGACTCATGACGCTTCCGCCCTGGCAGGAAAATCCTGAAGACGTTCGCCCTTATTTTATACAAGTCAGTCGGTTACGAGATCGATTGGCTCGACAGACATGGAGTCGTGTACGGATGACCGAATTGTCCATGGGCATGTCTCATGACTACGAGATTGCGATAGAAGAAGGGGCAACCATGATTCGGATCGGGACGGCTATTTTTGGAAGTCGAGGGAAAGCGGTTAGTCCCGGCACAGCGGGATGATTCGACTGATGTCAATGAGGCTGTTGAATAATTGAAAAATCTTTCAGTTTGTCGGTATGTGAGTAACCGAGAGCCATTGGAAAAAAGAGTGTTCAAAAAGGCTCGTCCAGCAAGGCCGCAGCCACTTGGGCGGGCGGAGCGTACGAGGGAGTACGTGAGCACGGCCAAGTGACGAGAACGCCGCTGGCGGACTTTTTCAACACTCTTATCTGTAAAGGAGAAACATGTTTATTGCAGGGAATATTCTACAGGCGATTGCGACCATCCTGGATACGATTTTATGGATCTTTATGTGGGTCATCATTATTCGAGCCTTGATCTCCTGGGTGAATCCTGATCCCTGGAACCCCATTGTCCAGTTTTTAGAAAGAGTGACGGAGCCGGTCCTTTCTCAAATTCGGCGTCGAGTCGGCATGCTGGGAATGGGATTTGATTTATCTCCGATCATTGCTATCCTTATTATTATGTTTTTCCAAATTGCCGTGGTAGCATCTTTAAAGGATCTTGCCTTCAGAATGCACTAGCCGGTGAGGGGAAAGGAGTCGTGATGAAAATTACACCCTTGGACATCCAGCATAAAGTCTTTGATACCCAATGGCGAGGCTATCACAAGACACAGGTGGACCAATTTCTAGAAGAAATCGCCGAGTCGGTTGAGGAACTCACCAAGGACAACCTGGTGCTCAAGGAGAAATTATCCGGGAAGGATGATGAAGTGGGACAACTCAAACGCGCGGAAACCACGCTGACCAGCACGCTTATTTCCACCCAATCCTTTGTCGATCAACTTAAGCATGGGGCCCAACGGGATGCGGATCTTTTGGTGAAAGAGGCGGAGTTGAAAGCCGAAGAAATTCTGGCGCAAAGTCGGGCCGAACTCGCCGAAATGCGTCGAATGATCTCGACACTCAAACAGCAGCGGGCGCTTGTGTTGGATCGCTTGCGGTTGACCTTGAGCTCCTTCCATCGTTTAGTAGAAATTGAAGAGCGACCGGAGGCCTCGTTTGAAGGAGAAGGCGAGCCGGAAATGAGTGCAGAGCGGGCCTCCCATCGGGAAGCAGGCTAGACGTTTCGATCTCATCATTACATTGTGGATCAGACCGATCCTATCGTGCGTATCCTCCTTGAAGGAATTCACGCGCAGGTGTTTCCGGGTGCGGTCCTGTTCGTGCGTCACCAGGGCTATCTTCGGGTACATCATGCTGTTGGTCTCACCTCCGGTCTTCCGGATGCGCATCCCGTCCAACTTCAGACCATCTACGACCTCGCTTCTCTCACAAAACCTCTAGCAACCGCGTCGGCCATTCTGCTCCTGGTGCAAGATGGACTGCTGGATCTATCAACGTCCATCGACACGTGGCTCCTGGAAACCAGGAACTTTCCATTAGGCCGGGTGCGTCTCAAGGATGTGCTCTCCCATCAAAGCGGTCTTCCGGCATGGCGTCCGTTTTACCAGGCCTTTCCTCCTGCTCTTCCCTCAGATGGCCCATCCCGTCATAAACGAGCCAGGGCATTTCTGGAGGTAATCCTCAAGGAACCGATAGAAGCTGTGGCACATTCCAAAAGCGTCTACAGTGATTTGGGTTATATGGTGCTCGGGTTTATCGTGGAACGGATCACGAATCAATCATTGGCTGATTTTTGTCGGAGTCGGATTTTTGTTCCCTTGCATGCGAGCCCTCTCGGTTATCGAGGGCCGACCGCGGCGGCAACCTTGGACTCATCAATTGCTGGGTGCGCACCCACTGAACAGGATTCATGGCGTGGGCGTCTTCTGCAGGGTGAGGTGCATGATGAAAATGCGTTCGCGCTTGGGGGCATTGCCGGACACGCGGGACTTTTTGGAACAGCCGAAGCAGTAGGGCAGATCACCCACGTCTGGCTGGAAGGGTACAAAGGCAACCCCGGGTTATTCGATCCTCACCTGGTCAAACAGTTTGTGACAGCCCAACCTGGAACCAGTTGGGCCTTAGGCTGGGATACGCCCTCTCAACCCTCTTCCTCCGGCCAGTGGTTTTCTCCGGAATCATTCGGCCATCTGGGGTTTACGGGCACGAGTATCTGGATTGACCCCATTCGTGACCTGGAGGTTATTTTTCTATCCAATCGTGTTCATCCCACCAGGGACAATCAAGCCATCAAAGCATTCCGTCCCAAACTGCATGATGCGATTATTCAGGGATTGGGGTAATACTTGCCGGGTTTCGGACCGGCGGCCGAGCCACTTTTGTTTCGGCAAAAGTAGCCAAAACCATTGACGCCCTGTCTGGCTGGATCGGATGGGCGGACGCGAGCTTTCGGAGGGCGGTCCAACTCGCAGGGCTCAAACAAGGCCCGCCAGGGGATGAGAGCGCTCGCCCCAAAGACCAGGCAGCAGGCGTCAGGGAAAAGGCAGTGGAGAGTTACAGAGCTTGAGGTATTCTCCATGAATGGTTGTATCGTCCCTCCAAATATATTCTGACGTATTCGAGAGCAAAAAATTCTACTAAACTGAAATGATTGGCAGGTTCGAGTATTGCCGGGTTTCGGCCCGGCAGCCGAGCTACTTTTGTTTCGGCAAAAGTAGCCAAAATCAATGACACCCAGCCTGGCCACATCAGATAGGGCGAACGCAAGAATTTGGAGGGCGGGCTAACTCGCTCTGCTCAAACAAAGCCCGCCAGGGGAGGAGAGCGTCCCCCCCAGGGCCAGCCAGAAGGCGTCAGGGAAAAGGAAGTGGGGTGCTCATGCCGACAATAAAGCTTTGGTAATTATTTGGAATGCCTAAAACAGAATCCCATACCTTGGATCAGATGCCCTGGCCACTTATACTCCCGAGGTAACGAAGCGATTAAAACCTGCTGTCTCAATTCCATGATGCGATCATTAAAGTGCTTTCTGGACATTCGGAAAAGAAAATTCGTCACCGTCTTTTTTCAAAATTGGTTCAACAACAGGCTGAATAGCGGGCTGTCCGTTGTAAATGGTTGTTATGCGCTGTTTGGGTTTCGCTACCTCGACCTTCTCTCACTATAAGTAAACCGTGCCATCGACTTGAAAATATCGACGGCAGCCAGACAGAAATTGCGGAAGACCTTGATCGTTCCGTCAGGGATTCCATCGATTTGGTACAACTGGTGAATGCCCGTCAAAGGCGAAGGCCACACTGTACCATGCTCGTGTGATTGCGACATGCAACTTGTCCCTCGACTTTTCGATGTGGCCAAGTTCGCTACTTTCTAAAAATTTTTTGATTGGTCCAGTTGGAACGATCAAAACCCTTGGGAACTGCAGGCCCTTCGCCAATCCGAAATTCAACGCTTCGTATCCGTACGTTTTCACTCGCCTGTCATGGCGTAGAACTTGGGGATTGAATCGTTCTATGTATTCCTTTACTAAGTTCTCGGCCACAAGGAACACTCCATCATGGGCAGTTGTGTCAATCCGTAAGGGCGTCATAGCGACCATTCCGGGCCAGAGCGTGTTCGAGAATTCACAAATTGGCCTATTGCATCGGTGGGTAGCGCTCATGTGCTCAATTAAGCACAATCCGTCTTTTTCCCATTTGTCGACCAGGCTAAGCACCCCGATTCCGAGATACTGCTTGTTCTTCTGTGCCGGGTTGGTGCTGTAGATATGTTGTCTAGGATCTCCAACGAGTGTGATCCGAATGCCTGATTGCAATAACATCCTGATAAATTCAAGATCCCATCCTGCCAGGTCTTGAAATTCATCGATGAACACATCGGTATAGATCTTTCCCAATCGTGCGGTCACGGCTTTGACCGTCTTGGCCTCGCATTTGATCACAAATTTCGCGATCTTGTCTGAGTAAATCAATTCACCATTAGCGAAATAATGGCGTCCAATATCTGTTTCTTTAACATATTTTGCGGATTGTTCGTTCACGAATAGTAACGACTCAATCCTCTTCTCAGTATACTTTGCTCGCTGATAGGGCCGCGCACATTCCCGCAGGAGAAATCCAAACCACGTCATCACGTCGACATGTTTGGGAACCCCCGAGTTTTTTTGTCCAAATCTTGTGATAATCTCGCGTGCGTTATTGTTGGTATATGTGACCATTGCAATACGGCGATGTCGGTTGTTAAGCGCCTCGTCTACCAACCGTGTCGTCTTGCCTGATCCCGCACAAGCGACAATAACCCTGTTCTCACTCGATGGCATGGATGATGTATTCCGGTGCGATCCATTCCTCAGCAGTCTCGAACAACTTTAGAGCGCAATCAGTTTTATATCGGTTCATGTATTTCAATAAGGCCTGATCATTTGAGTGCGTAGTATTAAGGATGGTGTTGAGAACTTGGAGAGAGTTTGCCTTAAGGAGCTGGGGTTCGAGCGTGGGATGGGATTCATCATCGTCAAAGAGGATGCGAATTTTCGAACTATCGTCATTGATAAATGAGGAGTACTTTCCCTTTAGTGCAGCCACATCCCCATCATTGTCCGTTACGACGCGCACATCGAGATTCAGAAGTGCTGCAATCTCCAGAAACCGCTTGAATGCAAGTGCACCAACCGAAATTACGTCAATCCCGTCTTCGAGCGGTAGTTTCCCATGCTTTTCTTTGTATGCTCGTTGCACGATCAATTCGTCTGATGGCCTTTCTACAAGAATGCTTTTTTGCGAGAGGATCAACCGAAGCGTGTCGTAGCCAGGCAGCTTCATGAAGTAATCTTTTGTGTTTGAAGTTAAATGCTCCAGGGTTGCTGATCGCCCATCGTATGAGATAAGTCTGAGATTGTCGATTCCCAACTTGTTCAAAACAAAACCACTGTGGGTTGTGATAATTACCTGGCGATCCAAACAGTCTTTCCTGATGTCATCCATGAGCATGTTCAGGTTTGAATGCGACAAATGATTCTCCGGTTCCTCGATGAGGAGTACCTGTGACTGTTCCGCTCCTGCAATGGCAAGGCGCAACTGTACTCGGCACTGCTCCCCTTTACCCGCACAATCAAAAGGCAGATTATCCAGATGAGCGGTAATGGCGCTGTCCCATGAAGCCCGAGAAGACATGTCCACCTGGACAGTCAGCTCCTTTGATGTTGCAGCATTGCCCTGATTTTTCAAGTGTTCATTGATAGCTGTAACACCGGGTGCATGTGCGAACTGATGTTGCAATTTTTTGTACGCAAGCGATAATTCACGTCGCTGGCTTTCGTTAAGAACATCATTTACTACCTGGGACAAGTATTTGTTTGGCCCGCGGTACATTCGGCTAAGACTGGTGTCGATCATTGCGACCCTGAAGGGTAATTGTCTGAGGGATACCCCCTCCCCGCTAAACGATCTCCATGTGGCCCGGAAGAACTCGACGGGCAATACAGTCGGATTCGAGTCATCCGCAGCATATTCCTTCAGTGCTTCAACCTGATTGCTATCGACTTCAATCGTCATTACTAGTCCCGGGCAGTCTTCGCTCTTTGTGTTGTTCGTCCCACTGAATTTCGCCAAGGCAGGATCATCGTCAATAGAATCTAGATACGCCTCAATCAAGACTCGTGGCGGCTGAGCCTCCTTACTTATCTGTCGCTTTGCAAAAAATTCTCTGACAATCGCCGCATTAAATAGGTATGGGTCGATGGCATACTGAATAAGGCGTCCTTCGTACTGGCTGGTGAGAACGAGGGCGATAGCCTCCAGTAGAGAGCTCTTTCCGGTCTCATTGTCCCCAACGATAACGTTGAAGGTTGGGTTCAATTCAAGTTCGAATTGAGTGAATCGCTTGAATCCTTCGATATAAATTCGAGTGATCCGCATTTCCAGTTCATGCTCCTATAAGTTCACGGCTATATTTCCCACGTGCCAGACCTGGAACGCCTCATGCTTAAAACCGAGAGCGAGGATTAGTTTCGTACTGTACGTAGTTCAATGTCGAAATTGGCCGACCAATGATAAACCGAATTCTCGGATCGATTTAAAGCCCGTCCAGCGGACGGCTAACACATGCCAGTCCCGATGGATAACAGACTAAAAGCGAACGCTCTGGAATGGGCATGTGGGGATTCTTAGTCAACTGAATAAATATGTCAACTTTTTGGACTGCTTTGGCTGGTTCATTTGTGCAGAAAATATGGTCAGGAAGAATTGGGGAATTCTTGATGGGGGGATCGGCGCTCTTTCATGAGAGATCCTGAAATTTTGTGTTTTGTGGTCGACGCCTGCCGGCTGGCCAAAGGGAGGGACGCTCTTAGCATCTAGCGGACCTTGTTTGAGCCTTGCGAGTTGGTCCGCCCTCCGCAAGTTGGCGTCCGTCCCCTCTCATGAGGCCAGACGGGGCGTCAATGGTTTTGGGGCCGTTTGCCGAAACAAAAGACCCTCGTCTGCAGGGGCGAAACCCGGCACCACCGAACATCACGTTGATACGAGAGTTGGGGAATCGGCCATAAATCATTTCATTCCCAATTCTTTCGACGAGGGAGCCAGTAATTTTGTATGATCCTCCAAAAATTCATCTCGATTATTCCACCGCATTCGATAGTGGAGTTTGGAGTTGCGCAGGGTCTAAGGGATAGTTTGAGATGACACAGAGGTAAATGTGCTGTTGGAGACCAGATGGTCGGAGGCGCAAGATGAGAGCCATAGGAAATCCGGGGCACTCCGCTTAGCTCACATTGTCCGGGCAACTGTTTTGAAACCAGGTTCGTTGATGCCAACACAATTGCCTATTAGGACCCCTCGGCGGCTGACGTCGGCTTCGCTTAGTAGAGGGGCACGGGAGTTGGCGGAGGTGGATCCCGATTTGGGTGATGTCCTCGGTCGGTTGGGCGAGCCTCCGATGTGGGGGCGAGAACCCGGATTCCCTTCTCTCATTCAGATTATCCTTGAGCAGCAGGTGTCGCTGGCCGCGGCGCGCACGATGTATCAGCGGCTTTCCAGCCATCTGGATGGGATGACTCCGGAAGCGGTCTATGCCATTCAAGTGAACGGGTTGAGGAGTTTCGGGCTGACGAGGCAGAAAGCCGGCTATTGTTTTGGTCTTGCCGCACGCATGCTCGACGGTAGTCTTGATCTCAGTGCTGTTGCCCGTGGTTCCGATGATCGTGGACGGCAGATCTTATTGGCGGTTCCAGGGCTCGGGCCATGGAGCGTGGATATCTATTACCTGATGGCGCTCCGACGTCCCGATGTCTGGCCTCATGGGGATTTGGCCCTGGCGGTCGCGCTCCGTGAAGTGAAACACCTGATGGTTCTCCCGACGAGAGATGAGCAGCAGTTCCTGGCCAGCGACTGGGCTCCGTGGCGCTCGGTTGCTGCCAGGATTTTGTGGACGCATTATCTTAACGCACGGGGTCAGTACCTGCCTTGGGGGTAACACCGCGATGCCAGGCCAACCCTCGTTGCACTCGCGAGGCTGATCGTCCAGGATAGGTATCCCAGAAACATCGTTATTTCGTCGGCATATGAACAGCACTCTATTGTCGAGGAGATCAACCCCTCCCTTTACGCATTTGGGTTTGAGGTCTTCTTTGACGGTCTCGTTTTTCTCTGAGATACACTTTTTCTGGTCGGATTCCGGAGTGTCAGTTATTCCATATATAAGGTTCCTGAAATCTTGGGAGAACGAATACCATGTGTTACAAGGAGGTCCCCAAATCCTTTAAGAGCAGTTTCAGGAGGTCCGATGCCCCTGCGGCGGGATTTGTAAAGCTGAAGGAGGCAGGATACGTCTTGGACCTGTTGCCCCTTGTCACTTGGATCAGGACTTTCACACCTGAAGAGGGAAGAACCGAGAGAGTGGTGCCCACAGAAATTCCCGTGACCATGGGGACATTTTCCTCACCCTTCTCCAGAGAGGTGGCGATGTCATTGAGTGCTGCATCCACGCTGTTTTTGGCATATTGGAGTATCTTCCCGTTCACGGTCAGGCCGATATTTTTTTCAGGCAGTCGGGCAATCCATTGGGGAACGTGCTTTTTAACGTCATTTAGTTGATTGACTGTCCCGGTCGCCAATATGGTGATGGTTTTAATCTTGAATCCATATCGAGATACCGTGTGAGTCTTATTCTTTAATGCCCAATTGACGAGGGCCGTGACATCGGCGGCAAGAGTTGCCTTGGTGCTCTTGTTAAACCGCTTGCTAAACGCGCTCAGGGTTTGCAGGTAAGGCGCGACTTCTTTTGTAGCCTCCGCACGAATGTACACAGTTTTCGAAAAGGGCCATTTTCCATAGGTTTTTTTCTGCGGTAATTTCTTTATCCTCGCGTTGATCGTCTTGATCACCTGGTTGCATATCGCTACGAGCATGGCTTTTACGCCATTGAGACTTAATTCATGTCCCTTTAAGGCATCCAGGGCTGTCGTGGTTAATTGTCGTGCATTGTTCAGGGCATCCCGGGCTTCATGGCTTACCTTTTGTATTTCCCCGCGCAAGGCCGTGCGCAATTCTTGCGGGATCGTTAAGTCGATTGTTGCAGTCAACGGTCCACCGGTGGCAGGAAAAATAGCCGTGAGTTTCTGGATCGTAACCCCATGAAGCGCTGCCCCCTTGATTTGAGTGGTCGTCAGGGTGAGTCCATTCTTCGAAAAGGCTATCAATCCTCCTGCGGTGAATGGTCCGTTACCTCCATAGTCCCATGTGATATCTCCCCCAATAGACATCGCGGTTTTCGATATTGTCCATGTTCCGGCGATCGAACACTTCGGGGTGACGTTAAACGTGAGTTGGGTGAAGAAGCCCTTCTTGTCGACAACCGTCAGCAGATCGACGCCGGTCATGAGGCGGTTCTTCCACCAAATACCTGTACTGCCCTTGATACTGAGTAGAGTCGAGGTGACCGTGATCGCACCCGCAATCTTCATCGTAAAGGCATTGCCAAGCGTTCCGGTAAACTGGACGCCTGTGCCAAACCCCTTGCCGGACACTTTTGAGTCGATGGCCGCTAATCCAAAAGCACTCTGTAACGTGATGATGTTGTGAATCTCAAAGGTGCCGACTAATAGAATAATAAGTCCGTCACTGTTCGGGGGACCTTTGGTGGGTTTGGGTAAGAGGGCGGTTATTTGCTTGTCGGGCCCCGTTCTCATGGCACGAATTCTCTGACCGAACTTCTGCCCAGGCTTCGTCCGTACCTTGCCTGGTAAGATTTCATTTTTGAATTCTCGTGGAGTGGTCACAGCGAACCCGACCTCAATACTGAACGGACCAAAAACGACTCCCTCCTCACCGACGCGTGCCTCCACAGGTAGCGCGTTGACGAAATCTTGGGGGCTTCCTGTTTTGAACCCGTTGAGCAGGTTGGCCAACGATTTCCATACACTCCACGTTGGCAGTCCGGTCTTGGTGCCAAGAATCGCCCCTCCGAGATACGGAGGGAGCTGAAGGTAATTGGGTCCGATCATGAACGGCAGTTTGAATCCTTTCGGCGCAACTTCTGGATCCAACTTGTATGTCGCTTTGGTAAAGAAGGGAAGCAGTTGGGAAAACAGACCAATCAGGGCAAACAACCCGCCATCGGGTTGAGGGAAGGACCAACGGCTTTCGGCCTTGAGCATTTCCCAGCCGAAATATGAAATGGCGAGTTCCTTATAGAAAAGCGGAACAGGCACCGGAGAACCTGCAGGGAGCACGGCGAGTAACTGATCAATAGTGTAGGAATATTGAAAGGCTTTGCAACTTGTTTTGCCATCAATTAAATAACCGGTGGTCAGACAACCTGCGAGTGCCAACAGGTCAAAGCGGTCGAACTTGCCTTCCAATTGAAGCAGGAACAGTGAGCCACTCAGGATTTGGCCGAATGATAGCGAGGTTAATTGAATCCCCAGCAATTCAGGTAGGCCAAAGGGTGGACCGGCAAAGGGCAGTAACAATTTAAGAGGTTGAGGATTCGGATTGGCCTGTGTGCGGGTGGTCACGTCCAGCTTCATTCCACCGGTCCCGCTAACTTCAATCGCAAAGCTGAGGTCTTGGGGCATGACGAATGCCAGATACTCATTGAGTTGACCGGGGGTTCGTTCGAGAATCGCATCACCAAGAGAGACCAGTTCATTGAGCGCGTCGATGACCACTGGCGGAATGCGAAGGGACGGAGATTTCTCCTGGAGTTTGGCAAGCCAGGGATCAAAGGTGAGCCGGTTATTCTTCACCAATGCGATATCGTCTAACGGAATGGCCTTGGGTATGAGTTCCGCCATAGGGCCCAGTCCTGCCTGGGTGAGAGCTTCCCTCAGTGGAGTCAACGGCAACTGTAAAGGTTTTTCAATGTGGAATTCTCCGGCTGCCGTCCACCCGAGCCCGTTGTAGCGAAACGTCGGCAGAGGGCAGCTAAGCTCGCCGAACAAACCATTCGGCCCCAAGGTGATGTGATACAAGCCTTGCTCATCCGGCTGCATGACATTGATCGGAGACCCTTGAAGTTGAGCGCTGATCCCTTTCTCCGAAAGGCTCAATTGCAGACCCGTCGCGGTGGAAAGCGGATTCTTCTGATTCCGCTTGGCGGTTTTGAAAAATTTCAACCAGGGGAGACCATTCCTCCCGACGCCAAAGACACGGTTGATCTCGTCTGACACAGCCACGTCTATTGTCGCCTGCAGGGCAAGCTTAGGCTCTGTTGTCGATCCCTTGCCGAAGCGAATCTTCCAATCACGGACATCCAGCCAGAACACGCCGAGCGACACAGTATTTCCGTTGATCTTGAGCGTGGGGAGTGCCGTGGGAGGCAACGGATTGTCCCACAGACGCGTCGTAGAAAATGCGACCTCCCCTCTGCCTGCGGACAAAGTCCACTTGCGAGGCTTTTGTGGCACAAGGCTGAGCGTAGTTCCGGGTATCTTCGCAGTCAGGAACGATGGCAGGCCCGTGAATTGGGTCGTGGCATCAGCCATGATCTGCCATCCGTCTTGGGTATGATTGATGGCTAATTCATCGAACGTGAAAACGGCCTGAGGCTTGATTGTCGAAATTCCGGTTGGAATCGGCAGCTTGAGCGTGTTGCCGTGGGGGCCCTTTGCATAAAAGGTAAAACTAACTTGTGTAGGGCTTGCCACGAACTCCACCGAGCCGGCGAAGTTGGCAGAGAAACCATCGATGCTGAGAGTGAGTTTCCCCTGCCCCTCAACACGACAGGTCGTTCCGGCCTGTTTCTTGTCAGTGCCCGTCGTGCTTCTATCCACCTGAAGACTCAAGCCGGTAATCGTCAGCTGGCCGATGCCAAGCGGGATCGTCCAGGTTTCAGTGGACTGTCCACTGAAGGAGAAGGCGCCAGTGCTGGGACTCACTGAGGCGTGCAGATCGGAAAATTCTATGTCGATGGGCAAATCGGCTGGCAGGCTCACCGCCTTAAGAAATTGGCGTAAAATTGAGGACAAACTTAACGAAACGATAGAACCTGTGAATGAGATGTTTTTTGCCAGTAGCTCAGACCGTACGTCGAAAATCAGCGTCCCCAAAATGGCTTGTCCCCAGAAGGTTGCAGAGACCGGGGCGTTATTCCGCTGCCTTTCTACGCGGAGCGCCATCTTTTTTATCGTTAATGTTTGGTCTCCGAGGGGAATTATCCACTGCCCGGTCAGCCCTGTTCGTAACGAGAGAAACCCGGTCTTCATCTGTGTGGACAAGACGGCGTTGGTCAGCCCCAGTGTGGAAAGGGTTTGGGGTAAGACCGCCTTTGGCAGAAAGGGCGCAAGCATCTTTGAGAGTGTGATGTCAGGGAGTCTTGTTGTGAATCCCCATCCGTCTGTCCGCGAATAGCTGGCTCCAAGAGCGATTGGCTGCCCGGCGACTTCCGTTCTGCCATTGAGAACGACAGTTGATTCGTTGGGAGACTGCGTGTCCAGTTCAAGCTGAAAGCCCAATTCCCGGAGTGTCACCGAGGCCGCACCAAGGGTGATGGGCCATTTTCCGGTCAAGTCTGCGACTAGCTCTATCTGTCGAGTACCTGCATCGGCCCGAATAAAACATTTTGAGATCACAAGATTCGTGGGGAGTGCGAGGGACACAGAAGGCAGGAAAATTTGGAGCACTTTCGCAAGGGCAAGCGTTTCGCCATCCCGTAAACCGCCAAACACGGTCAAAGAAGGAGGGCGGACAAAGGTTGTGAAGTGTGCCCCTGCTATGGTGCTCGCCGCATGGATGGAAATGCCCGTCTGCCGATGCTGAGGGTCAGAGGGCGAATAAACTTCGAATTCGAGCACGATGTTGTCCAGGCTCACCTGAGAGGGCCAAATAGACCAACTGGCAGTTGTGCCGACAGTCATTCTCATGGAAGAACGAGCCACCTCCTCAGACCCACTCGTAAGAATGATCGTGTTCAAAGAAAGGCCGGGTGGGCGTTGAAGGGGTGTTGGGAGTTCGCTCACCATTCTCTTTCCCAGTACATCGGTCAAGGCATCGAGCCCTTTGAGGAGGGGAACGGTGGTCGGTGGAATGGCAGAAAGCCGCACGGTGAGGCCTTGGCTTTCCTGTGTAAATATGACCTCGATCCTGGCATTGGTGAACTTGTAGAAGGAGCCCCTGCCTTTAACGATTAATTGTGTGAGAGATGGGAGGAGTTCAACGCCTTGAAGGTTCAGGGATCGATCGCTTAACAAGAGCCCGAGCAGGGAGTCGACAGCCATACAACCAGTCGTTTGCGCATTGAAAACAAGCTCAGTGCCCTTGAGGGCATTTCGCATAGACTGTTCGATTGCGGAAAGACTCATCTGTCTGAAACCTTCATGTCGGATAAGGACCTGATTGGGGAGTTTCCAGTACTTTCTCATTGAGGTGAGGTGTGTTTGGATTAATGCCATACTCCCAAAATCGTTGTTTGACGGCCTTTGAAAAGTTTTCAATTGAGTCAAATTTTGAATGTTCCTGAAAGATTTGAGCGATCAGATACGAACGGTAGGATCCGAAGGAACTGGCATCCATCACCCGAGATTTATTATCTCCGTGATTAACTGCCGGAGTATTCTTATCGATAAACCCTAGTTCAGGTGGCTCGGCTCCCTGGGCGACGCCTTTGCCTTTGATCAGACCCTGGGTCATCGGTGGAATTTTTGGGCCGATCAGTTTCATCAGTTCCGGCTCAAACCCCTCAATAATTTTCTTGACGTCTGTGATTGCAGATTCTTCATATAAATAGATAATGATGGTGTCATTTCGTCCAAGCATGGCTGGACCGGCAACTTTAGCTTCGTCAATGTTCATGTTTGGTTTTTTTGCATTCCCTTGTTCAAACAACACGGATGTAAATATTTTTTCAAAAACCGCAAGCGCGGCCTCGGTTTTCCATTCCCGCGTATTAATATAAATACGTTGAGTCACCTGCTTGTCTTCATCATCTTCATTTCGTGCCCACAGATGATAAAAGTCTTCCATCAAGTCATCGCGTAAATTTGGTGAAAATGTCCTAGGGTCCTTTGAAAGGTATACATCATGTAAGTATTTCATGAAAGGACCAATCTTCAACTTTTCGCGTGGGTCGTCAGTTGCTTGAATCAAGACCCGGTCAAAAAAATAGTCAGAAGCCCACTGCGATAATCCACAGAGTTTTTTTAAAAAACCTTTGAGCTGTGTATCTTTTTCCTCATCAGTTATGTGAGGCGTCTCTTTCTGTGTCCCTTCGTAGAGGCCATAAATGAATTCCTGTTGGCGTATTCCCGAACCGTCATATGCTGAAAAAATTTCAGATCGTTTGTCGTAGATAGTGTGTAAGAAATTATCCAGGCTGCAGGCAGAGCAAACCAAATCGCTGTTCTCAGGTCCGTTACATCCGTTATGCTTATAGGGGCAGGGCATGTGAAATCTCGTCCTTGTCTGCTCTTTGCGGATCAGATGTTAAAAAATGCATTGATGGATTGGATGACGCCCAAGCTGCCTCAAGAGGGTATCTTAATTTACCTATTCAATCAAAATTTTCTGATAACTTTTACTCCACTCAGGACACCTGAGCCATTGACCGGTTCAGGCTATCGTGGCAAATTATTTCGCCTGGATTCGTTATTGTGCATGTGTGGGGTTGAGAATATTTCATTGTTGGATTTGGGTATACGGATTCATTGGAGGCGGACGTTTGATGACAAGGTTGCACCTGCTCCACATACACAAGTCATCTCATGTTGTGAAACGCATATGACACCAAGTGCAATTGTTCGAGCATGGGTAGAGGCATTCAATCGGGCCGATGCCGAGGCACTCGCCGGCTTTTACACTGAAGACGCGGTGAATCATCAGGTGGCGAATGACCAGGTTGTGGGTCGGGCGGCTATTCACAAGATGTTCGAGGAGGAATTTGCAAAGGCGGAGATGTGCTGCATCGTTGAACGCATTTTTGAAATCGATGACTGGGCCATACTTGAGTGGCGGGACCCGCTTGGGTTGCGGGGATGCGGATTCTTTCAGGTGCTGGATGATAAGATTGTCTTCCAACGCGGGTATTGGGACAAGCTGTCATTTCTGCGTCTACATGGTTTGCCCATTCCTGACAAGCTATGAATGTCAGAATCCTGCCCTTTCGCATATCGTTGCATGGAACGTCTTGCCGTGCATTATGCCCAGGATACCGATGTTATGCGTGCATAATTTCTTAATAATATGAGGTGTCGACATTGTGAATCATGAACATCCCTCTTCGAGCACGTTGGGACGGGGCGCCACCGGTGTGATTACGCATCGTGTGCGGGACGGTCAACAAGAGGGCTATGACGCCTGGTTGAACGAAATCGGTCCGCTATGCAGAAGCTACCCGGGCCACCTGGATTTGCAGATTATCCGTCCGATTCCCGGACTCACAGCAACCTATACGGTCATCATCCGGTTTGATACCAGGGAACACCTCCAGGAATGGATGAGTTCACAGGATCGCAAACGACTCATCGAACAGGTGCGATCGCTCCTTGCTCAAGATGATGATTTTTTCATACGCAGTGGTTTGGATTTTTGGTTCACGCCCGAAGGCGCGAGAGCGAAGGTACCTGTCCGCTGGAAACAGTTTCTCGTGACATGGTCCGCCATTTATCCCTTGGTGCTTGTCATTCCGCTGGTCGTTGCCTTGGTGCTTCGGCAATTGGGCGTACCTTACAATCATTATCTGGACTTGCTGTTTAGCACCGGTTTCGTGGTATGGGTCATGGTCTATCTTGTTATGCCGCACTACACCAAACTGATCCAACGCTGGTTGTTTACCTGATTTCGATGAATCTACGTTTCACAAATAGCTGCAGTGGACAGGCATCACCGGAATCCCCTTACCCTGCTTGACATATTTCCTTTTATAACTAAAGGTCCCTCTCTGAATTATGGCAGAGTGCGATAGGAGGTTTTTGTTCGTTGGTCCTGAGGTGTGGATTCCGATGCCACAGAGGCATTTGCTGCTCGGGGACCAGACCGGTAGACTCATACGGAAGCAGTTAATCCATCGTGAGGCAGCTGGATATTTATTTCAGCTTGGAATCAGGAGGCACATCGATGCGCAAGAAAATTATTGGTCAGGTTCAACAAGGAACCGAACCGCCAGGAGACTGGTTGAATGTGGAGGAGCTTGCGGAGGTGGAAATCACCTCGGAGGACGCCGCTTATCCCATTGAGGCAGCGTTGGTGTCGGGTGGAACCACGGGATGGCGTGCCGCAGGGCTCGGGAAGCAGACGATTCGCCTGCTCTTCGCCTCTCCGCAACCGCTCCAGAGGATCTGGCTAGACTTCGTGGAAACGCGCATCGGGCGCACGCAAGAGTACGTCCTGCGTTGGTCGCCGGATGGCGGGCAATCGTTCCGGGAAATCGTGCGCCAGCAGTGGAACTTCAGTCCCGAAGGGGCAACCCGCCAGACGGAAGACCACCACGTTGACCTTCCGGCGGTCACGGTGCTTGAGTTGAGCATCATCCCGGACACCAGTGGGGGACCTGCCCTCGCGTCGTTGTCGCAGTTGCGGTTGGCCTAACTCTTGGCTAAACCGATTTTCAAAGCCTGATTCGCGGCAATGAGAAACTACGAGAACTGCCGGCTTTTCTGTCAATGAAATCCGGCGAATTTATCGGCATTTCTCCAGGAATCAGAAATGTTTACGGATGCAGTGATAAACCATCCCACCTGATTTTGGCCTAATTCATCTGAGAAATCTCCCTCCCCGGTATAAATCAGATTGAGTTCCACCATGCACCCATTGGTTGGATGATGTCTATTCAAAATTACAATTCATTTCATGCCGCATGAGATCTCCAGCGTCATCATCCTCAATGGAAACGTAAAATATCTTTTGATGGTTAAAACTTAACCTCCTCAGAAACAGAGGGACCCAAGTTTTTCTGAAAGGGACTGTTGAATATTATAAAAAATTCGCCGCTTCATCAGCTTAGGAGTCAACGAGGCTCACCAGAGAAAAATGGTGGAGTGTTCAAAAAGGCCCGTCCAGCAAGGCCGCAGCGGCTTGGACGAGCGGAGCGTACGGAGGAGTACGTGAGCACGGCGAAGGGGCGAGAACGCCGCTGGCGGCCTTTTTCAACATTCCCTGGAAATTGGAGAGATCGGGTATGAGTTGGGAAGCAGGCCGTGGGAAGGGTTAAGGATGCTCGCTTCTATGAGGAGCGTCCTGGTCGATGAGTTCCGGTTCTTCCGGATTGAGTTGGGGTCGGGACCGTTTCTTAGAGTACTGACTGGTCAATTGGTACAAAATGGGAACAACGAATAGAATAAGAAAGGTGGCGGTTAACATGCCGCCCACAACCACACGGGCCAACGGTTTTTGAGCTTCCGAACCGATACCGCTTGCGAGCGCGGCGGGAACTAACCCCAGCGCGGCTCCCAGAGTGGCCATTAACACCGGTCGCATCTGCAACTCGGCTCCTGAAAGTATCGCCTCCTTGAGGGGGATGCCGTTTCGTTCCAACTCCCGGATACTGGAGACGATTAAGACGCCGCCCAGAATGGCGATCCCCAATGTGGAAATAAATCCTACGGCAGCGGAAATGCTAAAGGGCGTATGAGTCAGGACCAGAGAGAGGACCCCCCCGATCATGGCAAAGGGAACGGTGGCGAGCACGATGAAGGCGTACCGGAATGAGCCAAACGTGAGGTACAGCAAAAAGAGAATCAGGATCATGGTCAGGGGCACGACAATCATCAGGCGTTGTTGTTCCTTGACCAATTGATCATATTGCCCCGCCCATTCGAGATGATATCCTTCCGGAAGTTGAATTTTTTCCTGTAAATGCCGTTGGGCTTCTCGAATCGTGCTTACCAGATCCCGGTCACGGATGCTGAACATAATGGGAATATATCGCTCGTGATTTTCCCGATAAATCATAAATGCGCCGGTCTGTCGAACAATCGTGGATAATTGTTTGAGCGGAATGCCGACCCCTTCAGGCGAACTGACCTGGATCTGCCCAATGGTGGTTTCGTCCTGTCGATATTGGGGAAGAAATCGAACCACTAAATCAAATCGTCGGTCCCCTTCAATCACTTCCGTGACGGCTTCCCCACCGATGGCAGCCTGAACTACGGCATTCACATCGCCGACTTGTATGCCGTAACGGGCGCAGGCTTGCCGGTCAACTTGAATCAGGAGGTTGGGTTGTCCCATGGTCCGGTTGATGCTGAGTTCCTTCACTCCGCGGATATTTTTGAGTTCACCCTCTACTTTCTCCGCAAGGGATTGAAGTTCTGTGAGGTTGTGACCGTACAGCTTGATTGAGTTTTCGCTCTTCACGCCCGACATGGCTTCTTCCACGCTGTCTTGGATGAGTTGGGAGAAGTTAACCTTGAGGCCGGGGATCGTCTCAAGACGGCCCTCAATTTCTTCCATCAGGCCTTCCTTGGTCAGGCCGGGGCGCCATTCATCCCGGGGTTTGAGATTGACGTAATATTCCACATTGAAAAAACTTTCGGGGTCTGTGCCATCATCCGGGCGTCCGAGTTGTGAGACTGCGGTAGCGACTTCTGGGGATTCCATAAACATGTTTCGCATACGGCTGGCCAAGGCGGCGGCATCTTCAAACCGGATATCGATCGGCATGCGAATCCGCACCCAGAGGTTCCCTTCCTCTAACGCCGGCATGAATTCTCCACCCATGAAGTTGAGTGCTAAAACGGTGACCAGCAAGAGCATACCCACCGCACCTAGTACCGGCTTTTGATGATGAAGTCCCCAACGAAGAGCGGTCAGGTAGCTCTGTCTGAGCATCGAAACCAGCTTGGGTTCCTTTTCGCGCATGGGTCCATTGAGCAGGAATGAACACATGGCCGGGGCGAGGGTACAGGCCAGCAGCAGCGAACCAGCCAGGGCCAGGCCATAGGTAATGGACATAGGCGCAAAAATTTTCCCAGGGACCCCTGTCATGGTGAAAAGAGGAATGAACGCCACCACGATAATCACCGTCGAAAATAAGATCGGTCGTCCTACATGACGGGCGGCCCTGGCAATGAGTTGAGGAGGGGTGACGCCGGGTTTGGCATGGTGGCACATGTAATAGAAAATACTTTCGACCATGACCAGGGGAGCATCGACGATAATCCCGAAATCAATCGCACCCAGAGAAATGAGATTCGCGGATTGTCCCATGATGGCCATGGCCGAAAAGGTGAACAGCAGAGCAAGGGGAATCGTACAGGCGACGATCAGGGCGGTCCGGAAATGTCCCAGGAAAAAGAGGAGAACGAGGAGCACCAATACCATCCCGTTGATTAATATGTGCACCACGGTCTCAATGACGGTGTTAATCATGACGGTCCGGTCATAAATGGTTTTGATTTGAACGCCGGGGGGAAGTTTCTTTTGGTTTAATTCCTGGACCTTTTGATTGAGCCGTTCCAGGGTAGGGAGCGCCTGGGTGTCCCGTTGTAAAAGGATCACCCCTTCCAGAGTGTCCTCCACCTCGTTAATGCCGACTTGTCCTAAACGGATCGCGGTGCCAATGGATACTTTCCCAAGATTTTCAATGAAGATGGGAGTGCCGTCCTTGACTGCCACGACGACTTTGGCGACATCATCCAGACTGTCGATAAATCCTACTCCCCTGACATTGTAACTTTGGGGTCCCAAGGCCAAATAACTCCCACCAACATTGGCATTGCTATTGGCGAGGGCGGCTTTGATCTGAGCAAGAGTGACCCCATAGGTGAGAAGGGCTCCGGGATCCAGGTCTACGTGATATTCTTTTGTGGTGCCGCCAAACGCCGTCACATCAATAATCCCGGGCACCTGTTTGAATGCACGCCGGACCTGCCAATCCTGGATAGTTTTGAGGTCGGTGAGCGAATAGCCGTCACCTACTAATTCATATCGATAAATTTCTGCGATGGCCCACCAGGGTGAGAGTTCGGGTTTGACGCCATCGGGCAGATCAACGGAATGGAGCCGATTCAGCACTTCTTGGCGCACGCCATACCAATTGGTGCCAAATTCAAAATAGACCTTGAGTTCACTTAATCCAAACAGAGACAAGGAACGCACATTGGTAAGGCCGGGAATGCCCTGGAGAGCCGTTTCAATGGGGATGGTGATGATTCGCTCCATTTCCTCGGCTGACCATCCCGATTTTTGAGATATGACTTCGACAAAGGGTGGCGAGGGATCCGGGTAGGCGACCACGTCAAGGATATGAAAGGCATAGAGTCCTCCGAAGAGGAGGAAGATCCCGAATGTGCAGACCAGAGCACGTTGGACGAGTGACAGCTCGACAAGTCTGCCGATCATGATGTCGGAGGAGAAGGGGTGGCAAGGTGTTCCGAGGACAATCCCTCGTCCTCGACATTCATATCCTGGCCTTTGAGAAGTACGGCCCCTTTGACCACGATCCTTTCGCCTGCCTCAAGGCCGTGGAGGACGGACATGTGGCCTGAGGAGGGGAATCCGGTTTTAATTGGACGCTTCAGGTAATGCTTGTTTCTATCCGCGACATAGACATACATCTCCCCGTCAATTTCCAGCACCGCTTCTTGAGGAATAAGTGGATAGGGGAAACTCTCGCTCAGTTTGACATTCAAACGAGCAAACATCCCCGGTTTGAGTTTGCGATCGCTATTGTTGACGACTGCTCGTATTTTAATGGTCCGGGTTGTCTGATCCACGACATCCCCGATGGCCGAGATGGTGGCGGGAAATGCCATCTCGGGATACGCTTCGACGGTTACCGTCGCTTGTTGTTTAATTTTCACAAGTCCCAGGTCTCGTTCGTAAACATCCGCGATGACTTGCACGGTGTTTAAATCCGCTACAGTAAAAAGCACTTGATTGGGATCCCCGCTGACCGATTGTCCCGGGGTTACGGCCCGGTCCACGATGGTGCCTGAAAGGGGGCTTCGGATTTGATAGATGGATGTAATCGTCTGGTCGGCTATGGGTTTATCGAGTTCTTCTTTGGAAACCTGAAGGGCCAGGAGTTTTTCCCGGGCTCTCCTGAATTCGGCCTTGGCCTTGACGTAATCGTTTTCGGCTTGCTTTAAATCTTTTTGCGGGAGCGCTTTGATTTCATACAGGTCTTTGGCCAACCCGTAGGATCGTTGTGCGTAGGATAAATCAGAATGTTCTTTGATGAATTCCGAATATGCGGAAGCAATTTCCGGGCTTTCAATGGCGACCAGGAGTTCTCCTGCTTTCACAAAAGCTCCTAATTGTCCATGGATTTTTTGTACCCGACCGATCAGGGCTGAAGAGACCTTTGAATATCGATCCTCTCCATAGGAGACTTTCCCTGCTAAGGACAACACGGGGTGGGAAGGGCCAACGGTCACTAGGGCTGTGACGATTTGGGTCTCAGGTGTTGAGGGTGCGTGAATGGCCTTGCCCATTTTTGTAAATGTCGTGTCTGTTGTCGCGGAGGTTTCTGATGGGCTTTCCTGGCTGCAGGCGATCCCACTGAGGGTCAGGATGAACAGAACACACCGGAATACACAAGGTACGGTTGTCATAAAATGTCCTGGCCGGCAGCCCGTTCCAAGAGAAACAAGTTTCGTTGGTATTCAAACAGGGCTTCCAAATAGTTTTGAAGAATGGTCTGTGAGGTGCGGGCGGCATCGAGCAAATCTATCAGCGTCACTCCACCCTTTTGATAGGCTTTTTCGAGAATGGAGAATGTGGTTTTGGCATCGTCCAGTACTCCCGCCTGATAGGCCTCCACCAGGCGTTGGGATTGGATTAAATTCCGGAAATTCACTTCAATCTCATTTTGTACTTCCAGGGTCGTCTTGTGAAGATCGACTTGCGCGACTTGAATGGCGATTTCGGCCTGAGCAATGCCTCCCTGATTGCGGTCAAAGACCGGGAGGGGCACTTCCAGATTGAGGCTATACAATTGTTGGTTGCTCCCACCTTGTGGTCCCTGCATGGTGAACGCGCCTCCGACAATGGGATCGGGAATCCTCAGTGATTTGGCCAATTTTAAATTGGCCTGTTGCTGGGAAAGGACGAACCGTCTGGCTTGAAGGTCCGGACGTTTGTTCAACGCCTCCGTCCGAAGTTTTTCCATATCAGGTGTGACCCGTTTATAAATAAGGTCGGAGGTTAACACCAGATCCGTTGTGGGGGGGAAGGCCAGGAGTAGTCGGAGGTCGGCGAGTGCGGTTTGGACCTCCTGCGTATATTTGATGACCTGTGCTCCGAAATCTACTGCTTGGAGGCGCAGACGAATGAGATCTACTTCGGCAATGAAGCCTTTTTTAAAACGTAATTCCCCAATTGTTAAGATCCGATGAAACCGCTCTTGATTATCTTTCGCGAGATCAAGACGCCGGGATGCCAATTGGACCTGGTAATATGTGTCTTTCAGTGTGAGCGTCAGTTGACGAATGGCATCCGTGAATGTTGCCTCTGAAGCCTGGATGCCATAGCCCGCGCTTTCCATCCGATAGCCCCTTTTCCCGGCAAGCAAAAACATCTGTTCCAGCTGAGGAGTAATATAGCGAGTGCCTTCAAATGTTTGCTTACTGGTAAATGCGCCTCCTCCATAGAGCAAAAATGTTGGGTTGGGGAAAAGTTTCGCTGTGATGGCGATTCCCTTGGCATTGTCAATGCCGTACTTGGTCATCAAGAGATCAAGATTTTTTTCCAAGAACAAGGTTAAGGAATCGTCCAAGCTCAAGGTCACCGTGGTGGGAGCTGTGCCTGATGCCTGCTTTGAAGCTTTGATTAAATCCGGTTGCGCCCATGCAGTTACGAATAGGCACCCCCCCATGACCACCGTAAGAAACAGGCAGTGGATGAAACGTATGAGGAATGTCATGTTGTTGGCTGGAAATGATAATCCGTTGACGTGTGGATCACCATGAAGGGGAGGAGAGTGGAGAACAAAAGCTACTCAATGGCAACTTTTCCTTCCGCATTTTATATCCCGGGAACCGGTGGTGGGAGAAGAGATCCCAGGAAAAAAAGGAGCTTACCATATCGCCCTGGAACCCCTGAGAGCAAGATGATAATTCCACCGATGTCGGAAAATTTTGCCGTAGATACGCCTAACATTTCCCCATCCCCCGTACCTTCCTTTGGAATAAGAATAGCTCCCTGTAAAAAAGACCTTTACGGGGTCTTCATAAATTTAACCTTGCAAGAGGTATTCCATGAATTAGTTTCAGTGGCAAAGAGTGCGCTTACGAAAACCTCTATAGTAAACAACAGGTTTAAGCCGATTACAGTTGAAATGAAGGGGTTCAGGTTGGAGCAGGAAGGAACTCCAGGGAAGGGCTGTTCCGGAAAGGGACAAGCTGTCATCTCCCTGGTCAGTGGGGTCAAGCGTGACGATGAGTGGTTAACTCATCCTCACACTTCTTGGGATACCTTGTAACTGGGAAGGGGTTCACTCCCGCAAGTGGAATGGATCGTTTGTGCGAATAATTTTCATTTAGCAATGGTGATGCTGGGGACATTCCCGCGTGGGGCATCGGTGACGGTCATTTGAAACAATTGATACAGCAGGCGGAACGACTCTTGATTCCATGATCGCTTCTCCTCATCAACGATGGAATAATAATGTCCCTCATGTGTGACGGAAAGTTTGGCATTGGGGCGTTCAATAGTGGATTCGATTATGTCCAAGACCCGGACCGGATTTTCTGAGACGATTCCCGTTCCTGGATCAGGATCCACATGATACTCCGGCTCATTCGCGATGGATCGACCCAGAAAATTGAGAATGCCGTGAAAACTCCGGAGCCGAAAGGCCCCTTGTATCGGGTATTCGCCTCCAGGATTGTCGGGTCGGATATCGACCAGGATATCGTTCGGCGGCCAACGATCCGCCTTGGCCTGCAGAGCCAATCGCTCTCTATTGGAAATGGTGGTGGGGTCGTAGTTCGTAATCACGGTATGCCCGATCGACCGTTTTTGAATGGTAAAGATCTGCTTATCCGCATCCACAATGACGCGATAGTTATTTTCCAGAGTTTGGAAGTCTCCGGCAGAAAAGGAGGATAAAGGCAGGGTCCATTCCCGGTCATATACCAAGGGTTCTATATAGAGCTGATTGTTGTCCTGTAAACGGGAAAGATGAAGGACGATCTGTCGAAATTTGGGATATCCGATCTGATCCGCAGGTCGATTATAGTAGGCGGTTTCCTGATTGTTTGTGGTCGTACGGATTTCCCCTGCCATAAGCCGGAGGAGTAAATCAATGTCGACCCCTTGTCTTAGCAGGAGGGTCAATTTTCCTTCCCGGAGAGGAGTGAGGAGGCGTTGGGTAAAATCTTCTCCTTCAATGGGACTAATGGTAAACGTGGGGTTTTCAGCGATGCTGCCCCCAAAGATGGGCGCCAAGGCAAATCCGCCATCTAATCCACCTAGTGGCGGGGTAGCCCCAGCGTGAAATTGATAATTAAAGGTGGCGGCAATACTGGAAATGGCTGTGAAATGCACCGGTTGATGATGATGGGATCTGGCAATATTGAGGAGCAATTGTTCGACCAGGGATCTGGTTACCGAATGGTCATACGCAATGACCACATGTTCCAGAGCTTTCGGAGAAAAGCAGCCAGATAGCATGAAAGGCAGACTCCAGACTATGAGGCAGGCCAAAAAAGAGCTTCGCCTTTGTTCTTTTTTCACGGTGTCCTGTTCTTTAAAACACGTGGGGGTTTTTCTCTGTATGTTGATCCTTACGACACATCGAAGGATCTTTCCTGTCGGTGTTGTGCTTGGAAATGATGTTTGGATGAGAAATTTCTCTGCCCGTCCCTGAGCGTTGCATCACTCCGGTGTAACCAGAATTCCTGTAATGCGAGAGTAGCAAAGCCGCGGTTTCTGTCAAGGGAAGAAGGCGTGCCGATTCTGAATTCGCATCACCTAGACTGCCTTTCCTTGAAAGGAGGTGTCTTCATCCCGGATAGTTATTTTCCGGCGATCCTGCTTTCAAACCATGACCTTATTTCTCATAATTCCCTGATTACCAGTTAACCCAAAAGGCTGGAAAAAATCGTGGCCAGTCCCAAAAAACTAAAAAATCCTGCCACATCGGTTACGGTGGTTAAGATGATTGATGAGGATTGAGCCGGATCTTGTTTCAGGGATCGAAGAATGATGGGAATGATTGCTCCGGAAAACCCGGCCATGACCATGGAGATGATCATAGAGACACCGATGACCATGGTTAATCCCCAGGAATGGCTCCAGAAAAATACGGCGGTACACGTCGTTGCGGCCACAGCCACACCATTGGCCAAAGCGACATAGGACTCTTTTAGGGTTACGCGGAGCCACTGGGAAGGACGGATATCCCGTAACGCTAACCCACGCATGACCACCGCGAGCGCTTGAGCTCCCGTATTTCCTGATTGCCCCGCTACGACGGGGAGCAGGACGGCCAGGGCCGTAAATTGCGCAATCGTATTCTCGAACAACCCTACAACAAACGCCGCTAGAAATGCTGTGAGCAGATTAATTTGTAGCCAGGGAAGACGTTTCCGGATGGCGAATCCCGGCGGCGACAGGGCTCGTTCGTCCTTGCTGGCACCCACCATGGTTTGCATGCTTATGGTGGCCTCTTCCTTTTCAACCTGAATGATATCTTGACTGCTAATGACCCCGAGCAGGCGGCCGTCCAAATCGGTGACTGGAATAGTCAGCACTTTCCATTCGTTACAGACCTCCACAACCTGTTCCTGATTTTCCAGGGGATGAATGGTGGGTATTTCTCGCTTCATCAAGACGGCCAGATTTTTCTTTGGAGAGGCTAAAAATAGATTTCTGAGGGATAGAACGCCCACGAGGACCTGGCTGCGATCAATAATGTAGATTTCATTGAGATGCTGGGTGTCATGGGTGCGAACCTGTCGGATGGCTTCCTCGACGGTCAGGTCTTCCGGGAGGGCAAAGAATTTGACATCCATGAGCATGCCGACCGAATCCTCCGAATACTCCATGAATGGTCCAATGTCGGCGGAGACATGCTGGGGTAAGGCATCCAAAATGGCTAGACGAACCTCATCAGGCATTCGCTGGAGGAGAGAAGCGGCCAAGGCGGGTTGGAGGTGAGGAAGCGCACTCAGGAGTAACGGTTGTGGAACGATTTCGAGCAGGTCAGCGGCCAATGAGGGTGACATGACCGAGAGAATCTTTGCGATCAAGGGGGGGGGGAGATCGGCAAGTATGGGGATCACCTCCGGGGGATCATAGGACTCAAACACATGGGCGGCTTCATCCGGGAATTTGGCAATAAAAGCCTGATGCATCTGTTCAGTCGTTGCAGGTGTCGTCATGGTGTGTCCTGTTCTTTCTGGGGAGAATTTGGCGGTGTGGATGTGCTCAGGGCGTCTCCCAAGGCGGTCATTAGTCCGATTCCGGACAGGGAATAGGCTTCCCATAACTGGAGGAGCGCGTCGGAGAGAAAAGCCGGTTGATACTCAGCAGATCGTGACAGGAGAAATTTTCTCAATGTTCGATGTCGCAGAGCGCCAATAAAGGTATGGTCTTGATCGATGACCGGAAGGCTGTCGTATTGAGCCCATGCGGGGTGGGCGACAATATCGAGGGCATTGGCCGAGGCCGGAATTGTTTTCACGTTCTGCTGCATGATGGAAGATACTGTGGTCGCAGGTTCGGCTCCAAGCAACTCTTTCATGAGGATGACTCCCCGTAATTTTGTTTGATGATCGATGATGTATAGATAGTAGATGGCTTGGCCGACAGTTTGAGTCGTCCGCTGTAAGGCCTTCGCCACGGTGATGTCTGGGGGAAACGTCAGGACATGCGGGTCGGCGAGGCTGCCGGCGGTATAATCGGGTAAATTGATTGATCGACGAAGATGTGCTCCGATGGCCGGGTCAACCTGATCTAACAGAGCGGCTTGCGTAGATGAGTCATACTGTCGAAGCACTGCCCGTGCCGAATGGGCGGATAATCGTCCGAGTATGCCCGCGCTGGTTGCTGGTGGGTACTGTTTGAGAATTTCGGCTGTTGGGCCGGGAAGACAATACTCCAGGAAATCGGCGATATGTTGAGGCTCCATGGTGTGCAGTATTTCTCCCGCTGACTGAGCCGGAAGTTCCTCCACGTATCGTGCCGCCTCTGATGGATGTTCCCGGATAAAGGTTTGCCGAAGCTGTTGGGCCAAATTCATCGGGTTACTCCTCTTTTGGAGAAAGAATGCTGGTGACCTCGGTAAATTGTGCGGCAGGAATCACGACCCGTCCTTTCGCCGTATCCAGGACAACGACCATGGGGGTTATGGCTGTGACGGTGCCCGTGTAGGGTCCGACCTGAATAATTTCTCCTAATCGGACAATGGGTTGAATGTAATGGGCGGCAATCAGATTTTTCACAGCTGAACGAGAACCGATTCCAAAAGATAATGCGGCCCCGGCAATGAGTCCGGCTATGAGAATGACGATGATTTGGTTAAGCAGTGACGTGTCAATCCCCAACTCATTGATAGCCGTCACCAGAACAAGCAGGGTGGCGGCGATATAAACCGTTTGCGCGATAATGGTGCCTTGCCGGATACCAGAAGAATCGCATGCGACAGAGATGAGATCCCGCACAAAGTTTGTGGCCAGAAGGCCCAGAACAAGAATTAGTGTAGCCATGCCAATTTTGGGTAGATAGTGGACCAGTCCGGTTAACGTTTCGGACAAGAGGGCTAGACTTAATGCTTCGGTGGCTGAAATCAGAAAGAGGAGAAAGACCAGCCAAAATCCCAGAAGACCGATAATTTGTGAAATTGTTTTTTGGCTGCCGATTTTTTTGAGCAGCGATAGAACACCCGTGCCGCTCAGTAGACGATCGACGCCGATCATATGCAGCACCCGGCTCGTTCCTGCTTCAACGATTTTTCCCAATAAGATTCCCAGTCCTAACAACATCAAGGCTCCCAGGCTTTTGGGGAGATAGGCCATAAACAGTTTGAAACTGTATTCAAATGATTCCTGAAGGGTTGCGGTCCAAAGGGTGATATCCACGGGAATGACCTCCTTAGAAATAAATAAGCAGAAACAGGGTCTACATTTCGACAAAGAACTAGGCGGGCAGAGAGACGGAATTCCTTATTGCCCCTGCTGGATCGATGAATTTCACGGTGTGTTCAATCATCATGAGAGGGAATGTCCTCCCTGGGGTGGCATTCGGCGTTGTGAGCCCGCCTCTTATTCCGTGTGGTTTCCTTTTCTCCTCTGCCCTCAACCATTAATTGAGGGGGAGGTGAGAAGGTTCCGGGTTCTCAGGTGTCTCTCCCGATGCGGCTGGCGCGTTCAACGGAGAGTCCCCGAGAGGTTCGGGTTCAATTAAAGAAGGTGAGGGGTGGTCCGGTTCGGAAGCCTGCCGTGTGAGTTTGTTGACTTTAATGACCGGTGGGTCAGTCACGAAGGGTTCATATTGCTTGACGTCCAACGTGACAGAGTCCTGTTCCTCCACAAGTAAATCAATCTCCGGAACCTGTTTTTGAAAGGTGGCCAGGATGGTGCCGTTTTTCGTGGTGACCGTCATTAACAATCGGTCCTGCTGGCGTTCCTTATGCGTGACCGTCCCGGTCAGGGGATGAACTGTTTCCTGAAGAAACTGGGGTAGGTAGGGTTGAGCGTATCGGGAGACAAGAACCGGTGCCCCTAAACCCAATCCTATTCCTAAGACAAACACCGCCATGTAGACCATCAAGGATTTCATAAATATATTCTCCTGAGTTGCAAAAGAATTTGTGAGCTCTACCTAATTCAGGCCAAAAATCAGGTGAAGAGCGTTGGACCTCGCCAAAAATGAAAGACTCGCAGCCACACAGGGTGCCTCCGGTTCTGTCGCATGGACCTTTCCTGGCCTGTTGACGTGTAATGGCCGTTTTTCAATTTTTGGGGAAATCGCGGCTGGCGCCTGGATCGTTATCTGTTAAGTGTTCGTGGGGCAACATAGAAAGAATGATTGCAACACTGTATGGTGCGAGGTGATCCGGTTGTAAGGTCGTCTTTTTGGGAGACATAAGTCGTCTGTTTGTTCATTCTAGCAATGCTATGAGAGCTTCTCAAACACCGTGTGGGCAAGATGAAGACAGCATGCAAGAGGAATTATATTCAGATATATCTTAACGCTTTCGAAAACCTTCCTATCCGATTGACGATTGGGGCATTATGTCCCGGTCGATACGATGGGCAAGGGTATGGGGGTTCGGAGGTGAAGGTCCCTTTGAGGGAAAGGAATTTCCACACCATTCTTCCGAAATTTCTTGACGATGGCGCAATTTATATCGGATTGAACCTGCCTCCTGCCTTGGGGATCTTCCACCCAGGCTGTTAATCGCATGTTCCAGGCGGAATCTCCGAAACCCATAAGCCAGGCCTTTGGCTCCGGGTGCGGTAACACCATAGGGTTTTCTTTTGCTGCTTCCAAAAGTGACATGATCACCTTGTCTAAATCTGAATTGTAAGAGACTCCCACCTCAATCTCCAAACGGGTTTTCGGGTCACCGTGCGACCAATTGATAACCGTGGAAGAGATAAATTCGGAGTTGGGAACGACGATCGCCACGTTGTTCAGAGAACGAATAGTGGTGGATCGAATGTTGATTTCTGCCACATCTCCCTCAGTGTTTCCCACGGTGATCCGGTCCCCAATTTGGATATGTTGTTCGAATAGCAACATGAGTCCCGCGATGAAATTGGACGTCAGGTTTTGCAGGCCGAATCCGATTCCGACGGAGAGAAATCCAAAAATGACGACAAGGCCGCTCAGGTCGACGCCGATGACTTGAAATGCAATCACGGTCCCGATAAGTAGCAGGAAATATTGAATAATCCGGGTTAAGGTGTATTGTGTCGCCTTGGGCATCTTCGAGCGTTTGAGTAATTGGTTGCTGAGAAAACGTCGTATCAGGGTGTTGATTATCATAAACCCACCCATGATGAACGCAAAGAAGGCCAGAGACGAGAGGGTAATCGGGGTCTGGTTGACGGTAAATAATGGATAGGTGAAAAAGTGATCCAATGCGTTCAGGACCGTTGAAAGATCCATGGTTGTGCTCCTTTGAGGCGGTATGGATATACTGCCAGGTTGTTATTGAAGAAACTCTTTTAGGGGGGCATGGCCGTGTTGGATTAGATGAATAAACCAGAAAAATGTCAGAAAAGATAGAGGTGAAGAAAGCGGAAGGAAGAGCTTGTGACAGATGAAGTCTGCCACTTGAGATGAAAGGCTTGCGAGGGGACAAGGAAGTGTAACTCAGTGGTAAGGCCCCATGAGACTAAAGAAAGGCCAGATAGAACAGATTCTGAAGTAGTCAAAATAAGTGAGACACTTGTTTAGGGGAAACTTCAACCCGAACAGGGTGAGATGTGAGACGGACACAACAAATTTTTTATGAAAAGAGATAGATAGTTGGTGAGAGCGTGACCAGAGAACATCAGGCACGGAGTCGAGAAGTGCCACTCAGACACATGTGCCCAAAATTTTACAATGTTTTATACGGTTAAGCTGTTCAGGGAGTGAGTGTGGTAATCAAAGGAAGGACCAGGCGGCTGTGTGTCATTAAAAAAAACTAGGCGGAATAGAAGGGACATCATTGATGATGGCTTAGATGCGAGTACCCAGATTAGGCGTCGATGTAATCAACCCAGGTTTCTTTTTCTGCCAGGTATGCCTGGCCTTTGAAATTGAGGCGGGTGCGCATGGCGGAAAATCCCAATTCACGAAGTTGATCTGTAATGTCCTTCAGTGTTTCCTGCACGGTTCGATAGACTTGTGACTGGAGATTCAGCGCTTCGTACATGACTGTTCCCGAGTATCCGCGTTCCACCCGTTTAATTGGGATCATTCGGTTGAAATATCGGTCACTAGGGTCCATGCCCTCCAATTGATGCTTTTCGACGACGGCATTTTTGACTCGAAAGGATAAGGGAAGCGATGTCATGTGCTCTAGCTCCGGCTTAACGATAGGGTATAGGTGTTTTTCTTTCTATAGAAACGGATTATAGGCTGCCTCGATGGGGGTCGCAAGCGTGGTTGACTTCCCTCAGAATCCCAACGTACCCTTCCCTACGTTTGGGAAAAATTCGTTTGCGAGAAAGGGGTTGTGGCGAAATGCTCCGCGAGTCATCGGGTGCCGACATTCCAATCAACCTTCCCAACAGTCTCACCGTCCTTCGGATTCTCCTTGTTCCTGTCTTCGTTGGGTTTTTGCTCTACGAATACTATGATTATGCCCTGGTGACATTGTTAGTCGCGGCATTGACCGATGGGCTGGATGGGGCAATAGCCCGTATCACCGATCAGCGCACTCGCCTCGGCGAGTATCTCGATCCTCTGGCTGACAAATTACTCCTCATGTCGGCCATTGTGACCTTATCTGTGCTCCACTTCATCCCTGTCTGGGCAGTAATTCTTGTGGTGAGTCGCGACGCCATTCTCCTCACGGGGACCATATTGGCTAATTTAACCGAAATCGACATCGATATTACTCCCACCTGGTTGGGAAAGGGTACCACCTTTGCACAAATTTGCTATGTCATCATGGTGATTCTCTTTGCGACCGGGCGTGTTCCTTCCGAAAGCATCATTCCTTTTCTTTCCGTAATGGTCATCCTGACAACCGGTTCTGGAGTGCATTATCTATTTCGGGGTATTCAACGGCTCAATTCTTCAGGCAAGAAATAAGAGTACACGGGAGAATACAGGTGAATCGAGAGCGTGTCGGCCTACAGCTGGTGGATGCGAAAGTGATCTCTTCCGATGATCTGTCTCAGGCGCTTGATATTCAGCAGGGAGAAGGAGGGCGCCTCGGGAGCATTCTGGTTCGGATGGGAGTTCTGTCTGAATCCACTTTATTAGAGTTTCTCAGCCAGCACTATGGAGTTGCCACCGTAGAATTGTCTACGTGCTCAATTGATGGAAGTCTTCGCGGGTTGGTTCCTTATGACGTTGTCTGCCGGCACCTCGTTTTACCGGTGCGGAAAACCACTTCACGCCTGAGTCTGGCTATGGCCGACCCTACGAATGCCTCTTTGCTCGATGATTTGCGATTTCGGACAGGGCTGCACATCATTCCCATGGTAGCTACTGAGTCGGATTTACGGACAGCGATCTCCCATATGTATTCCCAGGCTCCAGATGGATCTTTCTCAACCACGGAACCTCTGCAAAAAGATGAACAGGGTAATTTGACAAACCGCGGAGATAGCGACCGGATGTCACCCAATTCGATGGGGAAGCCTGCCGGCCCTGTCTGTGCCTCTCCGAACGGGTTGAATGGTGAAGAAAGATCGAGCCTTCTTCAGGGCAATGCAGAGATGTCTCGTGTGAAGCGTCATATCAAAATTGATAAAGATTCTTCAGCTGTGGAGGTTGTAAATGGTCTTGTTCAGCAGGCCATTGGAATGGAGGCGAGTGATATTCATATTGAGCCGATGGAGACCATGATCCGGGTTCGTTTTCGATTGGATGGTGTCTTGTGCCCGATTCAAAATCTGCCTAAAGATCTTCATCAGGCATTACTTGCCAGAGTGAAAATTCTTTCCGATCTGGATATTGCGGAGCGTCGGTTACCCCAAGATGGACGGATGAAGGTGGAGGGCTTTCCCCACGTCGATATTCGAGTAGCAATTCTGCCGTGTTTGTTTGGGGAAAAAGCGGTTCTGCGTCTTCTGAATCAGTCAGGGCTTGCATTGCATTTGACCAATATCGGGCTCAATCAGCCTGATTTAGATCGGGTCACGACGGCCCTGGAAAATCCCTATGGGATGATCCTGGTGACAGGGCCTACGGGGAGCGGAAAGACGACAACCCTTTATAGCGCGTTACAATTTCTGAACACTCCCCAGATGAATATTGTCACTGTCGAAGATCCTGTGGAATACCAAATCCAGGGCATCAATCAGATGCAAATTCATGAAGAGATTGGATTGAATTTTGCCGCCGGATTGCGTGCTTTTCTGCGGCAGGATCCTGACGTCATGATGGTGGGGGAAATTCGTGATCGGGAAACCGCGCAAATCGCGATTCAGGCTTCTCTGACTGGCCATCGAGTTCTTTCGACCCTGCATACCATGAATGCCCCAGGGGCGATTGCCCGCCTCATCGATATGAGCATTGAGCCGTTTTTGGTGTCTTCCGCCGTTTCGCTCATTGTGGGTCAACGATTAGTACGGAAAATTTGTGATCATTGTCGGGAGCCGGATACGGTATCCCAATTTCAGCTGCGGGAACTGGGGATTGATGAGAATGAGTTTGGTGCGGTTCAAGCAATGAAAGGGCGTGGGTGTGCGTCCTGCCACCTGACTGGATTTAAAGGACGTATGGCCTTATTTGAGACCTTGCCTATTTTTGAAGGGCTCCATGAAAAAATTTTGGCCCGAGTATCGACGAATGACTTGATTGCCTGTGCGATAAGCGAAGGATTTCGCACACTTAGACAGGCGGGGATGGCGGCTGTTCAAGGTGGCTTGACCACTGTCGGCGAAGTATTTTCTGAAACGAGGTCTGATGCTTTTGTGTAATTATCCCAGTAGACCGGTCGACTAATGGAATTGACTGTACTTCTAGATGAATTATGCCGCCAGGGTGGATCCGATTTGCACCTGGTCTCCGGTAGTGTGCCCCGACTTCGAGTGGACGGGCATTTACGTCCTATGGAGTTTCCAGTATTGGTCAGCCAGGACATTTCCCGGTTAACAGCGAGTCTGTTGACGGAAGCACAACATCATCAGGTTATGGAGGCCGGAGAGTGGGATGGAGCATACAGCGTTCCCGCTATTGGTCGGTTTCGGGTCCATGTCTATACCCAGCGGGGATCCTTGGCCCTGGCCATTCGGGCAGTATCCGTTGAGATTCCGACGTTTGTAGCATTAGGCCTTCCGCCTATTGTTGAGGAGCTGATGAGGAAGCCCCAAGGGCTGATTTTGGTAACCGGGCCGACGGGAAGCGGAAAAAGTACGACATTGGCCTCAATGCTAGATCATATTAATGAGGAGCGGCGTGCTCATATTATTTCGTTGGAAGATCCCATTGAGATTCTCCATGCACACAAAAAGAGCCTGGTGTCTCAAATGGAAGTCGGATCCGATGTCCGCGATTTCCAATCCGCCTTGAAAGGCATCTTACGGCAGGATCCCGATGTGGTGTTTTTGGGAGAATTGCGAGATCTAGAGACCATTCAGGCGGCCCTTACAATGGCCGAAACCGGTCATCTGACGGTGGCCACATTGCACACGAATTCTGCAATTCACACACTGACACGATTGGTCTCGGTGTTTCCCCCACACCAGCAACAAGAAATTCGCATTCAGTTATCGATGGTTCTGGAAGGTATTCTGTCTCAGAGGCTCCTGCCTCGCTCCGAAGGAAAGGGCCGAGTCCTGGCTTTGGAAATTCTGATTTCCTCCCCGGCCATTCGGAACCTGATTCGGGAAGACAAGATTCATCAAATGTATTCCATGATGCAGACGGGGCAAGCCCAATATGGCATGCAGACCATGAATCAAGCTCTAGCCGACTTAGCTGGCCAGGGAGTGATATCCTCTGAGCTGGCTATGGGACTCACAACACTTCCCGATGAGTTATCAAAGTTATTAGAACGCACGGGCCGGGATCGGTCTGGGGGGATGTCGTTGGCCAGGTTGCGCAATCGGATGTAGATGTCAATGATTGCTTTTTGGATCTTCTTCAGAGAAAGCGAGCATTAATTCGAAATGCCGAGATTTGAATATCGTGCGAAAAACTTGAAAGGACAGGCAGTTCATGGGGAAGTGTTGGCTGGCACTTCCAGTGAGGCCTTACAACTCCTTCGTAGGCAGGCCGTTTTGGTGACCAGTCTCCAGGAAAAAGTCGAAAAGGTATTCAATCTCAGTTGCCTGGTGACCGGCTGGAACCGTCAGGGGACTTGGCGAGCCGTGAGAAGTAAAGAATTGGTGGTCTTTACCCATCAATTGGCAACCTTGATTCGAGCGGGAGTGCCTCTTTTGGAATGCCTGGATATTCTTTCCACAGAAGCTGAAAGCCCGACCTTGCAACAGGTTGTCAAGCATATTCGAGAGGATGTGGAGGGGGGAACCTTGTTGGCTCATGCTTTAAAGCGCCATCCAACCGTCTTCCCTGAATTTTATCGGAGTATGGTTGAAGTGGGGGAGACGACGGGTCGTTTGGATGAAAGTTTGACCCAACTTGCCGTGTATCTTGGTAAGCAGGCTCAGTTACGGGCGAAAATTTTTTCTGGCTTAGCCTATCCGGCTTTGCTCGTAACTGTCGCGATGATTGTCCTGGTCTTTTTGCTGATTTGGGTTGTCCCTCTTTTTTCTGGCTTATTCCAAGATATGGGTGAATCCCTTCCCTGGTTGACGCAAGTGGTGATTGACGTGGCTGAAGGGGTTAGAGATTACTTTTTTCTGTTGACGATTTTCGTGGGAAGTTTAGTAATGGGTATCCGGTGGATGCTGAAAAATCCGAAAAGTCGGCAGGCCTTTGATGGGTGGGTCTTACGGGTCCCTCTTCTAGGATCCGTGATCCAAAAGGCGGCAACGGTGCGCTTTTCCAGGACCTTAGGGTTTTTAGTCCGTCGTGGGGTCCCGTTGTTGTCTGCCTTGGGTGTGGCAGGAACGGTGACCGGTAATAAGGTTTTTGAGCAAAGTATCAAGCTGGCGACTACAGCAGTTCAAGATGGAATGCCCATTTCCGAGGCCTTGAGGGCACGCCAGGTTTTCCCGCCCATGGTTCCCCAAATGCTCAAAGTGGGAGAATCAACCGGTTCAATTGATGTTATGCTGGAAAAAATTGCGGATTTCTTTGAGCAAGAGGTCGATCGAACGGTAGCCACTTTAACGTCGGTGTTGGAGCCGTTTATTATCTTGGTCGTGGGCTGTGGGATTGCTCTTGTCGTGGTGGCCATGTATCTTCCCATTTTTTCCATCGGATCAGTTATTGGATAAATCTGAAGGTATTTCGTCGTGAGTGGGAGTGCTATGTCAGTTACTGAGATCGTTGTGAGGGCGCCGGCAAAAGTGAATCTATTGATTCGGGTATTGGATCAATTGCCCAATGGGTATCATGATTTGTGGTCTCTCATGCATACGGTCGATGTCTTTGATCTCCTCCGAATCAGACTTCACTCTGATCGGGAGGGCCTTGCCTTGACGTGTGGAGATGCCCCGTTGCCCTTGGATAAGGGAAATCTAGTTTATCGGGCGGCTGAATTGGTCCTTCAGCGGGCTGAAAAGACTGTAGGGGTTGATATTGAGCTAACCAAAGTCATTCCCTTGTCGGCTGGTCTTGGAGGTGGGAGTAGTGATGCCGCCGCCACTTTGTATGGCCTCGCTCACTTGCTGGGGTTGAATTGGACTTTATCTGACTTGTGTGAGGCGGGTGCAACACTCGGAAGTGATATTCCCTTTTTTTTTAGAGCACCTTGTGCAGTGGTTCGGGGGTGGGGCCAGGATGTGGTGGCCTGTTCCATCCAAGGTGAACGGTGGGTGGTTCTTGTCAATCCCGGCTTTCCTATTCAGACAAAATGGGCATATAAGCAGTTAGCCTCTCAACGGGATACTGTTCGTCCTTTAGATGACTCTACAAAGAAGATAGATCGTGAATTGAGCCTATCCTGGGAGGAAGTGATCGGGATAATGGAGAATGATTTTGAGGCGCCCTTGTTCCCGTTTTATCCCATTTTGGGATTTATTAAAGATACTTTGCTTTCCTTTGGGGCTCAAGCCGCACTATTATCAGGTAGTGGGGCCACCGTGTTTGGTGTTTTCCACACTCAAGAGGAAGCTCGGCACGCTTCCACCCGGTTGCGCCGTGATACTAGTTGGCGGATCTTTGATATCCCGATGGGATCGACGGATTTACCCCATGACGTAATCCATGTTGGCTCTTCTTCTCAGGCTTCCAAAATGTAAATTCTGTGATTTGAGTTGACAAGCCGCCGATTGTAGAATTACCTTTGCTCTGCTTTTTTCCGGAATATCTGCTACGGTTCAGGTTCACCTAGGCAAGTTGAGACTACCACCATGCTCCGAGATTTAAAATTGATCACGGGTAACTCCAACCTTGCGTTGGCCAGAGAAATTTCCCAGTATATTGGGCAGGATTTGAGTCAGGCGACGGTTACGACTTTTAGTGATGGGGAGATTAGGGTTCGAATTGATGAGAATGTGCGGGGAGGGGATGTCTTTCTCATTCAATCCTGCTGCCACCCGGTGAATACCTCGATCATGGAGTTGCTGCTTCTGATCGATGCGGTCAAACGATCATCCGCATCCAGGATTACAGCGGTCATTCCTTATTACGGATATGGGAGACAAGATCGAAAAGATCAACCCCGAGTGCCCATTAGTGCCAAATTAATTGCGGATTTGATTACGGCCGCCGGCGCAAATCGCATTTTGACTATGGACCTTCATGCCGGACCTATTCAAGGATTCTTCAATATTCCTGTTGATCACCTTTATGCAATGCCTGTGATGTTGGACTACATTAAAAAGCAAAATGTTTCCGATTTGGTGATCGTTTCCCCTGATGCTGGAGGAGTCGAGCGGGCGAGAGCATTTGCCAAACGACTGAATTCCTCCCTCGCGATTATTGATAAGCGGCGAGAATTGCCGAATCAGGCTGAAGTGATGAACATTATTGGTGATGTGCAGGATAAACACGCGTTATTGTTTGATGACATGATTGATACGGCCGGAACCATTGTTCAAACGGCTCAAACCTGTATGGATAATGGAGCTCTGTCGGCTTGGGCTGGGAGTACTCATGCAGTCCTGTCTGGTCCCGCTCTGGAGCGGTTGCAATCGTCTTGCCTTCGGGAGGTTATGGTGACGAACACCATTCCTTTGAATGGAAAGGATCAGCAATGTCCAAAGTTGAAGACCCTCTCGGTTGCTCCTTTGTTGGGTGAGGCGATTTTGAGGATTCATCGTGAAGAATCGGTGACGTCCTTGTTTGTGTAATTAGCTAAGGAATTGTTCTTTTACTCCATTTTAGAAGAGGTCAAGACGATGAAATATGAACTTGAAGTAGAAAAACGGGATCAGGCTGGAAAAGGCGTGGCGAGGCAATTGCGGCGACAAGGGAAAATTCCCGGAGTCCTTTATGGAGGGGGAAAGTCTGAATTTGTGGCCATGGACCATAAGACAGCCAGAAGTCTGGTGATTTCTCAGGTTGGCCATACTGGGTTGCTGACTGTTCGGATTTCCGGGGCACAAGAACGGATAGCGGTACTCCAAGACCACCAAATTGACCCTATTACCGGGGCAATTCTACACGTGGATCTCCTTGAAGTTTCGATGAAAAAGGTCATTCGCGTCAAAGTTCCGGTGACGGTTATCGGAGAAGTCCCTCTTGGTGTGAAAGAGGGGGGTATATTGCATCAGGTTTTGCGCGAATTACATATTGAGTGTTTGCCGGATCAAATTCCAGATCATATTGAAATTGATGCCTCCGGATTCGGGATCGGTGATGGTGTGTATGTCAAAGAAGTTGCAGTTCCCGCAGGTATCAAGATTTTGGATGACGAGGATCTCATGGTTGCCCATGTAGCCACGAAGATGTCTGAGGCGAAGCTAGAGTCCCTTCTGGCCCGTGAGGCGGCTGAGGGAGGGGCTCCTGTTGCCACTGCAGAAAAAGCCGCGGTTGAAGGTGCGGCCGCTGGGGCTGTGGCGGCGTCAGATAGTAAATCGAAAGAAGGCAAGAAGTAACCCTTGCATCTGGTGGTGGGACTTGGGAATCCCGGAGAGTCGTACAAACACACGCGACACAACATTGGCTGGATGGTTCTTGAACAGGCGGCGGATCGGTGGAATGTGGCTTTGGCCAAACAGGAGCATGGGTTTTTAGGAAAAGGTGAGATTAAGGGCCATCCGGTTTTGCTTCTTCTTCCCATGGCGTGGATGAATCAAACTGGGGTGGTGATTCGGTCAGTCATTCAGGATTTGTCTCAGGAATCGCCTAATCTTATTGTTGTACATGATGATCTGGACTTATCTCTGGGAGCGATCAAGATCAAAACCCGAGGGGGCGCAGGTGGCCATAATGGTCTGCGGTCGGTTTTATCGTGCGTGGGGACAGAAGAATTTTCCAGGGTCAAGGTTGGAATAGGGCGTCCTCAGAATAATGACAGCCTTGCGAATTTTGTACTCTCACCGTTTTTATCAGAAGAGTGGGAAAAAATTACCTCAATTCTTCCGAAGGCCATTGATTCGTTGGAATGCCTGATTTGTGAGGGGCCAGACATTGCCATGAATCGATTTCATGTGCGATCTTCTGAGGAGGGTCTGTAAGTATTCGTGGATTGGTCAGTTTTCCTGGCAACAGCCCTACTTTACTTGAAAATTTGTATCAAGTTTTTAGTATGTGATTGTTCGGATTCTTTTCCAGATAAGAGTTTGACACTCCAATTTACCCTATGGTAGCTTGAGTCCCCTTTTGTGGTACAACACGATTATTCTGCCTGAAAACTAGAAAAATACTGTCAGAGGGAAAGGTTATGTATGAAACTGTATGAATCACTGTGTATTCTTCGTCCCGTTCAAGCAGAAACAGAAAATGAGCGAGTGATTGAAAAAATGAAGGAAGTCCTAGGTCAGGCTGGGGCCACTATTTTAAATTTCGATAATAGCGGGAAGAAAAAATTGGCCTACGATATTCAACACGAACGGAAGGGGACCTATATCACGGTTCAATTCGAAGGCCCTCCTACCGTTGTATTTGAGTTGGAGCGCTTTCAGCGTATGGAAGATCAGGTAATGAAGTTTATGACCGTACGGCTGAACCCAAGTGATTTGGTTGCCGTCGCTGAAACGGAAGCTGAAGCAAGTGGAGAGGATGCTGGAGATGGTGGGATTCAATAAAGTCATTTTGATTGGAAATCTGACCAGAGATCCTGAGCTTCGGTATACACCCAGCGGCACTCCTGTGGTTAATTTCCCGTTAGCGGTGAATCGCCGATACCGTCAGGGCGATGAGCCAAAAGAAGAGGTCTGTTATGTTGATATTGTCGTGTTCGGGCGACAGGCCGAACATTGTGGGCAGTACCTCAATAAAGGTGACGGGGCCATCGTTGATGGTCGTCTACAACAACGGCGATGGGAAACGGACGACGGGCAGAAGCGAAGCAAACATGAAGTGGTAGCTCAAACAGTAACGTTCTTGCCGAAAAAGTCATCCTCCGGTAGCTCTGGGTCAGGAGTTTCTGAGGAGTCTCCCTATGATTCGGAAGAGTATTATCCTGACCCAATGCCCTAATTTTTAGCCGAGGAGAGGTTTCTGTGGAAAAAGGAAGATTGTTTCAGCGGAAAAGAGTGTGCCGCTTTTGCTTCGATAAAACACCATTGGATTACAAGGATGCAAATCTATTGAGGAATTTCCTCACGGAACGCGGACGCATTATTCCTCGTCGGACATCTGGAAATTGCTTGCGGCATCAAAGGAAATTAACCCAAGCGATTAAGCGTGCCAGGCATGTTGCTATCCTTTCATTTGCAGAAGAACACTGAGGTCAACAGTTTTCTTTGATATGGGGCAGTAGAGGGTAGAGTGACGGGGTTGTGAAATGTCGATAATTTTCAATCTACTGGATGTGCCCCCGGCTGGGCTTCAAATTCATCATGAGGTAGAGCCATCGGCCTTATCGTTATCCAGTTATGAGGGAAGCCCAATTGGTAGCTTAAGCTGTCATGGAGAGTTGTTTTTGACTGGGGAGCTATCAGCATATTTTCAAGGTAAAATTAGTGGAAGGATGGCCAGGGAATGTGTTCGTTGCCTCGATCAATTTGAAGAAGATCTGTCATTATCGTGCGAGGTTGAATTTAAAAAAGCGGTGAAAGCGGTAAAAGTGATCGTGCCGCACAGGGATAAAGGCAAAGGAGTGAAGGGGGGCGATAAACCCGTCGAGGAAGATGCCAACGAGGAGGATGTTTACCCTATTTCAGGAAATGAAATCGACCTCCTTCCAGCTATTCGAGAGCAAGTCATTCTTGCTAGCCCTCTCCAGTCCTTGTGCAATAAAAATTGTCTCGGGTTGTGCCAGGTATGTGGGAATAATTTAAATGATGGCATTTGTGGGTGTTGTACCCCGGTTACAGACTCAGACCCGGTGCCAAATTTCCAGCAAACAATATCAAAAAAAAATCCATCCAAGCGCTCTCCCGCTTCCGTTCGAAGGGGATCGTGAAGGCATCAGTCACCTCTTAATTGAAAAGTTGGACTATTATGGCAAATCCCAAACACAAAATTTCTAAAGCCCGACGGGATAAACGGCGATCCCATCTCAAGCTCAGCCCGCCTAATTTGTCTACGTGCCCTCAATGTCATGAGCCCAAGCCATCTCATACGACATGCCTGAATTGTGGGACCTATAAAGGGATCGCCATTATTTCGGTTGAAGAGGGATAAACGGCATTTTTCTTCTCGAGCCAGTCATCTTTTAGCACCAAACCCATGAAAATAGCCGTGGACGCGATGGGGGGGGATCATGGATTATCTCCCAATGTCGAAGGAGCCATACAGGCTACAAGGGAATCCTCTCTCTCGATTATCCTGGTCGGAGACGAACCATCTCTCCAATCTCATCTGGACAAACTCGGCGGTACCAAAGCCGGCATTGAAATTTTTCATGCCCCACAAGTCGTGGATATGCATGAGTCTCCAGCGTTGATTGCCAGAAAAAAACGAGATTCTTCCATATGGAAAGCCACAGAATTAGTTAAAAATAAACAGGCCGATGCGTTGGTGTCTGCAGGAAATACCGGTGCCACCATGGTGTCAGCGTTTTTTCTTTTGGGATTGATTCAAGGGGTTGAACGCCCCGCAATCGCCGCGACATTGCCGACTCGCCAGGGCAAGGCAATCATGTTGGATGTCGGTGCCACTGTTGATTGTACCGCCAAACAACTCTTCCAGTTTGGAATCATGGGGCATGAATATGGGAGGCATCTCCTAGGAAATGATCGTCCACGGGTAGGGCTATTAAGTATTGGAGAAGAAGATACAAAAGGGAATGAGGTTACAAAAGAAACCTTTAAATTGTTGAAGGATAGCCCCATTAATTTCATTGGTAATGTTGAAGGGCGGGATGTCTATAGTGGGAATGCCGATGTCATTGTGACGGATGGATTTATTGGCAATGTAGCCTTGAAAATTTCTGAAGGGTTGGCGGATGCGATAAAAAAAATGCTGATGAAAGAAATTGCCCAGTCAGCTCTTGGTCGGCTTTCCTATCTGTTTGTGGCCGGACCCCTTCTGCGGTTACGGCGAAAAACCGATTATGCCGAATTTGGCGGAGCTCCTCTTTTGGGGGTTGAAGGTATCAGTATGATCTGTCATGGTCGTTCCTCATCGAAGGCGATTAAAAATGCGATTCTTCGAGCCCAGTCTTTGGCGGAAGGTGGTTTGATTGAGGAAATCCGAGGCGATATTGCACATGGGTGCAGGTGAATTAAAATAGGTGTCTCAAGGATGAAGAGCTTGATTCTAGGGACAGGGGCGTATGTTCCCAAACGAGTCTTAACCAATGCGGATTTAGAGCGCATGGTTGACACTTCGGATACCTGGATTACCGAACGAACAGGGATCAGGGAGCGCCGCGTGGTTGAGCCAGGGCAGGCCTGTTCCGATTTGGCTGTTGAGGCGGCCCAGCGAGCGTTAATGGCCGCTGATGTGGCGGCATCGGAAATCGACCTGATCCTTTTAGCCACTTGCACAGGGGATTCCCCCCTTCCTTCCACAGCCTGTCTTATCCAGCATCGGTTAGGAGCCCATCGGGCAGCGGCTTGCGATATTTCTGCCGCCTGTTGCGGGTTTATTTATGCGTTGGCTATTGCAGATGCCTATGTGAAAAGTGGGATGCGGCACGTATTGGTCATTGGTTCCGAAGTCATGTCAGCGATAACCGATTGGACCGATCGTAATACGTGCGTCTTATTTGGTGATGGGGCTGGGGCGGTGGTAGTCGGTCAAGGCACCGAAGGTTCGGGGATCCTTTCCACGCATTTGCATGCCAATGGCGGACTTTCGGATATGATTCAGGTGCCTGGAGGCGGATCGCGGGAACCGGCATCCAAAGAGGTTCTTGAAGAAAAGCGGTGTTTTATAAAAATGAAGGGTAATGAAACCTTTAAAATTGCTGTCAAATCAATGGAAGAGGCCACCAAAGAGGCATTAGAGGCCAATAAATTGGAAATAGGCGATATCGATCTCTTCATTCCTCATCAGGCTAATATGCGGATTTTGAATGCCGTGGGCCAACGATTGGGGTTGGCTCGAGAAAAGTTGATGATAAATTTAGATCGATTTGGTAATACCTCTGCAGCATCCATTCCGTTGGCGCTCGATCAAGCTGTCCAGGAGGGGAGAATTCATAAAGGGAGTGTGGTGCTCTTGGCAGCATTTGGTGCAGGTCTGACTTGGGCGTCAACTGTAATTCGTTGGTAATGTGATTGTCGGCAGGTATCTCTTTCCTGAATGAGATTCTTGCTAAAAAGCAGGGGAAGAATCTGAGGCTTCCAACAAGAGCAAACCAAAAGATTTGAAAGGTTATAACGAGAGGGGAATTATGTCTGGAACGACCTCATGGGGTGAAAATGATTGGGCGCTGATTCTGGGAGCTTCTAGCGGTTTCGGAGAGGCGGCCGCATTGGAGTTGGCCAATTTAGGGTTGAATATCTGTGGGGTGCATCTTGATCGAAAATCAACACAGCCGAATGCGGAGCGTATTGCTTCCCAGATTCGTTCAATCGGGCGAGAGGTTCTATTTTTTAACGTCAATGCAGCAGATCCTGAAAAGCGTGCCGACATTTTGAAAGCGCTGAAGCAACGTGCGGAAGAATCGGGGAAGCCGATTTGTGTGCGGGTGTTGTTACATTCGTTAGCTTTTGGAACACTGAAGCCGTATATTGCTGAATCCCATGCGGAAGCCATTAATAAAGCGCAGATGGATATGACGTTGGATGTCATGGCCAACAGTCTGGTGTATTGGACCCAGGATTTAGTGGCACAAAAATTTTTGGGATCAGGGAGTCGAATCTTCTCCATGACCAGTGCCGGAGGGGCACGAGTCTGGCGAACGTATGGAGCGGTTTCCGCTGCAAAGTCCGCCCTGGAGTCACACACCAGACAATTGGCTCTGGAGCTCGCTCCTCTGGGTATCACCGTCAACTCGCTGATGGCCGGTGTCACGGATACTCCGGCTTTGCGTAAAATACCCGGTTCTGATGAAATGCTGACATTAGCCAAACGGAAAAACCCTTCAAATCGACTGACCACGACCCAGGATGTCGCCGATGCGCTAGGATTGTTAAGTCATCCGAAAGCTCATTGGATCACTGGAAATGTGATTTGTGTGGATGGTGGAGAGTTTATTGTTGATTAGTTCCAGGAAGTGAGGGGAGCCACGTAGGGGACTGCTCATGAGTCATGGAATTTTTTAGAGAGTGAGCGAAAAGGATGATGCCAGTTTTTGGTTTTTTGTTTCCTGGACAAGGCTCGCAGTCAATTGGCATGGGCAAGCCTCTTTTTGATAGTAGCCCTTCGGTTCAGGCCCTCTACAAGGAAGCCGCCGATATCTTGGGATATGATGTCGGTGGATTGTGTTTTGAGGGACCGTCGGAGCAACTCAATCAAACTGAATATACGCAGCCGGCATTGCTGGTGACGAGTCTCGCTGCGTTTCAACTGGTCCGTGAAGGTCCCCTTCTTCCCGCTGCAGTTGCCGGTCATAGCTTGGGCGAATATACCGCATTAGTGGCGGCAGGCGCGCTGGAATTTCGAGAAGCGGTTAATTTGGTGCAGAAGCGCGGACGTTATATGGCGGAAGCTGTGGCTCCTGGAAGCGGGTTAGTTGCCGCGATCTTAGGCCTGTCAGAAAAGGACGTCCGAAGCGTCTGTCAAGAAGCAGAATCTGTGGGTGTTGTGGCTCCGGCCAATTTCAATTCTCCAGGCCAAACGGTTATTGCCGGAGAAAAAGCGGCAGTGGAACATGCTGCAGAATTGGCTAAAGCACGTGGAGCGAAGCGGGTGATGCCACTTCCGGTCAGCGTTCCGGTTCATACCCCATTGATGCAGGTGGCTGCTGACAGATTGAAAAAAGATATTGATTCTTTAAAGTGGTCTGATTTAAATGTACCGTTGGTGAATAATGTGGAAGCCAAAGCCCTGGTATCAGCGGGAGAGGTTCGTGAGTCCCTTGTTCGACAATTACCTTCCCCCGTACGGTGGCAGGAAACCATTCAGGTCATGGCCCTGATGGGCATCACGCATTTCGTGGAAATCGGTCCAGGGAAAGTCTTGACGGGTCTAGTCAAGCGCATTGTTCCAGAGGCTACCACGTGGAATGTAATGGATCAGGAATCCTACGCTCACGTTCTGTCGCACTGTTCGTAAAGACAAACTGGGCCAAATTTTCAAGAAGGATTTGAGAATGTTGTTGACGGAAAAAATTGCTGTGGTAACGGGTGGTGCCCAAGGAATCGGGCAGGCGATTGCGACAACATTGGCCAGAGAAGGGGCTGATGTCGTGGTTGCCGATCTTGATGCTGAACGTTGTCAAGAAACCGTGGATCTTGTCCAACAATCCGGTCGTAAAGCGTTGGCGGTTTCGGTCAATGTTGGCGAATGGGAGCAGGCTAAGGGAATGATGGATCGCGTCCTCAAAGAATGGGGGCGAGTGGATATCCTGGTGAATAACGCAGGCATTACGCGAGATGGTTTGTTAATGCGGATGAAAGAAGAGGATTGGCATGCTGTCCTGCAGGTCAATTTGACCGGCACATTTTTCTGTGCAAAGGCCGTTCTGCCTTCCATGAGCAAGCAACGAAGTGGTCGAATAGTCAATATTGCTTCCATTGTCGGAGCGATAGGGAACATGGGCCAGGCCAACTATGCAGCGTCCAAAGCGGGAGTGATTGGTCTCACCAAAACAATTGCCCGGGAGTATGCCAGTCGGAATATTACCGTCAATGCCGTGGCACCGGGCTTTATTGATACCGCTATGACCCAACATCTTTCGCCAGAAATTAAAGAGGGGTTACTGAATCAAATTCCATTAAAGCGGTTAGGGCAACCTTCGGATGTTGCCGATGCGGTGTGCTTTCTGAGTTCAGAGAAGGCCGGGTATATTAGCGGTCATGTGTTACATGTGAATGGCGGGATGCATATGGCGTCCTAAGCCCATGCGCAACAGGATGTGTCTCATTCGATAAACTTTGCAATGAGGAGGAGCCAACAATGGCAGTTGAAGAGCGTGTTAAAAAAATTATTGTGGAACAATTAGGTGTGGAGGAAGATGATGTGGTCCCTGAGGCCAAGTTTGTGGAAGATCTTGGAGCCGATTCCCTGGATACGGTGGAATTGGTGATGGCTTTAGAGGAAGAGTTTGAAATCGAAATTCCGGATGAAGATGCAGAAAAAATTCAAACGGTCTCGGCAGCCATTGAATTTATTAAGGAAAAAGTCTGAGAAGGACATTGATCGCTGTGCGAAATTGCGGTTCACCCATGGTTGATTGTGGGGGGCGAGGGGGTAAAATCTTAGATTCAGTTTCGGGGTTTTCCAACGATGATGTGTACGGAGTTCCTCTATGAGTGAATGGACGCCACGACGAGTGGTTGTGACAGGATTGGGATTGGTCACCCCGTTGGATATTGGTGTATCCAATACATGGGAGAAACTATGTAAAGGCCAATCCGGGATCGGGCCGATTACCCGATTTGATGCAAGCCAGTATTCCGTGCAGATTGCGGGGGAGGTCAAGAACTTTGATCCCTCGACGTTCATTGAGAAAAAAGAAATTAAAAAGATGGATACCTTTATCCATTTTGCCATTGCAGCCAGTCAGGAGGCAGTGGATGATGCCAAGCTTGTCGTAAATCCGGATGAGGCGGATCGTGTGGGGGTCTATATTGGAGCAGGTATCGGGGGTCTTCCGGCCATTGAGCATTATCATAAGGTGTTGCTGGAGCGCGGTCCGGACCGGGTTTCGCCATTTTTTATCCCGATGGTCATTATTAATTTGGCCTCAGGGCAGGTAGCGATTCGTTTTGGTGCCAAGGGTCCGAATGCCTGTACGGTCACGGCCTGTGCCACAGGGAATCATTGTATCGGAGATGGATTTCGACTGATTCAGCGGGGAGAGGCCGATGTCATGCTGGTTGGAGGAGCGGAATCAACCATTTGCCCGACAGCGGTCGCTGGGTTTGCCGCGGCAAAGGCGTTGTCCAGGAGAAATGAAGAACCGAAACGGGCTAGTCGGCCTTTTGATAAAGACCGTGACGGATTTGTCATTGGCGAAGGTGCCGGTGTCTTAATCTTAGAGGAATTGGAGCACGCCAAATCTCGTGGTGCGCGTATCTATGCCGAAGTGATCGGCTATGCCATGAATAGCGATGCCTTTCATATAACCGCTCCACCAGACGATGGTGCGGGTGCGGTGACTTGTATGGAGCGTGCGATTCAGGATGCGGGGATCGCGAAAGAATCTGTGGGATATATTAATGCCCATGCCACATCCACCTTTGCCGATCGGATTGAAACGCAGGTCATCAAAAAAGTCTTTGGGGATCTGGCCTATTCCATTCCTGTAGGTTCTACCAAGTCCATGACCGGCCACCTATTGGGAGCTGCCGGAGGAATTGAAGCGGTTTTTTCTATCATGGCCATGCACCAGGGCGTCATTCCTCCAACCATCAATTTGGAGACGCCAGACCCCGAATGTGACTTGGATTATATTCCGACTCATGCCAGATCCTGTACTGTTGATGTCGCCATTTCTAATGCATTTGGATTTGGTGGTGTCAATGCCTGTTTGGTCTTCCGGCGTTGGAAAGGCGAATAGGCAGCATTGCCCCTTTCTGATTGGATAGTTTCGAGAGATGTGCCTCTCCAGAGTTTCAGTATCTATTGCCCCAATCTCGCCACAAAAAATATGATATACTGCACTGTTTTGGTCAAAAATAAGAGAAAAACGATCATGCCTGTCAACATTAGCATTTCTTTGTAGGTCTCGTGGCTGCTCTTGCATTTGAAGACCTTCAAGAATCCTTGGAGTATGTCTTTAAGCAGCAGGCTTTGCTGTGTGAGGCTCTCACCCACCGTTCATACTCTCAAACTCAACCCCAGGCGGTGAGCCCCCACAATGAACGATTAGAATTTTTAGGGGATGCGGTGCTGGGATTGATTGTGAGTGAAAGTCTTGCCGCGATGTTCCCAAGTGGCACAGAAGGCGAACTCTCCAAGATTAAAGCGAGATTGATTAGCCGATCTACTCTCTCGAAAGCGGCGAGTCGTCTCCGGTTGGGACAGTGGTTACGATTGGGTCGGGGGGAGGAAGCCTCAAAGGGTCGAGAAAAAATATCGCTATTAGCCAATGTCCTTGAAGCGATCATTGGGGCGGTGTATCTTGATGGAGGGTTGGAGCCTGCAAGAGCATTTATTCAAAAAGTTTTGACCACGGAATTTTCTTCCTTAGAGAACAGTCCTGTGTCATCAGCCGGGTGGGATGGGAAAAGCCGTCTGCAAGAATGGACGCATAAACAATTTGGGGTAAGTCCGCAGTATCGACTTGTTCAGGAATCAGGTCCTGACCATCAGAAGGTCTTTGCTGTCACGGTGGAAATTCAAGGGAAAATTATGGGACAGGGAGAAGGACGGACAAAAAAAGAAGCCGAACAATGTGCGGCAGCGAAAGCGCTCGCCCAGTCTGAGATTCATGTTTCAGGCGAGCTTGGTCATCCAATCAAGAAATTCAACAGATTAGCCATGGAGGAGGAATTATGAGGGTTGTGTTGCAGCCACGGACTTTAGCGAGTGCTCTACGTCAGCTCATGATGGTGATCGGACTGTCCACCATTGTCACCGCAGGTGGTTCTCTTGTCCCAACCGGGGCGGCTGCGGAAGAACCATCGAATGCTGATACCAAGGCACCTCACGTATTGATCAAAACGAAATTTGGTGAAATGGAAGCCGTGTTATTTCCCGACTTAGCACCCAAGCATGTGGAAAGCTTTCTCAAATTAGTCAAGTCAGGGTTTTATAACGGAACCATTTTCCATCGGATCATTCCTGGATTTATGGTTCAAGGGGGGGATCCTTTGACCAAAGATCCAGCCAACCGCAGCCGGTTTGGAACCGGTGGACCGGGCTATACGGTTCCAGCAGAATTTAACCGGGTTGCTCACGAAAAGGGTATTCTCTCCGCGGCGCGCACGGCAGACCCCAATAGTGCGGGATCCCAGTTTTTCCTCATGGTGGATAAGGCCCCCCATCTGGATGGCCAGTACACCGTGTTTGGTGAAGTGGTAAAAGGCCTTGAAGTGCTTGATACAATTGTGGGCCAGCCCCGCGACTTGAAGGATAATCCACTAGAGCGGATTGAAATGACGATAGATGTGATGCCGTAACTCGGCAGAGGAAAGCCGGAAATGTTGATGAAACGTGCCGATCAGCTGACGGGTTCTGTCGAAGGGGGGTCTGGTGCGTAATCAAATCCACTGGGAATAATGATGCGCCCTCCCGCCCCGGTTTGGCGGGCGAGTTGTTCTGCTACATCGGGATGGCGTTCCCGGATATAGCCGAGTAATCCATGTAAAAATCGATGGGACCGAAGCCCTGATCCGGAAAATTCCTGGATGAAGATATGAGCCTGGTCTAAGACGTTGGTGACCAAATGAGATTCTAAGGGTTGGCGTTCGCCGAAGACCTTAAATTCCTTTCGTAATTCTTCACCGAAAGCGGGTATTCCCGAATCTGGTATCTGGATCAGGCTGAAACTTCGCCTGAGGCTTTGGAGGCCTTCCAATACCTCGGCGTCCTGTGCGTCACGCCGGTCCTGGAAAAAGCGATAAGCCAAGGCCTCAAAGACATAAAATATTTCAGTCGCCCGTTCACCCCCGAGATCCAATAATTGTCGGTAGAACCCCCGACGTTCGAGTTCAAACCGGTTCCCCACTCGTTTTTGCTGGTAGTCATCATTGCTCTCAAGAAAGACGCAGGAAGTCGGGCAACTGATATTCGTGATGCGGTTGGTGCCGCAACATTGGCTGCAAATCATTCCTCCAAGGGCGGGACACGTCCGTTTCCCTTTACGTTGATGACAATAGAGGCACTTACTCATTTGCCGCATCTTTCTTAAGCCAGCCCAGTCCATAATCAGACCAAGATCGGGTTTTTTTGTTGGGGTTATCGTTAGAGGGACGCTCAAGACCATTAATTTCGGCGCCGTTTACATACAGGTAGGGGACCATGATCACATGATTGACACGGTCGACCCCGATCCCCGAAGGGGACAACAAAAACTCGGCAATCACCTCTTTTTTGTGATTGGCCAGGATTCGCCAGACTTTCCCTACCGTGAGGTCAGACACATACATGGTGCCGTATTTATCGAAATCAATACCGTCTAAATTATAGAACCCACCAGTAAAAAAAGTATTGGCGAACAGCTCCTGAATCGTCCCGTGTTCATCAATCTCAAAGATCTTCCCATCCTCCCATCCAACCCCCACCACATGCCCATTCCTGGGATGAATGGTGAGGCCACGTGGGTGTGACAGGCTCTCATCCTGGGCAAAGACCGTCACGGTATGATCGTGGGCGGCTTCATCAATGTGATAGATGGTATTGGAGTCGGAATCAGAGACATACAGCCCGCCTAGAGGATCCGCAGCCAGCCCGGCAAGTGATTGACTGTGGAATTGTGCGAAGGAAATAGTGTGAAGCGTTTCTCCGGTGTTTTTGTCAAATCCTCGGACCGCATCCAGGTCAGCCACATAAAGAGTTGCGCCCACCAGAGCCATTCCTTTGGGTGAGTTCAGGATAACCGACTTTTGCCCACCTTGGATGAAATGGAGATCAATCATCTTTCCCTCAGGGGTCACTTTACTGATAAAACCTTTATTTTCGCGTGTCCCGGGGTCTCCGTTGGCATTGGCGATGAAATAGACCTGCCCTTCATCGGCAATCATGCTTTGCGGGAACGCTAAATTCGCCACCTCCTCGGCATAAACAGCAGTCCAGCAACTCAGCACCAACATACTAGTGAGGATCGCATTCCTGAAAGAAGCAGCAAGGCAATATGGGTTCATGGAAATAACCGAACTTTCGCTGAGACGATGAGGACGATCAGAGCGACAAGGGATGTGGTTAGAGGAAAACCTGAAGGGGCATGGTAAGTGAGGTTTTTGTAGGGTGTCAAGGAATGGTGAGGAAGCCATTTCGTTGACGAAGATTTTCCCTGCCTGATATCGTAAATCACCGCTCATAGCGGTTTGACCATTTTATTTGAAGGAGTCAACGTGCCAGCACAGATCATTGATGGCAAAGCATTAGCCCAGGCGATTCGAGAGGGCATTGCTGAAGACGTTCGCCTTTTCGAAAAAGATACCGGAATCAAGCCCGGATTAGCCGCAGTATTGGTAGGAGATGATCCGGCATCGGCCGTCTATGTGCGGAACAAGAGAATTGCCTGTGAAAAGGCCGGACTCTATCCTCAGGAACATCTTTTGCCGGCATCGACCCCCCAAGAATCATTATTGAAGCTGGTTCATCAGCTCAATGCCGATCCCCAGATCCATGGCATTCTGGTCCAGCTTCCCCTTCCTTCGGGCATGGACAGTCAAGCGATTTTGCACGCCGTCTCTCCGGAGAAGGATGTGGATGGATTTCATCCGGTCAATGTCGGGCGTTTAGTGACCGGCGACCCAGGGTTTATCCCCTGTACCCCAAAAGGGGTCATTCAGATGATCGATTCGACCGGACAGGATATTGCCGGGAAACGTGTCGTGGTTATTGGCCGGAGTAATATTGTGGGAAAACCGGTGGCTATGTTGCTCTTGCACCGACATGCCACTGTCACCATCTGTCATTCCCGGACCAAAGATCTCCCCGGGGTGGTTCGGGAAGCGGACATCGTGATTGCGGCCATCGGGAAACCGCTTTTCGTCACCCCAGACATGGTGAAAGAGGGGGCGATCGTCATTGATGTGGGGATCAATCGATTAGCCGATGGAAAATTAGTCGGGGATGTGGATTTTGGTCGGGTGAAGGAGCGAGCCGGATGGATTACACCCGTTCCCGGTGGCGTTGGCCCGATGACGATCGCTATGCTGCTTCAGAACACGGTGGAATCCGCGAAGCGGGTTGCTGGCAAATAACCCTCACTGCATACAAAAGAAATCGGCACACATGACGATTCCCGAATTTGTCCAACAGAAGAAACAGGGTAAAAAGCTCACGGTCGTCACGGCCTACGATGCGCTGTTTACCCGGGTTGTGGAGCAAGCCGGGCTTGACGTCATTCTGGTTGGAGATTCCCTTGGCATGGTCGTGCAAGGCAAGCCCAACACCTTATCAGTGACCATGGAAGACATGCTCTATCACACGCGGCTGGTGGCTCAGGCTGCCCAACGGGCGCTGGTGATTGGGGACATGCCGTTTATGTCCTACCAGGCCAGCGTGGAAGATGCCGTGCGGAATGCGGGGCGTTTTCTGCAAGCGGGGGCGGCTGCTGTGAAACTTGAGGGTGGTGCGCCAGTGGTCGATCGGGTGGAGGCCATGACCCGGTTTGGTATTCCCGTCATGGGTCACCTGGGCATGACCCCACAATCGGTCAATCAATCTGGCGGATATTCAGTTAAGGGCAAGGCGCAGGAAGAAGCGGAAACGATTGTGAGCGATGCCAAGGCCCTTGAGGCTGCGGGGGCATTTGCGGTGGTGTTGGAATGCATGCCAATCGGGCTGGCGCAAAGTATTACCGAAGCCCTTTCTATTCCGACCATTGGCATTGGCGCCGGGCAGGGATGTGATGGACAGGTGCTGGTGCTCTACGACCTGTTGGGCCTCTTCGATGACTTCGTCCCCAAATTTGTCAAACCGTATGCCCATCTGAAGGCGGACGCCCTACAGGCGCTCCGGCGCTATAAAGAAGAAGTTGAATGCGGAAAATTCCCCACCGACGCTGAAAGTTATCATTAAATAAATTAATTTTTTCACCCCCTTCTCTTCAAGGTTTTCCGGGGGAACAAATTTACCTATTCCCTACCCTTAATGCTTCCAGAACAACCGCTCTCCATAAGCCTGGCAAGATAGCCTTCGGTTCCGACTCATCCTCATCGCGTGCCATCAATCTTATCTTTCATTTTTTCACCCCAAACTCCCCATCTAGAATTCCCCAATTCACCAAACCCAAGAGACATGGTCAAAAAGAGAAGCCAAAGAACACAGGCAACTTGACTTAACTCGCCAGTTCACCAAAAATCTCCCCACGACCATTCTAAAGCGTTCGATTGGCGCTTGGTGTCCTGCGGGATCGGCAAGCGTTCGCAGTCGTATAGATGGACAAACCATTCATCAGGTGGTGGGATGCTGATCCGAATAATATGCCCTAGGACATGCCCGTATGAACAGCCATTGACTGAAACCGCAGAGATTGCCGCTTATTTTCAGAAGAGTCGATGAGAGGTTAAATGGACAGGAAATCACAGATTCGCACCGTACGTGGATGAACTTAATTATTGTTAGCCTGAAAGGTTCTGAAGCGCACTGTTTGGAGGCTACTGCTTGAATTACATCATGATGCCAAATTCGAAAGTGGGAGAGGACGCATGCCATCAATTCCTAGTCTGCCTCGCAGAGGCCACAGCAGAAATTCCAGACCAATAGATGCTGCTTCCGATTCCTGGCCAAGCGAACCCGATCTACCGAGAACGCGTGTACTGCTATGAGCTGTATCATCAATTGAGAGTAGTTACCGGTGATACCTTTGGGTATTCGCTTGGAGGACAAGTTGACAAGGCAGTGCACCCGATTCTAAGTAAAGCTGATTTGGGCAAAACCAAGCCGGATTTACTAGTACACAAGTCTGGCGGAATGGACGACAACTTGATCGTTATGGAAGTGAAACCCGTGAATGCAAAGCCTAGGGATATCAGAAATGACTTCCAAAAATGACATCCTTTGTCCGTGAAGGTCGATACTATCTGGCTGTTTATCTGGTCTATGGCGACAATAATAAGGAGTGAGAGAAATTTAGAAAGAAGCTTATGCGACAGGTGCAAAAGCCAGAAGGAGATCAAATTGCCCTTCAGGATATTTGCCTTTATTGGCATCAATCTTCAGGGGGCCGTGCCATAAAAACACCCCGGTGTCCAAGCGAAAAACCGTGACCTGCGGACGCGTATCGCTGGTGATATGCCACAAAGCATCTCGCATGGCGGAGACATCTCGTTCCGGCTTTTTAACAGGACGGCTGCTTAAATGCTTGGCAAAATATGCTCTCCGGCGCTCACAGATAACGAGATAGAAGCTATCGTTGTTTTCTCTGGCGAATTACCTTATAGAAAACGAGCTTAATGGAATTTTCAACTGATGCCTAATTCTGGACGCCTCTGTGCACTTGCAAAGGGACAAACATTATAAAAAGAATAGCCATCCTGGCATGGTAACAATCCTGTGTTCGAATCACATTCAGGAGGTCGACAAACTCTGCGGGGGGGATTTGAAGTCTCTATTATTCAATTGTGCCGCGTTTTTGGGTAAGTGTGTGAGCAAAAGATGTGAAAACTTTATTACCCCTAAGGCCTTTTTGATTGTTTTGTTCTGAAATTTGCCAAACCCTATCTGCAAATATATTAAATGTGCCGCTGTTTCCCAACGAAATTTTTGGGGTAAAGCTCTTTTGAGGCCAAGCTCTTGCCTGTTCAAGTCCGTGGAAATTTTCTGGCATTGTGGTCATTGAGTACTATGTAATGCTTGTTTGTCGTGGGGCAGGTGATTTTTGAACAAAGCGATGAGAGCTATGGATGATTAAGAAATCAGAATTAGCAAGGCCGGTTATGTCTAGCTTTTCTTTAGAGGAAAGCACCGGATAGCTATGCTTGTCGGTTTTCTCCGCCCTTCGGGCTCGGGTGCTCATGAACTCAACGGATAGGCGAAAGGTCAATCATTTCAACTAAGGAGATTGTGCGTATGCCTGGAATGTTCAAGTCCCCCAATAAAGCCGAGGATAATATTCTTTCTGATTTGGGCCCGCTATATCATAATTATTCGTTCTTTGGGGTAAATAATGTTCAGTTGCCAGGTATCTACGAATTAAATCAACAAGCAAAAGCACCGATTATCATCGCCTATATTGCTTATGCTATTGCTAAATCTAAAAAACATGCCTTAGACCGCGTATCTTTATCAGAGCTGTTTTGCGCGGATGGTTTTTACGCTATGGTTGCCTCCAGGCTGGGCTGTAATAGAAGCATTGGCATCGATAACGATAGGGATAAGCATTTTGAACATGCTAATGTGATAGCCGAACGACTGAATCTTCATGGCGTAGAATTTGAGAAAGAAGAGATCACGCCAAATTCAAAATTCATTTCAACAGATGTCGTGGTAAATGTGGGAGGTCTTTATCATGTCGATGCCCCCGATAAAATATTGGACCTATCATACGGGATGGCAAATAAATACCTAATAGTTCAGAGTGTTGTTTCTTTAAAAACAGAGAGTGAAGATTATTTTGAAGCTCCGGCCCCAGGTTGGACATGGGGAAACAGATATAGTCGAAAATCGTTTGATAAAATGATCAAGAAAATCTGCCCAAAAATCATCGACCAGCATTTCAATGAGCTTGAAGGCAATAATAGACTTGAAGACAGAGGAAGTGTGTATTATTTGATTGAAAAATAGGTTTATGTAATGAAAGCATCTAAATTGGTCACAACGTTTAGATGAGAGCCACGCCACGTGTTGCCGCACTTGAGTCGTAAGAGTTCTTAGTGCATATCTCAACTTTGAAGGGAAACTTCAATCCATCCTACCAAGGGCTCTTATCAAGGGTTTGGCAACGAAGAGCTTCAATCCACTGCTCAAATCAAATTCAGAAGGTCGAGAGCTCCGTGTCGAGATCACAGATCAGGACTAAATAATTCTCCAGGGCTTGAGGATTGGTCTTGGTTTTCAACGACTGGTTCGGCCTATTCAATGACTGGAATCTCTGAATTTGTTAACCCCTATGCCCATTCTAAAGGCGGATGCCTTGCAGGCTCTCCGGCGGTATAAAGAAGAAGTTAAATCCCTTGAGGGTATATTTCCCGCTGCCTGCGGCGTAATAAACTATTCGTCTGAGCGAGTACATTCATAATGCCCCGTCCGCTTGCGGCGGGGATCATTTTTTGCGGCAAATTTTCAACGGTCGGTAAATGTGTTCATGAAAAATATGTTGAAGGAATATGCCCTGAAAGTGCTGAAGAGTCTTCCAGCCAGGTTCTCACTGTCTGTGAATTGGAATTCGACCGAGGGCTATATGCTGGGGTATGCCAAGGAGATTTTGCGTACATTGGAAAATGACCAAAGCGTAACGACTCGCCAGGATGCCATCACGGGCCTTCGACAACTCAGTCTGGAGGAATTCGGACTGGTGTTGCTGTCCATGCCCGACCCTGAGTACCCCAAGCTTTCACGACTTCTTCCTGCCATGGCGAGTAATGAGGTGCAGCGAAACTGGACGGGGAACCATGGAGTCGAATTGCTCAAGCAAACAACAGCGTTCGTGCGTGCATTGAGTTACAACTACACACGAGTGACCGGGCGGTCTCTGGATGATGCCACTATCTTGGATTTTGGATGTGGGTATGGCCGTATCGCGCAATTGCTCTATTACTTCACCGCCGAGGAAAAAGTCTTCGGGGTCGATCCCTGGGAACAGTCCATTGAACTTTGCCGGGAGTCGGGTCTCAGTACAAACTTCATGGTATCCGACTACCTCCCTGTGTCCTTGCCGGTCGGGACGGTGAAGTTTAATCTCATTTATGCCTTCTCCGTGTTCACCCACCTGTCTCAAAGGGCGATGAGCGCGTCGTTGAACACCTTGCGGAAGTACCTTGCGGATGATGGCATGTTAGCCATTACTATTCGCCCTGTCGAAAACTGGGAGCATGACCCTCACACATCATCCGCGCAGAAAGCGGCCCTAGCCGTTCGACATCGGGAGGAGGGCTTTGCTTTCAACCCCCACAACCGGGCACCGATTGATGGTGACGTGACCTATGGGGATTCCTCGTTGACTCTGGAGTGGATTACCTCGACTTTTCCAGAGTGGACGATCAAAGCGACTGATCGGTGTTTGAGCGATCGTCTTCAGCGGTATGTCTTTCTGGTGCCGCGCTGATCGGGGAAGCTCCTGCGTTTGTGGCTGGAAAATGTGGCTCTGGGTATATAGGAAAGCCGCAAGTTGAAAGGGGAAAACGCTTGCTTGCCACAGCATGGTATTCCTTGTATGCTCCTGCCTAAATTGCAGATTTTCCAGGATAAAGGATGAGTCTCATGGAGCTTCCAGAAGATATGCAACAATGCCGGCAGGAGATCGACCGGCTTGATGACGACATTCTTAATATATTGAATGAGCGATCTCAATATGTCATTAAAATCGGGCATCTGAAAAAACAACAGGATTCGTCTGCCCATCTTCACACGCCCGGTCGGGAAGCGGCGATCGTGGAACGGTTGATGCGCAAAAACCCAGGACCGTTTCCCAGTGAAGCCCTTCGTCATCTTTACCGGGAGATTATGTCGGCGTCTCTCTCTCTGGAGGGAACCCAAACGGTCGCCTATTTGGGGCCTCCTGCCACGTTTACACATCTGGCTGCCATGCGAAAGTTTGGAGGATCGGCCGACTATGTATCGGTCAATAGCATCAAAGATGTGTTTGATGAAGTGGAACGCGGACGTATGCGGTTTGGCGTGGTTCCCATAGAAAACTCGACGGAAGGGGTGGTCAATCATACGTTAGATTTGTTCGTAGACTCACCTCTGTTGATTTATGGTGAAGTGATGCTGGAAGTGTCCCATCACTTTCTTTCTAAGGCGGAAAAAATAGATGAGATCAAGACGGTCTATTCTCATCCGCATGCCATTGCCCAATGTCGAAACTGGCTCGAAACCAACTTGCCTTCGGTGAATTTTGCGGAAGAGCCCAGTACGGCTCGGGCCGCTGAGCGGGCGGTGAATGATCCAACTGCAGGGGCCATTGCCTCCGAATTGGCAGCTCAGTTGTATGGATTGAACATTCTGCGATCACGAATTGAAGATAATATTAATAATTTCACCAGGTTCCTCATTTTATCCCAAAAGGGAGCTGAGCCAACCGGCCGGGATAAAACGTCGATCATTGTCTCGGCCAAAGACCGGGTTGGAGCCCTGTATGATCTGATCCGCCCGTTTTCATCCCACGGCATTAGTATGACCAAAATTGAATCACGGCCGACCAGACGAAAAGTCTGGGAATATCTGTTTTATATGGATTTGGAAGGTCATCAGGACGATGATCGCCTCAAGAAGGCCCTGGAGGAAGTCCGGTCACGTTGTTTGATGATGAAGGTTCTGGGGTCTTATTCTTCGCATCAGTAAGGTTTGATGCTCGCTGTTTGTCCTTGAGGAATGGAGATCGGGGAAGGGGCTTCCGCAAACGTTCGTCCCAGGCCCAGGTAGACGTGAAATTTTCTGGATTTTTCCTTCATGTTCACAAGAGAAAGAATGTAAGCCCATGCCATTGCATGTCCATCCCACAATTGCCTCGTTAACACCGTATTCTCCAGGGAAACCCTTGGATGAATTGGAGCGGGAACTGGGAATTACCCAGGCAATTAAACTGGCATCTAATGAAAATCCTTGGGGTCCTTCCCCGAACGCGCTGCAGGTCCTGGCGGAGGCAGCAGCCTCGCTTCACCGGTATCCGGATGGCGGGGCTCACTACCTTCGGCAGGCATTGGGCGAGCGGTTGAAATTTCCCGAGGATCAGGTTCTGGTGGGCAATGGGTCAGATGAAATCATCAGTCTTTTAGTCCGCGCATTTCTCTCACCGGGTGATGAAGCGGTAATGGCCGATCTGACCTTTGTGATGTACAAGCTTTCTGTGTTGGGAGGGCATGGTGTGCCGGTAGAGGTGCCTTTGAAAAATTGGGCCCACGATGTGGCGGCCATGGTTGACGCGGTTACTGATCGCACACGGCTCTTTTTTCTCTGCAATCCGAACAACCCAACGGGTACCATGCTGACGGCAAGGGAAATTGACGGATTTCTCTCCAGGCTTCCTGATCATGTGGTCGTCGTATTTGATGAGGCGTACTATGAGTACGTACGACATCCCGATTTTCCGGACAGCTTGCAGTATGTTCGTGAAGGGCGGCCGGTTGTGGTACTACGGACGTTTTCGAAAATTTATGGATTGGCAGGATTGCGCGTGGGATATGGGTTGACGACCAAAGAAATTGCAGGATATGTGAATCGGGTTCGCCCCCCGTTCAACGTGAATAGCTTGGCTCAAGAAGCCGCACGAGCAGCTCTTTCGGATGACGACCATGTGGCGAAAAGCCGGGCCATGAATGAAGCCGAAATGACGTTTCTGGAAGAAGGACTAACCACCATGGGCTTAGAGCCCGTTCCCAGTCAAGCCAACTTTTTGTATTTCAATGCAGGGATTGACGGAAAACTTGCGTATGAGGCGTTGCTTCGAGAGGGCGTGATCGTTCGGCATATTCGTGGGCCAATGCTCCGGGTGACCATTGGCCAACCGTCCGAAAACCGTCGTTTCCTTGACTCTCTGACTCGAGTCCTCTCCACAGTGTTGTAGTGCAAGGATTCTGATTCATTTATGGTTATTGTCTTAAAACCTGAAGCCACTGATCAGGATATTGATCACTTGATCGATCGTCTTCGTTCGTTGGGGATGACCACTCAAATCACGAAGGGGAAAGAACGGACCATAGTGGCAGTGCTCGGCGATGACCGGGTGTTACAAGGACAACCATTGAGCGTGTTTTCCGGTGTGGAAAGCGTGACTCCCATTCTGGCTCCTTGGAAGTTAGTGAGCCGTGAATTTCAAAAACAGGATTCTGTCATTGACGTGGCCGGCGTGAAAGTTGGGGGAAGCCAGATCGTGGTTATGGCTGGTCCCTGTGCGGTGGAGAAATTAGAAATTACGGTTGGTATCGCTCAAGAAGTCGCGAAGGCAGGCGCCCGCATTTTACGGGGCGGAGCGTATAAGCCTCGCACGTCGCCTTATTCCTTTCAGGGTTTGGGACAGGAAGGATTGGATTTTTTGGCTGCAGCTAGGCAACAAACGGGTCTTCCTGTTGTGAGTGAAATATTGGATGCACGTGACCTCGGACATTTTTTAGAAAAAGCGGATGTGATCCAAATTGGCGCCCGGAATATGCAGAATTTTGAACTCTTAAAAGAGGTTGGCGCCTATGACAAACCCGTCTTATTGAAGCGTGGGCTGTCGGCCACGATTAAAGAGTTACTCTTATCCGCGGAGTATATTATGTCCCGTGGCAATCGGAATGTCATGCTGTGTGAAAGAGGGATTCGCACCTTTGAGACTCAGTATCGCAATACGCTTGATCTGAGTGCGATACCCACTTTAAAGGAAATGACTCACCTGCCGGTCATTGTGGATCCGAGTCACGCAACGGGCAATTGGAAACTTGTGGCTCCTATGGCTAAAGCGGCGATTGCGGCTGGTGCTGACGGCTTGTTGATTGAAGTGCATTCCAATCCGGAATGTGCCTTGTGCGACGGAGAGGAATCGCTGAAGCCCAGCCGGTTTACCGAACTCATGAATGATTTACAAAAGGTGGCGCAGGCTGTCGGTCGTGAACTTTGATTCTCCTCTTGTGAATCCGACACTTTTGCCTTCCATCATGTCGACTGTCCATTCAGAACCCCTCTTTCAACACGTGACCATTATCGGGATAGGCCTGCTCGGCGGCTCTCTCGGCCTTGCGCTGAAGAAACAGGGCTTAGCCAAGACGGTCGTGGGGATCGGTCGTCGACAAGAAAATCTTGATTTAGCCGTTCAAATGGGTGCCATTGACCAATTTTTTCTGGAGCCTCATGATGCAGTGAGCCACTCGGATTTAATTGTCCTGGCCACTCCTGTCGAGACCTATCTCCCACAAATTGACCTGTGGGGAAAAGATCTAGCTCCGTCCGCAATCGTGAGTGATGTGGGGAGCGTGAAGGGTCAACTGGTCTCAAAAGTTGAAGCCCGGTTGCTTCCTTCGACGTTTTTTGTCGGCGCTCATCCGATTGCCGGAAAGGAAAAATCTGGAGTGGCTCACGCCGACTCGCATTTATTTCAAGACGCTCGATGTATTCTGACTCCGACTTCCCATACGAATGCCCATGCTCTGGAAAGAGTTCGGCATCTTTGGGAGACTGTTGGATCCGTGGTGTCGTCTATGGATCCCATGGACCATGATTGGGTTTTCGGTGCGGTGAGTCATTTGCCTCATATCGCAGCCTTTTCTCTTATGCACACCTTGGAAGCGTTGCAGGGACGAACGTCACAGGCTGGGGACTTGCTGAATTTTTCCGGCGGAGGGTTGCGCGATACCACCAGGATTGCCGCCAGTTCGCCTGAAATGTGGCGGGATATTTGTGTCGCCAATCATGAGAATTTGGTGGAGATGGTGGATCAGTATATTCAACAGTTACAAGGTTTTCGTGAAAAGTTGAGTAAACGGGATGCAGATGGATTGTACGATGCGATTGCCAGGGCAAAAGCCTCGCGAGAGCGGTTGATATGAATCAGTTCACAATTCTTCCAACTACAAAACCTCTTCGTGGCAGAGTGTCGGTGCCAGGGGACAAATCCATCACGCATCGTGCCCTCATTTTTGGAGCTTTGGCGCAGGGCCAGACACGTATTACAGGCTACTCTAAAGGAGAGGATTGCCTGAATACCCTTAGTGCGATACGTGCTTTAGGCGCTGATGTGCAGGAAACCCCCGAGGCAGTTGAGGTGACCGGCAAAGGGCTCTGGGGGCTGCAGGAACCGTCGAATGTGTTGGATTGTGGAAATTCCGGGACGGGTTTGCGCTTACTAGCTGGCGTCTTAGCCGGGCAAAATTTCTTTTCCGTTCTCACGGGTGATGCCTCTTTGAGAAGTCGTCCGATGGGCCGGGTGGTCACACCTCTTCGTCAAATGGGGGCTGTTATCTCGGGAAGACATGGTGGTGAGTTGGCTCCTTTGGCTATTCAAGGGAACGGACTCAAGGCGATTCTCTACGAATCTCCTGTCGCCAGTGCGCAAATAAAATCGTGCGTCCTGTTGGCCGGGCTCTTTGCCGAAGGGACGACCATTGTGAAGGAGCCTAGACGATCCCGAGATCACACGGAGCGTCTTCTGGACTATTTGGGAGTCTCCCTCCAGGTTGATGGGTGCACCGTGCAGCTTCAAGGTCGACCCTCTTTTGATGGAAAACCGATTGCGGTTCCCGGAGATATCTCGGCTGCGGCCTTTTTCATGGTTGCCGCATCGATCGTTCCCGATTCGGATATCTTACTCACTGATATAGGGTTGAATCCCGAACGAACTGGTATTCTGGATATTCTCCTCGAGATGGGGGCTGATATCACTATTGTCAATCAACGTGAAATATCGGGGGAACCGGTAGGTGATATCCGTGTGAGGTCTGCTCCGCTGAGGGGAATGATCGTTGGGCCTGAACTCATTCCCAAAACGATTGATGAATTGCCTATATTGTGCGTGGCTGCCGCTTTGGCCCATGGCCAGACACGCATTACCGGAGCACAAGAACTTCGGGTGAAGGAGACCGATCGTATTCGAGCTATGGCGACCGAATTATCGCGTCTCCACGTTGAGGTGGAGGAACAGCCGGATGGTTTAATCATCAATGGAGGTTCCCCTCTCAAGGGTGCGATTTGTCAGAGCTATGGCGATCATCGGGTGGTGATGTCATTGGCCATTTGCGGATTAGTGGCAGAGTCTCCGGTTACCATTGAGGATGTGGCTTGCGTTGAAACCTCCTTCCCGGGCTTTAAAGATAAGCTGTTGGATTTATTGACAAATTCTTAGCGACCATTATAATGCTCCAGAAATTAGTTGGTAAGAGGAGAATAGGGCCGTTCAACGTCATCGGTTAATGATCACTATTGACGGTCCAGCGGGAGTCGGGAAAAGCACTGTGGCCAAGTGTTTGGCTACACGTCTCGGATATGTTTACCTGGATACGGGTGCTTTATATCGGGCCATTGCCTGGAAAGTTCAGGAAGACCAAATAGACCCGAACAATACTGCTCACATCCAAGGACTTCTTGCACGGACAGATCTGCGACTGATGCTGAGTGGGGATGGCCTTTCCGTTTGGGTTGATGGGCAGGCCATTAATCAGGAGGCCATCAGAACTCCAGCCATTAGCCAATTGGCTTCCTGCGTTGCGGCAATTCGATCAGTCAGGGACTGGTTACTCCCGATTCAGCGAAAAATTGGTGGTGAAGTTGGCGTTATCGCTGAAGGAAGGGATATGGGGACACGGGTGTTCCCAAGTGCTGATGTGAAGTTTTTTCTTGATGCGGAATTGGAGGTTCGAGCAAACCGGCGCCAACAAGAATTGTGTCAAAAAGGGAAAGCCGTTGATCTGGAGACGGTGCGAGACGCCATGGCCGTCCGAGATGATCGTGACCGGACCAGAACGGTTGATCCGTTACGGCCGGCGCCTGAGGCGATCATGATCGACACCTCTCGACAATCTGTTGAAGAAGTTGTTGGACGTATGATGCAAATCATTGTGGATCGTTTGTGAGTGGAGCGGCTTACGGGCTGTTATGGATCCTGTTTAATGGGTTGGCTCGACTCCTGTTTCGATTTAGGACAGAGGGTTTCCAACACTTTCCCAGGACAGGCGGAATCATCGTTGCGGCTAACCATGCCAGCTACCTTGATATTCCCCTGTTAGGGTGCGCGATTCCGCGGCGCGTTTTTTTTTTAGGGAGAGCGAGTTTATTCCCCAATCGCTACATGAATTGGGCCTTGCAAAAGCTTGGCTGGATCCCACTGAAAACCCACAAACTGGACAGGAAGGCCTTTGGACAGGCACTCTCTCACTTGCAAGCAGGTGAACCCGTAGTTATTTTCCCTGAGGGAACAAGGACGGAGGACGGGGCCTTGCAAATCGGGAAGCCTGGACTAGGCTATTTGGTGGCTGAATCAAATTGCCAGGTGATTCCTGTTTATATTTCTGGTACCTTTACAGTTCTTCCCATCCGGGCAAGATGGCCACGGTTGTTTCCGTTAAGGGTCAGCTTTGGGAAACCATTGAAATTTTGTAAAAAAGATGATGGGGAGAGTGCCAAATCATTTTATGAAGACGTATCGGTAACTGTGATGGATCATATTGCTCAATTGGGTGGCGTTCCCTCTCCGACCCGGCAGGCGTATGAGACAGATTTAAGAAGTAAATTGTGAGACTAATCATGGCAATAACCATTTAACCCGCCAAACTCTGCTGGAGGTATCAAAAGTCGGATGAATACTCTTACTCAACAACCTGAAAAAATGGATCGCGAAACCCTTGCCGCATTATACGATGAAACGTTTAAAAATATTGAAGAAGGAACGATAACCGAAGGCAGGGTCATTGATATCCAGCGAGATCGAGTGGTGGTGGATATTGGCTATAAGTCTGAAGGTATGATTCCTGCCGACCAATTCTCTCCGGAAGAGTTGGAACAGTTGGCGGTCAATGATCCGGTTCAAGTGTATATCGAGCAATGCGAAGATGCGGATGGTAATTTGCTCCTCTCCAAAGAAAAAGCTGACAAAATGAAGGTTTGGGAGGATTTGGAAGTTGCCCACAAAGATGAAAAGCAAGTGCAGGGGAAAGTCATTTCGCGTATTAAGGGCGGCATGATCGTTGATATTGGGGTGAAGGCCTTTTTGCCAGGATCGCAAATTGACTTGACACCAGTCAGAGACCTGGATGGTCTGGTCGGGAAAACGTATAACTTTAAAATTATTAAGATTAATCATCGTCGGGGAAATGTGGTGGTCTCCCGACGGGCTCTTCTAGAAGAAACCCGTGACAAACGAAGACAATCGACTTTGTCTACGTTGTCTGAAGGGCAGTTGATTGAAGGGACCGTGAAGAACATAACGGATTATGGAGCTTTCTTGGATTTGGGTGGCATCGATGGTCTGCTGCATATCACCGATATTTCCTGGGGCCGTGTGGGGCATCCCTCAGACATGTTCTCCATTGGAGATCGTGTTGAAGTCTTAGTATTGAAATACGACCGGGAAACGGGTCGTATCTCCCTGGGTGTTAAGCAGAAATCTCCAGACCCCTGGACTAAAGTTGAAGAAAAGTATCCGTCAAGAAGTCGCGTGAATGGTAGGGTTGTGAGCCTGACCGATTATGGGGCATTCGTCGAGTTGGAGCCAGGGGTTGAAGGTTTGGTCCATGTGTCGGAAATGTCTTGGACTCATGAAGTTCGCCATCCCTCAAAGGTGGTCTCCGTGGGCGATACAATTGAGGCTCAAGTGCTTCATGTTGACCAACATAGCCGGAAAATTTCTCTTGGAATGAAGCAAACGGCTCCTAACCCTTGGGATATCATTGAGGACAAGTACCCGGAAGGTACAGAGATTGAGGGTAAAGTAAAAAGCGTGACCGACTTTGGTGCCTTTGTAGGTTTGGACGAAGGTGTCGATGGCCTGATCCATATTTCTGATATGTCGTGGACGAAGCATATCAAACATCCTTCGGAACTGTTCAAGAAGGGACAATCGGTTAAAGCCATTATTTTGAAAATTGATAAAGAAAAAGAGCGGTTATCCTTGGGGTATAAGCAGCTGATCTCGGACCCATGGGTCTCTGATATTCCTCAGCAATATCATGTTGGGGAGGTCACTTCCGGCAAAGTTTCAAAAATCGCTGACTTTGGTGTATTCGTGGAATTAGATGGCGGGGTAGAAGGGTTAATTCATATCAGTGAGATCGGGCCGGATGTGCAGGAGCGACTCGAGGAAAAGTTTGCTGTTGGTCAGGATGTCTCCGCAAAAATCGTCAAGGTTGACTGTGATGATCGGAAAATTGCGTTAAGTCTTTGGGAGCATTTGAAGGATCTGGAGCAAAGTGAGGTTGAAGAGTTTAATAGCTCTCAAGGTAGTGTGGACCAGAGCTTTGGGCGCGTTGTCCAAAAGAAAGATCAAGGGGATGAGGGCGAATAGGCATCATGGGCAGAATGATTGGATGAATATGGGGCTTCTTCAGGATGGCCAATCCCGAATACTATGAGTAATGGGTATCCACGATGGAAACGGGTTCTGTGGATGATTCTCGGAGGCCTTGTCCTGTTTAGTATTGGGAAAAGCCTAATTCCTGAGTTATTGTTAGCAGGTAAGGACGGTGTGGCCATTGTTCGGGTTGAGGGTCCCATTCTTGATTCGTTTCAGACTGTCGAGGAATTGAAGAAATTTGCTGACGATCCTTTGGTCAAAGCGATCGTGGTGAGAATTGATAGTCCTGGTGGGGGCGTGGCGCCTTCCCAAGAAATTTACAATGCCGTCAAGAGAGTAAGAAAAGAAAAGAATAAAACGGTGATCGCCTCCATGGGCACGGTGGCGGCTTCCGGAGGCTATTACATTGCGGTGGCCACCGATCGCATTCTGGCTAACCCTGGGACTTTAACGGGAAGCATTGGCGTCATTATGCAATTGGCGAATTTCCACGAGTTGCTGGAAAAAATCGGCGTCAAAAATTTTGTAGTCAAAAGTGGAAAATATAAAGATATTGGCTCTCCTTTTCGGCCCATGAATGATGAAGATCGCAAGGTATTGGAGTTGGTGATGAATGATGTCCATCGTCAATTTATTGATGCTGTGGCCGAGGGGCGGTCTCTGGATGTGGCGGAAGTTGAGCAGTTAGCCGATGGGCGAGTCTTTACGGGGCAACAGGCTAAGTCCATCTTATTAGTTGATGATATTGGCGATCTGCACGATGCCATTAAGTTAGCTGGCGAATTAGGCGGGATTGAGGGGGAGCCACGGGTTGTGGAGGTGAGCAAGCCGTTTTCATTCAGGGATTTACTTGAAAACACATTCCTTGGAAGCGTTCGCACCTTTGCCACGACTCATTTTTCCACCCCTTTGATGTACCTTTGGGTTTCCTGATCCGGACAAGCAAGATGAATCAAGTACATCAATTGAGGAGTTATACTCATTCGCAAGAATCAAGTGTTGAAAAGCGAGTCTCTCTGAGAAGGAGGATCGGATGACAAAAGCGGATCTCATCGAAAAGTTGGCGGAAAAGGCTCCCCAATTGAGTCGAAGACAAGCCGAGTTAGTGGTCAATACCATTTTTGATTCTATCCGTGATTCCTTAAAGCGTGGAGAAAAAACAGAAATTCGCGGGTTTGGAAGTTTTCGTCTCAGGCACCGCCAGACCAAAGAAGGGCGTAACCCCAAAACCGGGGAATCGGTGTCTGTCCCAGAAAAGCGCATGCCATTTTTTAAAGCCGGCAAAGAGATCAAAGAATTATTAAACCCTGAATTACCCTCTGTTTAAAACATGTCTACTGCCGAGCCATCTGAAACTGAGCAAGAAATTCCCTGGACTGAAGAGGCTTCCTCTAGACTGGAACGCGCGCCTTTGTTCCTGAGAGGCATGGTGCGCCGTCTGGCAGAAAAAAAGGCCAAAGAATTAGGGTATGTAGAAATTACGGCGGAAATTCTAGACCAATTTAAGCAGCAAATGATGGGTTCGATGGGGGGCGCGGCAGGCATGACTCAGGCTGTCGAAGATATGGCTCAAGGCAAACTCCCCTGGACCGCAGAGGCGCGGAAGCGACTTGAGGCGGTACCAGAGTTCATGCGAAGCATGATTGGCAGGATTGCTGAAGATGTGGCCAAAGAACGTGGCCATATGGAAGTGAATGTGGAATTATTTGAAAAGGTTGAGGCCTTAGGTGATTTTCCGCTCGAGAAGAGCGTGCCTATGGAATGGACCGATGAAGCTTTGGCTTTGTTGAATAAACGCATTGAGGATTCACCTCCGATTGCCATGGAATTTGTGACGGATATGTTAAAGCGGGACGCTGAGGATTTAGCCCGTGAGCAAGGGATCGTGAAGATTGATACCGAGACTTTGATTCGTCTTTGGGAGGCTCCGCCCACTCAGGTGGCATGGACGGATGAGGCCTGGAAGCGTCTTCATACCTCACCTGATTTTGTCCGGAGCGGTATTCGAAAAGCTGCGGAACGCCGTGCGAGAAAACTCGGGTTAAATACTATCGATTCTGAACACCTCACCACCTTTAGAAATGAAGCGATGATGAAAGCCGTCAAGCGGATTCGAAGTTTTGGCTATCAGGAACTGACCTTTGATGCGTTTGGTGATGCCATGCAAAAAGTTAAACGACTAAAGGGGAATGAGCAGGCGGAACATCGTTTGGATGAGATCAGGGATTATATGAAGAAAAAGCCCGATGTAGGTTTATTGGGTGATGAACTGATGACCCGCTTCCGGAAATTTTTAAAAGGAGAAGGGAAGCTGTAACTGGTTTTGATCCTTCCTGTTTTAGTTGTGACGCTTGGAAATCATCCGGAAATTGCCCTCTTCTTACTTCCCCTGAGCCCCTTCTTTCGCAAGTTGATCGACAAGATCATTTTCTGGATTCCCGGAGTGAGCCTTCACTTTGACCCAATGAATAGAGATGCCTGATTCGATGACCGTCCGAGCGTAGGCTTCGGTAAACGGCAGTTTGGTGCGCCAGGCTCCGGTTACCCAACTTTCCAATCCTTGGTAATCAAAGTAGATCGTCATTTCTGTAATCCCTTGGGATTGACACCATTTGACAGCTTTGAGGATGGCAAGAATTTCACCAGCGACATTTCGGTGGTTCATGGCAGATCGCGGAATGTCGTTCCCCTTGTCCCGATAAATTTCTACACCATTTTTTTTGGCCAGTAACCCCCATCCCAGTCGAAGAGAGCCATCTTTTTGTGTGAAGCAGGATCCATCTACCCAAACTTCTATCGTCGAAGGCGATGTTGTTTCTGCTGCAACTGGCTTGTTCTTGATTGGTTCACTGCTTAAACGAAAAGAAAGAAATGCTTCAGCTTCTGCTCGGGTGGGGAAAGCTTTATATTCGGCTCCTGGAAAATGATGTACTTGGGCACGGCAGGCATCCCAACTCTCAAAAATTCCTTTTGTGCGTCCGCGGCGAACGGCATAGAATTTCATGAAGGCTTAGCGTGTGGTGCATTCACAACGTAGATCTTTTTGCTACGAATACTGTTGACCGGGTATTTCTCATAACGATTGTTTCTTAATTTTCTACTGTCTGACTCCGCCTTGTAGTGCTTTTATTCTATTTTTAGCCAAGTCAACTTTTGTCGCTTCCTCTGGATTGTTCCCCGCCAGTATCAAGAAAGTTTCATATTCTTGAATGGCGCGTTTGGGGTTATGGGATTCGTAAGCCTCAGCCAAATTGAATCGGGCCTGAGCATAGTTTGGCTGCAAGGCCAAAGCCTTTTCATAGGTTTCGATAGCCTTGGGTAATTTTCCAAGTTCCGTCAGGACTGAGCCGTAACTATTTAGGATGACTGCTGAGTATGGCTGGATGGTCAGGGCCTGCTCTAATGTAGTTGTGGCTTCTGTAAGTCTACCCATGCTTCGTAAGGCCAACCCAAGACGATGGTGGGCTTCCGCCAACTGTTTCGGATCAGATAATCCATATTGAATAGCTTTTTGATAAGCGTCCAAGGCTATTTCTGGCTGCTTGTTGCCGCACGACGCAAATAGGGCGATCTCCCCTCTGGCAAATTGCTGAAGTCCTAAAAATTCCTTTTCCGATTCTGATTGTCCACTTGGGTTTGGGGGTTCTTTCTCCGAGGAATCCGGATCTTTAATATAGGAGAGAAATTTTGAATGACTGCCATCTAAAAGCGTTTCATAGGGATCAAGAACGAAAACTGCCATGACCAGTTGGTCCTGTTTCCCATTGGTGTGTCGCATGAAATATTGATGGGTGGTCGTGGCTTCTCCCGTCCGGTGTAGAGTGCCAGAATCGGGTGTTTGCTCTTTTAAGAGTTGGGAAGAATGAAAAAAGAATTCACGAGCCGGGGGTAATTGCGCCAGAGTATGACGGAGGGTCGGATAATCTTCTAAGGAAAGGCCAAGCGGGAATACGGTGATGACCCCCACAAGGGTCTGGTCTTCATTGAACATGAACCATTGTGCTTGTTTGTTGGGTGATGCAGTTTCACGAAAGATTTCCTTGCCTCCGCCCCATGGAGATCCCTGCATCCCTGGTTGCAGCCAAGTCCTTTGAGCCTCTGCTTTGGTTTGGCACAAAGTGGCCTTTCCTAAGAGATTGAGGTCGCTTTCCGAAGGCGGAAGGTTCGAGGGAGGTGGGGTGCTGGCGCAATGTGGGAGTAAGCAAAAAAGCGCAATCGCTTTGAAGGAAATTGCCGGCTTTTTGCGGAGTCGATTGTGATGGTTGATCGATTTTACCATTATCACCGTCTCTTGGGGATGGATGGTCGATTGGTTGAAGGGAAGGGTGACTTGGGTGCTAGAGTCCGAATTTAATTGTGAGTGACAAATGCGGAATCAAGAAGGTCTCCATCCTACTTGCGATGGCGCGACTCACAACTATGCCGAAAAGGAATTGATTCAGAAAAGTTGCAATACCATGGTGGGCGATACTGGGATCGAACCAGTGGCCTCTTCCGTGTGAAGGAAGCGCTCTTCCACTGAGCTAATCGCCCGCGGGAGGCAATTTATCACAATGCTAGGAAGGGAGCAACGAATTCCGAGGGGGCGGCATTGCTTTTCTTGACGGTTGGAGAAAGTGTGGAGTAGGCTGAAGAGAGGGGTTTCATAGACTTGACCAAGGAGGTGCACCATGGACAAGCAAGAGCGGAAAAATGAATCTCGAAAACCGAGCTCTCCAAAAGAATCAGAGGATGTTCGAGCAGATCCGAGTGTTGCGGAAACCGGCCAGCGCTTAAAAGAAGAAATGGATGAGCTGGTTGATGAAATTGATAAAGTGTTAGAAGAGAATGCAGCTGAATTTGTCAAAAACTATGTACAAAAAGGTGGGGAATAGATGCGTAAGATTCGTTGACTTCTAAAATCATTACCTGCCCTCTTCTACTCGCCAGACATTCTAGAGCCATTGCTGTTCCCTGTTTCTTTTATCGTCATTTCTGAGTGAGGCTCTCAGGCCTCTCAACTACTCGCATATTATTATTGCTGGTTCGGTGCGATGAATCCGCTCTTGGATGATGTATCTCTTAAGTGAGGGCAATTGCACCTCTTTCTTTTATTCCGCCGAGGGCGGATCGCCGCATCTGGAATGAAAAAACAGCATTTTTCTCTCTTTTTTGTTATGATTCATTGACAATGCCGTGAGACACTTTGATGAAGGACTGAAAAAAAATGGGCGCGACGCACTTGACGGATATTGAACAGCTTATGGATCAGGTAAAAGCCTATTATCCTGAGGCTGATACCAACTTTATCAGACGAGCTTATGACTATTCTGCGAAAGCGCATGATGGTCAGACTCGACAAACCGGTGAACCCTATGTTCAGCATCCGTTAGCAGTCGCTGGGATTTTAACTTTTCTAAAATTGGACGTTCCCGCGATTGTTGCTGGGCTATTACATGACACTCTCGAAGATACCGTAGCGACCAGAGCCGAGTTAGAAAAAGAATTTGGAAGTGACGTGGCTCGTTTAGTCGAGGGTGTGACAAAAATCGGGCAAATTCCTTTTAAAACTGATGAAGAGAAGCAAGCGGAAAATTTCCGTAAAATGGTTCTCTCTATGGCCGATGATATTCGAGTGGTGTTTATCAAATTAGCGGACCGACTGCATAATATGCAGACCCTTGAAGCCTTATCGGACGAGAGACGAAAAAAAATTGCGCAAGAAACCATGGAAATTTATGCGCCTCTAGCCAATCGACTTGGTATGAGTTGGATTAAACAGCAGCTAGAGGATCTGTGTTTCCAGTATTTGGAACCGGATGCCTGGTCTCATTTGAAGTTACGTTTGGCCAAAAAGGATGAGGAGCGACAGGAATATATTCAATCCCTGATTCACCTGGCTCAGCAGGCACTCTTGAGCGTCGGACTGCCGGGACAGATTGATGGGCGACCCAAGCATCTCTTTAGCATTTATCAGAAAATGGAGCGCCGGTCGGTATCTTTTGATGAAATTTTTGATTTGACGGCTGTTCGCATTGTGACGGATACCAAAATGAATTGTTACGCCATATTGGGCTTGCTGCATTCCATTTGGCCTCCCGTCCCTGGTCGCTTTAAAGACTACGTCGCGACTCCACGTTCAAACTTATATCAATCGTTGCATACGACGGTGGTAGGCCCACAAGGCGAGTATGTGGAATTCCAAATTCGGACGGCGGATATGCATCGAATTAATGAATACGGTGTAGCAGCCCATTGGTTGTATAAGGAACCAGGGAAAGTTGGCGGACGGGACGAACAGGTGTTCAGTTGGCTCAGGCAGTTTGTGGAATGGCATAAGGACCTTGCCGATAACCGTCAGTTTATGGATTCGGTTAAGTTGGATTTATTCCATGACGTGGTGTTTGTGTTTACCCCAACAGGGGAAGTGCGGGAGATTCCTGTCGGGGCCACCCCTTTAGACTTTGCATATGCGATTCATACGGAAATCGGAGATCATTGTGTCGGGGCAAAAATTAATGGGAAATTAGTTCCACTTCGTTATCAGTTAAGCAGTGGGGATATGGTAGAAATTCTAACTTCCCCGTCGCAGGTGCCTCATCGCGGGTGGCTGAAATTTGTCCGAACTTCACGGGCTAAAACCAAAATCAAGCATTGGTTTAAGGTTGAAGAGCAAAAGCGGGCACTGGAACTTGGTCGACGTTTGTTGGAACAAGAATTTCGGCGACACAATCTTCCCGTCGCGCAATCGTTAAAATCGGAACGCCTCTCGTCAATGGCTAAGGCAAAGGGCAGTGAAACGGTGGACGAATTAATTCGGCAGGTTGGATTTGGCCGGTTGTCCCCGGATCAAATTGTCAGTCATTTTTACGAAGGGGCTGAACAAGGGCCTTCGCCTTCCCCGAAAGGTGTCCCTCTCTTCCCTCAGCAAAAAATGCCAGGTCTCCTTCGGGAGGGATCTGTAAAGTTTGGGGGAACCAAAGACGTCTTGATGCAACTTTCCAAGTGTTGTAAGCCTGTTCCCGGTGAGCCGATTCGTGGATACATTACTCGTGGGAGGGGATTGACTATTCATGCGATCGATTGTCCGAACTTTCAGTCATTAGAATGGGATCACAATCGATTGGTGGAGGTTGAGTGGGATTCGGAGCTTGATGGCACCCATTCAGTGGAAGTGTCAGTTTTAACCCTGGATCGAACGGGAGTCTTGGCTAAGGTTTCCGCTGGAATTTCTCAGTGTCAAGCCAACATTACCAGGGCAGAGATTTCTACCAGGGAGGATAGAAAAGCCGTGTTAGATTTTGTCATCGAAGTTAAAAATACTGCACACCTTGAACTTATACTACAAGAGATCCAACGGGTTGACGGCATTCTTTCTGCCAAGCGGGTGAGAGGGTGGTAAGTGAATGGTAGGCGCAGTTAGGAGGGATTGAGGTTCTGGGAAGGCAGGGAAATTGTGAGTCGGCTTCCTGGTTGGAGTTGGAACTTTTCTGCTGTTCCGGCATTGAGTTCAAGGACCTGCCAGGACTGTTTGTACGAATAGTGGCGTGGGCAGTGGTCATCTACCCTCGTGCAAATTGGGACGTTTGCTTCAATGTGAATAATGGTTCCCTTTTGGTCCAGCCATAAAATATCCAGCGGGATTTTTGTGTTCTTCATCCAAAAGGTCCAATACCCCAATTCTGGGAAAATAAATAACATGCCATGATTTTCATCCATGGCGGTCCGATACATCAGTCCTTGAGCTCTTTTATCCAGCGTGTCTGCCACCTCGGCAAAAATAATTTCTCCATTGGGTGTCGCGATGTGAGCAAGGCCCTTTGCCTGTCGATCATTTATTTCCCCAAAAGCGTTTAAGTAAGATCCAATGATTAGCCCCATGCATAAGCAAGAAGGAATGACGACGATCCAAGTTAGAAATTTCGGCCGCTTTCTCTGCTGGCTTGGTAGGTGAGGGCGTTTCATGAGGAAATCCATTATTTCATGAATGTGGCTTGGGGAGAAAGGATTTGTCAAATAAGGCATTTTCCTGTCTGAAAAAATGCAGGACAAGGGTCTTGACCAGACCATATTTGGAAATTATAATGATTCGTTTACAAGAAGAGTGAATTTGTTCCGCTCCTGTTTTTAGAACAAAACGCGAATGTTGTTGTTGATCTGTACATGCAGGGGCTAATTTCTGCCTTGTTTGTCTTCACTTCAAAAAGATCTTCATCAAATTCCATGATGTAATTCCAAAGCGGGTTAAGTAGAAGACGGTCCTACTCATTCGAAGGGCAGGTACCCAAGCGGTCAACGGGGGCAGACTGTAAATCTGCTGCCATCGGCTTCCAAGGTTCGAACCCTTGCCTGCCCACCATGACCGAATGAAAAGGACGGGATCTAATGGTTACCTGGAAAATTTTTGTAGAAAGTGATGTTTTTGCAATATATAGGTATTAAACCAAGCTGCGGGCGTAGCTCAGTGGTAGAGTTCCAGCCTTCCAAGCTGGCTGTCGCGGGTTCAAATCCCGTCGCCCGCTCCATTGTTACTGGGTGGGCTTAGATTTGTGTGCTTTTTTGAGGCGAAGATCTTTTCGAGTGAGTGGTGTAGAGCCCATGTAGCTCAGTTGGTAGAGCACGTCCTTGGTAAGGACGAGGTCACGCGTTCGATCCGCGTCGTGGGCTCCAGCAACGATAAAATTTTAAATTATTGCGTATAGCATTAAGGAAGAGGTAGGGCATGGCGAAGGCGAAGTTTGAGCGGAAGAAGCCGCATGTCAATGTGGGAACGATCGGGCATGTCGACCATGGCAAGACGACATTGACCTCGGCCTTGACGAAGGTGATGGGCGATACGGGGAAGGCCAAATTTATTCCCTATGATGAGGTGGCCAAGGCGAGTGAGAGCCAGGGGCGACGGGATCCGACCAAAATTCTGACCATTGCCATCTCCCATGTGGAATATGAAACGGATAATCGGCATTATGCGCACGTCGACTGCCCGGGGCATGCGGATTATGTGAAGAATATGATTACGGGGGCGGCGCAGATGGACGGCGCGATTTTGGTGGTGAGTGCCGCTGATGGGCCGATGCCGCAAACGCGGGAGCATATTTTGTTGGCGCGGCAGGTCGGGGTGCCCTTTATTGTGGTCTTTTTGAATAAAGCGGACAAGGTTGAAGATAAAGAGTTGTTGGAGTTGGTGGAATTGGAAGTGCGGGAGTTGCTCACGAAGTATGGCTTCCCGGGCGATGATGTGCCGGTGGTCATTGGGTCCGCGATCAAGGCGATTGAGGGGGATCAGAGTGAAGTGGGGGTCCCGTCGATTATGCGCTTATTGGAGGCCGTCGATAGCTATATCCCGACCCCGCAGCGGGCCATTGACAAGCCGTTTCTCATGCCGATTGAAGATGTCTTTACGATTAGCGGTCGGGGGACGGTGGTGACGGGCCGGGTGGAGCGCGGGGTGGTCAAGGTGGGGGATGAAATTGAGATTGTGGGGCTGAGGCCGACGCAGACGACGATTGTCACGGGCGTGGAAATGTTCCGGAAGGTGTTGGATGAGGGGCAGGCGGGTGACAATATTGGGGCGCTGTTGCGGGGTACGAAGAAAGAGGATGTGGAGCGGGGTATGGTGTTAGCCAAGCCGAAGAGTATTACGCCGCATACGAAATTCAAAGCGGAAGTGTATATTTTGACGAAGGATGAGGGCGGGCGGCATACGCCGTTTTTTAATGGGTATCGTCCGCAGTTTTACTTCCGGACGACGGATGTCACGGGGGTGGTGCAATTAAACCCGGGGGTGGAGATGGTGATGCCGGGGGATAATGTGTCGTTTGAGGGGGAATTGATCTCCCCGATTGCCATGGAGCAAGGGGTGCGATTTGCAGTGCGAGAAGGGGGCCGAACGGTGGGAGCCGGGGTGGTCACGGAAATCGTCGCGTAAGAACATAGGGGTGTATCGATGAGAGTCATTATTTCTCTAGCGTGCGGAGATTGCAAACGTCGAAATTATTCGACAATGAAAAATAAGAAAAACGATCCAGATCGGTTGGAAGTTAAAAAATATTGCCGTTTTTGTCGAAAGCATAGCCCTCACAAAGAGGTGAAGTGATTGCTGGTATGGGTCTTAGGTTGCGTTCAGGTTGGAGGGGCATGGTGTCAACGGCTAGCACGTCGGTCTCCAAAACCGAAAGTCCGGGTTCGAATCCCTGTGCCCCTGCCATAATTGTCCGTGGATTTAATGTGCCTAATAAGAGACGTTTATTGTCGGGGTTTCGAAAAAGACTGAGAGGGTAGGTCGTGTTTAAGAAGGTATGGTTTTCCATTACAGAATTTATGTCTGACGTGCGTGGTGAACTTAAAAAAATTTCTTATCCTACTAAGTCTGAAACGATTGGATCGACCACGGTGGTTCTGTTGTTTTGCGTTATTATGTCTCTTTACCTCTCTGTGGTGGATTCATTTCTCGTTTGGTTAATTAGCCGGGTTATTTAGTTTAGCATCTAAAGAAGGGAATTCATGTCGAGTCATTGGTATGTCATTCACACCTATGCGGGATATGAGGGGCGAGTTCGAGCTGGAATAGTCGAGCGGGCGAATCAATTGGGTATGGCGGATTCGGTGGCGCAAGTCCTTGTTCCTACGGAGGATGTAGTGGAATTTAAAGAAGGAAAACGCCGGGCCTCCAAACGAAAATTCTTTCCCGGGTATGTTCTCCTTGAAGCGAACGGTCCGCTTGGGGATGAGGTTGTGGCTATGATTAAAGAGACCCCCAAGGTGACCGGTTTTATTGGAGGGGGAGCCAGGCCAATCCCGCTTGATCCAGAGGAGGTGTCCACGCTTTTAAAGCAGTTGGAGTCTGGCGTGACGGCTCCGAGGGAATTGGCGAATTTTTCAAAAGGGGACAATGTCAGAATTGTGGATGGCCCATTCTTGGGATTCAATGGATTAGTGGATGAGGTTGATCAGGATCATGGTCGGGTAAAGGCGCTAGTCAGTATTTTTGGTCGATCAACCCCGGTGGAGTTGGCGTTTGCTCAAGTTGAGCGGGTTTAGAAACAAGGGGAGTTTTCCTTTTTACTTTTAAGTATTACGCAAGTCGATGCAAGGTAGGTGAAGGCATGGCCAAAGAAATAACTAGTCAAATTAAATTGCAGATTCCGGCTGGAAAAGCCAATCCTGCTCCTCCTGTTGGGCCATCTTTGGGGCAACATGGAGTAAACATTATGGAGTTTTGTAAACAGTTTAATGCTAGGACTCAGAAGCAGGAGGGAAGCATTATCCCTGTGGTCATTTCTGTTTATAAGGATAGAAGTTTTAGCTTCGTGACCAAGACTCCTCCGGCATCAGATTTACTGAAGAAGGCTGCCGGTATCATAAAGGGTTCAGGAATTCCGCATAAAAATAAAGTTGGGACAATCACTATGGCACAGCTAGAGGACATTGCTAAGTTGAAAGTAGAAGATTTAAATGCCGGTGATATTCCAGCTGCGATGAATGTGATTGCAGGAACTGCGAGAAGTATGGGCATTACGGTTGAGGGGTAAATAATATTGTGAGGCTTTTAACAGAGGGTATGCGCCGTGGGAAAGAAATTTGAATCGGCTTTAGGGAAGGTAACAAAGGCCCTGTATTCGTTGGAGGAGGCGAGTGACCTGGTTAAGCAGGCTGCTTTTGCCAAATTTGATGAAACAGTAGAGCTGTCACTTTGCCTTGGGGTAGATCCCAAGCGCGCGGATCAGATGGTTCGCGGGACCACGGTCCTTCCTCACGGAACGGGGAAAAAGGTCCGAATTTTAGTGATTGCAAAGGGAGAAAAAGAGCAGGAGGCCAGGGAAGCGGGGGCCGATTTTGTGGGGAGTGATGACCTTTTGCAGAAAATTCAAGATGGATGGCTTGATTTTGACTCCATGATTGCGACCCCGGACATGATGGGTGCTGTCGGAAGAATGGGGAAAGTTTTGGGCCCACGAGGGTTAATGCCAAATCCCAAAACTGGAACGGTGACCTTTGAAGTTGGGAAAGCCATTCAGGAGATCAGGAGGGGGCGTGTTGAGTATAAGGTGGATAAGGCCGGCAACATTCATGTTCCTGTTGGAAAAGTGTCTTTTCAGGGTCAACAAATTAGAGAAAATGCTCAGTCGGTTTTTGATTCCATCATGAAGGCTAAGCCCTCTTCCAGTAAAGGTAAGTATGTGAAAAGTGCGACATTATCCAGCACGATGGGACCAGGAATCCATCTTGACGGAGTCGCGATTGCAAAGCAGGTCAGTTGAAACTTTAATCTCAGCAGGTGAGTTCGAGGTATGAAAAAAACTGATAAAAATGAAGCTGTGGCAGTCATGCATGAACAATTCGCCCGAGCGCGGATTGCCATTGTAACGGAATGCGCAGGTATGCCCGTGAATAAAATTAATGATTTGCGAAAACAACTTCGGCAGGCGAAGTCAAACTTTCAGGTGGTAAAGAATACGCTTGCCGTAAGGGCTATTGGGGGAACAGGACTTCTGCCGTTACAACCCTTCTTTAGAGGGCAATCGGCATTGGTTATTGGATATGATGATCCGGTTTTGCCCGCAAAAGTTATACGTGACTTTATTAAAAGCGAAAAATGTGAGGAGAAATTGCTCCTCAAGGCAGCGATTTTAGACGGAGTCGAGCTGGATCCGGCTCGTATCTCGGCTGTGGCAGATTTGCCGTCAAAAACAGAATTGTTGTCGATGTTGTTGTCGGCCTTCCAAGGGCCAATTCGAGGTTTTGTCGGGGTATTAGGTCAAATTGTAAGAAGTATTGTTGCGGTATTAGCCGCAATACAAGAAAACAAAACTCAGAAAGGAGAAGGGGAGATGAGCGCAACGGAGACTAAGATGTCAAAAGAAGATTTCATTAAGGTTATAGAGGGCATGAGTGTCCTTGAATTGTCGGATCTTGTTAAGGGTCTGGAGGATCGGTTCGGTGTGACGGCAGCGGCGCCAGTTGGTGTGATGGCTGCTGCAGTTGGCGCAGCGGCTCCAGCCGCCGAAGAGCAGACGGAGTTTACAGTAGTCCTAGGTTCTGCTCCAGCGGATAAAAAGATTCAAGTCATCAAGGTGGTGCGAGAGATTACTGGGTTGGGCTTGAAGGAAGCTAAGGACCTCGTCGAAGCGGCCCCGAAGGCGGTGAAGGAGGGCGTGTCTAAAGAGGAGTCTGAGAATATTAAGAAAAAGCTTCAAGATGTTGGTGCAACTGTAGAAGTAAAGTAGTGGTAGTGTTTTCCTCATTTTGAGGACTCGGTGTGGAGACTTAGGAAGTTTCGAGGGCCAGCAGGAAGCTGAAGTGGCCGTTAATCCTTAAGGAGACAGGAATGGGACAACCAGCCTTTGAGGGCAGTGTTCAGCGACATAGCTTTTCAAAAATTCGCTCACATATTGAAATTCCGGATTTGGTTGAAGTGCAGCGCCGATCCTATGAGGAATTTTTGCAAGCGGAAACATTGCCGGATCGTCGTGAGGACAAGGGATTGCATGCAGCGTTTAAAAGTGTGTTTCCCATTATGGATTATAACAATTCGGCCATTTTAGAATTTTCCAGCTATTCTTTGGGAACTCCAAAGTATGACACGAGGGAATGTATTGAGCAGGGAATGACCTTTGCCGCACCCTTAAAGCTTCGTGTGCGCCTGGTTGTTTTCGATCAACAAGATAAAAGTGTGAAAAACAGGGTGTTGGATGTGAGGGAGCAGGAAGTCTATGTCGGGGAGCTTCCTTTGATGACCGATCGCGGCACATTTATGGTGAATGGCACGGAGAGGGTGGCAGTTAGTCAATTGCATCGATCTCCAGGTCCTTCATTCGGCCATGATAAGGGACGGACGCATTCAAGTGGCAAAGTCTTGTTTTCTGGTCGGATTATCCCTTATCGGGGATCGTGGCTTGATTTTGAATATGATGCCAAAGATATTTTGTATGTACGAATTGACCGCCGCAGGAAAATGCCGGCGACAATTTTATTAAAGGGTTTTGGTTTTAGTACGGATGATCTTCTTAAGATGTATTATCCGGTAGAGGAGGTGCGCGTCGATAATGGTGCCTTGCTCCGCAAGCTTGATCCCGACATTCATGCAGGATTGAGATCTTCTTCGGACCTCTTCGAGAAGGGGTCCGGGGAACTATTAGTCAAAGAAGGTGCCAAGCTCAATAAGACGCTCATGGGGCGTATCCGATCGGCTGGAATAAAAGAAATTCCTATAAAGCAAGAAGATTTGGTTGGTCGAGCCGTCTTAACCGAACTGGTGGATCCTGGCACTCAGGAGGTAATTTTAGAAAAAAATCAACGACTCACGGCACCCGTGTTGGAGCGAATTCTGGAAAGCGGAGTTGAAGGATTTAAAGTTATTTACCTGGATAGCCCTACCACCAGTCCTGTCATTCTGGATACCTTGGAGGCCGAGCGGACCAATTCAAAGGAAGAAGCCTGGGTTGAAATTTATAAACGCCTTCGGCCTGGGGAGATGCCATCCATTGAGTCGGCAAAGTTATTGTTTGAAAATCTTTTTCTGAATCCCAAGCGTTATGACCTTTCCCCTGTTGGTCGTTTGAAAATGAACAAACGATTTAACCTTGATTTGTCAATGGAGCAAAGGACGCTATCCGCCCAAGATATTGTCGAGGTGGTGAGATGTTTAGTGGATCTGAAGGCCGGAAAGGGTGCAGTTGATGATATTGACCATCTAGGAAATCGGCGTGTTCGTTCGGTTGGTGAGTTGTTGGAAAATCAAATCCGTATTGGTCTGGCAAGAATGGAGCGAAGCATTAAAGAGCGAATGAATCTGTTGGATATGGAAACCGTGCTGCCTCATGACCTGATCAATGCCAAGCCTATAGTCGGTGCCATTAAGGAATTCTTTGCCGGGAGTCAGTTGTCGCAGTTTATGGACCAAACTAACCCGTTGGCAGAGATCACTCATAAACGAAGACTGTCTGCTTTGGGGCCTGGTGGTTTGACAAGGGAGCGAGCAGGTTTTGAGGTGCGGGACGTTCATCCGTCTCATTATAGTCGTATTTGTCCTATTGAAACTCCAGAAGGACCGAATATTGGGTTAATTACGTCATTAGCTACGTACGCTCGGATTAATGAGTTTGGATTTATTGAAGCTCCATTTCGGAAAGTTAAAAAAGGTCGGGTAACCGATGACGTTGAATTCCTGTCGCCATTGGATGGGGATCAGGTTGTTATCGCTCAAGCCAATTCAGTGATGGATAAGGATGGGACGCTCACGTCTGAAACGATTACGGCCAGAGAAGCAGGGGAATTTGTGACCACGACCCCCGATAAGGTGGACTATCTCGATGTTTCTCCTAAGCAGGTGGTCAGTGTGGCGACTGCGTTAATTCCATTCCTTGAGCATGATGACGCCAACCGGGCGCTTATGGGTTCGAATATGCAACGCCAGGCAGTCCCCACAATTAAGAGTGAAGCACCTTTGGTCGGAACGGGCATGGAAGCTGTCGTAGCAAGAGATTCTGGATATTTAGCTATTGCTCAACGAGATGGGATTGTAGAGTCGGTAGATGCGAGAAGAATTGTTGTAAGAACCGGACTCAAGGAAAAGGATGACAAGAAAAAAGGTTCCCGTATTCTGGATACCTATGATTTGATTAAATTTCAACGGACGAACCAAAATACGTGTATCACCCAAACCCCCATTGTTCGAATCGGGCAGCCGGTCAAGCAAGGTCAAGTGCTAGCAGATGGTCCAGCGATGGATCGCGGAGAATTGGCGTTGGGAAAAAATGTGCTCGTCGCCTTTATGCCATGGGGTGGCTACAATTATGAGGATGCTATTCTTTTAAGTGAAAAAATGGTTAAAGAGGATGTGTTTACTTCTATCCATATCGAAGAGTTCGAAGTAGAGGCGCGTGATACGAAGTTAGGAAAAGAAGAAATCACTCGGGATATTCCTAATCTAGGGGAAGAGGCCCTTCGAAATTTGGATGAAAGTGGAATCGTGCGAATAGGTGCAGAAGTCAAGCCTGGCGATATTCTTGTTGGGAAAGTCACGCCCAAAGGAGAGACGCAGTTGACCCCGGAGGAAAAATTGTTGCGTGCGATTTTCGGGGAAAAGGCCGGGGACGTGAAGGATACTTCGCTTCAGGTACCACCAGGCATTGAAGGTATTGTTGTGGACGTCAAAATTTTCTCGCGAAAAGGCGTAGATAAAGATGAACGGTCTCGGACAATCGAGACGGACGATCGCGTCAAAGTTGAGCGGGACTATCAGGAAGAATTGCGAATTATCGAAGAAGAGCGAAATCGTAAGATTCGAAAGCTTTTGCTTGGGCAATTTGTCGGTAGGGATTTAATGGATCCTGATAGTGGAGAAGTGATTCTAAAGAAAAAGGGGCGAATTACGGCTGAAGTCCTTCGTAAATTGTCTGATGATGATGCGCGTAGGGTGATACTAGCTGACGCGGAAGAACAGAAAAAACTTGATGAAATTGAGCGGGAAGCCAAAGACCAAATAGAAATCTTGCAGACGCAATACGATGAAAAGGTTGGTCGTCTTCGACGTGGCGATGAATTGCCTCCCGGAGTCATTAAGCTTGTAAAGGTGTATTTAGCGATCAAGAGAAAAATTGCCGTTGGCGATAAAATGGCCGGTCGCCATGGAAATAAGGGCGTCGTTTCCAGAATTATGGCGGAAGAAGATATGCCGTATCTCCCGGATGGAACCCCTGTTCAAATTGTCCTGAATCCGCTTGGTGTTCCTTCACGAATGAATGTAGGACAAATTCTTGAGACCCATTTGGGATGGGCGGCCAAGGCTTTAGGGATTCAGGTTGAGACCCCTGTTTTCGATGGGGCATCGGAAAGGGAGATCAAGGAGTTACTGAAAAAAGCAGAGCTCCCGGAATCAGGCCAATCGGTTGTGTATGATGGCCGGACAGGAGAGCCATTTAAAAGTCCTGTCACGGTAGGATACATGTATATGTTGAAACTCCACCATTTGGTGGACGATAAGATTCACGCTCGCTCAATAGGGCCGTATTCTTTGGTTACCCAGCAACCGCTTGGAGGAAAGGCTCAATTTGGTGGTCAACGCTTAGGAGAAATGGAGGTCTGGGCTCTTCAGGCGTATGGGGCCGCTTCCACCTTGCAGGAATTTTTGACGGTAAAATCGGATGACGTACCTGGACGGTCACGAATGTATGAAGCGATCGTGAAGGGAGAAAACTTCCTTGAGCCTGGTCTTCCGGAGTCCTTTAATGTGTTAGTAAAGGAGTTGCAGAGTTTGGGGTTGGATGTGGAGCTGATCAAATCTGCTGATTAGACGGGTAGTCTGATTCTGCAATCCCATCATTCAACATAATCGGAGGAACGAACTTGGACAGTATCTATTCGCTTTTTGAAAAACCTCGTGATGCAGTTTCGTTTGATGCCATGCGGATTCGTATCGCCTCGCCTGAGAAAATTCGCTCGTGGTCCTACGGTGAGGTAAAAAAGCCTGAGACAATCAACTATCGGTCCTTTAAGCCTGAGCGGGATGGGTTGTTTTGCGCAAAAATATTTGGACCAACAAAAGATTGGGAATGTAATTGCGGTAAATACAAGCGAATGAAGCATCGCGGTATTGTATGTGATAAATGCGGCGTGGAAGTCATTCAGTCAAAAGTTCGACGTGAGAGGATGGGCCATATTGAATTGGCTGCTCCTGTAGCCCATATTTGGTTTCTCAAGGGTGTGCCAAGCCGAATTGGGATCCTTTTGGATATGAGTTTAAAGCAGCTGGAAAAGATTCTGTATTTTGAGGCCTATGTGGTCTTGGATCCTGGTAATACGAATTTGAAAGAACGGGAGCTCCTGACTGAGGAAAGATATCGGGAATGTGTTGAGGAGTATGGGGCCAATTCATTTAAAGTGGGTATTGGGGCTGAAGCTATTCGTGAATTATTGCGCAAAGTAGATATAAATGCTTTGTGGGATGAGCGCCATGTCAAGATTAAAAGTACGACATCCGCGGCTGTAGGAAAAAAACTGACGAAACGTTTGAAGGTCATTGAGGCATTTCATAAGTCTGGAAATAACCCGGAATGGATGATTATGGATGCCATTCCTGTGTTGCCGCCTGAGCTTCGCCCTTTGGTGCCCTTAGATGGTGGCCGGTTCGCAACGTCGGATCTTAATGACCTCTACCGACGAGTGATAAACCGCAATAACCGTCTTAAGCGATTGGTGGAATTGAAGGCCCCTGGTGTCATTATCCGCAATGAGATGCGTATGCTTCAGGAGGCGGTCGACGCGTTGTTTGATAACGGCCGTCGGGGTCGGGTTATTCGTGGTGCCAATAAGCGTCCTTTGAAATCCTTGAGCGATATGCTTAAAGGAAAACAGGGTCGATTTAGGCAGAATCTCCTGGGGAAACGGGTGGATTACTCTGGACGCTCGGTGATTGTGGTTGGTCCTGAATTGCGGCTTAACCAATGCGGATTGCCTAAAAAGATGGCTCTAGAATTATTTAAGCCATTTATTTTTCATAAATTGGAAGAACGTGGTGCGGCGACCACAATCAAAAGTGCCAAGCGATTGGTTGAGAAGGAGCGTCCAGAAGTCTGGGATGTTCTTGATGAGGTAATTCGGGAGCACCCGGTCATGTTGAATCGTGCTCCAACGCTTCATCGACTAGGGATTCAAGCCTTTGACCCTATTTTGGTTGAAGGTAAGGCTATTCGTCTTCATCCGTTAGTCTGTGCGGCCTTTAATGCAGACTTTGACGGGGATCAAATGGCTGTCCACGTTCCGCTTTCGGTGGAAGCCCAAATTGAAAGTCGGGTATTAATGATGGCTGCCAATAATGTTCTTTCACCTGCAAATGGCCGACCCTTGTCCATTCCATCCCAGGACATGGTGTTAGGGTGCTATTGGCTGACGAAGGATCGTGATGGTGCCCGTGGCGAAGGGAAAATTTTTTCGTCGGCAGAAGAAGTTCGGATTGCCTATGATTCGCAGGAAGTAGAAGAGCAGGCGAGAGTGAAAGTGCGAATCGATGGAGATATGATCGATACCACGGTTGGGCGAGTAATTCTTTCGGAAGTGCTGCCAGCCAGTATGCCATTTTCACATGTGAATCAGCTTATGACAAAAAAAGAGCTGACGAAATTGGTTGATCGTGTTTATCGCAAAACCGGCTTACATGAAGTGGTCGTCATGCTTGATAAATTGAAGGATTTAGGATTCTCTTATGCCACAAAAGCTGGGGTTTCTATTTGTATAGACAATATGCATATTCCTTCTCGAAAAAAGGAATTGATCGAGCGGGCAAAGGGGGATGTTTATCAAGTTCATGAGCAATACAGTGAAGGCTTGATTACAAATGGGGAGCGCTACAATAAGGTTATCGATATTTGGGCGCATGTTGGTGAAGAAGTCGCAATTGAAATGATGAAGGAAATTAAAGAGGGAGGCGGGCGAGGTGCAGCAGAAGGCCTTAATCCTATTTATATGATGGCGGATTCAGGCGCCAGGGGAAGTTCGCAGCAAATTCGCCAATTGGGCGGAATGCGCGGTCTTATGGCCAAGCCTTCAGGGGAAATTATTGAAACCCCTATTACCGCTAATTTCCGAGAGGGTCTCACTGTTCTGCAGTATTTTATTTCGACTCATGGGGCACGCAAAGGGTTGGCCGATACGGCACTCAAGACGGCAAATTCCGGATACCTCACTAGGCGCCTTGTCGACGCGGCTCAGGATGTGATTATCAGTGAGCCTGATTGTTTTACAACGGACGGAATCATTGTTTCGGCCTTGGTAGAGGGAGGAGAAGTGATTCAATCCCTGGATGAACGCATCCTTGGTCGGTTGACCGCTGAGGATCTGCTCGACCCTGTCACGCAGGAAGTCATTGTTAAGGCTCATGAAGAGTTAGAGGAAGAGCTTTGTAAGACCATTGTTGAAGCAGGCATCGATCACGTAAAAATTCGGTCGGTTCTCACGTGCCAATCCAGATGGGGAGTATGTGCCAAATGTTACGGTAGGGATTTGGCGCGCGGTCGGCTTGTAGAAATGGGTGAGCCTGTTGGGGTCATCGCCGCTCAATCCATCGGAGAACCAGGTACTCAGTTGACGATGCGAACCTTCCATATTGGAGGCACGGCCAGTAAGGTTGTGGAGCAAACTGTTCTAGCATCGAAGCATGACGGCACGATCAAATTTTTAAGCTTTGACGCAAAGAAAAATGCGGATTTTTACAATCCCAGCATGGCGGTGAAAACCCGACAAGGAGATTGGGTCGTCATGGTAAGAAATGGCAAGGTTGCGGTAATTGATGAAACTGGCCGTGAGCGTGAAAAATATCCTGTTGTGTATGGGGGTAAGATAAAGGTCCCTGATGGAGGAAAAGTCGAAATTGGGCAGAAGTTTGTGGAGTGGGATCCATATTCACTCACAATTCTGACTGAAGTGGGGGGAAGAGTGGCTTTCGGTGATATAGCCGAAGGAGTCACCATGAAAGAAGAAGTGGATGAGGTCACGGGTTTATCCCGTCGTGTGGTCATCGAGCAAGCGGGGACCAATTTGCGTCCACGCTTATCTGTTAAGGACGAATCAGGGAAGACCGCAAAACTTTCTTCCGGATCGCCTGCCCGATACCTCCTGCCGGTGGGAGCTCATATTTTTGTGGAAAAAGGCTCGTCTGTATTTCCAGGTGATGTATTGGCAAAAATTCCAAGAGAAACCACTAAGACAAAAGATATTACCGGAGGGTTGCCCCGAGTTGCCGAATTGTTTGAAGCAAGAAAGCCCAAGGAGCATGCCGTAGTCACGGAAATTGATGGAGAGGTGTCTTTTGGTGGTTTTGTGAAAGGCCTGCGGAAGGTTGTTGTGGATAATAAGATTGGTGATGTAAAAGAATACTTTATTCCACGTGGTCGACACGTCAATGTCCATGAAGGGGATTGGGTAAGAGCTGGGGAGCCCTTAATGGATGGATCTGCTAATCCGCATGATATTCTAAGCGTCTTGGGACCAAGAGAATTGCAAAAGTATTTGGTTGATGAAGTGCAAGAGGTTTATCGCCTACAGGGAGTGGTGATTAATGATAAGCACATTGAGGTCATCACCCGGCAAATGCTGAAAAAAGTGAGAATTGAAGATGCTGGCGATAGTTCCTTCTTGCCTGGCACTCAGGTCAATAAATCTGTTTTTGATGATGAGAATGAGAGGGTCCTTTCTGAGGGTGGACAGCCGGCATTAGGTAAGCCTGTCTTGTTGGGAATCACGAAAGCCTCTCTGAGTACTGACAGCTTTATTTCTGGTGCCTCTTTCCAGGAAACAACAAGGGTTCTGACGGAGGCAGCTATTAATGGACGTACAGATGATTTGCGTGGGTTGAAGGAGAATGTGATAGTGGGCAGGTTGATTCCGGCTGGAACGGGATGGGGGGCGTACCGCGAAACTTTTGTCCCCAAGCGAACGGAAGAGGTGGCGCTGTCATCAGAGGATCAACAAGGTTTAAATAAAGTTCATTCGTTAAATGATAAATGAATTTAATTGTTTATTTTATGAGTAAAAATGATCTTGACATAATGAAAATGAATCTATAAGATCATCAGGTTCGCCTCAATGATTTTTGCAAGTTAAATTTCTCAAAATTAAGATGTAATTGGAATTAAGATGCCAACAGTAAATCAATTGATAAGAGTCGGCCGTAAGGCAATTAAAATAAAAAGTAAGAGTTCGGCTTTAAATCAATGCCCTCAGAGAAGGGGTGTGTGCCTTCGTGTATATACTACCACGCCTAAGAAGCCAAACTCGGCATTAAGAAAGGTGGCGAGGGTTCGGTTAACGACTGGGCTTGAGGTGACGGCATATATACCTGGTATGGGGCATAATCTTCAGGAGCATTCTATCGTTTTGGTCAGGGGTGGTAGGGTGAAGGACCTTCCTGGTGTCAGATATCACATGATCCGTGGGGCGTTGGATGCCGTCGGGGTTGCTAATCGGAAGCAGGGGCGATCAAAGTATGGAGCAAAGCGTCCCAAGTAGTAGGCTTCGCGCTTTCACCTTCGCTTATTCAATTTAAAACTCGCTAATTTTTTTAGGGGAAAAAATGCCACGTAGGCCACTCGTTCTTCGTCAAAAGGTAGTGCAGGATGCCAGGTATAAGGACCAGGTTGTTGGGAGGTTTTTAAATATTCTCCTTCAGGACGGAAAGAAGAGTACGGCTGAAAGAGTTTGTTATGGTGCCTTTGATATTGTCAGGGATAAGACGGGAGATGAGCCTCTTAAGGTATTCCATGCTGCCCTTGGGAATGTCAAGCCGATGGTTGAGGTGAAGTCGAGGCGGGTTGGTGGGGCATCTTATCAGGTGCCGGTTGAAATCCGTCCTGTGCGGCAGGTGGCGTTGGCTTTGAGGTGGATTAAGCAGAGTGCTCTGGCGAGAAGTGGCAAGAGTATGAGGGAAAAGTTAGCGGCAGAGCTCATGGATGCTGCGAATAATAATGGTTCGGCGGTAAAGAAGCGGGATGAGACGCACCGGATGGCTGAGGCGAATAGAGCGTTTGCCCATTACCGGTGGTAGGTTTCATTCTTTGGTGTTTTCTTGGGTAGATGGTTTAATTCTCTGTTTAATCTTAATTGACTGAGCCCTTGGCGGCATTTTTTTGTGTGAGGGATTTGTGTCTGCAGATTTTATTTTAAGTCGAACTCGGAATATTGGGATTATGGCCCATATTGATGCCGGGAAGACTACGACAACGGAGCGGGTCCTCTATTACACCGGGGTTTCTCATAAAATTGGTGAGGTCCATGAGGGTGCGGCAACGATGGATTGGATGGAGCAGGAGCGGGAGAGGGGGATTACGATTACCTCTGCTGCCACCACCTGTTTCTGGAAAGAAAGTCGGATTAACATTATTGATACCCCTGGTCATGTGGATTTCACGATTGAGGTGGAGCGGTCGCTTCGGGTGCTCGATGGGGCTATAGCTGTTTTTGATTCGGTTCAGGGTGTGGAGCCGCAATCCGAGACCGTGTGGCGCCAGGCAGATAAATATCGCGTCCCACGAATTGTGTTTATGAATAAGATGGATCGAGTGGGGGCTGATTTTTTTGCAAGCGTAAAGTCTTTGGTTGACCGGCTTGGGGCCAAGCCTGTTCCTGTGCAATTGCCTTTGGGAAGTGAGGATGGATTGCGGGGGGTAATTGACCTTCTGGTTATGAAGGCGTTGGTTTTTGATGATGAGACTCTTGGGGCTGCCTATTCCGTTCAAGAAATTCCTGATGAATTTATGGGGGTGGCGAAAGAGTACCGCGAGAAATTATTGGATGCCGTTGTAGAGTTTGATGAAGTGGTGATGGAGCGGTATTTGGCTGGAGAGGTGCTTGGGGTAGATGAAGTTAAGCGGGTGATCCGGGCTGGGACGATAGGGTTGAAAATTAACCCGGTTTTTTGTGGGTCGGCATTTAAAAATAAAGGTGTTCAGCCGTTACTCGATGGTGTGGTGGATTATCTTCCTTCGCCGGTTGATCTTCCTCCGGTGGTGGGGATTGATCCTCATACTGAAGGGGAAATCACTAGGAAACCTCAAGATAGTGAGCCATTTGCTGCGTTGGCATTTAAGATAATGTCTGATCCTTTTTCCGGTCAATTGACGTATTTCAGGGTATATTCAGGGAAATTAACCGCTGGATCTTATGTTTATAACGTCGCAAAGGGGAAAAAGGAACGAGTAGGGCGATTGTTGAAAATGCATGCTAATAAGCGAGAAGAGATTGAGGAAGTCTCTGCTGGTGATATTGCTGCAGCTGTGGGACTCAAGGATACTCGAACGGGTGATACGCTTTGTGATGAGAAGCATCAGATATTGCTGGAAGTTATAAAATTTCCTGAGCCGGTTATTTCATTGGCGGTTGAGCCAAAAACTAAGCAAGATATGGATAAATTGGGCTATTCTTTGGAAAAGCTTGCTCAGGAAGATCCTTCTTTTCAAGTTAAATCTGATGATGAGACGGGCCAAACAATCATTTCTGGAATGGGCGAATTGCATCTTGAGATCATTGTGGATCGGCTCCTTCGGGAATTTAAGGTGCAGGCGAATGTAGGAAAGCCTCAGGTAGCTTATCGCGAAACTATTAAGGGAAGAGCTGAGGCTGAGGGGAAATATGTAAAGCAGACCGGTGGTCGTGGTCAGTATGGCCATGTGTGGTTGAGGGTTGAGCCCGCTGAGTCTGGCGTAGGGTTGGAGTTCGTCAATAAAATTGTTGGAGGTACGGTTCCAAGGGAATATATCGCTCCGGTTGAAAAAGGGGTTCGTGAGCGTATGGAGAGTGGAATTCTTGCCGGGTACCCTCTTCGTGACCTTAAGGTAACTTTATTTGACGGGTCTTTTCATGAGGTGGATTCGAGTGAGATGGCTTTTAAGATTGCGGGGTCAATGGCGTTGGTGAGTGCTTGCCAGAAGGCCGATTTGGTTTTATTGGAACCGGTCATGAAGGTTGAGGTGCTTGTTCCTCAAGATTTTATGGGGGATGTGATAGGTGATTTAAATAGTCGGCGGGGAAAAATTCATGGGATGCGGGCAAGAGGGACCTCTCAAATTGTCGATGCTGAGGTTCCTTTGAGTGAGATGTTTGGTTATTCCACAGATTTACGTTCAAAGACTCAGGGACGTGCGACGTATAGTATGGAATTTGAGTCTTATGAAGTGGTGCCAAAGCTCATGGCTCAACAAATCATAAAAAAGAATCAAGGGGAGTAGTATCCTCGTAAATTTTCTAACTCGGTACGGTAAGGATTTCAAGAGGAGGTAGGGCATGGCGAAGGCGAAGTTTGAGCGGAAGAAGCCGCATGTCAATGTGGGAACGATCGGGCATGTCGACCATGGCAAGACGACATTGACCTCGGCCTTGACGAAGGTGATGGGCGATACGGGGAAGGCCAAATTTATTCCCTATGATGAGGTGGCCAAGGCGAGTGAGAGCCAGGGGCGACGGGATCCGACCAAAATTCTGACCATTGCCATCTCCCATGTGGAATATGAAACGGATAATCGGCATTATGCGCACGTCGACTGCCCGGGGCATGCGGATTATGTGAAGAATATGATTACGGGGGCGGCGCAGATGGACGGCGCGATTTTGGTGGTGAGTGCCGCTGATGGGCCGATGCCGCAAACGCGGGAGCATATTTTGTTGGCGCGGCAGGTCGGGGTGCCCTTTATTGTGGTCTTTTTGAATAAAGCGGACAAGGTTGAAGATAAAGAGTTGTTGGAGTTGGTGGAATTGGAAGTGCGGGAGTTGCTCACGAAGTATGGCTTCCCGGGCGATGATGTGCCGGTGGTCATTGGGTCCGCGATCAAGGCGATTGAGGGGGATCAGAGTGAAGTGGGGGTCCCGTCGATTATGCGCTTATTGGAGGCCGTCGATAGCTATATCCCGACCCCGCAGCGGGCCATTGACAAGCCGTTTCTCATGCCGATTGAAGATGTCTTTACGATTAGCGGTCGGGGGACGGTGGTGACGGGCCGGGTGGAGCGCGGGGTGGTCAAGGTGGGGGATGAAATTGAGATTGTGGGGCTGAGGCCGACGCAGACGACGATTGTCACGGGCGTGGAAATGTTCCGGAAGGTGTTGGATGAGGGGCAGGCGGGTGACAATATTGGGGCGCTGTTGCGGGGTACGAAGAAAGAGGATGTGGAGCGGGGTATGGTGTTAGCCAAGCCGAAGAGTATTACGCCGCATACGAAATTCAAAGCGGAAGTGTATATTTTGACGAAGGATGAGGGCGGGCGGCATACGCCGTTTTTTAATGGGTATCGTCCGCAGTTTTACTTCCGGACGACGGATGTCACGGGGGTGGTGCAATTAAACCCGGGGGTGGAGATGGTGATGCCGGGGGATAATGTGTCGTTTGAGGGGGAATTGATCTCCCCGATTGCCATGGAGCAAGGGGTGCGATTTGCAGTGCGAGAAGGGGGCCGAACGGTGGGAGCCGGGGTGGTCACGGAAATCGTCGCGTAAGAACATACTGGTGTTAGTGGAAAGGGTAGGTTTTTGTGGATCGAGACCGCAGAATACGAATACGCTTAAAAGGTTTTGACTATAGGGTGTTGGATCAATCTCTTCGTGAGATTGTTGATACTGTTCGTCGGAGCGGAGCCCGCATTGCCGGACCGGTGCCACTCCCTACGAGGATTGAGAAGTGGACGGTTCAGAGATCGACTCACGTTGATAAAAAGTCACGTGAGCAGTTTGAAATCCGAACTCATAAGCGGTTGCTGGACATTATGGAACCAACGCCTGAGACTATGGACGCTTTGATGAAGCTGAATCTGGCGGCCGGAGTAGATGTGGAAATTAAGCTTTAGTTTTTGTGGTCAAGGCTTTCCTTAGTTTCGGTAAACTTAATCTAGGTAATTATTGAATTATGGTTAAAGGGTTGATAGGAAAAAAATTAGGAATGATTCAAGTGTTCGATGAGGAGCGGCGCCTTATCCCTGTGACGGTTATTGAAGCGGGTCCATGCGGAATTGTTCAGCTCAAAAAAAAGAGTACAGATGGCTATGAAGCCGTCCAAATAGGATTCGATGAGGTCCCGGAGCGGAAGCAATCAAAGGCCCAGTTGGGGCACCTGAAAAAAGCAGGAAATAAGGTTTGGCGTCATTTAAGGGAATTTGACTCTGCCGGGGATGCGGAGGTTGGCTCCATGGTTGACGTAAATTTATTTACCGAAGGTGAGCCAATTAATGTCCAGGGGATTTCTAAGGGAAAGGGTTTTCAGGGAGTTATTAAAAGGCATAATTATGCTGGTGGTCCCGCGTCCCATGGTTCAATGTTCCATCGAGCCCCTGGGTCTATCGGATCAAGCTCCTTTCCTTCAAGGGTGTTAAAGAATAAAAAGCTACCTGGTCATATGGGTAATAAGCGGATAACGGTTAGAGGTTTGAAGGTTTTCGGAATAAAGTCAGAAGAAAATATCCTGTTAATTACCGGGTCTGTCCCTGGTCCGGTCGGAGGGGTAGTCATTGTAAGGAAGGTTGGCTAATGCAGTCTATTGATGCTTTTCCCGTAATAGGCCAAGACGCTCGGCCTGTAGATAAAGTTGACTTAACTGATGGGGTTTTCAGTTCCACTGTCAATCCTTCGCTGGTTCATCGGGCTGTGGTGATGCAGCAATCAAGTAAAAGGCAGGGTACGGCTTCTACAATCGGGCGTGGCGAAGTAAGGGGTGGTGGTAAAAAACCTTGGAAGCAGAAACATACGGGGAGAGCAAGGTCTGGATCAAGTCGTTCTCCCATTTGGAGGGGTGGTGGGACCGTTTTTGGGCCGCAACCACGATCATATGCTTCCACGCTGCCAAAAAAAATGTATAGGGCGGCCCTGAAGGGGGCTCTTGCATCCAAGGTTGGAGATGGATTGATAGTTTTGGATGATCTAGCACTGCCAGAAATGAAAACACGTGAATTGGTTAAATTGTTATTAAATATTGGGGCAAGTGGAAAAGTCCTTTTAGTTATCCATGATGGTTTGGCCGATTTTTTTCGTCTTGGGAAAAATGTAAAAAATTTAAAGATCCTTCATGGCAAAGACCTTAATGTGTATGACGTGCTTTGGTGTGAGAAAATGGTAGTAACCAGAGTAGAGCTAGAACGAATCCAGGAAATTTGGGTGTAACGTGAATCCACATGATGTTTTGATACGTCCATTGTTAACAGAAAAAATCACGGCAATACGCGAAATAAAAAACGCTATTGCATTCTCCGTGCATCGTCAGGCAACGCGAATTGATGTTCGTAGAGCCGTGGAGAAGGTTTTTAGCGTAAAGGTCGCTTCTGTGAATATGATGAATGTTAAGGGCAAAAAGAAGCGACAAGGTCGTTTTACTGGTAAAAGATCGGATTGGAGAAAGGCCTTCATCACATTAAAAGAAGGTGAAAAAATAGAACTGTATGAAAGCGCCTAGTATGGTTTCTTTGTTTCATTTAATGAATGGTGAGAATTAGGTTATGCCAATAAAAGAATATAATCCAACATCACCTGGGCGAAGAGGAATGTCGGCAGTTACGGGTGAGGGGTTGTCGCGTAAAAGGCCTCTGAAATCCTTGACCACCTCTAATTCTAAGTCTGGTGGAAGGAATAACGCTGGGAGGATTACATCCCGATTTAAGGGTGGTGGACATAAGCGGCTTTATCGGAAAATTGATTTCAAACGTGACAAGTTTAAGGTTGTCGGTAAGGTTGCCGGTTTGGAGTATGACCCAAATCGTTCCGCTCGAATTGCACTGCTGTATTATGCAGATGGAGAGAAGCGCTATATTCTGGCTCCTTTTGGTTTAAAGGTGGGTGATTCAGTCCAGTCCGGTAGTGGAGTTGACGTGAGGGTTGGGAATGCGATGCCACTTATGGAAATGCCGCTTGGTATAGTGGTTCATAATGTTGAATTGAAGCCAGGGAAGGGTGCCCAGTTGGCTAGAAGTGCTGGGGCTTCTGCTCAGGTAATGGGCCGTGATGAAGGTTACGTCCAGATTAGATTAACGTCTGGTGAAATGAGAAAGATACTCGGAACATGTATGGCAACTATTGGCCAGGTGGGAAATACGGACCATAACAACGTAACTATTGGCAAAGCCGGCAGGTCACGATGGTTGGGACGTAAGCCTCATCAGCGTGGGGTTGTGATGAATCCGGTTGACCATCCGCATGGCGGTGGGGAGGGTAAGTCTGGTCAAGGTAATCCTCATCCCGTTTCACCGTGGGGGCAGCCTACCAAGGGTTTTAAGACTCGGAAGCCGCGAAATCAAAGCTCGCGTTTTATCATTGCAGGTAGAAAGAAAAAGTCCCGTTAATATAAGGGGGAATCGATGCCAAGGTCAGTTCATAAAGGTCCATTTGTCGATGACCATATTGCTAAAAAAGTAGAAAAGGCCAGGGAAGGGAGAGAGTCCAAGGTAATAAAAACTTGGTCTCGCCGTTCGACAATTATTCCGGATATGATCGGTTTGACTTTTGCGGTCCATAATGGGAAAAAATTTATTCCGGTTTTTATTACCGACAATATGGTTGGCCATAAATTGGGTGAATTCGCTCCAACAAGATTTTTTAAAGGACATGGGCATGCCAGGAGTGAGAAGGCAGTTGCGCTAAAGTAGGGAATTAACCGAATCCGAAGTCATGAAATACTTGAGAAGGTAGAATAAAGATATGACTGAAGCTAAAGCAATTCTTCGACATGTAAGACTGGCTCCACGTAAAGCAAGGTTAATGGTTGATTTGGTGAGGGGAAGGAATGCGGCGGAAGCATTGGCCATATTGAAATATACGCCAAGGTCAGCTGCCAGGGTGGTTGAACAATTGCTCTTTTCTGCAGTTTCCAACGCTGGGCAGAAAGATTTAGGTGACCCGGAAAATCTTAAAATTTCGAGGGCTTATGTGGATGGTGCTCAAATTTACAAACGGTTTCGCCCGCGATCAATGGGAAGGGCTAACCCTATTCATAAGCGAACAAGTCATATAACGATCGTTGTATGTCCAGCTAATTGATAAAGTGCCTTTATATTCAAAACTTGGGAGTTAGGGGGAGACAGAATACATGGGTCAAAAGACGCACCCGTATGGATTCAGATTAGGTTATACCCGTACATGGCATTCGCGATGGTATGCAAAAAAGGACTATGCGAAGCTTCTTCACCAAGATTTGTCTATAAGGGACGTGGTTAAAAAGCGATTGTATCATGCCGGCATATCAAGTGTAGAGATTGAACGGTCAGGTAACCAGCTGAAATTAATTATTCATACTGCCCGTCCTGGAATTATCATTGGGAGGAAGGGCGCTGAAGTTGATAAATTGAAGGCCACGCTTGAAAAAGAATATGGCAATGAAGTTTTCGTAAACGTGAAGGAAATTAAAAAGCCGGAATTGGATGCGCAGTTGGTTGCGGAAAATATTGCTACCCAATTGGAAAAGCGTGTCTCTTTTCGGCGTGCATTGAAGCGTAGTGTTGCATCTTCCCTTCGACTTGGGGCTTTGGGAATTAAAGTGTACTGTGCTGGACGCCTGGGTGGACATGAGATTGCCAGAACGGAATGGTATCGGGAGGGTCGAGTACCCCTTCATACTCTTAGGGCCGACGTGGAATATGGATTTGCAGAAGCAAAAACCGCAATGGGTCAAATAGGAGTTAAGGCTTGGATTTATAAAGGGGATGCTCAGATTCCTTCTTTGGAAAAATCCGAGCCTTCCTTGGGTTTTTTATAAAAGATTAAAAGATTTAAGTGATTGGAGTAATTGAAAGATGTTAGCTCCGAAAAGGGTAAAATTCAGAAAGGTTCAAAAAGGCCGAATGCGTGGGAAGGCCTACCGTGGGGGGGAAATCGCCTACGGGGTGTTTGGCCTTAAAGCCATGGAGCCCGGAAGAATTACTGCCAGGCAAATCGAAGCAGCTCGTATTGCTATGACCAGACATGTAAAAAGGGGTGGAAGGATTTGGACCAGAATATTCCCTGATAAACCCATTACGAAGAAACCTGCGGAAGTTCGAATGGGAAAAGGAAAGGGTAACCCTGAGTATTGGGTTGCACCTATAAAGTCTGGAAGAATTTTGTTTGAAATGGATGATGTTTCCCAAATCGTTGCGGAAGAGGCTTTGCGTTTAGCAGGACATAAGTTACCTGTGGCAACAAAGTTTGTTATTCGTGGCGAAATACCGGTTTTGTAGGTATTGGATATGGAAATGGACGAAATAAAAAATTTAGAAAAAATTGAATTGCTTGAAAAAGTAAATAAATTGAAACAAGAATTGTTTCATTTTAGGAGTCAATTGGCATTGGGGCGAATGGAAAACCCCATGAGAATACGTGAGACAAGAAAAAATATCGCCAGGGTTCAAACGGTTCTTCGCCAAAAAGCTACCTAGTCAACCACGATTTTGAAGGAAAGTTGCTCCACTATGACACAGACCAGGGCTATGCCTCGATCGCTTACGGGAAAAGTTGTCAGTAATAAAATGCAAAAGACCGTAGTGGTTGAAGTTGTTCGCATTGAGCGCCATTCTTTGTATGGGAAAGTTATGAGAAAAAAAACCAAGATAAAAGCTCATGACGAAATAAACCAATGCCTAATAGGTGATCAGGTTAATATTGTTTATGCGCGCCCTTTAAGCAAGAGCAAGCACTGGCGTGTTGCAGAGGTCTTAACTAAGCGAGTGACCACCTAGGATTACAGAAGAAGGTGTCTTATATTTTCCCTTGAGTTTGTAAGAAATAGAGTTAATAAATGATACAAAATTATACCTATCTTGATGTTGCTGATAATTCAGGCGCGAAAAATGTCATGTGCTTTCATGTATTGGGTGGTACAAAGCGTCGGTATGGATCTTTGGGTGACATTATTGTTGTGGCAGTGAAAGAGGCAATTCCAAAGGCATCCGTTAAAAAGGGTGACGTGATGAAGGCTGTGATTGTGCGAACAAAAAAAGGCCGACGTCGAGAGGATGGTTCACACATTAAATTTGACCGGAATGCTTGTGTCTTAGTAAACGCTCAGGGAGACCCGGTTGGAACTCGTATCTTTGGACCGGTTGCAAGAGAGTTAAGAAAGAAGAAATATATGAAAATCATATCTCTGGCCCCAGAAGTCATTTAGGTAGGTTATTATGTCTGAAAAATTTCGAATAAAAAAAGGCGATATGGTTATGGTTATCGCTGGCAAGGAGCGTGGGAAGACGGGTAAGGTCCTCCAGGTCCAAACAAAAGATGCCAGAGTCACAGTTGAAAAGCTCAACATATTAAAACGTCATACAAAGCCCAACGCAAAAAACAAACAGGGTGGAATTCTTGAAAGGGAAGGTTTTATAGCCATTTCAAACGTCATGGCTTTCTGTGAATCCGCTAAGAAACCTTCTAGGATTAAAATGAAAACTTTTGATGATGGACGAAAAGTGCGTGTTTACCAAAAAGATTCAAACGAAGTTTTGGAAAAAAGCTGATGAAATCAAAATCGGTTACGAAACAAACAGCTAAAACAAAAGAAAAAGCTGTAGGTTCTTCTGCTATTAAACCGACGGATTATGTTCCTAGGATTAAGGCGATGTACCAAGAAAAAGTCATTCCGGCTATGATGAAGGAATTTGGCTATCAAAATCCCATGCAGGTCCCTCGGGTTGAGCGGATTGTCTTAAATATTGGAATGGGAGAAGCCGTTCAAAATGTAAAGTTGTTAGAAAGTGCTGCTGCAGAACTTGAGCAAATTTCAGGACAAAAGCCTGTCCTGACTCGTTCAAAGAAGGCCATAGCTGGATTTAAATTGCGTGAAGGAATTCCGATCGGAACCAAGGTTACATTAAGGGGCGCAAGAATGCATGAGTTCTTGGACCGATTGGTATCCGTGGCTTTGCCGAGAATTCGGGATTTCCGTGGGATCTCACCAAAAGCTTTCGACGGACGAGGGAACTATACTCTGGGTTTAAAAGAACAGCTAGCATTTCCTGAAATTAAATATGACGATGTTGCATCAATACATGGTATGGATATTACGTTTGTTACCACCGCTCAACGGAATGATGAAGCCAAATCTTTATTGACCCACTTGGGAATGCCTTTTAGAAAACCCTAGAGAGGGAAAGGAGCGTACGTGTCAAGGTTAGCATTAAAGAATAAGGCTAAGCGAAAGCCAAAATTCACAGTTCGCCACTATAATCGCTGCGCTCTTTGCGGCAGAGTGAGAGGTTTTTTGCGACGTTTCCTTATGTGTCGAATTTGTTTTCGTTTCCTTAGTTTGAAGGGTGATATCCCTGGTGTCACTAAATCTAGTTGGTAGACTTCTTGTGGTAAACGGATTTTTTGGGTATTTGGCTAATCATTCAATACGAGGTTTTTTAGCATGTCGATGACTGATCCTCTCGCAGATTTATTCGTGCGAATTCAAAATGCGGGACGCCGTGGACACGATTTGGTTAAAATCCCATCTTCTCGTGTTAAAAAAGATATACTAAGAATTTTCAAGGAAGAAGGATTTATTCGTGACTACAAGGCAGCTACGGGTGCTAATGGCCACCCGGTTATTGAAGTATCGCTTCGATATGCCCCTGGTAGACAAAAGAAGTCCTTCATAACTGGGATAAAAAGAATAAGTAAGCCTGGATGTAGAGTTTATGCTGGGAAAGAAGATCTGCCACGGGTAATGCGTGGATTGGGTTTGGCAATCTTGACCACTGACCGTGGGTTATTAACGGACGAGCAATGCCGGAGTTCCCAGGTTGGCGGTGAAATTCTGTGCCATATTTGGTAATTTTTGGATACTTATTTACTTGGTTTTTTAATTAATAGGTAAATCATGTCGAGGATTGGAAGAAAGCCGATATCAATTCCAAAGGGCGTGGAAGTGCGCGTCCTTGATGGAAACGTTTTGGTGAAGGGACCGCTCGGTGAGTTGCAATGGAACCTAAACCCAGGAATACAAATCAGTATCGAAAATGAGGAAGTTTCCTTAACCCGGAATAGCGATTCGGCAAAACTCAAGGCCTTGCATGGACTAACAAGGGCTGAACTCGCAAATCAGGTAAAGGGGGTGAAGGAGGGTTTTCAGGAAAACCTAGAAGTGATGGGGGTTGGATACCGTGCCCAAATTCAAGGAAAAGAATTGAGCTTTTCCGTAGGATATGCTCATCCCGTATCAATGGGATTGCCAAAAGGGGTAGAGGCGTCTGTTGACAAACAAACTTCGATTTCTCTTAAGGGTATTGATAAACGAATGGTTAGCTTGGTTGCAGCTCAAATCAGAGGTATGAAGGTTCCTGATGTGTACAAGCAAAAAGGTATAAAGTATGTTGGTGAAATACTTCGTAAAAAAGCTGGCAAAGCCGGTAAAAAGTAGGTTGAACTTGTGAATATACTTGAAAAACAAAAAAGATTAAGTAAACGAAGTAGGCGCGTCCGTTTGCGCATCGTGGGCTTGTCTTCCCGCCCACGATTAAGTGTATTTAGAAGTAATTCTCATATCTATGCCCAGATCATTGATGATTCGGCTGGGCGCACTTTGGTTTCTGCGTCATCCTGCGACCCTGGTTTAAAAGACAAGATAAAATCTGGTGGGAATATTGAAGCGGCGAAAATGGTTGGACAAGCAATCGCTGAACGGGCAAAAGCCATACCAATTGAACTAGTCGTCTTTGATAGAGGTGGAAGATTGTATCATGGTCGGGTAAAGGCTTTGGCAGATGCCGCGCGTTCCGGAGGACTGAAATTCTAATCAGAACCAGCCTTAAATTTTGCTAAAGGGAAGGATTCACTTCTGTGAGGGTTAATGTTGAAGAGCTCAATTTAAAAGATAAGCCGGTTGTAATTAACCGAGTGGCCAAGGTAGTGAAAGGTGGAAAACGCTTTTCATTTTCGGCCTTGGTGGTTGTGGGTGATGGTGATGGTTGGGTGGGTGTGGGAAAAGGTAAAGCGACTGAAGTTCCATCTGCTATAGCTAAAGCCGTGGCTCATGCAAAAAAAAATCTTATCAGAATACCCCTTAAATCGAATACCATACCCCATGAGGTGCATGGATATTTTGGTGGGGAACACATTGTCTTAAAACCTGCCAAGCAGGGTACTGGGATCATTGCAGGAGGAGCAGTTCGCTCATTGTTGGAAGTGGCTGGTGCTCAGAATATCGTTGCGAAAACCCTAGGTCGTGGGAATCCTTTTAACGCAGTGAGAGCAACCATTCAAGGGTTGAGTCAACTCCGTGATCCACATGAAGTAAGAGAGTTGCGTCGAACCGCTGTCGGGATGGAAGATTAATAGATATCGAAATGACCAGTCAGGAAACCAGGAAATCATGGTGACACCAACCAATCTCTCAATTACATTAAAGCGAAGCACAATAGGCCATCCAGATAAGATGCGTGTGGTTTTATTGGGGCTTGGACTTAGGAAAATTGGACAGACGGTTAGCCGTCCGGATACAGCCCAAGTACGGGGTTTAATTTATAAAGTCAGGCATCTTATTGAGGTTGCAGGTTCATGAAGCTACACGATTTACATCCGTCTCCAGGATCAAAAACCAAGAGAAAACGCCTTGGCCGTGGGCCTGGTTCAGGTTTGGGAAAGACATCTGGAAAAGGGCATAAGGGGTTGTTGGCCCGTTCAGGTCGGGCTAATCAAGCTGGTTTCGAGGGAGGGCAAATGCCGCTTGCCCGAAGATTACCCAAACGTGGGTTTACAAACATTTTTCGGATTCAATATTCCGTAATAAATATTAAAGATTTGGTTGCTCAGGAAAAAACTACGAACTTTAACCCAACCGTATTTAATGAAATTGGGTTAACTAAAGGCCGAAACCAACAAATTAAAATACTTGGATCTGGTGAAGTCGACCGTCCTATAGTTGTTGAAGCACATAAATTTAGTGATTCTGCCAAACAAAAAATTGAGAATGCCGGGGGGCAAGCAAAGGTGATTGGCCGTGCTTGAGCGGCTTGTCACGAGCATTCAAAATATTTTCAAAATTCCGGAGTTGCGTAGCCGGGTAATATTCACCTTGTCTATGCTTGCAGTATATCGAATCGGGGCTCATGTCCCCACACCCGGAATTAATAATGAAGAACTTTTCAAGTTTCTTACTGAACGAGGCGGAGCCCTCATGGGGTTCCTTGATATTTTTTCTGGAGGCGCATTATCGAGATTGACGATTTTCGCCTTGGGCATAATGCCCTATATTAGCGCCTCAATTATTTTACAGCTCCTTACGGTCGTTGTTCCGCATCTTTCGAAATTAGCAAAAGAAGGAGAACGAGGAAGAAAGACGATCATTCAGTATACCAGGTATGGCACGATCCTTATTGCCCTAATTCAAGGATTTGGTATTGCTCTTGGCCTTGAAGGCATGAATGATGGGGCATTTGTTCTTGACCCTGGTTGGCCTTTTCGTTTGATGACAGTGATTACGTTGGTAGCCGGAACGGCCTTTCTTATGTGGTTAGGAGAACAGATTACCGAACGCGGGGTGGGAAACGGAATTTCCCTTATAATTTTTTCAGGTATCGTTGCTAGTCTTCCAAGTGCGGTGGTTCAAACATTTGATCTATATCAGGTTGGTCAAATCAGCCTCCTCTTACTGCTAATCCTTGGGGTCGTGATGTTGGCAGTAATGGGGGCTATAGTGTTTCTGGAAAGCGGACGAAGAAAAATTGCGGTTCAATATGCCAAGCGAATAGTCGGGAGACGGGTTTATGGTGGGCAAAACACTCATATACCTTTGAAAATAAATACGGCTGGTGTGATCCCGCCAATTTTTGCTTCATCAATAATCGCATTTCCAGCCACGATAGCAAGTTTCATACAGGTGCCGTGGGTTCAAAGTATCGGTGCGCAATTAGCCCCGGGTTCTTTGTTGTATACGATGCTATACGTTGGAATGATTATCTTTTTCTGTTTTTTCTATACCGCTGTGGTTCTTAACCCTGTTGATATGGCAGACAACATGAAAAAATATGGGGGATTTATCCCTGGGGTAAGACCTGGACAAAAAACTGCGGACTTTATTTATAAGGTACTGACAAGGATTACTTTTGCTGGAGCAATTTATTTAGCAATTGTATGCGTTATTCCGGAACTTTTGATTTACAGACTAAATATGCCATTCTACTTTGGGGGTACCTCACTTTTGATTGTCATTGGAGTGGGTTTGGATACCGCCCAACAAATTGAAAATCATATGCTCATGCGGAATTATGAGGGCTTTCTTGGAAAAGGTTCCTTGAAGGGAAGAAGTGGTTAATGGAATGAGGGTGATATTTCTTGGTCCTCCAGGAGTTGGAAAAGGTACCCAAGCCGAATTTATTGCAAAAAAATTCGGGATTCAAAAACTTTCGACCGGAGATTTGCTTAGGGAAAGCGTTGATCGTGGTACAACGCTTGGAAAAGAAGCTAAGCATTTCATGGAACGTGGGGAATTAGTTCCCGATAATGTAGTAATTGGTTTGGTTGAAGAAAAATTGGCATCTTCAGAGTGCCGTGATGGTTTTCTGTTAGATGGATTTCCTCGAACGGTAGCCCAAGCAGATAAATTGTCAACGTTTTTGGGAGGGAATGGAGAGGCCATTGATCGTGTTGTATATTTTTCTCTTCCAGAATCTGACATAATCGAACGAATAAGTGGAAGAAGGAGTTGCCCAAAATGTAAGGCAGTATATCACCTCAAGTCCATACCACCAAAAAAAAATGGGGTATGCAATGAATGTGAAGTGCCACTTATCCAACGAAATGATGATAAACCGGAAACTATTCAATCCAGATTGGTTGTATATCAAAAGCAAACAGAGCCCTTAATCCAATATTATAAGGACCGGGGAATTCTTTCAGAATTGGATGGGTCAGGGGTAGTTTCTACGGTTCAGGATAGATTGGTAGCTCTCCTTACCCAGTCAAGATAGAATGATCATCATAAAAACGGCTGAGGAAATTGAACTCATTGCTCGTGCCGGGAAAATTGTAACTCATTGTCATCAATTGCTGGTAAATGCAGTGAGACCAGGTATAACTACCTTGGAATTAGATAGGCTTACAGAGGAATGTATTCTTGAAATGGGTGGAATTCCAGCTTTTAAAGGGTATAGAAATTTCCCCAATAGTCTTTGTGCATCTATTAACGAAGAAGTCGTTCATGGAATACCCTCAAGGCGTGAATTGAAAGAGGGAGATATCATCGGATTGGATGTGGGGGCCATTGTTGAGGGGTTTTATGGAGATGGAGCTGTGACAGTTTCGGTTGGGGCCGTTCCTGAAAAAATTCAATTATTGATTGGAGTCACTCGAGAAGCCCTACTTAAAGGACTCGAAAAGGCTGTTGTGGGTAATCGTCTTTCAGATATTTCTTTTGCCATTCAAACACATGTAGAAAATCATGGGTATTCGGTTGTGCGTGATTTTGTGGGCCATGGTATTGGGCGCCAGTTGCACGAAGAGCCTCAGGTTCCAAATTATGGAAGACCAGGACAGGGACCGCGTTTAAAGCCTGGGATGGCTCTTGCCATAGAGCCAATGGTTAATCTGGGAGGATCGGCGGTCAAAGTCTTGAAAGATGGATGGACGGCAGTCACTTGCGATAATTCACTTTCTGCCCACTTTGAACACACAATCACAATTGAAGCGAATGGTGCGCCTCGCATTTTAACAGGTTAGTCCTAGGTTGGAGGTCAGGTAAATTTCCTCATGGGAAAAGAAGATATTATCGAGGTTCAAGGGGCAGTAACAGAAACTTTGCCGAATGCGATGTTTCGGGTTCAGTTAGAAAATGGACATAGGATATTAGCTCATATTTCTGGAAAGATGCGGATGCATTTTATTAGAATTTTGCCAGGAGATAAGGTGACAGTGGAATTATCTCCATATGACCTGACTCGTGGACGGATTACCTATCGGTTTAAATAGAGGTTGTTATCGTGAAAGTTAAATCATCAGTAAAACCAATTTGTGTTAAATGTAAGGTCATTCGCCGCAAAGGGGTTGTAAGAGTTCTATGCACAAACCCCAAGCACAAGCAGCGACAGGGGTAGGGTTCGTCAATGTTTTTGGTGGATAGATTAAGCCAATCCCTAGAGAGAGGAAAGTAAGAAATGGCTCGTATCGCAGGCGTAGAATTGCCGGTAGGAAAACGGATCGATGTTGGATTAACCTATATTTTCGGAATTGGTCCTGCCAGTTCACGGGATATATTGCAAAAGACGGGTGTTTCTCCTGAAACGAGGGTGAAGGACCTAGAAGAAGATGAAGTGGTCCGTTTGAGGGAGACAATTGACAAGGATTACGACGTAGAGGGTGACCTTAGGAAAGAAATCACGATGAGTATTAAACGTTTGATGGATATCGGAACTTATCGTGGGTTACGACATCGGAAAGGTCTGCCGGTGAGAGGTCAGAGGACAAAAACAAATTCACGAACGAGAAAAGGGCGACGTGGGGCTATTGGGGGAAAAGTTAGGAAATGAGCTGCTGAAAGGGATCTTTCATGAGTGTTAAAAAGGGAAAAAAGAAGGATAGAAAAGTTTTACAAGTCGGTATCGTGCATATCATGGCCTCATTTAATAATACCATCGTGACGATAACGGATATGACCGGTGGGGCTGTAACTTGGGCCAGTGCCGGTAGTCAAGGATTTAAGGGGTCGAGAAAGAGCACCCCATTTGCCGCTACGCGTGCAGGTGAAGTGGCCGCAAAAAAAGCAATGGAATTTGGCCTTCGACAAGTGGATGTCTATGTAAATGGCCCTGGGTCTGGACGAGAAGCTGCAGTGAGAGCCCTTCAATCCGCTGGTTTGCGAGTCAATCTTATTCGTGATGTAACGCCGATTCCCCATAATGGGTGTCGGCCTCCTAAGCGAAGGCGAGTGTAATTTATCAGAGAGGTTTTTGTAGATTATCGGTTTTTCGTGAACTGGAGATAGGGGGAGAAAGTCCATGGCCAAATATACTGGTCCTGTATGTCGGTTATGTCGGCGTGAGGGAGTGAAGTTGTTTTTAAAAGGCACTAGGTGTATGACTGAAAAATGCGCAATTGAGCGTCGTAGTTATCCTCCTGGACAGCATGGGCAATCACGGCGAGGCCGTGCGACGGAATATGGCACTCAGCTAAGGGAAAAACAAAAGCTTCGGCGTGTATATGGTATGCAGGAACGACAATTCCTGAATACCTACCATCGAGCCGTCAGACGTAAGGGGATCACCGGCGAGCATTTGTTGAGCCTGCTAGAGCGAAGACTTGATAATGTTGTGTATCGCCTGGGATTTGCCTCATCACGTGGCCAAGCCAGACAGTTGGTGAATCACGGTCATGTGATGTTGAATGGCCGAAAAGTCACTATTGCTTCGGTAACCGTGAACGTCGGGGATATTATCGAAATCAGGGAGAAGAGCCGTCAGCTTGTTCCGGTCCAAGCCGCCCTGGAAATTACCAGTGGTCGGGGAGTTCCGAATTGGTTAGAGATGGAGCGGAATTTATTAAAGGGTACCGTCCAGGCCATTCCCACTAAACAGGACATTGATGTTCTGGTCAATGAACAGATTGTAGTGGAGCTGTATTCACGGTAAATTTTCCTGCCGGAGATAGAGCGGATGTTGCGAATGGATCACATATATGGCCTTGGGACCAAGAAAGGGAGACGCGATCCTTATGATAAATAGCATGAAGGATTTCCAAATACCCACGAAGTTGGAATTGGAAAAGGACACTGCTTCACCTACTTATGGCAAGTTTACGGCCGAACCATTTGAGCGAGGTTTTGGAACCACCATGGGGAATTCCCTTAGGCGGGTCTTGCTTTCTTCGCTTCCTGGAGCAGCTGTCACCTCTGTAAAGATTGAGGGAGTATATCATGAGTTTTCGACCATTCCCGGTGTGACCGAGGATGTTACGATTATCATTTTGAATATTAAGGCGTTACGGTTGCGTTTGCATTCTGACAAGGCTAAGGCGATACGCCTGAAAAAGAAGGGGCCTGGGGAAGTGTTAGCCGCAGATTTATCTGTAGACCCGGACGTGGTAGTTTTGAACCCAGATTTTCATATTGCTACTTTGGATAAAGATGGGCTGTTGGATATTGAACTCATTGTGAAACCTGGACGTGGGTATGTTCCTGCTGAACGGAATAAAGAAGAAGGGTTGCCAATAGGGGTCATCCCGGTAGACTCTGTTTTTTCTCCCATTAAACGGGTTAATTTCAGTGTGGAAAGTGCTCGGGTTGGTCGGATCACAGATTATGATAAACTCATTCTGGAAGTGTGGACGGACGGAAGCATAACTCCGCAGGAAGCTGTCACCTCAGCGGCAGGAATTCTTCGCAATCATCTTGATATTTGCCTGCCATCTGAAGAAAGGGGAGAGCCAGCTCAAGAAGAGGGTGGAGATGAGAGCAAGATGTTGATTAACCAACATCTATTTCGAAGTGTAAATGAATTAGAACTGTCGGTCCGCGCTGCAAATTGCCTGAAAAATGCTAACATTAAATCAATAGGTGATTTGGTTCATAAAAGCGAAAATGAAATGTTAAAGACTAAAAACTTTGGGAAAAAATCATTGAATGAAATTAAAGAGGTCTTAGCAGAAATGGGGTTGACCTTAGGAACCAAAGTGAGTGAAGTGACAGAATCCCAAACCTGAACTTTTTTCAAAGGACGTGTATTGTGCGTCATAGAAAACGCGGTAGACAATTAGGACGAAACAGTAAACATCGGTTGGCTTTATTTAGAAATTTGGTCACATCTCTCATGGAACATGAGCGAATTGAAACCACGGAGGCTAAAGCGAAAGAACTTCGTGGGATCACCGATAGACTGATTACTCTTGGGAAGCAAGGAACTCTTCAAGCCAGAAGAGGGGCTTTGCGTGTGTTACGAACCAAACAAACGGTTCAAAAGCTTTTTGATGACGTTGCCAAGCGTTTTCCTGAGAGGAACGGTGGCTATACAAGGATTATTAAAACTCGTCAACGCCCAGGGGACGCAGCAAAACTGGTAGCTATTGAATTGGTTGAAAAAACGAATGAATCCGATAAGGAGATAGTTTCCTCAACCGCCAGTTAGAAATGTATAGAGCGTAGTCTTTTAAATCTATCATTCTCACTGCTCCTGTTCCTCCAGCATAGTTTCTTCTCCCCTCCTTCAATATGTCACAGGGTTAAGGTCTTTTATTTACTTGACCTGGACCCTGTGCTATTCTTTTTTATGGGTTTTTTACCCTAAGGGTGGTCGTTCGACCGAGCAGGGATAAATGCAATTTTATGGTACGAGAGCCGTTTTAACTCTGCTAGTTTTAGGTATGACAATATTTATCGGAAGTCGTGTGATAAATCACATGCAAACACGAAGCCAAGACACAACTTTGGTAACATTAGAGGAACAGCAAGGAGCTGACGCGTGGATTCAGGGATTTAATTACCGCCAAACTCGATCCGGCTCCACAAAATGGGTTGTAAATGCTGATCAAGCCAAGGTCTTTGATAAAGAGCATGTAGCCAAGTTGGAAACGGTTCAAGTCCACCTTTTTGATGGAGAGTTTCAAAAGGAACAATTAAAAATTACCTCTGAAAAAGGCGTAATGAATACATCAAGCAATGACTTTGAGTTAATAAGCAAAAATGAAAAAACTGTTATGACTTTTGAGTCTGGTTATCAAGTGTTTTCAGATAAATTGACCTGGAACGAAGAAGCACGGCAGATACACACTCCGGATCAAGTGCTTATCAAAGGGGATGGCTTAACCATCACCGGAACAGGATTAGAAGGAGACGTGGATAAGCATGAGTTTCATTTGCTCAAAAATGTTCGTGCTGAGTTGGTGTCGCCATAAGAGTTTCAATGCCGATCTCATTCGGTTGGTTGATTTTTGCGATTATACTGGTCCACGTTCCCATTGTGGCAATGGGAGAAGAGCCAAAAGCCTCTACGGTCATTACTTCTAAGACGATGACGGCCAGTAGCGAAAAAAACGTCGCCATCTTTCAAGGAGCAGTCAAAATGGTTCAAGGCGAACTGGTGGTGCATTCTGATGTGATGATCGTGTATTTCAAAGAAAAAGCACCTTCAAATCCCTCTGCTGCAACAGATTCAGGAGCCAAATCAGAATCTGGAAATGAAATTAATTATATTGAGGCGAAAGGGAATGTGAGAATTGAAAAAGGGGAAAGTCGAGCTACCAGTCAACATGCCTTGTATTACAAATCGGAAGAAAAGGTTATCTTGACCGGTTCTCCCGTAGCCTGGCAGACCGGAACAAGAATTAGCGGTCCCAAAATGACCATGTTTTTAAAAGAAAACCGGAGTATGGTAGAAGGTGGAACCCGGGTAATAATTGATGGATCGGAGCAAAATTAGAATTTGCGGGCTTGTAATCCGACTGCCATGATTCTTGGTGTATTCATCGTGCTCCCATAAAACTGGATTTTTGATTGTGATTGACAAGGGCCGATCAACCCAATCATGGTTTGATCGTAGATTCTGTGACTTGAGTTTGAGGAATCTGCTCGGTTCAACGTTTTCTTGGAAATCGAGATCCGCATGATTGAATCAAGGAATGCAAATGCTTGAAGCACGTGGGAAATCTCTTCATAGAATTTCTGCCAAGGATTTAAAGAAGAGCTATAAAGGTCGACAAGTCGTTAGGGGCGTCAGTTTGGAATTGTTGGGAGGAGAAGTTGTTGGGCTTCTCGGTCCTAATGGTGCTGGCAAGACGACGATTTTTGATATGGTTGTGGGGCTTTGTCAACCTGACCAAGGGAAAATATTTCTCAACAACGATGAGATTACTTTCCTGCCCATGTACAAGCGGGCAAGGCGGGGAATTGGATATTTGCCACAAGAAGCTTCAATTTTTCGAAGGCTTTCGGTTGAGGATAATGTATTGGCAGTCTTGGAAACATTGGATCTCCCAGCGTCTGGCCGGAAAGCGAGATTAGATGAATTGTTAGAGGAGTTGGATCTGACTCGGCTTCGTAGACATGGCTCCTATACTCTCTCAGGTGGAGAGCGTCGACGTTTGGAAATTACGCGCGCATTAGCCACAAACCCAAAATTCTTACTCTTGGATGAGCCTTTTGCCGGAATTGATCCAATTGCGGTGGGGGATATTCAAGATATATTAACCAGTTTAAAAAGAAAAAATATCGGCATCCTGATTACAGACCACAATGTCCAAGATACGCTTTCCATTACCGATCGAGCCTATATAATAAGCGAAGGAACGATTTTAGAAAGTGGTCCCCCTGATGTCATTGTGAATAGTCCAAAAGCCAGGGCTGTCTACCTGGGCGAACGCTTCAAAATGATGCAATAAAGAGGAAGTGGGTTTCTGCAATGGATCTTCGGTTAGACCTTCGGTTATCTCAAAAGTTGGTGATGACTCCCCAACTGCAACAAGCAATTAAGTTGTTGCAACTCTCTCGTTTAGAACTTCAGCAAACGTTGGCTCAACACTTAGTAGAAAATCCCCTCTTAGAAGATTTGGCCCTGGAAGCCCAGGATGAAGAACCTTCAGTGGGGGAAGAGCCCGCAGGGGAGGTGAAAGGGCCTGACGCTGAAAGTGAGCCTTCAGGTGAGGTCGCGGAGGTTCAACCAACCATCAAAGAAGGCGAGCCGTTGTCCTCCGAGGAGTGGGACAATATTTTGGGGAACGATTGGAGGCCTGCTCAGCGGGATGAGGCCTACTCGGGGGATGAAGAATTTCCTTCATATGAACAAACTCTCACCAAACCGACCTCTCTTGAGGAGCACCTGGATTGGCAACTTCGTCTCTCATCTCTTGCAGGGGATGACCGAGATATTGGCAGAATGATCATAGGAAATTTGGATGAAGACGGGTATATGCGTGTCCCAATTCCCGAATTAGCTGAAGACGCCAAATGCTCTGTTGAACATGTTGAGGGAGTGCTCCGTCAGATTCAGCAGTTTGATCCTCCAGGTGTGGCGGCTCGGGATTTAGCAGAATGCTTATTGATCCAACTGGATCACCTACAACATGATGAGACTGAACTAACCTCTCATTTGCAAGCAGCGGTGCCCATGCATGTGGTGGCTGCTATCCTGAAAGATCATTTAGTCGATCTTCAGAAAAAACGGTATCAGTCTGTAGCCAAAACATTGAGCGTGACTCTGGATGAAGTCTATGAAGCTGTTCGGGTGATAGAGAGTCTGGAACCGAAGCCAGGTCGCCCCTATTTTTCGGATAGTAACTCAATTATTATTCCAGATGTCTACGTCGTGAAGTATGAAGGGGAGTGGGTCGTGCTGTTAAATGATGATGGCCTCCCTCGATTGAGAATCAGTCCGTATTATCGGCGACTCCTTTCCCACTCCGGCGAAGATGCTGGGAATACGAAAAACTATCTTGAAGAAAAATTGAAGGGCGCACAATGGATTATTCGGAGTATTGATCAGAGGAACAAAACGATTGTGAAAGTCGTCAAAAGCCTGGTGAAGTTTCAAGAAGCTTTTTTGGAAAAGGGGATTCAGTATCTTCGGCCATTAGTCTTGAAGCAGGTGGCCGAAGATGTGGGTATGCATGAGTCAACAATTAGCCGGGTGACGACCAATAAGTATTTGCATTGCCCCCAGGGAATTCTTGAACTGAAATTCTTTTTTAATGCAGGGATTCAGCGGGCTGACAACCGTGGAGAGGATATGTCCTCTGTGACTGTTCGTGAGATGATTCGGGAGATGGTGGCACAAGAAGATGCAGCCAATCCGTTGAAAGATCAGGAGATCGTCTCCAGGCTCCGTCATAAAAATATTTTGATTGCCCGTCGAACTGTAGCGAAATATCGGGCTGAATTACATATTTCTTCTGCTAGCCAACGAAAAAGAATTCCCACATAATTCTTAACAGCGGACTTCAGGCCCCAGACACAATAGTGAGTGTTGCAGAAAGCTGATCTCATTGAGTCTCAGGTTTCCGTTAGTCTGGTTGAAATGAGCCGGTCCATGCACGATGATTGTGGAAGCGAAACGATGCCGAGTGAGTCACCTCAAGCTTCTCTGAAAAACGATCCGTTGCCACTTCAACTGATGATGGTGACGGGGACGTCGGGATCTGGCAAAACCCAAGCCTTGAAGTGCTTAGAGGATTTGGGCTTTTTCTGTGTGGATAATCTTCCACCGGCCTTATTTCAAAAATTCACTGAATTGTGTATTCAACCTGACAAAGATGTGAGGAAGGTTGCCCTGGGGATTGATATTCGTGAACGGGCTTTTTTTGAGGATCTATTGAGCAATCTCGAAGCTTTACAAAGTGATGGCTGTCACGTTGAGTTGCTTTTTTTAGAGGCACATGATGATATTTTAGTCAGGCGTTTTTCTGAATCTCGGCGTCCGCATCCATTACTCCCCCATCGACCGATTATTGAGGGCATTCAACTAGAGCGTGAACGCTTACAAAGTCTTCGGGCTAGAGCCCATCGCGTGCTGGATACGTCGGAGTTTTCCGTTCACGATCTCAAAGCCTGGATCATTAAACATTATCGAGAGAGGGGTGAAGGGCAAGTCCTGAAACTTAGTCTCATGAGTTTTGGCTATAAATTCGGAGTGCCCTTCGATGTGGATATGGTGTTTGATGTCCGTTTTCTTCGCAATCCTCATTTCGTGCCTGACCTTCAGCCTTTAACAGGGGAGCATGGCGATATTCAACGTTTTGTCCTAGACACGAGGGAGGCGAAAGTCTTTCTTGACCATTTAAAAGAATTGTTTGCTTTTTTGTTGCCAATGTTCGAAAGGGAACAACGAAGTTATGTTACCGTTGCTTTCGGGTGTACGGGTGGGAGACATCGATCGGTGGCGATGGTCCTGCGTATGAAAGAGATTTTGAATATTTTGGGCTATGACGTCACGATTCACCATCGAGAAATATCAAAAGAGGCGAATCCAGGCTAATTTCCCTTCGCCCTTGAGTAGCCTTTTCCTCAGAATTAGTTCCCACATTCCAGAAATTTCTGCTTTTAAAGCCCATTCTTTTTGTCATTGTCGCCGTCCTTTCTTTAAGCGACGGTTTTTGACCTCTCATTCAGCAAGCCTGGCATAATAGAGCCATTCCGAAGGGAAGGGGAAGGCGATTGGTAAACCAGGCAAACGAGGAGGTTGTCTCCAAGTGTTGGGACCAACCGAATCTAGGTAAAAACACGACATCATATTTGGGAATGGCAATTACAGAGATAATCCAGATACAACCTCAATTGAGGTAAAGGGACATTTGGCCATTATTGTTGGACTAAATAAGATGAATGCAATTTGGAAAGGCATAGCAGAAAGGGTCAGTGGATATTCGTGGAAAAGCCAGAATGTTACAGGCGTGGATGTGGGGTCTCGATTGTTGAAGGCAGTGACCCTAAAACCGAGATATGGCAGTCCTTTCTTACAGGGTGTTGTGATTGAAGCCCTTACCTCTAGATCTACTCTCGATCCCCAATCGGATTTTGAGCAGGACCGACATCTCGTCCAAATTCTCCGAAAACAGTTATCCCCTTCTCCTCGTACTGTGGGCCTTACGGTTTCGAGTTCTCACGTGTTGTTGAAAAGACTGACGTTTCCCAATATGTCGGAAAATGATCTTCGAGAACACCTGGCTTTGGAGCTTGACCGGTATATTCCTCTTGATGTTCAAGGTGCCGTGTGGGACGTGTATCGGCACAACGTCACAGGACCCTTGGACAATGGAAAGGATCAAGCTCTTCTGGTTGTGGCAAAAAAAGAATTTATTGAGGAACGAATGCGACAATTTCAACAGCAAGGGATGAGTGTCGGTTTTGTCGATGTGGATGCTTTCTCACTCGTGAATATGGTTGTCTATAACTATGGCCAAGAAGGAACGTGGCTGATTGTTCATCTTGGACCAACCGGCATTCTTTCGGTGGTCATGGAAGAAGGTCATCCTATACATATTCACCAAGTATCCTACGAGGCCGATTGGTATGGAGACCTGCTTGACGGGATGCAATCGGCTTCTGAAAGTTCTGGTAATGGCTATAAGATAGGAGCCTCGGAATCTTTACTTCTTGAGCAATTTTTTAAGGAGACCATCGAGCAGGTTATTCAAACTGCCAAGGATGTTTCGGAAATAACTGACGGGGGAGTCGTGAGGGGCGTATTCCTGTCAGGGGGGTATTCGGTCCTGGAAGGACTCCAATCAAGACTCGCTGATTCATTGGCTGTGTCCGTAATTCTGGTCAATCCCTTCAAAAAGATCGTGGTCCCTCAGGACATTCAACAGGATTGTCGATTTCAGAAAGCCTTGCCTTTATTTGGTGTTGCCGTTGGAGCGGCATTGCGTTGGCTCGACCCTCATGATTGAAATTAATTTAGCACGCCAAATTCAGCGTCAAGTGAGTCCTCATAAGTCTTCCTGGCTGATTTGTATGTTGTTAGGTCTGGTGGTTTTCATGGGTTTTGGGGGGGCGAGTTGGTGGTGGACGAAATCTTTGCAAGAACAGGTTGATGCCTTGCTTCAAGAAAAATCAGTCAAAATGCAGGCTTTAGTTCGGATAAAGGAAAGACTTCAAAATGTGGAAAGTCGTAAGGAGCAAAAAGCGCTTCTTATGACTTCCGTTGGGCGGCTCAGTGACCAGGAGAAAGAAAAGGCTTGGCCGGTAGCTTTGCTGGATGGGGTTAGTCGAAATGTCGGAGATCTTGATATCTGGTTGGAGCGGGTACAACTGGAATCACGGATGGTGGAATTACACGGACAATCGTTAGCACTGGAGGATATTGTGGAATTTATGGAGGCGTTAGAGAATGATCGGATCATCATGAGTTTGCCTGTAGTGGAAATTTTTGAGCGCCCAGAAGGAGAATCAGTGGCCTTTTCCTTTCTGATTCGTTTTGTATGGGATCATCAGGTAACCACATGATGGCGCAGTGGAAGGCACTATCGATCTGGCATCGATTCGGTTTTCTGGTGGGGGTGATGCTTGTCTGTCTGTTGGGTAACCACCTCTTTGTGTGGCAGCAAATGAGTCACTCGCTTGAGGAATTACAACAAGAAGTCGCTCACCTAGATCAGGAACGCCACGGGCTCCTCCAGAAAACAGACTCCTTGAAAGCCATCGAAAGAGAAATCAACGTCTTACGTGAAATTTTGTCCGCTCGAATTCAACAACTTCCTGAACATATTGAATCAAAAGTTTTTCGAAGGGATATCATGGAAATTGCGAAGCGAAAGGGTGTGACGGTTCGGGGGTGGAAGCCCGAAGGTCTTTGGACGGAACTTCAGGGTGCTGAAGCTTCGATTCGGATTGCCGTGAAAGTGGAAGGGGAATTCGAGGGAACAGTTCAATTTTTGGATGACTTGCGTCAGCTTGCATGGGTCGAAAGTATTTCTTCCATTGTCATGGCCGGAAGGTCAGAAAACGAAAATTCATCTACCCTTATCACGAATCTGGTGATGCACGGGTTAACCCCCTTAGGTATTGAACATGTTCAGCAACTGCTTAAAACATGATCGAGCCAATCAACTCCTGGCGGGAATGCGAGGGCACGGTGTCATGTTCATGTGGGGTACGGTCTCAAGGATGGCGGTATACTGGAGATGGTGCGCGAGCTACTCTGTCTGTGTTTGGGGTGTGTTGATTTTTGTTGGGTTAATGGGAGAGGCTGCCGGGAAAGGAGCCTCCCCATTGCCTTCTCATCCAAGCAGGTTAGCAAAAATGAGTGTAGATCAGGATAATGCCAGACACGCTGTCGTGAATCGTCGAGACCCTTTCAAACGCATATCGAAGCCCCTGCCAACGCCCAAGGTTTCGACCCAATCAGATACAGAACCGAAAGATGCTCCCCTCGCAGATAATCCAGTCTGGAGACTTCTTGGTGTGATGCATGGCCAGGATGGCCACCAGGCGGTCATTCAGATATCTCCAACTGAGCGAGTTTTGGTACAACCGGGGGTTGAACTTGCTCGATCAGGATGGACGATTAAGACCATCAGTGAGAAGGAGGTGCTACTGGAGTACGTCTCTTCAGCCTCCTCGGTGAGGGGGGCTTCCCCGACAAGAACCTTCATTCTTTCCTTCCCCACCATTCAAAAATCACCATGAATATTTTTGTTGAGAAAGCCTGAAAAAACCTTCATAATCCATACTCTTGAAGTCTAGGGGATGATTCGTCAACCCATTTGCGCGCATCGAAAGGGGTTATTAGGCGTTCAACAATACCCGTCGCCTAAGTTCGCAGCTCCATACTTGATACGTTTGGGAATGGATAAGAGGAGACATGCCACCGGCATGAGTGTGTAATCCTGAAAAAAGGAATGAAATGTTGAGATATTTAAATGCGGGGGAATCCCATGGGAGAGGTCTCATGGCGGTGGTGGAGGGAGTTCCGTCCGGTTTGCCGGTCGTGGCCGATGAAATTAATGCAGATTTGATCCGTCGGCAAGGCGGATATGGTCGTGGTGGCCGGATGCGCATTGAAAAAGACCGGATTGAATTTATTTGTGGGGTTCGAAAAGGGAAAACTTTGGGAAATCCCTTAGGTCTGTTGATCTGGAATAAAGACTGGGAAAACTGGAAAGACATCATGGCGTCAGAACCTGGTCCACCCTCTACCGAACGCGTGGTGACTCGTCCACGACCGGGCCACGCAGATTTGGTTGGAGCCATCAAATATGGGCATCGGGATATCCGCAATGTGCTGGAAAAAGCCAGTGCCAGAGAAACAGCCATCAGAGTGGCTATTGGTGGAGTGGCGAAGGCGGTGCTCGCCCAGTTTGATATGCGGGTGGTCAGTTATACTATGGATATTGGAGGCATTGCGGCCCCCAGCCCGAATGACCCGTTGATGGCATATGAACATGCAGAACAATCTGATGTACGATGCCATGATCCGGAGACGGCAAAAAAAATGATTGAACAGATTCGGGCAGCCAAACATAAAGGGGACTCCTTGGGTGGAATTTTTGAAGTCGTAGTGACGAACGTTCCGATTGGGCTAGGGACTTATGCTCAATGGGATCGGCGACTGAGTGCTCGCTTGGCATTTGCTGCGATGAGTATTCAAGCTATGAAGGGGGTCGAAATTGGAATGGGTTTTGAGTCGGCCCGCCGTTTTGGCTCTGAAGTGCACGACGATATCTACTTTGATAAAGCCACAGGACAATTTATCAGAAAGTCGAACAATGCTGGTGGGTTGGAAGGCGGTATTACTAATGGGCAACCGATTGTCCTGCGAGTGGCCATGAAACCCATTGCGACCCTTTACACTCCCAAAGACAGTGTGGATATTGAAACTAAAGAATCGTTTGAGGCCACCGTGGAGCGTTCGGATATTTGTACTGTACCGGCTGCCGGTGTTGTCGGAGAAGCGGTGATTGCATATGAAATGGCCAATGCCTTAATTGAAAAATTTGGTGGAGATACGTTGGATGAAATGAAAAAAAATTTTGAGGCTTATCAAGAGTATGTCCGCACGTTTTAAGTGCTTTGGCCTGAGCTCCTATCGTGGCAGATTTTTTTCGTTGCTTGTAATGAGACCGTTTTCTGGTGATTTCCGCTAGATGAATATCTCTGAACTCTCGAAACACGTTCCGGTTTCTTTAGGAGACCGGAGCTACCACGTTCTTATCCAACCGCATATTCTGCCTCAGATTGGCCGTGTGCTTCAGGATGTTGGATTATCCGGTCAAGTTGCCATTGTGACCAATTCAATCGTCAATGAGCTCTACGGTCGAGTCGTTTTCCGGTCCTTGAAGCGGTGCGGGTTTTCTCCATTTTTTGTTGTGATTCCCGATGGAGAAAAAGCTAAATCTATGTATTGGCTGTCAAAAATACTGGATGAACTGGTCAGGCAACGACTTGAGCGCCAGGAAGTGGTGTTGGCGTTAGGTGGGGGGGTCGTGGGAGATGTGGCTGGATTTGCGGCCTCTGTCTATCTGCGCGGTGTTCCCTTCGTCCAAGTCCCGACGACATTGGTGGCTCAGGTAGATTCGAGCGTGGGTGGAAAAACAGGGGTCAACCATCCAATAGGAAAAAATTTGGTCGGCGCATTTTATCAGCCACGTGTCGTTGTCGTTGATCCGCAGGCGTTGCAATCTCTTCCGAAACGTGAATGGGTCGCAGGTTTAGCGGAGGTGATTAAGTATGGCATGATTGCCGATCCGAAATTTTTTGAATATTTAGAGCAAAACATAGATGGCTTACGAGAACAAGCAGAGGATGTGATCCCTACCGTCATTCGGCGGTGTTGTGAAATTAAAGCCGAAGTTGTGGGTGGAGATGAACGGGAATCGGGGCGCCGCCGAATTTTGAATTATGGCCATACCGTAGGCCATGCACTGGAAACCTGGGGACGCTATAAAACATGGATTCATGGAGAGGCTGTGGGAATCGGCATGGTGCAGGAAGCCGCAATGGCGCAATTTTTAGGGATGTGTACTAATGAGCTTGTTGAGCGGCAACGTGATTTGATTCAGGATGTCGGGTTGCCCATTGCTATGCCTTCAATGACATTCATGGATCTCTGGGGGGCCATGCAACATGACAAAAAGGTGGTAAAGGGCCAAATCAATTGCGTGGTACCCACCTCAATTGGGAATGTCCAAGTTGTGCCCCTTGTTCGGCAACGTATTCGTCAATGGTTCACTGCCAGTCAGTCCTCCCGCGTGAAACGATTGAAGTCCGTTCCAGAGACATTGAGTCGTCCACGTCTATCCAGGAAACAAAAATAACATGGCTCATGTCCGTCCTTCGACCATAGAAGACCTGAAGCACCTCGTTCGGGAACGGAGCCGTGAAGTGCAGATTCTTCACCGAATCAGCGAATCCATAAGTGGTTCTTTGGAGCTGGAAACAGTATTAAAGCAAATAGTGGAGGTGGTTGTTGAAGTGACGAAGGGGGATGCCTGTCTGTTGTATTTGATCTCTGAAACAACAGACGAACTTATTCTGCGTGCATCAAAAAATCCTCATCCCCGGCTCATCGGGCGGATATCTATTGGTCTGGGTGAAGGGATTACCGGATGGGTGGCACGAGAAAAAGTTCCAGTGGTGATTTCCCGCAATGCAAGTGATGACGCCAGATTTAAGTTTTTTCATCGTCTGCCGGAAGATCGTTTTCAGGCGTTTGTGTCAGTTCCCATCACAAGTAAGGGGAGAATGATCGGAGTCATCAATGTTCAGCATAAGCGGCCGAAACGGTATGCCGAAGAAACGCTAGCCCTCTTACTGACCATTGCTAATCAAGTCGGCGGAGCCATTGCCAATGCCAGATTGTATGATGATATGCGGCAAAAAGCGCGCCGGCTTGAAACTCTTTCCCAAGTGTCGGAAACTGTGGCGTCTAATCGACTGATAGAGGATGTGCTGCAATTAATTGTGACTATGACCGCTCAGCTGATGAATTCAAAGATCTGCTCGATCATGCTGGTCGACCAGGCTTCTGGGGAACTTCGCATTGCTGCCACTCAAAGTCTGAGCGATGCGTACCGGCGGAAGCCACCCTTGAAGGTTGGGCAGAGCATGAGTGGTCGGGCTGTGCAGGATCACCATCCGGTGTATGTCTCGGATGTAAAGGCGGAAGAGGGATATTTTTATCGGGATTTGGCGAAACAGGAAGGATTGCATTCTTTATTGTCCATCCCCATGCTCATGAAAGAAAATCCGATTGGGGTGATAAATGTATACACTTCCAGTTACCATGCGTTTTCAGATGAAGAAGTGATCACGCTTCAAGCCATTGCGAATCAATCCGCCGTCGCCATAGAGCACACTCGGCTTATGGAAAAATCGTTTGAGATGCAGGAGGCCCTGGAAGTGCGAAAATTGGTAGAGCGTGCTAAGGGATTTTTAATGGCGTCTAGGGGATTGTCAGAACCTGAAGCGTTTCGTCTTATGCAACGACAAAGCATGAATCTTCGAAAATCCATGAGAGAAATTGCAGATGCGATTATCCTCGCGGAGGAACTTCAACGGGCGACTCAGTAGGCATCCCTAGGACGATTCATCATGGACATAGGAATTTGAGGAAAGGTTTTTTGAACGGACTCTTCATCACTTGTATAATACGCTGAAGGGCGACAACGACGTCTTCCTGTATATGTTAGCTCAAAGGACAATGGCGTCCTCGGTTCCGCTGGGACAGAGGACGTTTTTTTTATCATGATGCTTCGATTAGCAATGGTGCAGATGAATGCGGTCGTTGGGGATCTAGAGGGGAACACGCGCACCATTTGCGGATGGATTCGCGAGGCCAAAAAAGCCAAAGCGGATGTGGTGGTCTTTCCGGAATTGGCGGTGTGTGGATATCCTCCAGAAGATCTTCTCCTCATGCCCCAGTTTCTATTTAATATAAGTCGGATGCGGGACCGTATTGCCAAGGTCACGAAGGGGATTATGGCCGTAGTGGGAAGCGTAATCGAATCTGATCGTCCTGCTCAACATTCCATCCTGGGCTCCGGGCTTGATCGAAGGAAGCCCTTAAATGCGGCGTGGGTTTTGGTCGATGGACAGGTGAAAAGATCATATGCCAAATCAAAGTTGCCCAATTATGGAGTGTTTGATGAAGAACGGTATTTTCAACCGGGACGAACCAGTCCGGTCTACTGCCTGGGCCCGTTACGTATCGGAATCAATATTTGTGAGGATATATGGTTTGCCAATGGTCCGGCCAGCCAGCAGGCAGCGTATGGCGGTGCTCAGCTTATCCTAAACATCAATGCTTCTCCTTATCACATTGGGAAAACCCAAAGTCGTGAACACATGTTGGCGGTTCGGGCTAAGGCTAACAATGTAATGGTTAGTTATACCAATATGGTTGGAGGCCAGGATGAATTGGTCTTTGATGGGAATAGTCTCGTCATGGATTCCACCGGTCGAATACTTGCGCGGGCAAAAGCCTTTAAAGAAGATTTCTTGCTTACCGACCTCAATATTCCGTCAATACGAAAGGGGAAATTCAAAAGGTCTGGAAAAGAACCTGAATTCGATGCCGATGAGGTTCGGATTCCGATGATTCGCATGGGATGGACACCAACGTGGCCGAAGTCTGGAGTTCCAAGTGTCATAAGGCTCACACCGGTAATCGGAGAGATGGAAGAAATCTACCGGGCACTCGTGCTGGGAGTGCAAGATTATGTGAGGAAGAATGCCTTCTCCAGGGTTCTTGTCGGTATCAGCGGAGGGATTGATTCGGCTTTGACCGCATTGATTGCCCGAGATGCTTTAGGCGCGTCCAATGTCATGGGTGTCATGATGCCATCCCCCTATACTTCTAAGGAAAGTCGTGAGGATGCTCGCCGGCTAGGGAAAAAATTAGGAATCGATATGCGGAGTCTTTCAATATCAGGCGTATTCAAGACTTTTCTTCGGGTGTTGGGCAAATCCTTTCACGGCTGTCAGGCTGATACGACAGAAGAAAATCTCCAAGCCCGCATCCGAGGAACCCTGCTGATGGCTCTTTCCAATAAGTTCGGATACTTAGTGCTGACGACGGGGAATAAAAGCGAAATGAGTGTGGGGTATGCCACACTGTATGGGGATATGGCTGGAGGGTTTGCCGTTATCAAAGACATTCCCAAAACAAAAGTGTATCAGCTTTCTCGATGGCGAAGCGAGTATAGGGGCTCTTGTTTTGATCGAGTGATTATTCCAGAAAGAATTCAGGTGCGCGCCCCTTCCGCTGAGTTGAGGCCTGATCAGACAGATCAGGATGCCCTCCCTCCCTATCCGGTGTTAGATGCCATTCTTCAAGCCTATGTTGAGGACAATGAGTCAATGAGTAGGATTGTGAAGATGGGCTATGATTCTCATGTTGTCCGAACGGTAATGGGGATGGTAGATCGCAGCGAGTACAAGCGTCGACAAGCGCCAGTGGGCATTAAAATTACTTCGAGAGCGTTAGGAAAAGATCGGCGGATGCCGATTACGAACCGATATGTTTCGGGAGATTAACCTGAATGCCTGACATGATCAGCTTTAGTGGAGTTACCTTCTGTGAGTGAAGACCTTCCTTTGACCCCTCCCGGTTTAACGGAACACAAGGACTCCTATCTGGGGCTTCACCTTCTCCAGGAACAGCGGGAGTTTCTTCGGCAACGATTAATCGAAGGGGCGATGGGCAGTGAAATCACACAGGCTTTTTCAGATTTTATGGATGCCTTACTAATCACGCGGTTTCGTGAGGTCATTCAGCAAGGCAATGCCGGTGTACGCGCTGGCTGGCAGCAGTGTTGTTTAGTGGCCATGGGGGGGTATGGGCGGCGGGAGTTAGCTCCATATTCCGACATCGATGTCATGATTCTCACTCAGGGCAATCAAGGAGAAGTCGCTGAGGCGCTTTCAACCGGAGTTTTTCACCGGCTTTGGGATCTTGGGTTTCAAGTTGGGCATAGTGTGCGGTCCCTCGCAGAATGCCTGACGATCGCAGAGGCCGACCTCGCTGCCTGTACCTCACTGATGGAAGCACGATTTCTTATTGGCAGTGCTTCAGTGTTTCAGGAATTTCAACGAAAATTCGCACGTCGGATCATCAAGAAGCGAGCGCAACGGTTTGTTCTCGATAAAATCCAAGAGCGGGAGAGAGAATATGCCAAATTTGGTGAGACGGTATTTATGCTCGAGCCGAATATTAAAAAAAGTAAGGGGGGGCTACGTGATCTGCATTTGTTGCAATGGATTGGCCAGGCTCGATATGGGGCGGGGACGATTCAAGAACTCTCGAATCGGGGAATAATTGCTATTCAGGATTATCAGGTTCTGCAGGATGCACAGGAATTTCTATGGCGAGTTCGGTGTTTTTTACATTTTGAAGCGGGACGGGCTCAAGATATCCTCACGTTTGACGATCAGGTTCGGCTCTCTGCACTTTGGGGATTTGTGGATCATCCTCATTTGCTGGCCGTTGAGCAATTTATGCAAGTGTATTTCCGTCATACGACCGGATTGTTTGACCGTGGGCGGCGGTTTCTTGATCAAGCCAGAAAGGGAACTTGGCTTGACCGGGTCCGGCGATGGTGCCCTTCCCCATTAATCGAAGGGCATTTCCGTATTCTAGAAAATCGGTTGACAATTCAGACCGATAAATTACTTGAGGTGATGGAAAGCCCCATGTTGCTTCTTAAGTTATTTATGGTCTCTCATCGTCAGGCTGTCCCCATCGATTCGTGCATTCTCAATGAATTGTCCCAGCACATGGGAACCCTACCCAATGAACAGTTTCATATCAAATCGGTGAGTGGACTTTTTCGACACATTTTGTCAACCCCTGGTCGGATAGCTCAAACTCTTGAGGCCATGCATCAGGCCGGTCTACTGGAAAAACTCGTGCCAGCTTTCTCCAGAGTACGTGGCCTCATGCAGTTCAATCAATATCATAAATACACGGTTGATGAGCACAGTCTGCTCGCAGTGAGGGAAGCGGAGCGCCTCCAGAATCATCAAGGAATAATAGGGGAAGTCTACCGGAACATCCCTGATAAAGACATCTTGCATTTGGCACTGTTGCTTCATGATTTAGGCAAAGGGCGTCCTGGGGATCATAGTGAAGTCGGCCAGGAGATTGCCCACCTAACGGCTGATCGGTTGGATTTGTCTGAGAAGGAACGACAGGCTCTGGCATTCCTGGTTCGCCACCATTTGCAGATGTCTCATACGGCTTTTCGTCGAGACCTGAACGATCCGAAAACGATTGTCACATTCGCTCGAACTGTGAAAACCGTCGGGATCCTTCAGAAGCTCTTCATTCTGACGATTGCAGATATATCAGCGGTGGGACCTGAGGTGATGACGAAATGGAAGGAGTCCCTGTTGGGTGAACTGTATTCCCTGACCTACGCAGAGCTCGCCGGGGACACAGGTCCATCTAATTCCGGTGATTGGAGTAAGAATATTTCGCCCGAAGCTCGAAATGAACTTATCGGGATTTTAAGGAATTATCGAGGCGAAGGACGTTATCCTGAATTCGACTGGACGGAACGGGTGAATGCCACACTTCAACAACTTCCCGGTCGGTATGTTCAATCGACACCGGTTGGCCAGATGGCTGCGTATCTTTTAGCCATTCAATCTCTGCCTGTAAAGTCGACCCAAGTGGAGGCAAGATTCAATCAAACGTTAGGGGTATCGGAGTACGTGCTGATCACGCGGGAACAGACCAAGCCGGGAATTTTCATGCAAGTGGCGGGAGTATTAGCCACCATGGGATTGCAGGTATTGGAAGCGCAAATTATGACACTCAAGGATGGCACGGTGTGGGATGTGTTTTCGGTCTACGATTCTGATTATGAAGGGCCGCCATCTGTCGGTCGCCTAGAGGAGGTGGCGAAGGAGATTCAACAGGTCGTGGAGGGAAGGCAATCAGTGCATCAATTGGTTGAACGACGACGGCGCATGGCCTTTGGCCGTCCCTTTCCAACTGGCCGGCATCCCACGGAAGTCCATATTGATCAGGGGGTATCCGATGCTTATACGGTGATTGACATCTTTGCCGATGACAAGCAAGGGCTACTCTTTGTGATCGCTAAAACGCTGGTTCAATTGGATCTCTCAATTCATATGGCGAGAATCGGGACTAGGTTAGATCAGGTGGCTGATGTCTTTTATGTAACCGACTCCCATGGAGAAAAAATTCTTTCCGTTGAAAACTGTGAGCAAATTCAACATACTCTTCATGCCGCTGTTGATCAATTTCTGGATGAATAATGTAGGTGGTTCTTGCGTATCATGCACCATCTACCGGCACGGTGAGTGATGGAAGAGGGCATTGGTGTAGACTCCGGCTTTTCAGCTAGAAACCAATTTTTGGCCATTAACCATTGCTGCATCTTCAGAAAATTTAAATTCACGGGAGAGGGTTTCGGAAATTCCCTTATTATTGTCAGGGTTGGATATTAATGCTTGGCGGCACTGCTTGACATCCTCCTCACATTTATCTAGTCGGGCATCAGATTTAGCCTAATATTGAGGTGTTCATCCAATGTTAAGGAAGGGAAATCCGGTAAACATTCTCTCATGCCGGTAGAAGGGGGTTAAGGAAACCACTCTTGGTGATTAGCGGAACAAACAGGTCTAATTGGGCATAGAGAAGCCGTCTCATCCAACAGGTCAGGGGCGTCAGGGAACGTAGCTTTAGTCCAAACCGGTTCTACCCTCCCATAGCGGTGGGCGATATGGGCAAATAACGGGAGGGGGCGTGTGTAGTTATTGCCCCCCTTCATGGTTACCAGGGTTCTGCCGTGACTTAATGATGTGGTGAACTTACGGTATAGGATAAAGCATTTTTGTCCTAGATAGCATTAAAGTGTCTGGTGAACGAGGTGGGCATGCCGATGGCTTTTGATTTTTTTGGATTCCTTCATGGCGGCTAGTGCCTGGGATGTGATTGCAGATCCGCAATTCGTACAACACCAAAAGGCTCCGGTTGGTGCAAGTGTACTGTTCTGGCATTTTGGGCAGCGTTGAAATGGCATGGTTGGTTCCTTTCTTAAGGCTAATTGTGTCAAAAAGCAGCATCAAAGTAAGTAGGGGACCCAGGAGTGCGAATGGGTCCCCTACTAGCTTGGAGAGGGGAAGAGTCCTCTCCGGGGTAGGCGGGCAGTTCGATGAGCGGAGATATCCGGATAAATGAATGTTGAGGACGTTTAACGACACCATGTTTGGGTGATTTGGTCATTTGTCCATCCTCATCCCTGGTCTTCCACGAGGCTACGAGAGTATTCCTGAGCGGCCTCTGAGCGATTGGGGAGCGGTTGAAGATTGAAAAGCATTGAAGAGGTGTTGGTTTGGGGAGTTGAGAAAATCATCCTTCCCGTGCTGGTTTGCATGAATCGGGTAACCACCACCTCAATGGCTTGACCGACCAGAGTGGCACCGTGGTCAACGACGACCATCGTGCCATCATCTAGATGTGCAATCCCCTGCCCTTGCCCTTGCCCTTCCTTGTGAATGAAAACCCGAATCGTTTCCCCAGGCAATACCAAAGGCCGTAATTGATAGGTTAATTCGTTCACATTGAGGGAAGATACACCTTGAAGTAATGCGACTTTTGCCAGGTTCCAATCGTTGGTCACGATCTTAGCTTCGCGATTTTTGGCTATGGCGATGAGTTGATGGTCAACTGCGGATATTTCGGGTTCCCAGTCCTCAATTATCACCACCTCCATGTTTGGCAACTGTTGGAGTTGAGATAAGATATCCAAGCCACGCTTCCCCTTAATTCGTTTAGAGGGGTGAGCGGAGTCGGCTAATGTTTGGAGTTCATGAAGAATACTTTTGGGAACCAGGAAAGGACCTTCCAAAAACCCTGTGGTGCAGAGAGGAAGTATTCTGCCATCGATAATGGCGCTAGAATCCAGCAATTTTTGAACGGTGTTCGATGGGGTAAGTGAAGTGTGGGGAGAAGATATTTTTGGTTGTTCAGCGATAGGGGCCGGCACCAGTGTGTTGGAGATGTGAATACCGACAATCAACCCGATGTAGGGACAGAGAAGAAACAGAGGGAGTCCAATCCACGGGGTGAGGGAAGACATCTGGAGGAGACCTGATCCCATTCCCATGATCGATAAAAAACCGATTCCTGCCAGGGCGACAATAAGTCCTATGCTACCACCAATCAAGGTGGAGCGGCGGCATGACATGAGTTGTCGTTCTATCAATAGGCCTATGCAGCCGATTGCCAAGCCGGTGGCTCCCAACAGCACGATGTCTGGAAGGGCATCGGTCCATTGAGAAGGAGCATGTCCTAGGCCGGCATGCATTCCTACCATGAGACACAAAATGAGAAACAGCCATTGGTGAACGGAAAGAAAGGGCGTTTTTGAAACAACGGGTACTGTGGAGGCTGGTGCAATCATCATAGAGTATATCCTTCAAAGGTTACTGCTAATTCGATAAATGAGGGAGGAGATTCATCCCGTTGGAGCCTCAAGTGGTAAACAATGCGCCGGGGAATGGTCGAAGGTGAGCCTGGACTTGAGAACAGGTTGAGCAGATCTCTGGCAGAAATCACTTTCTGCAACCTCAAGCACTGTGGTAATCCCTCGGAGGTTCAGATCATGGAATAGACGAAATTGTAGGTAGCAACGATGGTCAAAAAATAATGTTTCGCATCGATGGGGTGGTAAAGAGTTGGTGAGGTGCAGGGAACGTTCCAAGCGCCTGAGAGGATCAGTCAATAACGGAAGACCAAAGTCCCGAGGAGGACGACACCAAGAATTCCCAAGTAAGGCTTTGTCAGATATTAAGGCCGCGAGCACGGCCCCACTTGCATGAAACCGGTCGGCTTGTTGTTCTAACAACCAGGCATCGGTTTCAGTAAAGGCGGGCAAGCAGCACAACACAAATTGGGATCCCTGAAATGCTGTTAAGGGAAGATACTGCAATCCTCCCTTTAACAGACAGGGGGTTTTCCACATTGGAGCACGTGTTCCGATCTTCATGTTATTTCCTCCTTGGTATCCAGTGAAAAATATGCCGGGTTTGAGAAATTGATCCATGAATATGTTGTGTCTGAGCACTTACGGGCATCCTGGGTAGAGTCAGGTGGTCACTCTTATTTATATGAATTTGAGATCCATTATCAATATCAAATTATGGTACATAAAACCACCAAGTATTGTCAATTTCAAGGATACTCATTTGGAAATGAATCATTTAATGTGGAAAACAGGCTGGTGAAAACAAGTGATCAGTGGGAAAAGACGGCTGCCGGGAGGTTACATCTTATTTATTTGAATTGAATGAAAGAATAATTGGATGAATATAAGGAATGGTGCCACTGGATGGACGCTGCTCTCTGGGTTGATTTTTAAATGGGATGTCCCCTGGCAGTCAGGTTTTTCAATCAAGTTGTAGTAGCTGCGTTCTGCTTCTCGTCAGTCATTCCGGTCTCCCCGTGTTTTTCATCTCGTTTTTTGATCAATTTAGAGGAGGGCAAAGGTTTGTCGGTCTTTTTCCTCCTTATTCCTCCAATTCCACGATTTGGAGATTCAAAAAGCTGATTTCCTTGAGAGAGCTTTTCCTGTATTTCCTGAAATGGGATATGGTGCTGTGGCCTCCTATGTGTGGGTTTAATTATCCTGGCGGTTTGCAAGTATCTGATCATCCACGTAATCCCCCCAATTAATGCACCGTTATGGGATGACCGCGGTGCCTGGAATGGCTGATTCACTCATTCCTCTCTACCCACATTCGCGTCCATTAAACATTCACTCCATCTTGAAAATTGTGTGAAACTGAAGTTGAAAATGAGCATTTATTAAATGCTCACCAAATGGTTTTATGAAAGAATCTGGCGAAAGGTATTGATGAGGAAGGGGCGGTAGAACGCCGCAGGGTTCTTCCTGCCTTATGGTTTACTCGTGGGCTGGTGCGGAAGTTATTTTGTTTGGTTAGTTCGTTCGGTAAAGAAGGACATTGATGTATGTGAAGAAAGAGAGCGAACTTTTTGCAACGTCACGACGACCCAGGGCAATCCTCGGAAAAGAAATGGGTCATGGCTTTTGATGTTGCCTGGGGACGGCAATGGGGCATGTTACATTGTTAGGTTGATGGGCTGTCTGGTTGAGGTGTTGGAATTCTTTCACGTCAGTGGGCCTCACATTTTGAGCCATCCACCTTCCTGTTTGTTTGGGATCATCCCCAACCAACACGGGAGTCTGCTGGGCAAAGTAGACGTACCGATCCTGGGCATACTCCACCATGAAGACCCATTGGTCATCCATACAGGCTTGATGTTCAATTTCTTTGATCGCTTGGGCCGACCATCCGGACCACGTAATGGGGTGTAAAGTGAAATGGTCCGGGATGCCATCTCCCGTGCCGTCATAGGCCATGGAAATCAGGCCATTGGGCAGGGGCTCCCAGGCTATGGGATGATCCGGAGTTCCTGATTGAACACTGTGAACGATTTGGGCCTGGCCACCCAAATAGATCAGAATACTCACACAGACCTGCAGCCAACGTTTTCCCATTCTTCAATCCTTTCCTAATGGCCTATGGCCATCATGAATTCGGGCCATGCCCATAGACCAATGATACTGAGAAAAACGAGTCCTAGTGATATCAACAAGCTGATGAACACGGGTTTTTCGCCTTCCACGATAAAAGAATGCCCGTTCATGGGAGATCCTCCTGGAAATGGTTTTCTTGCTACAGGATGAGAGGGAGGCGATGAGTTTTCTTTAAGTGAAACTCACTCTCAATATCAATAAGGTAACACTCTTCTCGCTCCTCTTACCATGACCAATGTTTAGAAAATGCATGTTTAAGAAAGGCATTTCCTTAACCGCGTGCTCAGTCATCTTCATAAAAATAGATGTATTGATGGAAGGTACTTAGCCAGATTAATTTACTTAAGAGAAAGAGAACTCAGGCCAACATCAATTTCTGATGTTCCGTAAGGGAAAATTTGGTCAATGGAAATAAGAATCTTATGAAGGCGGGCTGGGTTAAAGGGCATGGACTGAGGTTGAGTTTTTGTTTCATCGAAGTTGATTTTGAATCTCATTAATAGGTATTTATTCCTAGATATTTATATTGACGTTGGTGGAAGATCCGACGGATAATGTCTCACTCTGGCGGCTATCACATGGAGTGGCAGTGAGCCCTTTGAGGCCCCGCTTTTTTAATTCATTTCTATTTAATCACCAAAGGGAGGTGTGTAATGAAAGCCAAAAAGGGGGTTGTGGAATTTTTGAATCAAATTTTAACCGAGGAATTGACGGTTATTAACCAATATTTTCTCCATGCCAAAATGTGTGATAACTGGGGATATAACCGGTTGGAGCATAAAGTGAAAGAACGGAGTTTTAGCGAAATGAAAGACGCCGACAAAATTATTGAACATATTCTGTATCTTGAAGGCGTCCCCAACGTCCAGCGATTGGGAACGGTGAAAATCGGCGAGTCCGTGCCCGAACAACTGAAGTCGGATTTAGCGAAAGAAAAAAAGATGGTCACCCTCCTGACTGAGGCTATCCAACATTGTACAAAGGTTGGAGACTTCACGACGCGGCATCTGCTCGAAGATATGGTGGCAGATGAAGACGAACATATCGATTGGATTGAAACTCAGCAGGAAACAATCAAGCAGATTGGCCTGGAGAATTATTTGAGCGAGCAAATCAAGAATGAGGGGTAAGACGTTAATTGTTTGGCGTCAGGCGAAAGAGGATGGTAGTTTTTAGTCCGTCCGCGAGCTTTCCAATATATCTGCATAAGGCGAAGTGCCTGTATTCAACAGGCGCCTCGCCCATCAGGGAGATGAACCGGCTTTTTGCTTGTCACATAAGTAAACTGTCATTTTAGTTTGAGAGTGATGTCCCGTTGCCTCCGAAGAGGAACCCTTCTCTCTCCCGCCGTTGTTCGTGGAAATCCGCTGTTATGATTTGTGTGAGCCTACACCTGTTCTTTTGTCACATGAAACGAGGATACATTTTTTTTCGTAATGCTCGGGGACGTTACAGAAGAGGACATAACGGCTTGAATCCAGGAGTACCTTATTATTCCTGCTGTTGCCAGGTGACAGTTCCTTTATTATCCTTCTCCTTCATCCGCGCAAGGTTGGCCGGATTCAGGGCAGTACGGAGGATCACCAATTCATGTGGCATCGTTTCGGATTTCACTGCTTAAATGGGGATCCGGCACGCTTTGCCCATGGTTTGAGATGTGCCTTTGATTTCGTCAACTCAGTTAAGAGGCATGACGGATGTTTTCCATGATCATACTTGATGGATGACGAACATTTTTTTCAATGGCAATTGGAGATTGCTGCGTTAACAAGATCGGGTGCCCTTCGTAACCCAGCGGTGTTTGATACCTGAGCTGCCATTCTAGTCATTTGCATGGCATAGGCGAGGAACTCTTCTTTTTCAAAATGAAGGGTGACTGACTTATAGGTGAGATGAATTCGACTGCAATCGCAGACATTCAATTTGAGTTGTTGACTTGGTGGCATAGGTGTCTCCTGAGTGGTATGAGGTTGATTTGTTAGTGAGTGTCAGCAGAGGCTTGGATTCAGGCCCTGTTCAGCAAATATGAAATTGTCGGTTGGAGGAAAGTCGATATGTTCTTGAGTGGCCTGAGGATGAAAAACTTGGCATTGCTTCAATATGCCCAAAAGGAGGGTCATGCAATGCCAGTTGAACGAATGAGTCAGTTTGTTTCTGACTACTCCCTCTGGATCGAAGATGAAGCTCTGGCATTGGTTTAAGTGAGCTTCACTCGATAAGCCCAAGGCTCGACCTATGCGTTGTGCGGAGTCAGTCAATAAAGGGATGGAAAGGATTTTGGCTTTGGGGAGGTGGGCAGCGAGAAACGGGTGAGCTGGGTGTTGGATACCCAAAAGGGCGGCGCCCTGTTTTTGAACGGCTCTGCGAAACTGATTGAGAAACACGGCATCACAAAATTCTAGGCGGGGCAGGCAACATAGCATGCCCCATTGTCCCTCCAGACTGGCTAGGTCCACATCGATCATATTCCCCTTCAGTAGTGCAGGAACTCGCATACGTGGAATAGTGGAATGTCCTATGGTCATGGGAATGGCCTCCATTGTGTTTGTGTGTGTCCTCCTACCGAAAAGATGGGTTGGCCGCCCGGGAGGAGGGAAAGGCGCCCAACCTTTTTGGGCAGGTACTGGGTAGCTCGCCCTGAAATATAGTTTGTATTGATGGTTTTTAATGTTCATTGGCATTTTGTGTGGGCTGGACTTCAGATACATCCTCAAACAGAGCCCGGAAACTTGAGGGAGAGCAACCTGCCGCATTCTTGAAAAAATGACTAAAGGCAAACTGGTCGCTAAACCCAAGGGCTGTCGCAATTTCCCTGAGGTTGGCATGCCCTTCCTGTAACAGAAATTTAGCTCGTTCTATTCGCAGTCTTTTGAGATGGAAACGGAATGATTCACCGATAACCGTGTGAAAGAGTTGCGAACAGTACTTTTCCGAATACCCCAAGAAGAGGGAAATGTCTTTGAGGGTAAGTCCCTGATGCAGATGTGAGATCATGAAGGTGTGAATCTGTTGAGCTGTTGAATGTGAAAATGCCCGGGTATCCTTTAACCCGGAGAGGAGGTCTTGAAGGATTTTGCAAATAAATGAAGATCGTTCTTCGACTGGATTTGTCCCGATTTTCACGTGAGTCCCTTCTCGCGCCAAACAGCGTAATTCCTCTATCAGCTTTTCCAGGTGATCTTGTGAATTTTGTTGTTCTCGTTGGCATTTCATGGTCTGGGCGCCCCGACCACATTGGACTTCAGTGCCTTGTATTGGAAGTTTGGCAATAGGCCTCCCACCGTGGCAGGTCCAATCAGATTGTTGAGGGTTAGTTGGTTTGGATATTGTCTTCTTCATTATTTCCTATAACGTCACTGGTCTGGAGAGGAATCTTAAGAGAATTTATATTGGGAATATCCGTCGTCTCTGTAATCGGTTATTTAATGATAATGAAAATCATTTATGTTTTCAATAATAGATAAAAATAAATATTTTGCCCATGTTCAAATAACAGAAAAACCATGTTTTTTGTCTATAACTGAAATTAAGCGATTCCCTTTCAGCCAGGAGGGTTTTATGTCGAGGCATCCCCAGTCAGCCTGAGCCATTGGCCTGGAAATAATTGGTGCTTTGACCGTGATTTACGAGGGTGAGACGGGTCCTCCTGGTGAGCCCATGATTTGGATAGACGGTTTGACTGGATGGACGGGGAGTCTATAAGGCTGATGACGTTGATAGAAAGAGAGAATCGGCAAGGATCATTGACTGGTAGTGGTCACAGGCAACACCTCGACCAAAACAACTTCCTTGAAAGTTCTCGAGAGAAAAAAGGGGATAAAAACAACCGGGAGGATCGATCAGTGACCGTAAGCAGATATCATCGCACATGCCCGATGCGCACCTTCATCTAATCGTTGTACCCGTTGTACCACAAGGAATTCCTTTCCCGGATCTCTTAGCGCAATTCCTTCCATGAGCCTCACGCCGAGCCTAGGGCTCGACTTGGCCATGCTACTTTTGGGGCCATAGACAGCCGAGGAGGACATATAACAACTTTTCTGTCGGCAACATCTCACGCTTCTGGTCAGGGGTGAAGCCCCTCAGAATCATCTTCTCTTCCATGCCGTTCCCTCCTTCCGAGAACGACTCACTTTGTACGGCAAGTTGTCTCACTATAAAAATAGACCACTCCTAATGAGGAAAATCGGTTTGAATTGGATTGGGAAGTGCAACGAACCGGGATGAATCACCCTTCAAAGAAAGTTCCTCCCGTAGTATGACTTCAGGTGATTTCTCAAATTCGCTGCTTTCGGAATCGTGGGAGGGAAGGAACCATCTTGCAAGAAGAGGCATTCAAAAAAACAAGCCCACGGTGAATGACTCACCGTGGGCTAAAGGAAGTTCAGTTTCTTCCAGTTATTAGGATTACATGTGTAAGGTCTTGTCTCGACGATATTTTAGTCGTTTATTCGTAGTCTTCGTTTAAAGATCGTAAAAAAGCCGTTAAGGCCGGGATGTCTTCTGGGAGTAAGACGATGTCTTTGAGCTGGGAAGCACCATTGCGAAGTTTTCCGTTTCGCGCTAATTCCGAGTTTGTCATATACCCTTGAATCACCCCTTCCAGCGTATCGGTAATACCGGTATGACTATATGGCGCCGAATGGCCCAAATCGCGAAGCCCGGGAGTTTTAAAAGTGGCAATCGCTTTAGGTAAGAGCCGTTCAGGTTGACAAGCCCGGAATCCACGAAATACGCCAAAGTGCTCATTCAATACGTCTTCGCAAAGGGTTTCCCAAATGGACAGCTGAGATCCAGGGAAATCGGGATTCCAGAAGATATTCCACACCCCGAGATCGGTCAATTGCGAGTTATCCGCTATGGGAATAGCCCGGAAAATTTCTTGGGCATGGGGATGGTGTGAGGTAGCCGGGAGGAATGCGTCCGGGTTGCTATTTCGTTCTTCCAGCCCGGGAATGACAAGGCCCGCAAAGGCACCAGGTCCATGAATCCGATCATACTCCAACTGAGCAATTCCAGTGTTGTGAAACCGGAAATCGGTGAAATTTGGTGGGGTATGACATGCAATGCAATTCCCAATTCCTCCCTGAGCCAAATCACTGGGCCGAACATGGCGGCCTCTATGGCGATGTTTACGCTGATCCTTTTCAGCGAAAAAGATTTTCAGCCCTGCTAATTCTTCAGGCCCAAAAGTGAACGGTTGGTCATGGAATTGAAACTTGCCATCTGCCGTATGGGGATTTTTCTCAACGAAGTGCAGGGACGGGCTATCGGAAGAAGAATTTGCGGGCCATCGGGAATAATTTTGCGAATCGTATGATTCGAGAAATTGAATCTGTTGGAGCAACCGACGAGTATATGACTGCGGAGACTCCCATTTATCCGGTCGGCGTGGCAACTCGTTAATTTCAAGAAAGACATCATAGGGAGAGAGTGTGTAGTTCCCTTCGTCATCCTGTGAAAACAAAAGTTGGTCTGCATAGGCGGAGATGAGTTGGGAGACTGCCTGCACGAGTTGCAGATCAGTGGCCGTAGAAACCTCGACACGAAAATTTTCAGGGATCAGAAATTCTTGAGGAATAGATGGATCGGTTCCAGCGAAGAGAACAGGGTAGGACAGTCCACCAAACTCCTGGGCCAGATTTCCCGTTCCGGAGTCCTCCCGAATGATTCGGGCAATATGTGAGATGGCGATTTCCTGTTCATCGGGAAGCCATCCAAAGTCGCGCCCGGTGAGTGTGCCTTTGACGTTTTCCAGCATCGTCGGGAATTCAGCATCGGCATGAATAAAAAATTTCGGTCGGGGAAGAGCCGCATTAACCATAGGGGGCGCGTTTCGAAGAGTGGTCTGTTTTCCGTCTTCACGGGCTGGAAGAGGGCTGCGACGCGCAAAATCCGAATAAGTATTCATCCCGTATTGTGGAACATCGACTTGTTCATCCACAAAATGGCAGCTTCGACAATTCCTGGATTGACCGGCAAACGGGCCAATGGCAAATTGATCGGGTGGGAGTTGCCAATTTGTCACTTTGTCTAGGGAGGGATCACCTTGGGGCAAGGGATCATTGACATCCCCTCCGTCATCTAAAAAAACTTTAAATATTTGAGCAAATCGTGTTTCCAGAAATAACCGTTCACCGTTGGTAACTTCCGGAGGATCAGCTTCTTCGGCTTCCTGAGCTAACACCAGAGGTGCATTAATGAAAAAGGATAGAGTTGATGTGAGTAAGGAAATACAAAAGACCTGCGCGCAAGAAAAAATAATAACTCTACAGACGTTCATGGGGGCACCTCACTTTAAAATGAATTCATTTTCGGAGAAATCCTCTTTGATTTCTCTCTTATGGATGAATGGTGAATGTAACCTCACACGTCATGTGTTGAGGAGAAGCAAGGGGAGGGCACAGGAGGAGACCAACCCCCTCGCGCACATGAGGATGAATGCACGAGTATTCATCCTCGGAATAAGTAAAGAATCAGAACATTTCACTCCTTCGCCACAAAAAAAGCCCATGAGCGTAGAATGGCAGCTCATGGGCTCTGGACTCTAAAAGTCTCTGGCCTTAAATCTGTGTTGAAACGTACCTAGTCGTCAGACTTTGGAATCATTAACGCGGTCTTTTGCGACCGCACTTCATTCATAAGTACAAAAACATCATGAAAAATCGAATGCCTGTTGGAAAATCCCCAGTCACCAAGTTAGGACAAACACGGGTGACATCTGGAACATAAGCCAGAAAAAATGGCAGAATTTATGGCTTTTGAGCTAAAAACCAGCCCTTGCTGTTCATGCATTGTGCCAAGGCATCATCGGTTATTCCTTTGCTGAAGGGGTTCAATGAGGACTCGGAATGAACGTCATTGATCAGGATTTCCCGACATGAGCGCAGATCCTGTTCGAATTCACCCTCGCCTGCGTCTGGTTTTGCCCAATACAACTCCGGGGAGCAGGCAGAAAGAAATACAGAAAAGAGGCTGATGCCTATCCACGTTCCAGAGCTATGGTGAGGAAACCCTGACCAGGCTGATGCACGATGTGGACAAAGCGTCTGTTCCTTTCTCATGAAAATTTTTCCGGCTGGTTCGATTGAGTGCGAAGGTTTTTGTCGCGGTCCATTATAAAGTCCAGTAGCCTTTTCAAGCCGACTGGATGGTTGAAGTGACCCGTGTCTAGGCATGGATCCAGGTAAAGCCTATTTTTCTAATTGGGAATAAAACATAAATCAGTCATCCGACTCCGGCATCATAAAGGCGGATTTTTGCCACCACATTTCATACATGGGGATGAAGAACATGATGAGAAACCCAATAACCATCAGGACGTCTCCGGTCAGCATGGCAATGGTAAAGATTGGGGAAACATAGGCAATCAGCCACGGTGAAACCAGATCCAGGGTGACCCCGACAAAGGCCATCCATGTCGTAACCACTTTTATGGTGGGGCTGACCATCGTGAGATAGAGGACATGGACCAAAATCATGAATGTGACCGGCATGGTAAACAGATGAAAGTGGGTGGTCTCCGCCAGTTGGCCAAAGGGCATTGGTTCACCAAAGGTCGCATCAGATCCTCGATAATGTTCGGCAAGGCCTTTAAGGCTTAACTCGGTCATGCTATGAGCCCAGAAGAAGGTGAAAATAAATCCTGCGAGCATGAGCAGGAGAAACCAGGTATAGACTAAGCGGATATGGCGGTCGGTATCACGAAGCCGGAAACGGGCATTAAAATTTCGCATTCCATTACTGCAGGAGGTTAGAACCCCAGCAGGGACTCCAAAAAACCTTTGTTCGTTTGACTGGCCGTATTGATGGGGGCTTGGCTCTTGGATTGTAAGTAGAGTTCATGGGCCAGGACGAGGGCGCGCTTAACGCCGGCACTCATGGATCGCACGGACATGGTGGCGCCGGAAATGTTGATGACATCCCGGTTGATCCGAATGGGGTCTTCAATCGATTTTCCATGGTATTGGTAGTTGAAGCGTTTTTTTCTCACTTCGCTTCCCCGTGATTCCCGATATACCAATACTTCAACGTTGGTGACTTCCCCATCGGGGTCAACTCCAACCATATAGGTCATCGCCTTATGTTTGCCGATTGTATGTTGGATAAAGGCCCATCCATCGATTTCTCCATTTGTTTCTCCAATAAAGCAATCAAAATTCGATTCCGGAAATTGCCATCCGATTCGTTCTTCAATTTGGCGTTTTTGATCTACAGTGAGGGCGATGACCTCTAAACGGATGGTGTCGGAGTCAGGAAATGTCAATTTAGCGGCCTCTTCCGGAGACAGGTAGACGTCTTCCTGGACCATTTCCTGGGGCGTGAGGTATCGGTTCAAGTCCTGATCCCAGATTTGCTCGTCTTGGGCCTGGCCTCCCGAGGTCAGACCAAGAAAAAGGAGTGCGTTGAGAAAGAGGATAGTCAGGATTCGACGAAACATCCTTCAGCCTCGAGTTTCTGGATTAAGTTGGTCATAATAAAATCCACGGCTTTTTGTGATGGCTCAACCGGATACCAATCATAAAGCCTGCTGCCACCACGGAATCCCCAATGTTGCCGTCGTTCGGCAATTTGCAGTCGCACGGTATTGGATTCCAGAGGTTTCATCGTGAGGGTTAGTTGAGATCGTTCTTTGTCGCCCATGCCTTCCCGTTGAAAAAGGCCATACGCGGCGCCTTGCACATATTCCACCCTCCACCCGGTTTCAATTACTCCGTTGAACTTGTCTTTCTTCGTTACGGGATAGGCTTTGAGAGTTTCCAAGGTGGAATCCCATACGGAATCAATTGGACAGGCCATGTATCGATCGACAACCAAGTCTTGACCGGTAAGGAAGCTGCAGCCCAGAAAAAATGTTGTGCATGCCAAAATAGAGATTGCACGAAGCTGGGAAGCAAGAGATAGAGTCAACATAAATGAAAATTAAAAAAATAACGAGATTGATAAATTAAAAAACGAGAATGACTTTCGATTTATTTGAATTTGATTCTCATTATGAGAAATTGAAACCAGATTATACCAGTGGAATTTGAAGGGGGTCAATGTGGATGTTTATGCTGATTTTTCTTAGTATTTCCATAATATTCTGGTTTTTAGCAGATTTGTAGAGGCGGGGAAAAGGTTTAGGATCTTCCCCGCCTCTAATTCGAAAGATGTTAGAAATACGTCGCCCAGGATGCCACAAAGGCCGTGTCATGGATCCTATTACCTTTGTCATCCAGGCCTACAGGCGTGTACTGGAAGTCGGTTTTAAAGACGCTATCTTCCGTGGGACGGAAATTTAAGCCGAAGGTCCAACGTTGCCATTCCCCGGTTTTCCTGGCTCCACCATTTAAATCCTTTCCGAGTTCCGTTTCTTCCCACCTCACCACGGCGGTAAATGTGGAGACTTCCTTTTTGAAGAAGCTCGGGGCCATGTTGCTCAGCCATTCAGGAAGGAAATGGTAATTCCCTTGGATGTAATACCCTTGCATTTTCTCTGGGTTGCCGTTCTTCGTTCCGTCTTGATTTTTGTCGTTGTTTCCGATGTGAGACCAGGCACTTTCTCCGATTAATTCAAATGGCCCGCGTTGGAATGTCCAATCCAATGCTACAATGGCCAAATTATCACCCTTCCGGGTGCCATAGTTCCCGTAAAATCCGGAACCACCGACTTCTACTCCTAAAACAGGACTGAAGGCTATACGCCCGGTTACGGATTTACCATTATTATTGTCAAACTCGGTACTGCTTGAGCGGGCGGAGCGGAGTCCGTTTGTTTGGTTGATATTGGACGTGTTGTTGGGATTGTCCTCGCCTCCAAAGGCGTTGGTGAAACCATTGAGTACATAGAACTCGTAATCCAGCTTTGAGAGAGCTGAGGGGTAGAATGTGCCGTAGGCTCCGACACCCGGTTGGTGAAGAGTTGATGGGAGGATCCGTTGGTCCACGATGGGGCGTTCGGTTAAGTCACGAAGGGGGGCATCATGCAGGAGGTTGAATTTACCCATCGGTACAAGGATGATTCCTGCGCGAAGGTTGATGGGTTCCTGAATGAGATAATCGATCGTGGCGAATTCCACGGTCAGCTCGTTCCCATGCTCAAATTCAATTTCTGCTGCGATTTTGACCCGATCACTGACATCTGCATAAATAAAGGGTACTAAGTGGTGTTGGTCGAATTTACTGTTTCCTTGATTTTTTCGATTGAAGTATTCAATGTCCATGTATCCACCCACGATGGCTTTTGGGCTGGACACGAAAGGCCGGGCATAGATCAATCCTCCTGATCCTTGCATGGCAGAATTGGGTTTTTGACTCTTACCAAAATAGGTTCCAAGGTCTCGAACGTTCCTGGCTGTAGGAGAGACCGGTTCGCCGTCCATCTGTGTTGCGCTTCCGCCTCCCCTCATAAGCTCTTGTACCCTTTGATCAACGGCTTTGTTGATCGCCTCTTGTTCCGCTGTCGTGAGTTCTTCGGCTCCGGCGATGTTTTGAAAACCATACTGTCCGAACATACATGTCAAGGCTACTAGAGCCCCCATGAGCAATCTTGACTTCATTGCATTTCCTCCAATCAAACGGATGGGGACTCAAAGGGTCCTCTGAGGTTATTGAGATAGTGTGGGACTCAAAGGCCCTCAGGTTAATAGAGAGGACAAGCGTCTCCCGGTTTCTTTATGAGGGAGTGCTGACAGGTGGTGAGGTCGCGCACAATTGGATGTCGATTTCGGAATCAGAGAGAGTAGAGAAAGGTATGAGAATAAGGCGTTTACAACGTTTGCATTTCAACTCAACCCCGGTAGATCCAATTTTTGCGACCAACTGACCACATTCACATCGAGCTTCAGAACATTCTTTTACGACCCCTTTGACCATGGTGTAATTTTGGCTCACCTCCATGAATTTGATTAAAGTTTAAACGTTTAAATAATATTGATAACTATTATTAATATCTGTAAAGCGGGAGCAGTAATATCTCACTCGCCACAATTTGTCAAGCCCCGTTTATTCAGGGTTCAGTAACAAATATGGCCTATAATGCTAAATACGGCATTTGTCCTCTCACCTCACCCCGATGACTAGCGCCGGGCGCGGTAGGTATGGCGAACGGATACTCACCAAGAGGGTGAGGTGTTTCCCACCCCGTTCGTGCTAAGCCCGAACCGTTTGATAGGCTATATAACAGGCTTGGCGAAGGTCGAAGCGTGGGCGGGATTTCATCACATGAATTGCCATTATGAGGAAGGGGTGATGCGGGGATTGGACCAAAATGGTCGACCAATCAGCGGGTTCTTAAACCTAAGGGGAGGTGAGTCATTGTTTCCCTGTTGCAATACATCTCGTCATCTTGTTTGGGGGTCGTTGAGAGTTCTTTTTTTTATTGCGATTTTGAGCATGTTCCTTTCAGGTTGTGTCACATTGGGAGCTCAGAATGTGACCGGTGAGCCACGAGACCAATCGCTGGTATTTGGGGGGATTAACATCGAAACCATAGGGCCGAATCCCCGGCAGTTTCCTGCTCGGTTGCGTTTTTTTGATGTGATCCATGTCTCAACGCAGGAGCGAACTCGTGTCATGGTCGAAGCTGAGGCGCAAACATTCTCGGTATCCCTTTTTCCTGGGCACTATGAGGTTATTCGCTTGCAATTTAATGAAGGCCCATTTAGGGCGGAGGTCTCTGTCACGATGAGGTTTTATATTCCCGCCAATCAACTGACCTACTTAGGCACATGGCAGTTGAAGGTTGATACACCCCGGACTCAGCGGATGGTCCGGATGGAGGTTCCCCAGAGAAATCCGAATTGGGAGGAAGCCTTTGAAGCTGATCCAATCCTGAAAGGCAAATCTGTTGTGAACTCGTTCCCGGAACTTACCACTCACAAAGCCAGGATGTATGTCGTGGCTCCATTTCCAAAGGTCCCATACTTTTATCGCTGATGATCCGGTTGTTCCCTTCTTTATCGTATGCTAGAGCAGTCGCATGGCGGCTATTAGGAATTTTATGAATCAATCTTTATCCTGTCGTTTTGCCATTGTTTTTTTCTCTGTTGCACTTACGCTTGTAACTCTGGATGCCTGTCTGGCAGAAAGTGCCCTCATCAAGCGCAGTCAGATGTTGATGGGCACGGTGGTTTTTGTGACGGCGGTTGGAGAAGATGAGAGGAGTGCGAAGAGGGCGGTCAAGGCGGGGCTCGATGAGATCCGGCGATTGGAAGAGTTGCTGAGTACCTGGATTCCAACCAGTGAATTATCGAAGGTCAATGCCGCAGCGGGACGTGAATCAATTCAGGTGAGTCAGGAAACGTTTGAGGTCTTAACGCGATCGCTGGAAATGGCTCAACTCACGCAGGGCGGGTTCAATATCGCGGTTGGTCCGGCGGTCAAGGCATGGAATGCCAGCGGGGAAGGCCATGTTCCACCTCAGGAAGATCTGGTTGCGCTCCGCCCGCAGATTGATTTATCCCAAATTCAACTGGATAAAAAGAAACGAACAGTTTGGTTAAAGCTGGCGGGTATGCAAGTTGATGTGGGGGGGATCGGAAAAGGGTATGCAGCTGACCTCGCTGCCAGGGTAATGCAGGCTGCAGGGGCGACGGCAGGCGTGGTTGCCCTGTCCGGAGATATTAAAACCTTCGGACGCATGCCGGATCAGCAGCGGTTTGTCTTTGGCATTCAACATCCTCGAAAAGAACAGGGGGAGGTCTTAGGACGGATCGAGTTGGAAGATGAAGCGGTCTCCACGGCGGGAGACTATCAGCGCTATTTCATGAAGGATGGCGTTCGGTATCATCATATCTTGGATCCGGCCACTCTTCTGCCCGCTCGCGGATGTCAAAGCGTCACGGTCATAGCCAAAGATGGTGTGATGGCCGATGGGTTGGACACCGGCATATTTGTCATGGGTCCAAAAAAAGGCATGGCCCTCATTGAGTCATTGCCGGATGTGGAAGGGGTGATTGTTGATCAGGAAGGAACGGTTCTTGTCTCCTCCGGTCTGAAGGGGCGCTTGAGCCTTGACCCGTAACAGTGGTCTCAACCTCAATCAATCAAAAAAAAGGAGGCATGAAGCCTCCTTTTTTATTGAGCATGGTTGTCGAGAGGACTGCTTAGCTTGGTTTATCCTTGGAATGGTGGGAATACCCGCCTGGATGACCCTTCGTCATTCCGCCTTCTTTATACGAGTCGAGCCGGTCATGGACCGCTTGCATGCGAGAGCGTTGCTCATCCGTTAATACGGCCTTGGCGTCCCGCCCGGCTTTTACTGACGCCAGGTAAAGCCCGGCACGAATCTCATAAAGACTTTTGAGCTTTGATTCAACCGCGCCCAAATCACCTTGGTCATCCCGCAACAACTCGTGCAAATCCAAGCTGGTCAGTTGCATGTCGGCTTTCATTTTAATTTTTGATTTTTCAAAATCGGTTTTAATCGTTTGAAGTTTGGCGACCTGATCATCGGTAATGGCCATGCCTTCTTTGAATTTCAAAATGTGTTCAATAAATTCAGAGGCACTTTGATGAGGACCATGGCCTGATGCATGGGAGCTTCCTCCCGTGCCATGGACACCGGACAGGCTTGTGCCATGCGGAGACTGGGCATGGCCATAGGTTCCGGTCCCGTGGGGGGAGGAGCTGTATCCGGATGAATGGTGCGCATCTCCTCCATACCCTGTGGCCAAACCCATCGCGGGGAATCCCAGAATGAGGGACAAAACACCGGACCAGAGAGGGATCATTCGTTTGTGGTTGGTTCTACCTTTCATTGTCATGTGAACAGCCTCCTTTCGCTATGAGGATAAAAGCTAGGGTTGAAGAAATAAGCTGACAGGTCATGATCTGTGAGTTCCCTGAACCAGCTCTTATTATACACGGGAATGGGGAAATGTGGTGCGTGAATCACTGACATATCTTAAAAAAAAGCCATGAAGCCAAGCAACGCTATTGGTATAAGGCTGTGCTCCGGCTGGAGGAAAGCAGTTGGGAGCGTGGGTGATTCAGCTTTTGCGCCGATAGATTTGAGTAACAATCTAGATGAGAAGTATTCGTTATCAATAGGAAAAGGCTGTGGACGAAGGGAGCGGGAAAGTCGGCTCAATTAGGCGGATTGGCAGGTATGGCAGAGACCGTAAAGTTCGAGCTTGTGGGTTTGAATGGTAAAGCCGTTAATTCTTGCAACCTCCTCTTGTAAGCTTTCGATTTGGCAATTTTGAAATTCGACAATTTTTCCGCAGGAGGTACAAATGAGGTGATCATGATGACCCTTGTGGGACACATTATCAAATTGTGTTTGTGAGCCGAAATGCCGTTCCTGCGCCAGGTCGGTTTCACAGAATAATTTGAGAGTGCGATAGATGGTGGCGAGGCCAATATGCGGGTCTTTTTTGGCGAGGATATGATATAACTGCTCGGCAGTGACATGCTCCATTTTGAGGAAAGTCGTCAGAATTAACTCGCGTTGACGAGTCAGTTTGAGACTGTTTTTTTGGAGATGATGCTTGAGTGTTTCGAGTTCTTTGACTGGTTTAGCCATAGTAAAAACTTTCTGAATGAAAGAAGAAAGATATTAAACCCCAATCGGGCTAAGGGGTCAAGAATTATTTTGTCTGTTTTGGCATTAATGAGGAAATTTAGGGAGAACGTATGAGAAAACCCTCAGAAGTGACCGGTGACCGCGCTTTGCTCATTTATACGTTGCATTTGACCGAATCCATGGGGCTGATGAGTGACGTCAAGCTTCAACAATTATTATTCCTTTGTGAATTGCAAATGTTGGGGAAAGGATTGAAAGGGTTACATTTTGAATTCGTCCGGTTCCCTTATGGGGCCTTTAGCAAGGATGTGGATAATGACTTACTCTTCTTGCGTAGGAAGGAACGGATAGAGAATTTTGATGTGGCGGAACAGGCCCAGGGAGTCGTCACCTTGGTTGATCAGATAATGAAGGAACCCGAACCCAATCAACAGGTCATGGAAATTATTCACACGGTGGTTGAGAAATATGGCCCCATGGATACCAGCGCTATTATGAGTGCTGTGGAGGCAGTGGAATTAGGTCCAGCCGATAATCCTGAGCAAAAACTTGCCATCCGGGATATTTCCTTCCATACCATCATGCTGGTGCCTTCGCGGATAGAAGTGACCGAGGCCATCACGCTGTCACCCGCACAAGTCAAAACCTTGAATGCGGCGATGGGGTATTAACGCCCAATCGGCTTTTGGATGACGGTGTATCCCTGCGGTATGGTTGTGATCGGTTAAGAGAGGCAACGAAATTACGAGGCCGAACCGGGTTCGGCCTCGGGCTTGTGCATCGAAAATTCTAAAATCACTTGGTAGGTGATGTCTCGACAGGAGAGGCTGTTGAGCCAACGGTAAAGGTTTCCCGCAGCGCTTCCAGCCTGACTTTCCCCACGCCTTTGACTTTCCCCAGATCATCCAACGACTTAAAGTCTCCATGATCTTTTTTGTAGGTGAGAATGTTGTGGGCGATATCCTGTCCCACCCCTTTGACGGCCTCGAGTTGTTCCAGACTGGCAGCGTTAATGTCGATCTTGTTCACGTTGGCTTCTGCCCAGGGCAAGGGGAATAACAGGCCAACGGAAAGAACGAGAGAAAATAGGAAGGCCGAAACCTGTTGTGAATTTAGCATCACGGGACACGCTCCTTGGAAAAGGTTTGAAACGCGTCGTTGCACGTGGTACCCCCATGGGAACAGGCAACGAATGAATGAGTGCCAGGTTAGGGACGTGCACAAATTAGCGGCAACCTGTCGAAAAGGTTGCCTCGGAAATTCAAAACGCCGATAAAATCTGATGGATTATTCAGCGTTGGAGGCAGGGGGTGTTGTCGGAAATTGATACAAGGTGCCGAATTTCTGTCTGAGGTCTTGAATAAAGGGTTCAGGTGTCAGGGCTTGCCCTGTCACGCGTGTGATTAAGTCGGCTGCCGTATACTGTCGTCCCCAACGATGCACCCGGTCATTCAGCCAGCTTTTCAAAGGAAGCAGGTTGCCTTGACTGATGCTCTGGTCGAGGTCTGGAAGATCCGTTTGTGCCTGCCGAAAGAGCATGGCCGCATACAGATTCCCAAGCGTGTACGTGGGAAAATAGCCAAACGCTCCAAAGGACCAGTGCACGTCTTGCAGCACGCCCTCCGCATCGGAGGACGGAACGATTCCCAAATATTCCTGAATTTTGGCGTTCCAGATTTCCGGCAGGTCGTCAACGTGCAAGCGGCCTTCAATGATATCCAGCTCAATTTCAAATCGCACCATAATGTGCAGATTGTACGTCAGTTCATCGGCTTCGACCCGGATAAACGACGGGGCCACTCGGTTAATCGCCAGGTAAAAATCTTCCGCACTGGCCTCTCCCAACTGTGCTAGAAAAACCTCTTGAAGTTTCGGGTAAAAATATTGCCAAAACGCGCGGGAGCGTCCCACGCAATTTTCCCACAAACGGGATTGGCTTTCATGAATACCCAGGGAAACGGCTTCGCCTAATGGTGTGCCATAGTATTTGGGCGGTAACCCTTGTTCATATAGGCCATGCCCGCCTTCGTGAATACAACTAAAGAGACAGGAGGGGAGATCCGTTTCGAAAACGCGCGTGGTGACCCGCACATCGGTGGGATGGAAGGCCGTCGTAAAGGGATGCTCGGACAAATCCAGGCGTCCGCGTTGAAAATCGTAGCCCATGTGCTTGAGCACGAGCTTTCCAAAGTCCATCTGTGGTGTATGTCCATACGATTGTGTCAGGAGTTGGGTGTCGGGTTGAACCGGGGACTGTCGAATGAGGTCAAGCAGACGGATCAGCTCCGTCCGCAGTATGGCAAAAAGTGGTCGTAATTGCGCCACGGTCGAACCCGGTTCATAGGTGTCCAGTAATGCATTGTAAGGAGAATCCGTGTATCCCAGGTATTCTGCCTCTTGTTGCTTGAGTTTCACGACCCGTTGCAAATTCGGGAGAAACCGTTGGAAGTCATTTGTCTTCCTGGCTTCCGCCCACACTTGTTGAGCTAATGAGCATTCCCGCTCAAGTTGGTTGACGAACGCCGACGGCAATTTTTTCGCACGGGAAAAGTCCCGCCAGGTCTCGCGAAGGAGGGCGTGTGAGGGTTCATCCAAGGCGGATGCATACTGTGTGTGAACCGCGCCGGTTGAAAGATCCACAAAGGTTCCAAGCCGGGATTCCATCTCAGTCGAAACAAATTGGTCATGGGCTAGGGTTTGAAGGGTGGCCAGTTGTTCCGCTCGAACCGCTCCGCCACCAGAGGGCATATAAGTTTCCTGATCCCAGGAGAGCACGGCTGCGGCATCATGCAGGTGATGGATCTGTCGCAAGGTCTGTTTCAGGGGATCAAGAGCAGCGTCAGCGGACATGAGCAGTTTCCTCAAAGAGTGGTAAAAAGTTCAGCGGATAACCGGACCACTGTAAGGCAGCTCTCAAGAAATTGGCAAGAAGCCTTCGCCGATGAGTGAATAGAAATGCCGAATGGTGGGAGGCTGTGACCGTTTGCTCAGACACACAAAGACTACCGAACCAATGAGAGAAAAAATTAAGATGATAGTCGGGATGGGTTGCGGGAGGACAGCAGGGCAAAGGACAATGTGTGGGATGGAAGAACATAGTAAGGCGATGATTAACTGCAAGGGGGAACAACATGAAATCCTTGGTGCTGCCGCACATTGAAGCCTATGCCGAAGCACACTCCTTGCCGGAATCGGAGGTGTGTCGGCGACTTCGGGAGGAAACGTATCGGAATATGGACTGCCCTCAGATGGTGGTCGGGCCATTGGAAGGCGCGTTTTTAAAGGTCATGGCGTTGAGTGTGAGAGCCAGGCGGGTGTTGGAAATCGGCACCTTTACCGGGTACAGCGCCCTCTGTATGGCGGAATGTCTTCCGGATGATGGGATGGTCATCACGTGTGATATCGACCCTGAGTCCACGGCTATGGCCAAGCAGTATTGGGCTCAAAGCACTCATGGGACGAAGATTCATCTTCGCCTCGGTCCCGCCTTGGAAACGATGGCGACATTGACTGGAACATTTGACCTGATCTTCATCGATGCCGACAAAGCCAACTATGTGAATTATTTTCGTCAGGCATTAGAGTTAATATCGGATCATGGCGTCATTCTCATTGATAATGTTTTGTGGAATGGAGATGTGCTGACACATCCTGCTCCGGATACCAATACGGCGGCCATTCAAGAACTCAATAGAGTGGTGCATGCCGAGCCGCGGGTCTCAGCGGTCCTGTTGACCATTCGCGATGGGATATTCTTGATTAAACCACAATCCTTCCTAAGGGGAAACAACCAAGCGCAACAGCAAGTCCAACAATGACATATTTCCCTGAGGGGCTTCTCGCACTGACGGGTCTCTTAGCAAATCCGATCCAGAGGCAATCGCACAGGACAAGGTAGATCAGACAAACATGGGTAAAGCAAATCTTGACTCTGCAAGACACCCGATTGTGGAGCCTGAAGATCAGTGGCAGCCTCGGCAGGTTTTGCTCTTTAGCGGGCACATGATCGATGCCCCGGGAGGACAGCCTCCGCGTTTCCCAAGAGAGAAAGAAGCCGTGGCGGCACAGAAAATCTGTGCTGTCCTAGACGAGCTGAGTGCAGGCCCTGATGATCTTGCGCTCACGCAAGGCGCCTGTGGCGGCGATCTCCTGTTCACCGAGGCCTGTCAGCACCGCAATGTGACGATGCAGTGGCTGCAGCCGTTCAATGAGCCGGAGTTCATCCAGAAATCCGTCATCTGTAGAGGCGAAACCTGGCGCGATCGGTATTTAGCGGCCAAGGCCAGGCTCACGACCGCAATCCGCTCCGCTCCCGAGCTCCTTGGCCCACTACCCGAAGGTGTCGATCCGTATGAACGGTGCAATCTATGGCTGCTTTACACCGCGCTGGCGTATGGCGTGGAAAAGGTGCACTTCATCTGTTTGTGGGATGGAGGCGGGGGAGATGGAAAGGGCGGTACGGCGCATATGCACGAAGAAGTGAAACGCAGATCAGGAAACGTCACATGGATCGACAGCCGGACTCTTTAACCGACGTCCCTCATGTGGTCGTAGCGGAAAACAGTGAGGCTAAAAAATCGCTGGTTTAATTGCACGAATACGACGGAAGGCACATGAATGGGAAGTGGCAAACACGAAGGAATCTCCCGGTCTTAAGAATCTCCTGCCCTTTGCAGGAGTAGAATTCCCGGGATGATCACTCAAAACCTGCCGGTAATAAAACGAATCACAGAATCAACGAACGACGGGATGTGTGGGCACGTTCAGAATGATGAAGAGGGCGTGCCTAAAAAAATCAATACATTTCCGCTTTACACGAAGCCAAACATTCAGGGTTGTACTCACATTTCACTAACCCTGAATTTGTTGATTGTATGAGACATGCCGGGTTTCGGCCCGGCAGCCGAGCCACTTTTCTTTCGGGAAAAGTGGCCAAAACCATTGACGCCCCGTCTGGCCTTTGGAGAGCGAACGGACGCCAGTCTTAAGAGGGCGGTCCAACTCGCAGGGCTCAAACAAGGCCCGCCAACGAATGAGAGCGTCCCTCCCTTGGGCCATCCGGCAGGCGTCGGTCAGCAACAAAAGCCCCGCCAAGTGTGTGATACCAATAGACCAAGGTCTGACAACATTGTCATCCTAAGTGGAACGAAGGATCTAGCATAGCAGTAAGATTTTCGACCTGGGCACCGATCCTCCGTTGTGGACTTTGCTTGAGGATGGGGTGTCCTTCCCATATCTTCCGCCAATGTCTGATTGGTAAAGTGTAGATCGTTCTCCCATAATGGATTTTAACGCCCCTGTCGGATTGTTTTATCTCCTGCCGCCGGCTTGGAAAACTCGAACTTCAACTCATTGATGCGTGCCAGGTAGTTGCTCACGTCGTGATCGCCGCACCGTTGATTCCGGGTCAACTTGAGTCCGCGTGCGGCATAGGCGCGGCCGGCTCCCGCTCCACAGAGGTGAATCACGGCGGCCAGATCCTGCTTCCGCTGGAGCGTGACCTTGCCGATCCGCTTCGGTCCTAACGTCTGAGTGACTTGGCGATCGAGCAGCGCCGCCGTCAACTCGATGGCATGGCTCGGCAGGATGCGGGTATAGAGGCTGTTGAACCAGCACGATTTCCAATCGTGCCAAGGGCCGTCCTCGACCACCACGTTGTCGTGAATGCAATAGCGCTTAGCCTCGCTGAAGGTCCCGTCGGTAATCTGGTACATGCCAACCGCGCTGGAGGCCGGTTTGAACAGCTCCAAAGGATTCCAGGTCAGTTGCCACCGCCAGTAGGTCCGTGCCACAGGATTCCCCCCGCCCTCGACCTGCGCCAGCGCGGCGAGAAACTCAGGTGTGATGACCGCGGTCGCATGCTCCCGAAAGAGGGATTCGTATTCTTTCCAGGTCTGGACCGGGCTCTTGTTGAGGGATTGGTCCAAGGGAAAGAAAATTTCGGTGGGTTTATGGAACGTATGAAACGCCCAGTTGAGGCCAAGCCACAGTAGAAAAAGGAGGGTCGGAATCACGACCACCCGAACGATCGGATGGGAGGCCAGAACCCCTCGCATGACCGCGCGGAGCACACGCCACCCCTGGCGCACGAAACCCCAGAGCAGAGTAAATGTGAGCCCCCGCTTGCGCCTCGTTCGTGGGTGAGGTTGTTTGGAAGTCGGTCGTTTGGGCTTCAACCCCATAAGTTTACTATAACCGATACAAAGGGGAGAGGGCCTGGTCGGTCCCTCTACTCGCGGTGCGGTAGGTAAGGGTCGAAGACACTTCCACAAAGTAACTTCTTTAGATTTAAATCTATTCTGAAATCGCGGTAGCCTTTTTTCGCATTTTATTCTAATCTTCCTGTCAAGAACCTCCTGACCCAATTGTTATTCATTTTATTATGATTTCAATGCCTGATCCTCATTCTGTATTTCGCATTAATTTTGGGATATTTATGCCGATTTAGAGACGCAGGAATCTACATATTATGTCGATCGAACACGCGTGTTTCATCAGTTTCCCAAAAGGCAATGGTAAGGATAGCCAGTTCGCAAACCACTTTTACAACGAGTTTACCGAACAGCTTGCAGCCATCGACAAAAATTTGTCGGTCTTCAAGTACGACCGCTGTGAACATCGTCGGAGAGGTGACGACTGGACTCTCTGGATCCAACGCGAATTGTGCGATAGTGCGATGATGATTGCCGTTTGCGCTCCCAATTACTTTAATGGCAGTCAAGGCTGCATTAGCGAGTTTAAAGGTATGGAGGCACTGATCATCGAACGGACTAATGCCCTTGGTGAACTGGGATCCAACAACTGGCTTTTAGGATTGCGGCTGAAAGATAAAATACCGATGCCTGCATTAAATTCATATGATGTTCGAGATTTCCTCGATTGCTGTGCCTCACCGGAAAAGGTTAGACGCACGCATAAGTACCGAAAGATTGTGGAAGAGCTTGCCGATCGGGTCTACAACCACTGGTGTTGGCTGCATCGTGACGGTCGTAACATCAAACTTGTTGCTGCCAACATCTGCGCGAATTTTGTGATGCCAAGCACTCAACCTGCACCACCAGACCCGTTTCCTTATATGGGTGCCGTGCCATGAATATTTCTAGCCCGAATCCAAACTCGGGATTTGGTAGTCACTGGTTGGTGCGGACTGGCTTGGCCGACCGGGGCGATATCGTGACCTTCTATTCCTATAAAGGAGGGACTGGACGAACTATGGCTCTCGTGAATTGCGCAGGTCTAATTGCTCAGAATTTACCTACAGACGCGAAGCCGTTACTACTTATCGACTTTGACCTTGAGGCACCGGGACTCCATCGCTATTTGGCGCCGTTTCTCCCTTCACACGAAACCGGCACGCCCCAACAAGGCCTACTCGAACTCTTCGCTGCTTTGCTCTTGGAAATTGATCGAAATTTGTCAGATTTGCCGAAATCTGAGCTGAGCGAAATTCGTCGGCTTGATGATGAGACAACAGCTGAAATCATCGGTAATCTAGATTTGGCGCCATTTACCATCCAGACAACGGTCACCGGCTTGAACTTGATCATGGCAGGGCAATTCGACGACACATATGCCCAGCGGCTTTCGCACTTTAATTGGGAAGACTTGTTTGCAAAGGCACCAGGGGTGTTCCGCTGTTTGGCAGATCGGTTGGCACGTGAATACAGTTTTACATTCGTGGATTCGCGCACGGGCCTCAGCGATACCAGTGGCATTTGCACTATGCTGTTGCCGAACGTCCTGGTGGTGGTATTCACGCCGAACAATCAAAGTTTGACCGGCATTGAGCATCTTGTTCGAAAGGCCGTGGATTACCGTTCGAGCGCCTCGGACTCTCGCGAGTTGCGGGTCTATCCGCTTCCTTCTCGAGTAGATAATCAGGTAGAACACTTCAGGCATGTCTGGAGGATGGGAGATTCCCAAAATAAATTATTTGGAACAGTGAAAGGCTATCAACCCCTCTTCCAGGAAGTGCTTGAGTTCACTCTTGGGATGGACGGAAAAGAAGCCCCACACCGCCTAGCGGAATACTTCGATGTAATACAAGTACCCCACAGCGCAGACTATTCGTATGGTGAACGCTTGTGTTTCCAAACCTCGGCACCAGGTGACAGCTTATCCCTCCGTGGAAGCTACGAGCAGTTTTTACCCTGGCTCGTGACTGGAGCACAGCCATGGGAGCGTCCGGGGGAACTACTCCTAGCCCAGCAGGCCTCCGAATGGCTTCATGATTTAGGGGTCGACACTATTCCGGAAAGCAACGAAGGATGGTTTGAATGGTTCAAGCGGCTTTCCGGAGTGATCGAAAATGCCGAGTACCCCGTGCTGATCCAGCAATCTCTGCTGTCACCTGACCTGCGTTTTGATACAAACTTAGTACAGGCGCTTGCTTATGCCTATAAGGGGGATTTTAGTTCTTCGAGTAACTGGCTAAAAAGAGCGATGTCTTCATACAGTGAAGATGTAGCCTCAACCATTCCCAACTCTGCACCAATGCAACTTCTGACTCTATGGATCGAAAATCTTTCCCCTGCTGATTTGAGAACATCCGAACGCAAGGCCTGGATCAAGGAGTTCGAGCAACTTGTATCTCGCTGGCAGGCAATTTGGAGCCAAAGACGGATCTGGCTTGTGACAATAATTCAATTGGCAAATAAAGCTGGGTGGCAAGATATGGAGCAACTCGCCCTACAACAACTTGTCAGTTTAAATCAGGAAACGCTGGGGAACGAACACCCTGATACCCTCTCGGCCATGGGAAATCTCGCAATTAGGCTGTCCCGCCAAGGACAATATGCCGAGGCTGGCGCGGTCCAACGGCAGGTCTTAGAGCTTAGTCAGCGCGTCCTTGGGGCGGAGGATCCCCGTACCCTTACCGCCATGAACAATCTCGCGCTGACACTGACCGACCGAGGCGAGTATGCCGAGGCAGTCGCGCTCCAACGACAGTCCTTGGAATTGAGCCAGGGCCTTCTCGGGCCGGAGCATTTCGACACCCTCACGGCCATGGGCAATCTCGCCATGATGCTGTCTCGCCAAGGCAAGTATGCCGAGGCAGTCGCGCTCCAACGGCAGGTTTTAGAGTCGAGCCAGGGCCTCCTTGGGGCGGAGGACCCCTTTGCTCTCACGGCCATGGGCAATCTGGCGTTGACGCTGTCCGACCAAGGCGACTATGCCGAGGCTATCGCGCTTCAACGACAGGCCTTGGAGTTGAGCCAGAGCCTTCTCGGGCCGGAGCATTTCGACACCCTTACGGCCATAAACAATCTCGCCATGATGCTGTCTCGCCAAGGCGAGTATATCGAGGCTATCGCACTCCAACGGCAGGTCTTAGAGTCGAGCCAGGGCCTCCTCGGAGTGGAGCATCCCAATACCCTCACGGCCATGGGCAATCTGGCGTTGACGCTGTATCGCCAAGGCGAGTATATCGAGGCTATCACACTCCAACGGCAGGTCTTTGAATTGTGCCAGCGCGTCCTCGGGCCTGAGCATCCCTTTACTCTCACAGCCATGGTTAACTTCGCGAAGACGCTGTCCGACCAAGGCGAGTATGCCGAGGCTATCACGCTCCAACGACAAGCCATAGAATTGAGCCAGCGTGTCCTCGGGCCTGAGCATCCCCGTACCCTCACAGCCATAAACAATCTCGCGTTGACGCTGTCCGACCAAGGCGAGTATGCCGAGGCTATCGCGCTCCAACGACAGGTCTTGGAGCTGAGAAAGTCCGTCCTCGGGGACGGACATCCCGACTCCCTCATCGCCATGAATAATCTCGCAATGACGCAGTTGGCGCAGAGTAAGTATGCTGAAGCTAGCGCGCTCCAACGGGAGGCCTTAGAACTGAGTCAACGCGTCTTTGGGGCGGAGCATCCCAGTACCCTCACTGCCATGAGTAATCTCGCCAACATGCTTCAAGCACAAGGGGAGCTTTCTCCTGCACGAGAGCTTTATCAAAAGAGCTTGAATGGGTTTCGACGAGTTATGGGGGAAAACAACCGGATCACTTGGATTAATGGAATGGAACTAGCTGCCATCGACTTAGAAATGGACGATGCCTCCCATGCAGCTATCGTTCTTGATGGGTTTACCTCACCACAACTCACCATCGACAATGCACAATGGTTGGGATTGCGCCTGAAAATCGCTGAAAAACTTGGTGCGAAAGAAGATATTGTTCGATTTCAACGCCGATCGCGCGAAATTCTCAGAAAAGCATAATTTCTTAGCTCATCGATTCACTAAGGCCGTTGGGGGGTCTTAACGAACAATAATCGGCAATTCAACATGGGAGGGCCGATTGGGTGTGAGCCAGACTTCCCATATGGGTGCCGGGCCATCCAGGTTTTGGAAATGATCGTAGCCGGCTCCCGCAGGGCGATGCGGATGAAATGACCCTGTTTGAATTGATCCGACAAGGTAAGGAACTCGAATAGAAGCTTGAGGGCAGATTTCTCGAACCAATGTCTAGAAATTTTGTCGTGGAGCGTGGCGATCTTTGCGCGGTTAATGAGTCAAGCCTAGCGGTTTGCCGTGACGGCGAGGCGGAATCCCAATGCGTGGAGGAGTGCATCGAGGCTTTTAAGTTCAGGATTGCCCTGTTCGGAGAGGATCTTGTACAAGCTTTCGCGGTTGACCTTGGCCTTTTCGGCGAGTTGGGCCACACCGCCTTGACCTTCGGCCACATTCCTTAACCCCAGCAGGAACAATTCGGAATCGCCCTCCTCCAGCACCGCGTTCAAGTATTCTTCGGCCTCACCGGCATCTTGCAGGCTTTCAATCAGGTCTGGTTGATCGGCATTGATCTTTTTCACCTCTGCTCCGACGCCTGCCGTCTGGCCCAAGGAAGGGACGCTCTCCCCAGTGGGCGGGCCTTGTTTGAGCCCTGCGAGTTGGACCGCCCTCTTAAGACTGGCGTCCACTCGCTCTCCTAAGGCCAGACGGGGCGTCAATGGTTTTGGGCCCTTTTGCCGAAACAAAAGGGCCTCGCCTGCCGGGGCGAAACCCGGCAACACAGAACATCACGAGGACATGAGAGTGCGTACACACCGTGAATGTGTGCACCCGCCAACACAATTTACGGGCAACACCCAAGAGGGATTCTCGACGATTTAAAACGCGAATGCGAGTTTGGCTGGGCTCAGATCTTTCGTTTCACTCAAGATGACAACTTTTCTCGATTACACTTTTCCAACAGCCTGTTAGGGTTGGGAATTTTCAACGAACCACCGGCAGTTCAATGTGTGAGGGTCGATCGGGTGTGTGCCAGACTTCCCATGTGGGTGCCGGTCCATCCAGGTTTTGGAAATGATCGTTGTCGGCTCCTGCTAGGGCGATGCGAATGCGGTGCCCTTTGTTGAATTGATAGGACGTGGGAAGTAACTCGACCAGCAGTGGCGCTACTTCACCTGGAATGAGTGGAGCGGCATCGGCACGGCGAAATGTGTGAACGGGAAGTGGACCTGCGGAGGTGAAGATGGTGTCGCTTGGGTGCCATCGTCGATGGATGGCGCGCAACTCGCCTTCGGTGACGTAGTGCACGTCCCCTTCTGGTGTGACATCTTCCAGATAGACAAAGAGGTTTGTGTCTTGGGTGGTGGCAGAGAGGTAGACGGTAGCTACGGGATGCCCTGTGACTTCGAGGGCCTCTGAAAGGGGCTCAGACGTATAGAGCAACAAATCTTGATCTCGTTCCTTCCGATCGGGGTAGGGATTGTTCAGAGAAATACCCACCAGAGTGTTCCACCGGGAATGCTTGCCGGTTCCCGTGGTGAGATCCACCTGGTATCGATCGGGATTGTTTGCTGCTGGTGGAGCATTCATCGAGAGTCCGCCTTCTTGTTGGAAATACATTGACGTCGGAGTGGACTCAGGCGGCCAGCGAGTCGATGTTTTCCATTGTTCTTCGCCCATGGTGTAGTAGCGGATCGGTGGATCATGCGGGTGGCCGGTGTCCACGTTTTTCAGATGGACATCGAAAAATTTCAGCAGTTCGGCCGCATGATCGAATGGCGCGGGTCCCAGCGCGTAGGGACTGATCCGGCGTTTGCCTCCGTGGTCCCATGGCCCGACTATGAGCCGGTGGGACGGTTGTTGGTGGTGGAGGTACCGTTTGATGGCGGCCAGTTGATATCCCCCGTCGAACCATCCGCTGTAGCTGTAGATGGCTGCGCCTGATTTGGCAATGTCGTCGGCATAGGTTTGCGTGCTGAGCGCGTCGATGTTGGCGGCCTGTCCCGATGGTGGAGGGTCATCTCGAAAGACAATTTCCGAGGCTTCCCGGTATGGACTCCAATTGGTCTCGTGGTCCTGCAGGGCGAGTGATAGGAGGTCAAGGTTTTTATCGCCATCCACCGGTCGTACTCCACGAACAAAGAGATTCGCGATGACGCCACCGTGGGGTAGGCGATTGTGGTCAAGACGATGAGTAATCGCACTCCAGGTTTTGGTAAACCAGTTGAGGTGGATGCCACCTGGAAAGATAATTTCGGAATAGAGATCGAAGCCTGAGTACATCGGGGCAATCGCTTTGACGGCCGGATGCTGATTGATGAGTAACATTTCAGCGGTCCCGCCACTGTAGGAAATACCCATGGCCCCGACCTTTCCGTTCGACCAGGGTTGGGCGATGATCCAGTCCACAATTTCTGCGCCGTCTTTGATTTCCTCAGGGGAATAGGCGATCGGTCTATTCCCGAATGACGCCCCGGACCCACGAACATCTACATCGACCCACGCATAGCCCTGTTGAAGGAATCGTTTGGCATAAGACCCGATGAGCCCCCGTGGACCGTCATCTTTGAAGGCGGAGACCAGCCATCGATATTCGATTGCCCGCCAATACCGGGTTTGGTGTAAGAGGGTAGGAATGGTGTGCCCTGACTTCAGGTCGGCGGGGAGATAGACATCCACCGCAAGCTTGACCCCGTCCCGCATCGTGAGATACTGCGAGGTACGGTGAAATGTCCCGCCAGGTTCCCCAACGTTTATAGGTGAAGATAGCGGGCTGGCTGCCGCCGGGTCAGAGTGCTCTACAGTATTTGGCGCACATCCTGAAAAGACAGGCAGTGCCAGCCCGAGAAGTATGAGAAAAGCCCATAAGCGGAAAAGTCCCGGGGTGGGGAGAGAGGAGAAACGGCTGGCAGATCGGAATCGGAGATGGGTTCTTCTGAACATATGGAGTGGACGAGTATTGGTTCTGGTCTTAGAGCTTGACGGCTTGTATCTGAGATCCAACTTGGAGTTTACCAGTAAAAACGCGTCGTGAGGAGAAGGCCTCGTGTTAGTTTTTCCTCGTGTTAGTTTTTACAACTCAGGTGTGAATGTGATTTTCCGTGTTGCCGGGTTTCGCCCCGGCAGGCGAGGCCCTTTTGTTTCGGCAAAAGGACCCAAAACCATTGACGCCCCGTCTGGCTTAATTCATAGAGAAAGAACGCCGACTATGGGAAGGGCGGTCCAATTCGCAGGGCTCACACAAGGCCCGCCGGGAGATAAGGGCGTCCCTCTTTGAGGGCCAGTCGGCAGGCGTCGATACATTGCCGAACACTGGTGGCCACTGCCAATTGATTGGGTGAGACTTACACGAAAGAGCGACATGAATGTTCTATTCTAAATATCAATGGGCTTTATGATAGCAAGAGCGTGAAGAGAAGGAGAAGGTAATGGCCTCAGCATTTGCACATGTCGCAGTAGCGTTTGCCATGGGCAAAAGTCTTTCCTCCCAATTCCACACCTCTCGGTTTTGGTGGTTCACCATGGCCTGTTGTCTCTTGCCGGATGCGGATGTGCTGGGATTGATGTTCGGGATTCCGTATGAGCATATGTTGGGGCATCGTGGCCTGACACATTCCATTGCGTTTGCGATGCTGCTGGGATTGGTGGTGCCCAGGTTGGCTGCCCCCACCATCCGGTATGGAACCAGGCGGTATTGGCTGTTTGCCGTGTATTTCTTTCTCGTCACCCTGTCCCATGGGTTCCTGGATGCCCTGACCGATGGTGGTTTTGGCATTGCCTTTTTTGCACCATTCGACTCGACCAGATATTTCTTTCCCTGGAGACCTATATCCGTCTCGCCAATTGGAATCTCGGCCTTTGTTTCCCATGAGGGAATGCGAGTGCTCCTCAGTGAATTGGTGTGGATTGGCATACCCGTTGTTCTCTGGTTGATTGTGTTAAAAGTCACCGGGAGAATGGCAAGGTAGAATGCGCAGGGATAGCCTTAGGAGCGGAAGGAAATAAGGAAAAGGGAGGAGAGCAGTCTATAGAGTTATTCCCATAAGCTTCCGCATTGTTAGATCAAAAAAAACGAAATTTCCGGGTTTCGGCCCGGCAGCCGAAGTCCTTTTCTTTCGGGAAAAGGACTCAAAACCAGTGACGCCCGGCCCGGTCACATCAGATTGATCGGACGCAAGGCATAGGAGGGCGGACCAACTCGCAGGGCTCAAACAAGGCCCGCCAGAGATGAGAGCGTCCGACCATAGGGCCGGGCAGCAGGCGTCGGATCATGGGAGAAATAGAAACGACAAAAAAAATCATATGACAATGCCACCTCTACTGGCTTAACCCCAAGACAGGAATGCTTGGAAATTATTTGCATTCACGATAGGCCTCTGGTTTTAAAAACAGCGTTTTCCCACTTTCCCGATTCCAAGGCAGGATGAGCTTTATGTGTCGATTCCGATAATTTGTTTTTATCGGCTTTGTCACATAAAATTTGAATATACGCCAATTCCGATATTGTAAGTTTATCGGTTTTGTCGCATAATCATGGTTAAGGAAGTGATGATGACCGACCTCGCACGCAATCCAAAACAGATCGGCAACCTGATTCGCCGGACCCGCAAGAATCTCGGACTAAGCCAGAGTCAACTTGGCGAGAAGACCGGCCTGCGGCAGGAGACGATTTCCCTGATCGAGACGGGCAATCCGGCTGCGAAGCTGGAGACGATTCTTGCGGTCCTGGCCGCCCTCGATCTGGAGTTCCGGATCGTGCCACGGTCGAAAGGAGGCTCCGCCGAGATCGAGGATATTTTCTGATGCCCCGTCCGCGCCGACCGCCGCTTCATGTGCTTCTGAATAACCGTCTTGTCGGTCAACTTCATAAGGCTGTGAGCGGTGCCATCGGTTTTCAGTATGATCACAGCTGGTTGGAATGGGAACATGCGCTCCCGATCTCTCTGTCCCTCCCTTTGCGGGAGGACGCATTTAGAGGAGAGCCCGTGGTTGCCGTGTTTGAAAACCTGTTGCCCGACTCGGACATGCTTCGCCGACGTGTGGCGGAAAAAGTGGGAGCTGCCGGGACGGATGCCTATAGCCTGCTTGCGGCCATTGGCCGCGACTGTGTCGGGGCTTTGCAGTTTGTGAGCGCCGATGATGTTGGCCACGAAAGTGGCGATGCCGCCGTCATGAGGGGTAATGCACTGAATGATGCCGCCATTGAAACACTGCTCAACGGACTGGCTCAGGCTCCATTAGGTTTAACCCATGATGATGCATTCCGGATATCGATTGCCGGGGCACAGGAAAAGACGGCGCTGCTCCGTCATAAAGGTCAATGGCACAAACCGCAGGGGACGACACCGACCACTCATATCTTTAAAAAGCCGATTGGCCGGTTACCGAACGGCCTCGATCTTTCGAACAGCGTCGAAAATGAATTTTACTGCCTTCAACTGGCTGCCGCCTTCGGGTTGCCGGTCGCACGGGCCGACATGTCCATGTTCGGGAGCACGCGCGCCCTGGTCATTGAGCGGTTCGACCGGCTCTGGACGAAAGACAACCGTCTGCTGCGACTGCCGCAGGAGGATTGTTGCCAGGCCCTGTCGGTACCGCCCACCCGGAAATATCAAAGTCACGGGGGGCCGGGAATGGTGCAGATTCTCAATCTGCTGAAGGGGAGTGATACCCCGGCCGGTGATCAGAAAATTGTGCTGAAGGCCCAAATCCTGTTCTGGATGATTGGCGCGACGGACGGGCATGCCAAGAATTTCAGTATCTTTCTCAGTCCCGGTGGCAGTTTTCACCTGACCCCGCTATATGACGTGCTGACCGCTCAGCCGAGTCTTGATGCGCACCAGATCGAACGCAAGCAGATGAAGCTGGCCATGTCGGTCGGTACGAGCTGTCATTATCGAATTGACGAAATACTCTGGCGGCATTTTATTCAAACCGGAGAAGCGGCAGGGCTCCCGAAAAACCTTGTACGCGAGGCGATCGAGGAAATGGCTGATACGGCTCCAAAGGCGATTGAAACAATTGAAAGCGAATTGCCGGTGGAATTTCCCGCGGCCATTCACACATCAGTCAAAAATGCGATCACCGATCGTCTGAGCAAGCTGCCGGTGGGTAAGGCAAAGGGATAAGCATGCGTGAAGAACGATGGATGCTCCCGGGCATTCCCAGATGTACAGACCTTTTGTCGGGAAATTGAAAATACGTCCATGTCATGTTCATCCGTCGACTTGACCAAAGACCGGATTTTTATTTGGCATATCGGGTACAGTTCCCAATTCTCACGTTGAAGATTTTCACCAATAGCTTGCATGTCTGATGGCCTCATCCAATAAAAAAGTTATCTATGCGGCGTTGATCGGCAATAGCCTTATTGCGATCACCAAATTTGCGGCCTCGGCGATGACGGGCAGTTCGGTGATGTTGGCCGAGGGCATCCATTCCCTGGTGGATACGGGCAATCAGGGTCTTTTGCTCTATGGTCTCCATCGTGCGAAACGTCCGGCTGATGAGCGCTACCCGTTCGGGTATGGGAAGGAAATCTATTTTTGGAGTTTTGCGGTAGCCATTATGGTCTTTGCGCTAGGCGCGGGGATCTCTTTGTATGAGGGTGTGTTGCACATTCTGTATCCCGAACCGATTATCAACCCCATGGTCAACTATATCGTGTTGAGTCTCTCCCTCCTGTTTGAGGGTGCCGCCTGGTACATGGCATTCCGTGAATTTTCCCGTGCCAAGGGAAAGTGGTCGTATTTGGAAGCGGTTCAACGGGGAAAAGATCCGACGATCTTTATGGTCCTCTTTGAGGATTCGGCGGCGGTGCTGGGTCTGGCTGTGGCCTTTGTCGGTATCTGGTTGGGACAGGTCACCGGTATTGTCTATATTGACGGCATCGCGACCTGTATCATCGGGTTGATTTTGGCCGGGATCGCCATGTGGCTTGCGTATGAAACGAAAGGATTGTTGATTGGCGAAAGCGCCAATAAGGAAGTGGTTCAGAGTATTCGTGACATGGCGAAACAACTCCCAGGCGTTGAGCATGTGAATGAAGTCTTGACCATGCACATGGGGCCGAATTTTATTTTGGTGAATCTGAGTGTGGACTTTCGAGACGGGGTCACGTCCGAAGAGGTGGAGCGCGGCGTGGCCACATTGGATAAGGATATTAAAGTGAAGCACCCTCTTGTGAAACGGGTGTTTGTCGAGGCCGAGGCCCGGCGGATTCTGAAAGTTTTGGAGTAATCCATGACGCCTTGTTGTGCGTGAGGTTGCGCAAGTATGGGGCATGTGCTCCGTGGATGCCGATTTGCCCCTTCACTCCCACCGCTTAATCTTTATCTGTATTCTCGATTTCCAACACCACAGGGCAATGATCCGAGAGATGACGGTAGGCAAGCGGATAGTTTCCTCGAATTCGTTCACAGCCTGCCACGGCGCAATAGCCGGTGACCTGGACTGTGGTGACGGTGACTTCTTGCATCTCTTGTGGAACCAGCACATGATCCAGCCAGCCTCCGCGTCCGCGAAAATAGTGGGAACATTGCGGATGTAAAGTCAGGTCAGTAAAACCGGGTTTTTCCTTGGCAACTTTCCGGCGCAAGTTTTTCAGTTCGGAGTCCCTTGATTGCCAATCTCCTGCACCCATCGTATTGAAGTCCCCGAGTATGACCACATCCCGATCGCGAGCGAGGAGGGGACCTATCGCTTCATCAATCCCGTTCAACGCGTTATGCCGATCTTCCACGGCAAATACGGTGGGACCTGATTTTAAGTGGAGCCCGATCAGATGAAAATCGACTCCCTCGGGTTCTCTGGCTTTCACCCATGCATATTGCCCTGGGCGTAATCCGAAGGTGCAGGCTTGGGTGGCCGATCGAGCTTTCGCATTGAATTGCCATAAGCTTTCAAATTGCGACAAGGATACGCGGGTGTCGTTCCACAAGAGACCGACATGATGGTCCTCGGGCCGGCCGCACGGTTGGCGATACCACCGCCATGTGTCCCCGGTCTGTTGATTCAGCGAAGTGATGATCGTGTTCCAGGCCTTGTTAGCTTCCGGGGTGGCTAAGCTTTCCTGGACTGCGAGAATATCGATTTGCATCCAACGGATCGCACAGATCAGCCATTCGAGATCAGTCGGCTCGGCATGATCCTCACTTTGATCAGTGGGCTGGCCGATGGGAAACCATCGTATATTCCATGTGGCAAGCCGGATCTTGGAAGAAGATTCCGCAGCCATACGATTGCCTTGCTTGACGACCGCCTCGCACTGATCCCGGCTGGCCCAGACGGCATGCTCGCCGCCCTCCGCAGTCCGGGGAATTTTGGGATTGGCTGGTGGTCTCGACTGTGGTGAACCGGCTTTGAGATATTTTTTATGGATCCAGGCCTTGTCATCGTTAGGGAACCGCAGGTAGAGCCATTGGCCGTTCTGTGCGGTCTGTTCAATGGTGGCCGAAGTCCCCGACGGAACATGCTTCAAATAGCTCGGTGACGGGTTGCGATGGAGAGGGACTCCAATAGGCTTCATGGCTTCAAGCATCACCGATTGTCCTACCTGAAAATCCTGGGCGAAGGTGATGGACCAGCCACACAGGGTGAACCACGTGAAAAGAAAGACTGTAATGAAAAGTTTACGCATGCCTTCTACTTAACAAAACTTGAGGGAGAATACCAAGCGAGACCTGGAGTCTCCGTCATAGTCCTTGAGCTGATATCCCTTCTTCTTTCCTCTGTGCGAGATCCCATCGCAGTTACCGGGAATTGATCGGTTGTATTTCCTGTGTTGTCCGGGAATTCCAGAGCCAATCCACCGGGCTGGCACCACAGCATGTCGATACGAGGTCATGGTTTCATGCAAGAAGGCGCCAGGGCAGGAGAAGGTCGGATGTCCGCTTCGAGTATGCCATAATGCATGAAATATTGAGACCGTATTCCCATCACGTTTATTTGAGGAGTCAGCCTGATGAGTCATTCTTCCATTAATCTCGACGTCGCCAACCGCATACCATTGCAATCCATCGCCGAAGTCGCCTGGGAAAAACTTCAACTGGATGCGAGTCAAATCGAATTGTTCGGGCGGTATAAGGCTAAAATTCCTTTAGCGTCACTCCCACCATTTCCGAGCAAGCCGGAGAGCAAGCTCATTCTGGTCACCGCCATGAGTCCAACGACGGCGGGAGAAGGCAAAACCACCACGCTCATCGGTCTGGTGGATGGATTGAATAAGATCGGCGAACGGGCGGTTGCGGCAATTCGGGAGCCAAGTCTGGGTCCCTGCTTCGGGATGAAGGGCGGTGGATGTGGGGGAGGGTATGCCCAAGTGGTTCCCATGACTGAGATCAATTTGCATTTCACGGGGGATTTCCATGCGATCACGTCTGCCCACAATATGTTGGCGGCTCTGGTAGACAATCATGTGCATTGGGGGCACAAACCCCAGATTGATCCCCGTCGGGTCACGTGGGGGCGGGTGCTGGATGTGAATGATCGGTCACTGCGATCCGTGGTCACAGGGCTTGGCGGAAAATCCAATGGATTTACGAGGGAAGGACGGTTTGACATCACTGCGGCCTCAGAGGTCATGGCCATTCTCTGTTTGGCGACGGACCTCCAGGATCTTCAACAGCGCTTGGGCAATATCAAAGTGGGGCGGACGGTGAACAACGAGATGATCTTTGCGAAAGATATCCAGGCGGAGGGTGCCATGACGGTTTTACTCAAGGAGGCGCTCAATCCCAACCTTGTCCAGACCTTGGAACATAATCCGGCTCTGGTGCATGGCGGACCGTTCGGGAACATTGCCCATGGGTGTAGTTCCGTCGTGGCGACCAAGGCGGCTCTCACCCTCGCGGACTATGTGGTGACCGAAGGAGGGTTTGGCGCCGATCTCGGAGCCGAGAAGTTTTTTAATATTAAATGTCGACGATCCGGCCTCAAGCCGGCATGTGCCGTGGTGGTCGGGACGATCAAGGCTTTAAAACTTCATGGCGGGGCGAAAGAAAAAGAACTCGAACAGGAAGATCTGGATGCCCTCCGGCAGGGGTTGCCGAATTTATTGCGCCATTTGGAAAATGTGAAAAAATTCGGTGTCCCGGCGGTCGTGGCCATCAACCAATTCACGAGTGATACCAAGCGGGAGTTGGAACTGGTGGAACAGGCTTGTGCGGATCTTGGGGTCAAAATGGCCCTGGCGAATCATTGGGCTGAGGGTGGAGCCGGTGCGCTGTGCCTAGCCGAAACGGTTCGTGAGGTGATCGAACAAGAACCCGCCGACTTTCGCGTTCTCTATCCTGATACGATTCCGTTGGCAGAAAAAGTGCGCATCATTGCCAGAGAGATTTATCGGGCTGAGGATGTCGAGATTCCGCCGGCTGTCCACGCCCGTTTTGCCGAACTCGAAAAACACGGATTTGGTCATTTCCCCATCTGTATGGCGAAGACGCAGTACAGCTTTTCCACAGATCCCACCAAAAAAGGAGCCCCAACCGGATTTACGCTTCCCGTTCGCGAGGTTCGCCTCGCCATGGGCGCAGGATTTGTGGTGGTCCTTACCGGGGATATGATGACGATGCCCGGCTTGCCGCGTGTTCCGGCGGGTCAATCGATCGGGATTGACGCAAAGGGAGACATTGTCGGGTTGTTTTGAAAAGGAGCACGTGAACGTGGGTGGCAGAAGGGGAACCGGCCGCGGGAATCAATTTCCCATCCGGGCGAGCAGGGAAGCCCGCTCTTCGTCGCTGACACAATTGTCAATCCAGGGATAAAGGATTTTTTCCTCTTTCACATTGTGGGCGGTGAGAACCTGGAGCAAGCCTTCTTCCCCCTCCTCGGTGCGAAGATCTCCTTCTGCGACTTTTGTCTGAATCTGTTCCAGAAAGTACTTGATCTGCCGATGTTCATTTCGCATGACTTCCGTCGGCCCATGTTCTCTGACCATGTCCGCTTGAGCCTCAAAGACCGGAAAAAGAATCTCCTCCTCCCACGTGATATGGCGGTGCAGTCCGTTGAACAATTCTTGAAACAGTGCCAGGGCTTTTTGAGCATCCTGCTTTTTGATTCTGTGAAACTCGTTAAATATCTCATCCAGACGGTCATGGTCATGTCCCATAAACTTCGCGATAGTGGTTGTGGCCATAGGTTCTCCTCTCATATAAGCTGGGGGCACCCGGTGGTCTCGAATTATCCTGGACTGATCAGCATAAAAGCGTCAAGAGAATCCACGGCATTACTCCTCGGTCGCCGCGCAAACCTTCTTTACTTCTACCCTGTTCGCTTTCCATTTGAAGAGAGCGGTGCTTCCCGATCAGGCGGAATGGACGGTTGATGAATGATCGACCGGGAAATTTTGAAGTTTCAGCGAAGTGAACAGAGGGGAGTATTCGAAAAAGGGAAGGATTCAACCTTCCGAAGAGCTGTCCCCATTGTTCGATTGTCTTCGGATTGTCTTGTCTGGTTTTAGGATGACCAGTATAATGGTTAGATATCGAACCATTTGAAGGGGAGGATTTCTCATGCCGCATGTGGATCAATATGTGTCAGTGACGCAAGCCAAGGCCCAGCTCCTTGATCTCATCCGTCAACTTCAGAAGCGCCAGGATACGGTGGGCATTACGCGGGATGGGGTGCCCACGGCCGTGCTTCTCAGCATGGAGCATTTCGAAGGATTGATGGAAACCCTTGATATTTTAAGTGATCAGAAGACCATGCGTCCCCTACGGAAGTCACTTAAGCAAGCCCAATCCGGTCGTTGGGAGACACATGAATCCGTCTTTGCCGGCGAGAGTGAATGACGCCCTATCGTGTTCGGTATACCCCAGAGGCTGCCGGTCGCATTCGCAAACTGCATCCTGATGTGAAACAAGAAATCCGGGGTGCCATTCGAACACTTCAGGATGCACCATTAACAGGACATTCTCTTCAGCAAGAACTCTTTGGCTATCGGTCCTACCGTATGCGGTCCTACCGAATAATTTATCGACTCAATGACGACGAACGGACTATTGACGTGATCTTTATAGGGCAGCGTCGGAATGTCTATGAAGAACTTCTCTCGCTGGTTCGCAGTCCTTCCTTTGGGAATTGAGTTCATTTAAATTTACTTGCCCCGTAAAACTGCGGGAGTCGAGAGATTGGTGAATCACCTCGTGTGAATCCCTCCCTGCCCCTCCTGTTTGCCTTGTGATACATTGCCACGATGCAAGCAATCAATACCTTTTCTCTCAAGTCCGACTACACACCCAAAGGTGATCAAGGGAATGCGATTGCCGCGTTGACTGCTGGGTTAGAGCAAGGGCTTAAGCATCAAGTGTTGTTGGGGGTCACGGGTTCGGGGAAGACCTTCACCATGGCCAATGTGATCGTCAACGTGCAAAAACCCACATTGGTCGTTGTCCACAATAAGACGTTGGCTGCCCAGCTCTATCAAGAGTTTAAATCCTATTTCCCCGACAATGCGGTCGAATATTTTGTGAGCTATTACGACTATTATCAGCCGGAAGCCTATATTCCGACCACGGATACCTATATCGCCAAAGATTCCGCTATTAACGACACTATCGACCAGATGCGCCATTCGGCCACGACGGCGCTCCTGCAACGCAATGACATTATTATTGTGGCGTCCGTATCGTGTATTTATGGCCTCGGATCGCCTGAGGTCTATCACGATATGTTGTTGTATCTGGAACCCGGCATGGAGATTCGCCGTGAGCGCATTCTGGCCAAGCTGGTGGACATTCAATATTCCCGGAATGACCTGGAGTTGCAGCGTGGAATGTTTCGGGCGCGGGGGGATGTCATTGAGATTTATCCGGCTTCGTCCGATTCGAATACGGTCCGGGTGGAGTTGTTCGGCGACGAAGTGGAAGCCCTGTATGAAATCGATCCGTTGACCGGCAACGCCTTGCGGAAGCTTCCGAAAATCGCGATCTATCCCAAGAGCCACTATGTGATTGCGCCCGATCGCTACGAACAGGCCATTGCCGGCATTGAATCAGAGCTGGAGGAACGTCTTGCTTATTTTCGCCGGACGAATCAATTGCTTGAAGCCCAACGGATTGAACAACGGACAAGATTTGACCTGGAAATGATTAGAACCATGGGGTATTGCCACGGGATTGAGAACTATTCCCGTCACCTGAGCGGACGGGCGCCGGGTGAGCCGCCACCGACACTGTTGGATTATTTCCCCAAAGACTTTTTGCTGATAGCGGATGAATCGCATGCCACCATTCCACAGTTCGGGGGCATGTACGAAGGAGACCGTTCACGCAAAAACACCTTGGTCGAATACGGGTTTCGCTTGCCCTCGGCGATGGATAACCGGCCCTTGAAATTTCCGGAGTTTGAGGGATGCATGAATCAGGTAGTGTATGTCTCCGCGACTCCGGGACCGTATGAACTGAAGCACGCAGGAAAGGCGCTGGTTGAGCAAATCATTCGACCCACCGGTCTGATTGATCCGGTGATGGAGGTAAAGCCTGCAAAGGGCCAGGTCGAACAGTTGCTCGGGGAAATCCGGCTGCGAGTGGCCAAGGGACATCGGGTCCTGGTGACGACTCTGACCAAGCGCATGGCGGAGGATCTTACCGAGTATTATCACGATCAGGGATTAAAGGTGCGCTATCTGCATTCGGATATCAAAACGCTTGAGCGGGCGGACATCATCCGGGATCTGCGCCGTGGTGTCTTTGATGTCCTGGTCGGTATTAATCTCTTGCGGGAAGGGTTGGATTTGCCCGAGGTCAGTTTAGTGGCGGTGTTGGATGCGGATAAGGAAGGGTTCCTGCGGGGGTATCGTGCCCTGGTGCAGACGGCCGGCCGCGCTGCCCGTCATCGCGATGGCACCGTGATTCTCTATGGAGATGTGATCACCGATTCGATGCGTAGAACGTTAGACGAAACCGGACGTAGACGAACGATTCAATTGGCATACAATGCTGAGCATGGAATTACCCCTGAGACGATCATTAAACGTATCCATGATTTGGAGTACCAATTGGCAGAGGCGGATTATGTGGATGTGTCTGTGGCGGCAGAAGCTATCGCGGCTTATGGAGGGGAGAAAGATTTGGAACAGAGCATCACGGCATTGGAGAAAGATATGAAGGCGGCAGCCAAGGCCTTGGAATTTGAACGAGCCGCTCAGTTACGGGATACCATTCGGGTTCTCCGACAAAAGCAGATCCAGGTCGGTATCTAATTCGAAAATTCTACACCTGCCCTTGGGTCTTTCGACGGGAAGGCCGCAGGCACTTTGGTGGGTGGAGCGTGGAAATGAGTACGTGAGTCCCACAAAGAGCCTGCCTGGACCCTTGCGCGGCGAAGCGCTAGACATGAAGCCGCTTTCAGCCTGCGTAGCTACTTCGGCGAAGGAGGACCAACGAAGGCCGGGAACGCTGCTGGCGGACTTTCTTAACTCCCTGCTAGATGTGTTTATACACGTAGGCGCCGAGGAACATACCCAGGACGGTGAGGAGGTTCATTTTCAGGAGGAACCCGAGGGTGAATTTTATCAAGACCAAATTGACGGTTACCGGTGGATCTAACCCCAAGTTCAACGCCTGAACAAAAACATTTTGTACGGTTCCCTGAGGAGCCACGACCTGAAGAATTTCCCCTAAAATACTGCCTAACAGTCCGCCAATAAAAATAAATAAGAGTAAATAGCTCCCACTCTTTTTTAACACCCATTGCCTCCTGGCGGATTGTTAGAGATCAGGGAATTGCCTGTGCATGAACGCTTGGAATGTTCATTGTTCAAGGTATGGTCGGACAACGCGATGGTTGGAATTGACCAAAAATATGCTTAGGGTAAACTCCTGAATACATTACAAGAAGGCTGAAGTTGAGTCAAGAAATAGCCTGATGCGAAAGGCCTGTGGCTACACGGGTGCGTTTAGGGTGAGGGGGGTGCCAAAGGGGGAGGAGTAATTGTAAATCGCATGGTGCCCATTTTGCTGACGTCATTGGCAATGAACCCCACGAAGATTTCGACGCGATACCGGCCTGGTTGCCAGATTCCGTCTGGTGGAAAAAACTTTAAAAATCCGCTCTCGTCTTCCGTGGCAAGATCGACGATGTCTTCGTCGAGCCATTGAGGAGAGTCCATCACGGTTTCCGATTCAGAGAACAGGCGGCCAATGATTTGATAGGACGACAAATGTTCATGGACAGAAAACACCAGGTACACGGAGGGAACGTGTGGCAAGAACCTCTCGGTAGGGTTGACGGGGATGTGTGTATAGCCGCCACGCGTGGTGGGTTTGACCTCGAAGCTTTCTGCGAAATCTAAACTGAGAAACACGCCGGCGGGTTTTTGATCCAATGAAGGAAGGAGCGGCGATTGCGAGTAACTATCATAAGGGGCCGGACCATCTGAGAAATGATCGGGAGGAGTATCGTATTGGAAAAACCCGTGTTGTGTGTTTTTTGGCTGCAACATGGATGGGGAGTTGGCCGGGAGGGGAGGATCATCGCAAAAAGCGGTGCCGGGCATTGAAACGTGAACGATCGCGATCACGGTGCCCAAGAGGAAGGTCCACCGCATGAGGGGCAAAGGATGGATCATGTTGGTCCTGGTGTAGAGGTTGTCTGACTCCACATTCGTAATTTCCAACATTCTTTTTATGCTGTCCCTGATGAGTCCACGTTCTCTACCTTTGATGGCGACATCGAGTCAAGGACTTTCGTTCTTGCCTTGCGGCACCAGGAGGTGTTTGCTAAGATTCCGAGCGATTCTACGCATTTTCATCTACTTCGTTGCCACAGGCATTATCATTCATTCTGTCTAAGGAATAATAGGTTAGAACTATGGGTGCTTCATCAAGTATTGATCCCGATGCATTGCCGCAACTCGTAGGAGATTTTCAACCAGTAGATATGTGGCAAGCCCACATTAATCGAATATTTTACGGGTTGAGGGGAAGTCGTGTTCGAGAGTATTACCAAACGGTGGCCTCGGCAGATTTCCGGTTGGGGTTTGCCTTGGCCGAAGACTATTGGCGTCGGTGTGGACAACGAGCGAAGACGCAAGTAGCCGATCAAGCGTCCGCACCATTGATCGTGATGGAATGGGGCGCCGGAAATGGAAATCTGGCAGCCTGTTTCCTGGATCGTCTTCAGGAACTCGATCAAGAACAACGGATATTTCCAAGAATCAGCTATCGATGCATTGAGCGCGAGCCGGTCTTGTTGGAACAGGCCAAAGCCAATCCGGATTTGGCCAAGCATCGTGACCGGGTCACGTTTGAACCTGTTTCTATTGAGGACCTGTCTGCCTATCCGGATGGAAGTATTGATCGGATCATTTGCAATGAATTGTGGAGCGAGTTGCCAACGAAGCTCATTTTGCGAAAAGGTGGTGAAATTCATGAAGAGCAGCTTCGCCCCAATCTGAACGAAAAGCGGTTAGCGGATTTCCCTGATTGGACGCAGTTTGTTGAGGCATTTGATCAGCAGGACATCGAATCGCTTCACGCCTTACCCTCGTTTCTCGAAGATCTTGTCTGGGAGCGGGAATATCGCCCCATTGAGACCAAAGCCTTTCCGTTTCGCCGAACGGTCGCGGATTTTCTCAAGCACATCGATGAAGAAGTCCTCGTGCCTTACAACGTGGGGGCATGTCAGAGTATCAAGGAAGCCAAGCGATTGTTGGCCCCGAATGCAATCGGATTTAGCAGTTTTGATGCAGGGACGGTCGATCCTCGTGTGCTGAATGACCCGGAAAAGCCCTGTTATACGGTACAGGGTGGCCAATTCAGCTTTATGGTGAACTTTCAGTTGCTGCTAGACGTGGCCAGACATGTGGATATTCGCACCGGCATGATCGAATCGCAACGCGACTTTATGGGACGGAGCTTGTCGACCAATGTGCTCACGGTCATGGATCTGCTGGCCTCACATCCTTCGCCGCCGGAAGGCCAGGACTGGAAAGTGGAGGCGTTAATTCTTCGTACCCTGGAGGCACTGAACCGCACCTACGTGAGCCCATACCAACGCCATATCGATTTTCCTCTTTCTGAAAGTACCCCGGCCCAGGAACGCGCGGCATTAGAGAATCTGGTGCGCTCATTACCGCCACATGGTGTGCCGGATACCATCGCGTATCTCACGGAATCAGAAATTTGGAAGGCCATGCCCGATTTGCAAAAATTAGGATACGATTCAGAAGGGATCAAAGACATGTTGCAACTTCCACCACAACCGGTGGATTACACCCACATGTTTTTCTCCTCTAACGGTTCCTAATCATTTTTCACTGCCGCCAGAAACTTCTTGTCGAGTTGGAATGATGAAGGCAGAACGCGGTTAATGATGGTGGGGTTGAAAAGACTGTCCGCGCGGGAGTGGATACTGTGAAGGCATATCCCCAATCGGAAAAAAATAATGGCGGATGCAGGAAATTTGCAATCAGGTAGATTTTTTTAAATGTGTTGTGTATACTGCGGCGGATTTTTCTAATAACGTAGACACTCATTTACCATAAGACGAGGTTGCTGTGTTTGGATCGTTTGGATGGATGGAGCTTATGCTCATCCTCATCATTGTGCTCATTATTTTCGGTGCAGGAAAAATACCGCAGCTTGGTGAGGGCTTGGGCAAAGCGATCAAGGGCTTTAAAAAGTCTGTGGCCGAAGCGGATGCCATGGACGTGACGCCTAATGAGCAAGGCGAAGGTGGACAGGTCCCACCACCCCAACCTGAACAACTGCCGAGCCAACACCAGACAGCAGAGGTTCCCCCTCCGCCACAGGCGCAAGGGGTGCCGCAGCCAACGGAATCTACGCAATCCAAACAGAGTTAATTCTCGGGTGAGACTGATACGGTGAAGACCGCCCACCGACGGGACAGACAACAGGAACCAAATCCTGATCAACGCTCAAGGTATACATTTAGCGGGCAGACCATAGAGGAGTGGGAAGATGTTTGGCTTAGGAGCGATGGAGGTTTTGATCATCCTGGTCATCGCGTTCATGCTATTTGGTCCCAAGGAATTACCCGAAATTGGCAAGCAGATCGGGAAAGCGGTCAAAGGGTTTAAAGAAACCACTGAAGATCTTCGGCAATCTGTTGAGCCGGAGATCAATATGATTACGCAGGAATTCAAATCGGTCGAACAAGATTTAGAATCGTCAATCAAAGAAGCCGAAGAAGAGATCAAAGGGGCGACAGAACAAGCCACAGAGCCCGGTGGGTCTAAAATGGGATAGCCCGGTTAGGTGCGGCTCCATGAAGGAGTTGATTGCTAAGTCGTTGGTTGGTACTCAGGCATTATTGCAGCTATTAGAATTTCTCTCGTGTCATCACGAATTCCTTCCGGACGGTCATCAGACTGTTCATCGTACGTACTGCGGGCGGGTCTACAGCTATCTTCTGTCGTGTTGTGCTTTTGCAACTATCGTAGCATTCAAGCGATAGGGCAAAGAAATAAAATCATGAAGAAAGTTATGTAAAAGACATTGCTTTTTAATGATTTACAACAAATAAGGAGACTTGGCATCTAAATGGCAAACAGGAACAAAATCGAGGAGTCCTAGAATAGGGAACTGTTTGATTGCAGAAGGCATCCTAGTGCTTGAGACGGCAAATATTACGCAGTCAAGAAGGAAGCGGATGAGAGAGTCCAACAGTTCTGAAAAAAATCTGGGGTACAGAATGTTGGCGCTTGAGTCCAGGGGTTTTTCACCAACAGGAGGAGTGCAATGAGGACTTTTTACCAAACCTTTACCAGGTTGACAGCAGCGGCGTTGATTGTGGCAATGTCTGCAGCGCCAGGGTTGGCCGCCAAGACGACTCCGGCGACCGACAAAAGCACCGATGTCGCGGCCATCCCGCGGGCCATTCCCGATTTAGTGCCCTACACCGCATTTGATCCACCTAAGGGCGTATTCGATGCCAGCAAGTTAACACTTTCCGGTGACATGCGTGTGAGACCAGAGTTCAGAACAAACGGAAATTTTAGTAACAATGGGGATAGCAACGCATTTTTCTCCAGTCAATTAATCCGCTTAGGATTCAACTATGATGTCTCTCCCGATGTCGTATTCTTCCTGCAGCCCCAGGTTTCAAATAATTGGGGGAGTGATAGCCCATCTGGCAACAATCCCGCCGGAAATATAACCGGTGCAGGTAATCCAGGTAGTACCGCAACCGATCTGTTTCTCCGTCAAGGATATATGATGGTCAGAAACTTCGTGCTTCCGAATTTAACATTGAAGGCCGGTCGACAGTTACTGGCCTGGGGCGATCATCGGATCTTCGGTACATTCGATTGGAACAACGTCGGGTTTGCATTTGACGGGGTGACCATGCGGTATAACCATGCGCAATTCCCTGTGGAATTGGGTTGGTTGCGCGTGGCGGAAGGCAACTGCGTTCCGAATGCCGGTGGATGCACGAATGGCAAGGCCTCGAAGGGTGATGGGGATATCTTATTTGTGAGAATGCCGATGAAATTTGGTTCGGTAGCCATAGAGCCTGCCTATATTTATGAAGATGGTGGTTCGACCACTGGTGGGCCGGGGACATCTGTTGGAGGAACGGCCACGGGCCCAGTGGGTGGTCAGCAATCCAATCAACAACGAAGCACGGTCGGTGGTCGTGTCGCGTTCAAGCAGGGAATGTTTGATGCCACCGGTGAAGGGTATTGGCAGTTCGGAGAGTTAGGAGTCCCGGGACAGCCCAGTAACACGCGAATTAATGCGTTGGCGGGGCATTTGGATGGTGGTATCACCTTACCGGTTCCCATGCAACCCCGTATCGGAGCGGAAATCAACTATGCGACCGGTAGCGATCCTAAGAATGGTGGACATACGTTCAGCCAATTGTTCCCGACGAACCACATTCACTTCGGGTACATGGACTTGATGTCCTGGCAGAATATGTTGACCTATGGCGGAAATTTGCAATTGCGTCCGACTGCAGAAAGCCATTTCGAAATTGCCGGGCATATCATGCGATTGGCGAACGAGAAGGACAACTGGTACACGGCTTCTCAGGCCACCTTCTTTAACACTCCTGCCAACAATAAAGAGAAGTCTCTCGGTGGTGAAATTGACGTGGTGTACACCTTGTTCTTCCAAAACAATAAAGTGGGATGGCAAGTGGGCTACGGCCACTTCTTTACTGGCGATTACTTGAAGAAGAATGGATTTGGCACCGCCGATCAGAACTGGGGCTACACCCAGCTCTGGATCAACTTCTAATCATCCATATCTTAGGGGGACTTAACCCTCCCCGTTATCCTGAAAAGCCCGGCTGGATTAATCCAGCCGGGCTTTTTTCTGGCGGGGTTATTTGCTTCGGATGGCCTTTTTTCTGCTTTTCCCATGAATCTCAGGCCTGAATTCATCATCCCTGATTCGGTTTATACTTGGGTTAATCTTTCTTAAATATATGTCTGGGGGGAGTAGGAAAAAACTTGGTTGCATTTTCTACGGGAATAGATTCGCCAATACGGGCAAGGAATTGGATGAAAGCATGAGACTCTACTTTTATGAAGCTCGCAACTACGACGCACCCTCGGTCGGTTTTTCTCAGCGGATGTGTTCATACCAAATCCAGGCAACCACCAGGACTTCAATCGATACACCTATGCTAACAATAATTCGATTTTCTTCAATGATCCCTCCGTTCATTTCGGAGTTAAATCGGCGGATTCAAGTTCCAAGTGCAGCGACTGTTTGGTGGCGCAGTTGTATAAACACCTCCAAGGGCCTCCCCCAGTCCAGACATGTTCTCCTCGAGTGTTCAAGCGATGCGCAATAGCATTGAGCTTAGGCCGGGTATTAGCCAGACCAATTCATCCCCTTCGACAGATCCCGCCAGCGTAAGCCAGGGATATTTTCGTTCCGGCTGAGTTGCCAAATGGTATGCCGGGCGGCGAACAACATTTGGGTTGCCAGTTGTCTCGCCAGTTGCTGGGATTCAGCCATCTCCCTGGCTATCTTTAGGGACGAATGCCGTTGATCCAGACCCTGGGGTGAAGTCTCTGGTTTTTCGATACTCATGTGTGTGTAGGATTTTTATGCAAAAGAATTCCCTCATCTCTGCACCACCTTTCCCAATAAGCTTCTGCGTTATAGTGGAATTCTATTTATAGGCGGGAGGGATCTTACCGGGTAGGCCTTTTTAATGAAGACCTTGGTTGAATCTCAGTCAGAATGGTATGGGTTCCGGGTGGCAGGCCTTCGGATAGGATAATCCCGATGATCAGCTCTCCTTTTAGGGATTCCTTGACTTCCCCGATGCGCCCTCGAATTTCAGCCGTTCGTTTCTCGCCGGCTTTCAATTCCCCGATCGGCATAGGAATAGGAGCCACACGTTTGAAGGCTTCGACTAGTATGGGTGTGCCGCGCAGCTCCACGTAGGCAGAAGGAATCGTTGATCCGCTGACATTAGTGGTTTCGATTAACAGGATCACCGCCTCGCCTCCTTCCAAAATGAGATTTCGGTTGGCATCGACCAGTTTGGTTCGGAATTGGACGGAAGGGCTTATGGCAGGTTTGGGAGGCGTGGCTGTTTGGGCAGGATTCTGCATAGGAAGGGGAGAAGATGGTGTGGTACCTGACGGTCCGGCATTGGGGAATGGATTGGTGGAAACCGGGGACAATACCTGCCCCAAGCGAGGCATCACGCTTACCATTTCCTTGGCTAGGGCTTCGGTGGCATCTTCCACTGTTCCATCAATTTGCTGTGTGGCGCATGAGCTGGCTGAGCTGGAGAGGGCGGGAACCCACATGCTGACCTTCTCGTGGTAGGACAAGGGAGTTTGAGCCAGGGCGGTGCCTTTCGGATCTTCATAGACAACAAGAAGTTTCAGATCCACATCGGCTTCGTACCGGGGTTCTGTCGCCATTAAGGTTACTGGATCAAAAAGAAATTGATTGAGATCTACGATTACGCGATAGCCATCGGGAGGAGCGCCTTGGGCATCACCAACCGGAGGTTCCGCCCTGACTCCATTGAAGCGATCTTGGCCGACTTTGAGAAAGGTTTTGGTGATGATCTCACCTACCGGAATCGTATAGGGCAACCCGCACGCATCCACCGTCTGAGTATGGTTCACGAGGTTGGGCGAAAACGCATAGGTAATCGGGAAAGGAATTCTTGGTTCTGAATGATCGTCGAAAGTCAAACGGGGAATGGAAACTTTGTCGCAGGCGAAAAGGAGGGACAATAAAACAGCTAATAGGCTGTAATGAAAGATTTTATTTATGATTGGGCACACAGATCTACCCTACCCCAAGATCTTGAAAGATGGCAACAAGATCCTGCATTTTGCTCGTAGGCGGTCTTTCCCGTTGATTGAAATCCGAGACGGGTTTTAATTGAAAAGAAACACCGAACATAATTTCCGGATAACAGGCTTTGGGAAAGACGGAGAGATAATGAGACAGTGGGCAAGGGACTTCTCTCCGCATAACAGAAATGATCCAGAGAGGGAACGATGAATTCTGGAATCCGCCTTGCGTCTCGCTCTCTTTGTTGTTCTTCGAAACAACACCTATTGGGTTTCTCACTTTCTTGTTCTTGACGATTCCTGATCCGGGAGAAGACAATTAATCGTTATTACAAATGTTACCTTAACCGTTGGAGGCTTCACCATGTGGCGTCACATCTGGTTGATTGTCGGGTTGCTGTGTTCGGTTTCTTCTTTTGGCTGTTCGTTAGACAATACACCAAAGCGTCTGGGGGCTTATCTCCCTCAATCCTCCGCTCAGGAAGGAGTCGTGACAAAAACGGCGATTCCAGCCGAAGGCGTGACTAGTATCTTGGTGGTTCTGAACGATTCGGGATTTGAAAAATCGGCTCCCGTGCTTCGCCGTGGGACGCTGGAAAATCTCGGGGAACATCTGAAAACGGAAATTCAGAAACAAGTGCCGATTCAAATCACTTCCGTCGTATATCCTGAGGATTCAAAGCCCAATGGCTCTGTTGACCAATTCATTCAATTGGCAAAGGAGCAGAACGCTCCTTACCTTCTCTTGGCGGTGTTGTCCAGTTCAGAGTGGGAAGTATTTGCCCATCTTCCGTTGCAGGGCAACCAAGGTGGGGGGCTGCGAAGTATGGGGCTCCCAGGCTATCGTGCCGAAAATTACGCCCGGGTGGAATTAGCCTTGCTTGATGGCCAAACCGGCCGATCGTTGGTCTCTACGGACGGTCAAGCTTGGGCCTCCCTTGAACGATTAAATGTTCCGCTTGAATCTAATGTCTATCCCGTTGTCCGTAGGTATCAGAATCAACCACCTATTTACCCCAATTCAGAGAGTGAGGAGTATGAGACTCTTCGCTGGGTTTCCGGGCAGGATGCCATTGCCCAGGCCGTGATGCACTTAGAAATCTTATGGAAAAAGAACCAGGCGAATTCCTGATCACGATGATCCTTCTCAGAATAGGGTTCATTTGTCTGGTGACTTCTATTCTGGTGGGATGTGGGGCAGGTCCCACACCCCGGATGATTGACCTTGTCGGAGAAGATGCCTTTGCGGACGGGGGGCATCCATTTCAGAATAATGAGTGGAGACAGCAGTCAAGAATCGGGTTGGTGGTGTCTTCCGATGCCACGGGACAGAATGCCGCTCCGGCGATCATTTCTGAGTATCTTGAAATTCTCACCAGACGCACGGAAAAATTTCTCAAGCAGCATTGTGCTTTTCATGAGATCGTGGTCGTTCCACCGTTATCCAATCCGGTTAACCTTGCTGAAGAACTGAAAGTCCAAGGACAACGCTTACACGTTCCCTATGAAATCGTGGTCGTGTTTTCAAGTCGGGAGCAGGCCGGCCCTGAAAAAATTGGGCAAGCCACGATGATGACACTAATGAGCGGAACTGTCTTAGAAAATTTATCGCTGGCTGAGGTAGGAGTTCTTCAGGTATCGGATTTCCACATGGTCTTCTGGACAGTCGGGCGGGGAACCGACAGCTTGGAACAATTGGATGTGCCAATTGGGTCAAATCGTCCTTCCCCAATAGACGCCCGTGACATTTTGAGGGCACAAGCGGGTCAACATGCTCTGGACCGGGCACTTGATCTCTTGGGGTCGGCTTGTCAGATCGAGAAGAAAGCGCGGACAGGTTTTACCGATAGTTTTCGAATTCCAAATCGAGTCCGAAGTCCTGCTCTTTCAGATGCTTCATAACCGCTTGCAGTTCGTCTTTGCTTTTGCTTTGCACCCTGACTTGTTCCCCTTGAATTTGTCCCTGAGCCTTGAATTTGGCTTCTTTGATCGATTTGGTGATGGCTTTGGCTTTTTCTTCGGGAAGCCCGCTTTGAATGGTAATGGTTTGGCGGACGGTTCCCCCTAGCGCTTCTTCCACTTTCCCATACGTCAGGCCTTTCAACGAGACATTGCGTTTGACGCATTTGCCTTTGAGGATATCCAAGACCGCGTTGAGTTTGTAGTCATCATCGGAGATCACTACCAATTGTTTATCTTTCTCTTTTAACGTGAGCTCGGTTTTTGATCCTTTGAAATCAAAGCGTTGCCCGACTTCTTTTTCGGTTTGATCTACCACATTTTTCATTTCCTGCATGTCGATTCGGGAAATGACGTCGAAGGAATAGTTGTCTGCCATAAGCCTCCTTACACGTTGTTGTTGCAGGTCCCTGGTTCAGCAGCACCGTCCTGCGGGAAGTTGAATGCCTTCGCCTTCAATGACTTCAGTGCTGTTCAATGGCTGTTTGTGCACAAGATAGCCATACCATTTTCTGGCGCTGTCCGTGAGGACAATGAGTGCGAGTATGGCCACCAGGCCCACGAGTGAGGCATTGATGGCCATGGTCAGGCTTTGCGACCCATCGGCTGAGAGTGCCCGACCGATAAAGATCACCAGGAGTTCATAGCATCCGGCCAGCGTGATAACCCCAACAAACACCATCGGGATCACCGTCACCCACAGATAGGATGTTTTGTTCATCTTGATGAGGACGGTTGTGGCAATACAAAGCGCAAGCATGCCGAGTAATTGATTGGCCGCCCCGAACATGGGCCAGATGGTCGCAATGGATCCGGTGCCGATGAGATATCCCCACGCTCCAACGACGAACAGACTGGCGCCCAATACCCCGGGCCACCAATTGATCTGTTTGAGGGGAGCATAGACCCGTCCCCCTAATTCCTGTACCAGGTATCGGGCGACTCGGGTGCCAGCATCAATCGTGGTCAAAATGAACAGAGCTTCGAATAAGAGGGCGAATTGATACCAGTAAGCCATGAGCCCGGACATTCCCGGCAAGCTGGAAAAAATCGAGGCCATGCCAACAGCTAAGGACACGGCACCTCCGGGACGGCCAGACACATCGACTTCAACAAGCGCGGAGAGTTCCTTAATGTGGGCGGTCGGAAATCCCATGGTTTCCAGGGTTTCAGCGGACAGGTTGGTGTTGATGGCGAGATAGTCGCCGGGAATGAGGAGACAGGCGGCAATGAGTGCAATCACGCCGACAAAGCTTTCCAGGAGCATGGCGCCATACCCGACAATTGCCTGAGATTCCAGACTAATCAGCTTGGGCGTGGTCCCTGAAGAGACCAGGGAATGAAATCCTGAAATAGCCCCACAGGCAATGGTGATAAAGAGAAAAGGAAATAAGGTTCCAGGAATGATTGGTCCATTGCCGGCCACAAAAATGGTGGTGCGAGGCATCTCAATGGTGGGGGCGAGCACAATGACGCCGACGGCCAAAAGGGCGATCACACCTAATTTCATAAATGTTGAGAGATAATCTCGCGGGACTAATAAAATCCAGACGGGGAGGACTGATGCAAGAAACCCATAAGCCGCGAGACTCCAGGTGAGCGTCGTGCGATCCCAGAGGAACCATTCTGCCCAATCTGATTGGGCCACGGTTCGGCCGACGATAATGGCCAGCACTAACAGCCCTAATCCGATGAGGGTCATTTCCCCCACCTGCCCCTGGCGAAACTTTTGAAGGTACAGTCCCATGAACACGGCAATGGGAATGGTCATGATGATGGTAAAGGTGCCCCAGGCATTGTGGTAAAGCGCGTTCACCACAGCCAGTCCTAACCCGGCCAGGGCGACGACCACGATGAAAAGCACGGCAATGGCTGTGGCCAGGCCGGTAATGGGACCCAATTCAGCATGGGCGATTTCCGGAAGTGAACGACCATTTCGCCGCATGGAGGCCACGAGAATAATAAAATCCTGGACCGCGCCTGCCAGAACCGCACCGATGACAATCCATAAAAACCCCGGGAGAAAGCCAAATTGTGCTGCCAAGACCGGACCGAGTAACGGGCCCGCTCCGGCGATGGCCGCAAAATGATGGCCGAAGAGAATGTATTTGTTGGCAGGATAAAAGTTGGTGCCGTCTTCCAGTCTGTGCGCAGGTGTCCGGCGACGGTCATCCAGGTTCATGACTCGCTGCGCTAAAAACCGGCCATAGAACCGATAGGCCAACACATAAAAACATGAGGCAGCGACCACGAGCCACAACCCGTTAACTTTTTCGTGAGGATTGATAATGCCCACCACATGGCCGAATCCCACGGCACAAAGTCCGGCGATTCCTAGCCATCCGATCTTATTCCACAATGACATGCGGGGCATCCTAGCAATGGGAGAAAAGGGTGTAAACGGGTGGCGACGGAGAGGTGTTCAGGTCGACATGTGATTAGGTCGGTGATTTTTCATGAAACACAAACGGGAGTTTGCCTGCTTTTTTTCGCAGGGAGTTGATGGCGTTGAGAATCTGTGGTTGCCGAATGAGTTTTTGTTCGACCCGGTGTTTTCCTGGAAAATCCAGAAACAAGATTCCCAGGACCATTGTGAGGATTCCTTGTCCTGGTAAAACCAGCATGGCGATTCCAGCTACCAGAAAAATGAGTCCCAGGCCGTTTTTCACCATCAACCCAAGGGTGCGAATTATGGGATGATGATTGGCAAACCACTTGCGATGGCCATGATTATCGAAGTAATCCGGTGGAAGGCGAATTAATATGGCAGGGATTGCAATGAGGGTTCCTACAAAGGCAATGAAAGAAAAGGTGATCATGCCGATCCAGATTTCACGGGGAACCCAAGTTTCGGCATACTGAATTATTTGATCAATCATTGTTGGAACCATTTTTCATACATATTAAGCAATCCTACGGTAGATGCATCAGATAAGAGTCGGTTGTACTCGGAAAAATATACACTTTATAATTGCTCAATGGTATTTGTATTAATTCAATTGGGTGTTTGTGGTTTTCAAAACCATGAGTGAGACATGATGTCACAGTATTGGTTGTTCAAATCAGAGCCGACAACATTTTCCATTGATGATCTTGTTAAATCTCCACGGCAGACCACATGTTGGGAAGGCGTACGTAATTACCAGGCTAGAAATTTCCTGAAATCCATGAATGTTGGAGATTTAGGATTTTTTTACCATAGCAATACGGACCCACCAGCCATAGTCGGAATCATTGAAGTGGTTAAGGCCGCTTATCCAGATTCATTTGCATTCGATTCAAGGAGCCGATATTTCGATCCGCGCAGTACCCTGGAATCACCCCGTTGGTTTCTTGTGGATGTGCGGTTCGTGAAAAAGTTTCCTCAGGCCTTGCCTTTGGATCAGTTGCGAGCCATTAAAGGACTAGGGAACATGGAACTTCTTCGTAAAGGTTCCAGGCTCTCGGTTCAACCAGTGCGTCCGGATGAATGGCAACGAGTATTGGATTTTGTTTCGAAAAAGACCGAGCCTGCCAAAAGGTAGCTACTCAGGGTTTTTACAAGGTTTTTTCTGAATTCTTCCTCTATTTTCCTGGTTTTGGTGAATGATTCGCTGTGGGAAATACCTGTAAAAAAGGGTGAACGGTGACTTCCTGAAAAACACCAAAAAGGGTATAGGGGTCATTCTTAGCAAACTCTTGGACTTCTTCGAGTGATTCTGACTCAACGACGATTAGGCTTCCCATTTTATCGGTCAGAGGACCAGCCAAAATAATTTTGCCTTGTTGTGCCCATGCTTCAAGCCGTTTGAGGTGGGCGTCTCGATAAAGTGGGCGTTTTTGGGACCCCTCGGGACCATCTTTTCCTAGAATCACGAATTTCATTCTTTTTCCTCGTTTCTTTACCGAAGCCGCATGAATTGCCTCCCCTTTACAAGGCAAGGGCCATGAGGGTTTCATCATTTTCAGAAGGCAATCGTATGGTTATTTTTCGTCGGAAGAAGATCTGGTGGTCTGGATAATGGACTTGAAACGAATAGGCGAATGCGGGGCAGGTCTATGGATTCTGGTCTTCAATGGGTTGTCTGTTTCCATATCCGCTGTCGATGTCGTGCCACCAGCGAACCTGTTCTTCTCCGGATTTCCAACATAAAAATACCAGGCGGTCATTAAGGAGAAACGGGAAATCACATAATCCAATTTCGACGTCTTTGATCACTACCCCGAGTTCTTGAATGGCATGCAGGCTGCCATTGATGTCTTGTAACCCTTTGATATATTGGACACCCACGACGGTTCCTCCGCCCAATGACGCTTTTGCGCTTGCTTTTTTGACTTCTTCCCTCGTGTCCACAAGTATTTGTCGCCCCGCTTTAATGTTGCCCCAAAATTGTTCCAGCTCGGGGATCAATCCATTGGCTTCAGAGAGGGTGAAAATCCGTTCACTGGAAAAGGGAAAACCTGAATCAGACATGGGAGAGGACCCTTCCTTGTTGACTTTCAATTACCATCATGATGGTTTACCATAATAAGAAGAAGGGTGCCAACCATGAGAGAAGATGGTGAATTTTCCATAAGTGGTCCGGGTAAAAATTTGAGTTTCTTGTCGTAACTTCCGAAAGGAACCTATTGACAAGACATTCAAGAGTGAGATAAATAATTACTTAAGACCTGCCCAATTGATAGCAACATCCATTTCCGCCAATTAACTTCTCGGACTTCACGTAATATTTCAAATCGTAGATAGGACAACACGGGTGGTTTTGACAAGTGTGGTTCTTCAGTTTCTCTAAACATTCTTCCTAAACACACAACAGCGGTCTAAATCTTTTATTTTAATTAAGTCAGGAGTGGTTCCCTTTTCGGGGATCGCCAAAATTTGCAGCGCACAACCATTATGAGAATGTTCGTATTCTTTCCACCCCTCGTAACAGGCTAAGCCCACGAGAAAACCCTTCCGGCCAATGAATGGAGTAACCTAATGTATCTTGCCGAATTGAAGCAAAAGTCCATTGGAGAATTAAATGAAATCGCGCGCGACTTAAAAATAGATGGTGCGCCAAATTTGCGTAAGCAAGAGCTGATTTTCTCTATTCTTCAGGGGCAAAGCGACAAGAACGGAGTCATATTCGGGGAGGGAGTCCTAGAGACTCTATCCGATGGATTTGGATTTCTCAGAGCACCGGATTCCAACTACCTGCCAGGACCCGATGATATTTATATTTCCCCTTCTCAAATTCGACGATTTAATTTGCGAACGGGTGATATTGTCTCAGGCCAGATTCGTCCGCCGAAGGACGGAGAACGGTATTTTGCGCTCTTGAAAGTCGAAAAAATTAATTATGACGAGCCTGAGGTGCAGCGGGATAAAATTTTGTTTGATAATCTCACGCCGCTCTATCCTGAAGAACGGATTAACCTGGAATTTGATCCTGAAGAATATTGCACCAGAGTGATGGAGCTCACGACGCCAATTGGCAAAGGACAACGAGGATTAATCGTGGCGGCTCCTCGGACGGGAAAGACCATGCTCTTACAGGCTGTGGCGCGTTCCATTATTGCGAATCATCCGGAAATTGTTTTAATTGTTCTCCTGATCGATGAACGACCTGAAGAAGTCACTGACTGGCAGCGCCAGGTCAAGGCCGCCGAAGTGATTAGCTCCACGTTTGATGAGCCGCCCCAGCGCCATGCCCAAGTGGCAGAAATTGTCATGGAAAAAGCCAAGAGGTTGGTTGAACATAAACGGGATGTGGTCATTCTATTAGATAGTGTGACTCGATTGGCACGTGCTTACAATACGATTTCTCCTCCCAGTGGAAAGGTGTTATCAGGTGGTTTGGATTCCAATGCCCTTCAACGGCCTAAACGGTTTTTTGGTGCCGCCAGAAATATCGAATTTGGTGGAAGTTTGACGATTCTGGCCACAGCATTGGTTGATACCGGAAGTCGAATGGACGATGTCATTTTTGAAGAGTTTAAGGGCACGGGCAATATGGAAGTGCATTTGGATCGTCGTTTGGCGGATAAACGGCTCTTCCCTGCCATCGATATCAGTCAATCCGGCACGAGGAAAGAAGAGTTACTGGTTGATCGCGACCGCCTGAACAAAATGTGGATTCTTAGAAAGGTATTAAGTCCTCTCGGGACCATGGAGGCGATGGAGTTTCTCATGGACAAAATCGGGGGAACCAAGAGCAATAATGAGTTCTTGCAATCTATGAATCGATAATTCACAATAGGGGCCTCGTGTTGAGGCTTTTGAAGATTGAGATTTTGAATCGAGGGATGGCGTTGAAGGAGGTAGTATGAAAAAGGGCATTCATCCGGCTTATGAATTTGCAAATGTGAGTTGTGCATGTGGTATGACCTATCAAACTCGGACGACCGTGGGAGACTTGAAGGTCGATATCTGTTCCAGTTGTCATCCGTTTTTCACGGGCACCCAAAAAATTGTGGATGCTGAAGGACGGGTAGAACGTTTCAATAAAAAATACGCCAAATTGACGAAGCCCAAAGCCAAAGCATAAAGCCTTTTTCCTCTTCTCCATTGTCCTGCCTTTACAATCCTGGAGGGGATAACGTCCGTGCAGGGTATTGAAGGAGCCCTGTCTGCCCTTATTTCTCCATCTGCGGTCGACAAGACGGGGTTTTTCAGCATGGGTGCACCAAAATGCTGACAAGGGTTCCTCGATATAATCCCACCATTGACAGGAAAATGTTCGCATGAGGATGGCGGTCACGGTTGTTCAGGAAAGAGACCTGTTGGGTAATCTGATTTCCTGTTAAGCTACGTATATGTCAGCAGTTACTAAAGCAGAGCTGAAAGAGGGCGGATTATTTAGCAAATGGGAGGCCATTGCGAATAAGTATGACACCCTCAACGATCAGTTATCGGATCCGGCTATCCTGTCTCAATCGACCCTTCTGGTTGCGCTCAATAAAGAGCGGGCGGAGCTTGAGCCCATTGCGCAGTTATTCGGTGGATACAGACGGGTTGTCGAGGAGATTGCTCAGGCTCGGCTGATGACGGAAGATCTGCAATTGGATCCCGACATGCGTCGCTTGGCGGGCGAAGAATTGCAGAGTCTGGAAAGTCAACGCGAAGCCATGGAGGCTCAGGTCATTGAGTTACTTTGCCCGGCGGATGAAGGGGATAATAAAAATTCGTTCATTGAAATTCGCGCTGGAACTGGGGGGAGTGAGGCGGCACTTTTTGCTGGCGATCTTCTTCGTATGTACACGAAGTTTGCCGAAGCAAAGGGGTTACGAGTTGAATTGATGGAATTTCAGGAAACGGGTCTTGGAGGGGTCAAAGAGGCGGTATTGCTGGTTGAAGGCAAGGGAGCCTTTGGGAATTTCAAGTATGAAAGTGGGGTGCATCGAGTGCAGCGGGTTCCCACGACAGAGGCGAATGGACGAATTCATACGTCCACGGCCACGGTAGCGGTGATGCCAGAGGTTGAAGAAGTGGAAGTGCACATTGATCCGAAGGATTTACGGATTGACACCTACTGTTCATCAGGGGCTGGTGGACAGAGTGTCAATACGACCTATTCCGCGATCCGGATCACTCATATCCCGACGGGGGTCGTGGTAACTTGTCAGGACGAGCGATCACAGCTAAAAAATCGTACAAAGGCCATGAGAACCCTTCGGACGCGAATTGGCGATGCCGAGCGAGAAAAACAAGAAGCCTCCATTGCGGAACAACGCCGTTCCCAAGTCGGGACAGGGGAGCGGAGTGAGAAAATCCGCACGTATAATTTTCCACAAAATCGCGTGACCGACCATCGAATTGGGCTGACGTTGCACAAATTGGATCGGGTAATGGAAGGCGATCTTGATGGGTTAATCGCGGGCCTCAAAGCCCAATGATGCCTTTCGTGTAACCACCCGATCCCTCTCCTTCACCTGTTCAACGCATGTGCGCTTTTTGAGGCTCAGATGCCCACCTTCACTTCCTACTCCCAGTTATATCGTGGTGCGGTTGAGACGCTGACTCAAGCGGGGATTGCCAATGCCCGCCATGAAGCCCTGTGGATTCTTGAGGATGCCCTTGGCATTACGCGACTGCAACTGCATGCGAATCCAGATACTCCCGTAGAGGCGGATGTTTGTCAGCGGGCTGTGGCCTTATTTCAGCGCCGTGCGTTACATGAGCCACTTCAATATGTATTGGGAACCCAAGATTTTTGTGGGTTGGATTTTCTCGTACAACCAGGGGTGCTCATTCCAAGACCGGAGACAGAATTGCTGGTGGAGGAGGCTCTTGGGCTTCTGGGTGGTGACGCGCGGCCGGTGATTCTTGATGTCGGGACGGGTTCCGGATGTTTGGCGATCAGTCTGGCGATCCACCTTCCTGGCGCAATGATTATTGCATCAGACAGGTCAGTCACGGCGCTGCATCTTGCGCAGATAAATGCCGCTCGCCATGGGGTTTCGCAACGAATCCTGTGGGTGGCCGGTGACCTCCTTTCCCACTTGTTATCCAGAAATTTAGCAGGTAAAGTGACCGCCATTATTGCTAACCTGCCGTATATCTCCCATGCGGAATGGGAACACCTTTCTCCGGATGTCAAAGATTTTGAACCACGGCTGGCGTTGGATGGAGGGCCGGATGGGCTCGATGTGTACCGGCGGTTATTGGATGAATCGCCGGGACTTGTCTCCTCAAAGGGGTTTATCCTCATGGAAGTGGGAGTCGGCCAGGCTGACCTTCTGTGCCGGGATCCTTCACTCACGAATGCGTTTAAGACGGTAAAGGTCCGGCCGGATTCCCAAGGCATTCCACGAGTGGTGTGCGTGCAACAGCGTCTTGTGTAGACACGGAATATTGTAAATGGATCAAATTCGAATCACGGGAGGATTGCCATTAAAGGGGGCCGTCGAAATCGGCGGAGCCAAGAATGCCGCCTTGCCCATTTTAGCAGCGACGTTGTTAGGGGGTGGGGAATGCGTGATCGACCATGTTCCACGCGTTCGTGATGTGATGACGATGGGGAAATTACTGGCCTTGTTGGGAGTGAGGGTTCAAGAGGAAGGCGACAGAATCAGACTGGATGCGGCTCAGGTGCAATCGATTGAAGCGCCGTATGATTTGGTCAAAACGATGCGAGCCTCGATTTTAGCCCTAGGCCCTTTACTCGCGCGGCTGGGAGAAGCCAAGGTTTCTCTGCCTGGCGGATGTGCGATCGGCACCAGACCGGTCAATCTTCACCTTAAAGGATTAGAGATGATGGGGGCTGAAATTCAGGTGGAGCATGGATATATCCATGCGAAAGCCTGTCGTCTCAAAGGGGCAAGAATTGACCTGGATTTCCCGACTGTCACGGGAACGGAAAACCTGATCATGGCGGCTTGTCTGGCGGAAGGGACCACGAGTTTGCATAATGTTGCGCGGGAACCGGAAATCACGGATCTCTGCGCATTCCTTACCAAGCGGGGCGCCAAAATTCATGGGATGGGCACGGACACCATTACGATTGAAGGGGTAAAAGAACTTCATGGGGCAGGGCATTGGGTGATCCCCGATCGAGTTGAAGCCGGCACCTATTTGATGGCCGGAGCCATTACCGGAGGTGATGTCATGGTGAAGGGGTGTATGACGGATCACTTAGGCAGCGTCCTGAAAAAAATACAGGAAATGGGTGCTGAATTAACCGAATGCCATGACGGCGTACGAATCTGCCGTTCCGGTCCGCTCAAAGCGGTGGAGATGAAAACTCTCCCCTATCCCGGCTTCCCGACCGATCTCCAGGCCCAAATGATGGCGTTGATGTCGGTGGCAGAGGGAGTGAGCGTGATTTCTGAAACCATTTTTGAAGGGCGATTTCTGCATGTCCCGGAACTTCACCGGATGGGCGCGTCGATTGAGATTGATGGGCCACATGCCGTGGTTAAAGGTGTGCCGTTGCTCACCGGTGCACCCGTCATGGCCTCGGATTTGCGCGCCAGCGCAGGATTGGTATTGGCTGGATTGGCCGCTGATGGCGAAACGACTGTGTCTCGAGTCTATCATTTAGACCGTGGCTATGAGCGGCTGGAAGAAAAATTTCAGGCCCTGGGTGCGAAGATTGAGCGGGTTCGCGAGGTGGCATGAGTGACGTGATTACCATTGCCCTTTCCAAGGGTAAACTTCTTGATCCGACTCTTGAATTGTTCCGGCAGGCAGGCTATACGGGATATCATGTGCGAGCGGATGACCGTCGATTAATTTTGGAATTCTCTGAGCACGGGCACCGGGTCTTAATTGTTCGCCCCAGCGATGTGCCGACTTATGTTGAATATGGCGCCGCCGATTTAGGAGTGGTTGGAAAAGATGTCTTGTTGGAGCAGAGCCCGGATGTCTATGAACCGGTTGACTTGAACTTGGGTGTCTGTCGGCTGGTGGTCGCCAGGCCGAACGGGCCACAGCTTGGACAACGGATGTCTTCCAAGCTTCGGGTAGCCACAAAATATCCCACGATCACCGAACGTTATTTTAACCAACAAGGGTTGCCTGTGGAATTGATTAAGCTCTATGGGTCGATCGAGTTGGCCCCATTGGTCGGGTTGGCTGATCGGATTGTGGACCTTGTGGAGACCGGAAGCACCTTGAAAGCCAATAATCTGGTAGAGGAAGAGGTCATCGCCTGGTCATCCGCCCGATTGATTGTGAACCGGGCGAGCTTGAAAATGAAACATGCCGTGATTACAGAACTGATTGCTCGGGTGAAGAAAATTCTTTCCCGTTCTCGCTCCAAAAAGGTCCACGTATGAAAATTGTTTCCCACAAGGACCAAGGGTTTTCGCAGGCGGTGGATCGCGTATGTCAGCGGGGAGCTCAACAAAATACCAAAGTTGAAAAAGTCGTCAGGACAATTTTGGAGGCTGTTCGGCAAGAGGGCGACCAGGCCCTCCAGCGATTGACCTACAAATTCGATCACGTCCGAATTAGTCCTGACGGTCTTCGTGTGACGCCGAAAGACGTCGAACGTGCGTATGCCGAACTTCCGTCTTCAGATACTAAAGCCTTGAAATATGCTGCGAATCGTATTCGGACCTTTCATCGTCGACAACGAAGGGCATCCTGGGTCTATCGTAAAGAGGGAATTCAACTAGGGCAACGGATCACGTCGTTAGATGCCGTCGGTGTGTATGTTCCAGGCGGAAAAGCACTGTATCCATCATCGGTGCTGATGAATGCCATTCCCGCGAAGGTGGCTGGTGTGAAGCGAGTCGTCATGTGTACGCCGACCCCGACCGGCATTATCCATCCCGCCTTATTGGTGGCGGCGGATGTGGCAGGAGTGGATGAAATCTATCGGGTCGGTGGAGCCCAAGCCATTGGGGCCTTGGCCTTTGGTACCTCGACAATCCGGCCCGTGGATAAAATTGTGGGTCCAGGGAATTTGTATGTGGCCACGGCAAAACGTCTAGTCTATGGCCAAGTCGACATTGATATGATTGCGGGGCCGAGTGAGTTGCTGGTCATTGCCGATTCCGCCAGTAATCCGCTTCATGTTGCGGCCGATCTTCTTTGTGAGGCTGAGCATGATGAGGAAGCCTGTGTCTATCTGGTGACGACTTCTCTGACTCTGGCCAGACGGGTTGTGACGGAAGTGACCAGCCAACTCGCACAGTTGGGACGCCAGGCGATTGCGACCCGATCAATTCAAAACCATGCCCTGGCTTTTGTTGTGCGAACATTTGATGATGCCTTTGAATTAGCTAACCGGATTGCGCCTGAGCATTTATCATTAAATGTGGATCGGGCGGGAGACTATGTGTCCCGTATTCGTCATGCGGGTGCCATTTTTGTTGGGCGCTATACCCCTCCTGCAGTGGCGGATTATGTGGCAGGGCCAAATCATGTCCTTCCAACCGGGGGCAGTGCCAGATTTTTTTCGTGTTTGGGTGTGGATGAGTACATGAAAACCAGTAACGTGGTGACCTATTCGCAAGCCGCGTTGCGCAAAGCCAATGCTTCAGTGATGCGGCTGTCTAAGCTGGAAGGCCTGGATGCACATGGGCGATCAATGGAGAGTCGATGGACATGAACCAACATCTTGTTCCCAGAACGGCTTCTCAGGAACGAAAAACCGCAGAAACGGCTATTCGAGTCCAATGGGGCCTCGACGGGAGTGGCAATAATCAGATTAAGACCTCAATTCCCTTTTTAGATCACATGTTGAATTTATTCGGTAAACATGGATTTTTTGATCTGATGGTGGAAGCGAAAGGGGATATCGAGATTGATGACCATCACACGATTGAAGATGTGGGCATTGTCATGGGGCAAGTCCTCACCAAGGCTCTTGGCACGAAAGAGAGTATTGCAAGGTTCGGGTGGGCAGCGGTGCCGTTGGATGAAACGTTGGCTCAGGTGACGGTCGATCTGAGTGGCCGGCCGTACCTTGTGTACAATGTGGCGCTTCCTGCGAGGTATATTAAGACGTTTGATTTGGGGCTGTTTGAAGATTTTTTTCAGGCTTTTGTGAGTCAGGGAGGGTTAAATCTTCATGTGAATGTCCCTTACGGAAGAAATCCTCATCACATAATGGAGGCAATTTTTAAAGCCTTTGCCAAAGCCTTGGACCAGGCCGTAAAACGAGAAGAAAGGCTCCAGGGAGTCCTCTCCACTAAAGGATCGTTATAAATGGCGACAATGAGTGGATCGGCAGAGAAGGAAGCGACCGAAAGATGATTGCCATTATTGATTATGGGATGGGAAACCTCCGGAGCGTGCAGAAAGGGTTTGAATGTGTGGGGCATGAAGCGGTCGTAACTCGAGACCCTCGCGTAATTGATCAGGCCAGTCATGTGGTGTTACCGGGTGTGGGCGCGTTTGGGGATTGCATGGACAACCTGGTTCGCTTTGAACTGACGGACGTCATTCATCGTTCTATTTCCTCGGGAAAACCATTTCTCGGCATTTGTTTAGGCTATCAATTATTGTTTTCGGAAAGTGAAGAATTTGGGTGTCATAAAGGACTTGGGATCCTTGCAGGAAAGGTGAAAGCGATTCCCCGTCCGTCCGATGGTGAGGAAGTGTCGTTCAAGATTCCTCATATGGGCTGGAATACGGTTCAGGTCAACAGGGCCGCTCCGCCCTTACGTGGCATTCCCTCGGACTCCTATGTGTACTTTGTGCATTCCTACTATGTTGAACCGGCTGATGGTGCCCTCGTCAGTACCGAAACCGAATATGGAATTCCCTTTGCAAGTAGTGTCTGGAAAGACAATATCTTTGCGACCCAATGGCATCCCGAAAAAAGTCAGGCCGTTGGACTGCAGGTTCTGAAGAATTTCGGGGATTGGCAATGAGGGGATTGTGTCTTGCGATCAATGGACGGTCAACACCGTTGCCTGCCAGGTTTCTAGTCATCAGCCTGATCGGGTGGTGGTGTTTCGGTGTGGGCTGTGTTCCCTCAAAAGTTCAGGTTCAGGCTTCTCCTGAATTTGATCCCTCCCGTATAACCAGTCTCGCCATCCTTCCTTTTCAGACGATCAAAACGCCTCAATTGGGGAGTAGCTCGATACGTGGAGGCGTGAGGGATCCGGAAGAAATCCGTACACAATTTCGGTTGCCGGGAACTGATCAAGGGAATGGAGCAGATTCCAGAAAAGTTCGTTTTGTGGTGCCTGCCACGGCTGCACATCGAATTACGACACAGGTAGTTTCTGTGTTGGCCAACCGGCCTTCTTTACGGGTGATTGGCCCAGAGGAGTCCTCCGCCGTGTTAGGCAGGGGAAGCCAGGAAGGTGAGCGGTCATTTTCGGTCATGGCCCAGGAGGTTGGGACGCAATTAAAGGTTGATGGAGTCCTGACGGGGCTCGTTAGCACATACCGGGAACGCGAAGGGAGTAGCCTTGGGGCTAACCCTGCGGCGGTGGGCTTTGAAGTGTATCTCGTGAGGCCTTCGGATGGAACCATCTTGTGGACAGGGGAATATTTTGAAGAACAAAAACCTCTTAACCAGGATGTGGTAGGGTTTTTTGAAAAAGGTGGAGGGTTTGTGACTGCCGAGAAACTTTCCGAATTGGGGGTACAAAAAGTGATGAAGGCCTTTCCGGTCGGTTTGGCCGATCCTGGCCCTGCTCGGTCTTTGAGAGAGGGCTCTGACTAATGCTACTGATTCCTGCAATTGATCTGAAGGACGGGAAATGTGTCCGGTTGCGACAGGGCGAGATGGATCAGGTGACCAGGTATTCCGATGACCCCGTGGCGATGGCGGAACATTGGCAGGGTCTTGGTGCCCGCTACCTTCATGTGGTGGATTTAGACGGGGCGGTGACCGGAACACCTCAGCATCTGTCTCACATCGAAGCCATCACCAAACGGTTGGCGATCCCCCTGCAGGTCGGTGGGGGCATCAGAAACACGTCAACAATTCGTGCCTACTTGTCCTGTGGGGTTGACCGGGTGGTGATTGGAACAGCGGCCTTACAGGATGCTGAGTTCTTGGCGGCAGCCGCGAAAGAGTTTCCTTCTAAAGTGTTGATCGGGATTGACGTCAAGCAGGGTTTAGTTGCGGTGCATGGATGGAAAACCGTGTCCAGTCTGACCCCACAACAGGTCTTTGAGTCGGTAAAGGATTTACCTTTGGGAGGCATGGTCTTTACGGATATTTCTCGGGACGGCATGTTGGCAGGGCCAAATATTTCAGCTCTACGGGATGCAGTGGCTATCTCGCCGTTTCCCGTTATTGCCTCTGGTGGAGTGACGGTACTGAAGGATGTACAGACCATTCAGAACCTTGGAAGCAAGATTTCCGGAATCATTATTGGAAAGGCCTTGTATGAAGGGACCTTGGATTTGAAAGCGGCTCTTGAAATGGTGGCCTCTGCAGAAGCGTCTCGAACATCATGCTGACGAAGAGAATTATTCCCTGCCTGGATGTCAAAGACGGGCGAGTCGTGAAAGGGGTCTCGTTTGTGAATTTGCGTGATGCGGGAGATCCGGTTCACGTGGCGCAGGTGTATGATCGTGAAGGTGCGGACGAGCTGTGTTTTTTGGATATTACCGCTTCACATGAAAAGCGGGATACGATTTTAGATGTGGTGATTCGGACGGCGGAGCAGGTGTTTATGCCTCTCACGGTTGGGGGAGGGATCCGGACAATTGAGGATATTCGCCGATTATTAGAGGCGGGTGCGGACAAAGTCAGCATTAATACGGCTGCTGTGGAGCACCCGGAATTCGTGAAAGCTGCTGCCAATCGTTTTGGATCGCAATGTATCGTCGTGGCGATTGATGCGAAACGGGCGACCACGTGTGAAGGAGGTGAACCCGGTTGGGAAGTCTTTACCCACGGAGGGCGGAACTCGACCGGCCTGGATGTCATTGAGTGGGGGAAGCGGATGAGGGACTATGGAGCCGGGGAAATTCTTCTGACCAGCATGGATCGGGATGGACAACAGGACGGCTATGATTTAGCTTTAACTGAGGCTATTTCCGAGTCCGTCTCCATTCCCGTCATTGCTTCCGGAGGGGCTGGCACCCTTCAGCACCTGTATGAGGCGTTCCATGTGGGGAAGGCCGATGCGGTGCTGGCGGCATCGATTTTTCATTATCAAACGTATTCAATCGGGCAAGCCAAATCCTATTTGGCTCAACAGGGTATCCCTGTTCGCCTGGGAACCGTCCCGGTTTCAATTTCATAACCACCCATGAGCGAAGTCTCTTCGATGAGCCCATTGCAGTTTGATGAACAAGGATTGCTCCCCTGTGTGGTGCAGGACTGGTTGGATGGGACGGTGTTGATGGTGGGGTTTATGAACCAACAAGCATGGGAAGCGACGTGTGAATCCCAACGGGTTCATTTCTGGAGTCGATCCCGAAAACGGTTATGGAAAAAAGGCGAGACGTCCGGCCATGAGTTACTCGTGAAGGAAATGTTTGTGGATTGTGATCGGGATACGATCTTGGTGAAAGCCCAACCCCTTGGACCGACGTGTCATACCGGAAACCGTTCATGTTTTTTTTCTCCCATGCCTTCTTCGACTTCTGAAGAGAAAGCCGCCATCTTGTCCGGTACGGCTTGGGGTGGAATTACTCGACGCCTGTATGAAATGGTCGACGATCGGAAAACCAACCCGAGTCCTGATTCCTATGTGTCGAAATTAATGGGAGGAGGCCTCGATCGTATTTTGAAAAAGGTGGTGGAAGAAGCCGGCGAAGTCCTGCTCGCCGGAAAAAATGGCGATCGGGAAGAAATTATTTATGAAATGGCTGATTTGTGGTTTCATACCCTCATCATGCTCGGGCATTTTTCCATTCCTCCTGAAGAGATTTATCAAGAGCTTGGCAAGCGATTTGGCAAATCAGGAATTCGACAGCCGGAAGGAGACCCTACTCATGGGTGATTGTCTTTTTTGTCAAATCGTGAAGGGGGCCATTCCCGCTGACACGCTGTATGAGGATGAGCACACGTTCGTGTTTAACGATATCAATCCTCAAGCGCAGGTGCATATGTTGGTGATTCCCAAGCGGCATGTGGTGTCTTTGGATGATACGAAAGAGACGGATGCTGCCTTATTGGGCCACTTGATGGTCGTCTGTGCCAAGATGGCCAGACAGCGGGAAATTTCCGGTAGCGGATATCGGGTCGTTGCGAATACCGGACCTGGAGCCGGGCAGAGTGTCTTTCATTTGCACTTTCACGTCATGGGTGGGCGGACATTTTCGTGGCCTCCGGGTTAATGCCGGCTTGCCGGGGAAAAAGCGCTCCGATAATATTTGGTATCCCAAGGGAATGAAATTCGTGATGTGTCCCTAACACAGTTTGTGGTGAGAAGTGAGATGACTGGCGAAAAACGAGGGGTCCCTCCAGAGATTCTTCAGCAAATTCGAGATCGCATTGATATTATTGATCTCATTTCCACCTACGTAAGTCTTTCCAAGGCGGGGCAAAACTTTAAAGGGCTGTGCCCCTTTCATTCAGAAAAAACCCCCTCATTTTCGGTCAACCCCGTTCGACAAATGTTTTATTGTTTTGGCTGCAGTGTCGGAGGAGATGCCTTTACCTTTTTGATGAAACAAGAGGGCATGGATTTCATGGAGGCTCTGCGTGAGTTAAGCCAACGGACAGGAGTGGCTCTGCCTGAGCGTCGGGAATCAGGGGCGAAGCCCTCTTCAGGCTTATCTCGTGAGCGGTATTTTCATGTGTATCAATTGGCAGCATCCTGGTATCACCGCAATCTTCTGGAAACTCCTGAAGGGAAGGTGGCTCGAGATTATTTGGATCGACGGGGGATTGCCAGGGAAACCTGGAGCACATTCCAGTTGGGATTCGTTCCGGAAGGATGGAATGGCCTTTCCAAATGGCTGGAACAGCAATCCGTTAAGCCTGAAGAACTGGTTCAGGCTGGATTGCTGGCGCGGAAAGAGTCTGAGGACGGCACCAGGGTATCCACGTATGATCGATTTCGTGGCCGGGTGATGTTTCCCATTACTGATCCGCGTGGACAAGTATTGGGATTTGGTGGGCGGATCCTGGAAGATGGGGCCTCTCCCAAGTATCTGAATTCACCCGAAACCGACTTGTTCTTTAAGGGGCGATCCCTCTATGGAATGGACAAGGCCAGACAATCAGCCACCGCTTCCGGAAGGTTTTATTTGGTAGAAGGGTATTTTGATGTCATCGTTCTTCACCAAAACGGGATTGAAAATGCCGTGGCACCATTAGGGACGGCGTTAACCGCTGATCATGTCCAGATTTTACGCCGCTTGGCCCCGTCGGTCATGCTTGTTTTTGATGGAGATGCCGCAGGCATCGGCGCGGCGTTACGGACGCTTGATTTGTTCATGAATTCCGGCATTGAAGTCCGGGTGCTGCTGCTTCCGGCTGGCGAAGACCCTGACACATTTATTCGGAAAAACGGGGTGTCGGCGTTTCGTGAGTTGGAGGGGAAGGCCGCAACGTTGTTGGATTTTGCCATCATGTCGGTCTTGAACAAAGCCAAAATGCATTCCATTCAAGATCGAGTCAAGCGGGCGGATGAAATACTTGCGATTCTTCAAAAGACCAAAAATCCCATAGAAAAAGAAGAATATCTGAAAGTGGTCTCGGAACGATTGGGTATTCGACCGGACTTACTCAGTAAACGCCTTCCGACGCTTTCCCGGCCGATGAATGCCGCCCCGTCTGTTAAGCGACAGGAACAAGCTGTCACGAATCTGGCCATTCCTCAAGGCAAGCCGGAGGAACGGGATCTTATTGTGTTATTACTTCAAGGACGACTGGAATCGAATCAGATTCGTCAACTCGATGAGGATGCGTTTACTGTCCCACTGTATCGCCATATTCTTCGCAAGGCTTTTCAGCATACGGATGAAGAAGGGAATGTGAACCTTGATGCCCTGCATGCGGAATTCAGTGGGGATCCGGCTTATGAGCCGGTCATTTCCCGGTTGAGTGTGGCGGAATATTATTGTGAGGAAGTGTTTGTTCATGTCGTCGGATGTCTCCGTGTTTTAAAGGAAAAACAGATCCAACGTCTTATGGATGAGGTGATTAGTCAACTCAAGGTTGCGCAACGGGAAGGACGCCAGGACTTGGTCGATGCTTTGGTCGCGGAGTCCAATGTGCTACGCCAGAAAAAGTCCCTATTAACAGCTTCTCCATGAGTTTGGACCCTCTGATGGAATAAAATTCGTAGGGGTAGTTTTTCCTGAGCACCATTTATGGTAAAAGAGTGTGTGCGGCTTTATGATCTCGGGCCCATAGCTCAGTTGGTTAGAGCGGCTGACTCATAATCAGTTGGTCCCAGGTTCAAGTCCTGGTGGGCCCACCATGAGCGAGGGCCGGACTTGAATGACCGGGTGGGTAAACGTGATTTAGGATATTGAGGACTCTGTGAATTTGCAGTTGCAATACCTGATTAATCTTCAAAAATTTGATCTTCGAATTTTTCAGATTCAAGACCAATTGCGGAAGGCACCAGAGCTTCTCAAGTTCGCTGAATCTCCGCTTCAAGATATTCTCACCCGACTGCAAGTCCTTAAAAATACCGGTGAATCTCTCGTCAAACAACGACGAAGTTCGGAACGGGAACTCGCTACTCAAGAAGAGCAACTTCAGAAAATCAGAAATCGGCTTTCTGAATTAAAAACGAACAAAGAATACCAGGCGCATCTCTTCGAAATAGAGTTAGCTCGAAAGAAAAAAGATTCGATTGAGGAGAATGTGCTGGAAATGATGGAGCGGGTGGAACAGAACGAGCAGGCCATCAAGGAGCTTGAAGAGCAAAGCACCGAAGCCCAGAAAGTTTTTGATACCGAAAAGGCCAGACTGGAAACGCATTTTGCCAATTTGGAGAATGAGTTAACCGATTTAAACCGTCAGCAAACAACACTCTCCGTACTGGTGGACAAGCCACTGCTGGTTCGATACAACCGATTAAAAACATTGAGGAAAGGGTATGCTGTTGCCCAGCTTCGTGAAGGAGCGTGTGGGGGGTGTCAGCTTCAGCTTCCTCCTCAACTGGTCGCGGAGGTGAAGCGTGGTGATGAACTCATGGATTGTTCCTATTGCCACCGCATTCTCTATCTGGCTCGGCATCTTGATGAAGAAACGACTGAATAGCTATTTCTATATGCGCCACGTCTCTTGCTTTCATCCTTTTCTCAACCTACGATAACTAGCTATAGATGGTGCGAGTGGGCCGGGTGGCCGCTCACGGAATTTTCCGTGAGAGGAAAGTCCGGACTCCAAAGGGCAAGGTGCTGGGTAACGCCCAGGCGGAGCGATCCGACACCAGCGCCACAGAAAATATACCGCCAATGGCAAATTCTTCGGTTTTTGCCAGGTAAGGGTGAAATGGTGGGGTAAGAGCCCACCGCGCCTGTGGTGACACAGGTGGCAGGGTAAGCGTCACCTGGAGCAAAACCAAATAGGGGGACGATTCCCGGTTTGCCGAAGGAAGCGATTCCTTCCCGGATCGGGAGAGAGACCGGCCCGGTCGAGGTTCTCGGGTAGGTTGCTTGAAGCCTAGGGTAACCTAGGTTCCAGAGAAATGGTCACCATTGGATGAAACTCGTTTCATCCAGTACAGAATCCGGCTTACAGGCCCACTCCCTCACCATCTTTACGGTTTAAGTGGTTGTCAAATATTGTGGTGGTTTTTTTTACCGATTGATGAGCCATGGTCTGAAAGGTTTCACGAATGCGAGGAGACAATAGTACCGACTAAGCCACGTATTGTTCTGTTAGCTGATGGCATCTAAATGGTTGAGAATAACTTCTTGGTTTGACTCGTGTTTTCCTCATTGATAGAATGTCGGGTCCATCGCTTCAGTATTGTTCATAAAAGGCCAAATACCTATCCTGAAATATTGCGTCCCCATCGTCTAGCCTGGCCTAGGACGCCGGCCTTTCAAGCCGGCAACACGGGTTCGAATCCCGTTGGGGACGCCACTTCCTATTTTTTTCCGTAATTAGTCCCACGAGGATGTTGGCAGGATTCAGAAAATGAATTTTTGCTGAATCGTCTGGTTTCTTTTGTATTTCAAGCATATTAAGCTCATGCTTGCGTTTAAGCCTTCGCCCTTAAGGCTATTAAAGACCCTGAGGACGTGGCACAGTAACGTAGCAAGTCCCCTCATGTAGTTTCCGCTCTTTGCCCTGACCTTTCAGGAACGCGCCACCCGTTTTCAGAAATTAATGTGGTATCTTCCCAATTCGTTCATAGGACGCTTCTCCTATGGATAATCATTTATAGGCTCTTAGGAATCTGAAATTCTAAGTATGGGGTATGTCGTGTGTGCCTGAAGAATGTTGTTCTGAGTCGAATCGTCACAGATATTCTGTTCTACACAATACCTCACCAATATCCGTTTCGCCCTATTCACCTGTAATTTTGAGGAATCCATCAAGAAATGCCAGATCATTCCGGTGCTCACTCCGATTAGGCCGGAGACAATTTCTTCACAGGGTTATTTCAGGTGCTGTCGTTGGGGTTGCGGCGCAAGCTGGAATCAATTTTGTTTCTCTTCAAGATCTTCGCGCCCAGACCAATCTTAGTCCCGATGGAGACTTGCAGGAATTATTCGCAGGCAATCGGCGGTTCGCGGCAGATCAACTCACATCGATTGAGCCCGATCTGGCCATCTTGAAAGTGCATAACGTTGATAAACAAGAGCCATTTGCGGCCATACTTGCCTGTGCCGATTCTCGCATACCTGTGGAACTCGTCTTCGACCAGACGATCGGTCACATCTTCGTCACACGTGTTGCGGGGAATGTGGTGACACCGCAGATTATCGCCAGCCTGGAATTTGGAGTGGCTGTCCTAGGGTTCAAAGTTCTTCTTGTGGTTGGTCATAGTGGCTGCGGGGCAGTAAGAGCTGCGATGAAACCCGACACGGTACCAGAACAAATCAGCGTGTTGTATCAATATCTTCTGCCAAATGGGACAGTCTGGCGATAATCTCAATAAAGCCATCGAGGCCAATGCAAGGTTTCAGGCCGAATTGCTACGCACGTCCTCTACAGTCATACGGGATGCTGCTAAGGCCGGCAAACTAAAGGTTGAAGCTGGAGTTTATGATCTTGCCACAGGCATAGTCGGTTTGAGCTAACCGCCTCAACCCTGATATTTTCAACTGAACCGGATTTTTGCAGATTGGGGTGATGGGAATCCGTGTGGTCACGAAACTTGAACTCGCTATTTTTTTGGGGAGGCACTTTAAAAGCATAGTTTTTTGGTCTCTCTTGTCTGGCTCTCCTCCGATCACCGATACTTCAGTAGGGAATTGTAATGGTGAGTACTCGGAATGTCATGATTCTGTGCCAAGTCATGTATGGAATATTGATTCTTGAGCCTAACACTCCCAATTTTTCCACATTCTGAACAGGCCGCTTTATGCCTAGCATAAGTAATCGTCAAGATATTCGGAAAATGCCGCCCCTCATTGAATCCCATTGGGTACGCCAAGGCTCAAACTGTTGAAGATTTGTTGAGAGGTATGGGTTTGTTATGCGGTATATTAGGTTTCATAAGAATGTGGCTTTGCCCCCTTCACTCAGCCACTCAAGTTCGATATGGTAAAACACAAGACCAGAGCTTAATTCTTAAGTGAGTATGCCACTAATGGTGCGAAACTTTTTCTGTCCTGGCGGATGGTCCCTGACAGATTCTCGTACTCTTAATCATTCCTAATCTTTGGCGAGGATTGTATGACGCGTACATGGTTTTGGGGAATTGTTGGAATCCTTTTCATCATAAATGGTCTGAGCCAGCCTGCCTGGTCTCAAGAGTCCAAACCAGGAGAGGCTCCAGAGCAGGATGATGGCCCGCCGGGTTCAATGGTGCCCATTCCTGAAGGGGATTTTCTCATGGGAGATAATGACGGCTCTCGAAACGAGCGACCGGAACATACGGTTTGGCTGGATGCCTATTTTATCGATCGGTACGAAGTGAGCATGGCGGAATACCAGAAATTATTGGATACCGATTATAGTATTGAACCTCCGCCGCTGTGGGATGATGGTATTGCCACGGGAGAATTTGGGATCAGACCGGCTGTGGGAATTTCCTGGAACGATGCCAAACGGTATTGTGAATGGGTGGAAAAACGTTTGCCGACAGAAGCCGAATGGGAAAAAGCCGCCCGTGGCACGGATGGGCGAAGGTATCCATGGGGTCACATGCAGCCCTTTGTGGATATTGCTAACTATAACCAGGGGACGACGGGGTGGGTGAGTTATAAACTGACCCTTTCGCCGGTCACGAGTGGGACCAAGGGCATGAGTATTCGTCATGGCTTAAAACAGGGCGGAAAAAGCGCCTATGGCTTGTATAATATGGCAGGGAATGCTGCCGAATGGGTCAATGATTGGTATGACCGTTTTTATTATGAAGAGAGTCCCAAGAAGAATCCTCAAGGGCCGGAGGAAGGCGATTATAAAGTATTACGCGGGGGCTCGTGGGAGGACCAGCCTGTAAACTTACGGGTAACCGCCCGCTCAAAAGGGGAAGTTGATTTTCAGGACCTAACAACCGGATTTCGTTGTGCCAAGGATACGAAGTGATGGTGCGACTACTCGTAACAGTGGCCGCACCCGGTAAACTTTTACCGTGGGGTTTGGATGAGATCGCGAAGTGACTCAACCGATTGAATTGGAGTGGAAGGGACTCGTTTTTGCCCATAGAGCCAACGAGCGGTTGTTCCTCCAATATTCCGAATGGTATAGGGTGCACCGCCTGGAATATGAATTTCTTCTCCCACGGATGGGTGAACCCGCTCTCCCGCTATCTCCAATTCCAATTCTCCTGACATTGCCATAAAAATTTCTTCCATATCCTGCGTGACGGCTCTCCATTCTCGTCCGGAATGATCAATCCACACCCCACAGGAAAATCCACGAGCATGCCAATTCTTCGAAACGGTTGAGCGATCAATGATGGGGTGGCTTTTCATGATAGGCCTCTTAGAGGATAAAAGACTTATAAAAAATTCCGATGAATAAGCTGGCGATCGCCGCAATGGAGCCATTGATTCCTGCCGAAGAAGAAGTGCGGAGATGGATGCAAGTGACAAGGACATGCGCCAGTCACTCGTATTGAAGGAAATCCATGGAAAAGCACCGGCAGTGCATTCATGGGGGTAGAAAGAAGAGAATGAAAGAGAGTGAAATTTCCTCCGAATGCGTCCACTTATATAGAGGGGACATACCCCTGTCAATGTCACAAATTGTGGAAAAGGTGTGAACGATGGTGGATAAATTCACCGTGAAATCACGAATTCCTTTGTGAAAAGGGAATTCACTATGTGGATTATGGGGATAAATATTTTTTTGACGGCTTTGTTCAATAAAAGAGTGCGAAGCCAAATAAAATCCATCATTGATGTATAAGGTTTGTGGTGTCACGGTCCATGGGGCAACACTATTGCGGCATCTAAAGTAATTGGGGAAAATGGCTGATTTCCTATTCAGGGCACTGTCATCTCTGGTGTGGGGCCCTGTCCTTCGCGTATATTTTTACACGAATATGGTCTGTGGTCCGCATCGAACTTTAATCTACTCTTAGAACAAGATCATGATTGACGGATTGAACTATTACCAAATTCTGGGGATTCCTGAAGATGCACTCCTGAAGGAAGTGCAGAGCGCATGGCGGAAATTTGTCAAAGAAAATCATGAGGATGTCGTCCCACAAGCGGAACGACAGGCCGCCAAGGAAAGGATGTTCAGGATCAACGAAGCCTATGCCGTGCTCAGTCACGAAGAAAAGCGGGCTGATTACGATAATGGGTATATGCTGAATGGCGGGTCAAAAAATGAACTCGTGAGAAGTCGGGTCAGAAGAGCCAAAGAGATCCTTCTCAGGGATAGATCGCTCATTACCAGAGAAGAGATGAAACTCATCGAATCTATCATTGATTATCTTGATAAAAACACCCAGGAAGCGTGTTTTGTCTGGATGACCGATATCTTATGTGAACGTCCTGAAATGGCTAGACATGTAGTAACGTCCGCGTTTGATGAGCAACTGTTAGGAGCCAACAGCCAATTACTCAATACGCTTCTAGAAAAAGCGCCGTACGCAATGACCTGGGAAAAGATCTATCTCTATGGGGAAGAAATCCTTGGGGTTGCCGGGAAGGAGAACAAAGAAAGAAATTACAACCAACTCGCGCGCATCTTGTGTCACCGGCTTGATTTAGCCAAACATTTTGTATACCCCTCATTCCAGGAGCAAGCTTCCGGTTGTGAAAGCTGCCTGCTGCCAACCTTATTAAAAGTGGCCCCAAAAGAAATTACCCAGGACCATTTTAATGATTACATTGATACCGTTCACAGCATGCGGTGGATCGTGTACGGCCAGCTCAGAAACTATAACGAGCAGGCGGTTGCCTGGATACTGAAGGCCAGACCGGATCTGGTCAGAAAGCCTGAAGAGAAACCCGCACCGAAAGAGCTGCCACTTCCCTTGCGGTCATGACTTTAGAGATTAAATGCATCTATGGAATTTTTGACCATCCGGCGTCATTTGAATTCAAAGGACGCCGGATAGAGTTCATCTTTTGACTATGAGTTTGTTTTTTATTTAGGGATTAGGTGTGACTTAAGAGAAATGAACTCACCCTCATGTTTCCCAATAGGTCTTATTTTTCAAGGCTTAATGGATTAAATCCTTGAATATTTAATGAAAGCTTTTTCCTGCACTTAGGGCAATTGGTGCTATCCAAATCATTATTTTTGGAATCCTTAACCAATAAACCAAAAAACGAAGCTGATCTATGATGATCGATAGTAAAATCAAAACCACAAGGGCATTGACATTTTCTTTTGGGCGGCATTTCATTATTTCCTTTAATCATTTTCCCAATGATGACTAGGAACACCCGTTGGTTGATCCGCAGTTATCGCACTTTAAACAGGTCCCGTTCCTCACCATTTTGAATTGTTTACATTCCGGGCATGGATCGCCTTCATAGCCTTTTTGCCGGGCCTCTTGTACTTCCGTGATGGTCAGGGTCTCGCGCTTCATTTCCACTTTTCTGGCGACTTTCCCATGTTCTCCGTTTTTCCCAACTCCGTTGCCCACCGATTTTCGAGAAGGGAATACTTCGGGACTAATTGAAGTCGAACTGAGTGAGCGTGGGTCCACTAAACCCTCTTCGCCTTCATCCGGCATATCCGTTTCTTTTTTGAGGGCATCCACTCGAAGATCTTCGGGAGCCACCTGTTCCAGGTCGTGACGGTCCAGATAGGTGATCGCCAGTTCACGGAAAATGTAGTCGATGATCGAGGTCGACATTTTGATGTGGTCGTTGAGCTTGACCGGCCCGTTTGGCTCAAATCGAGTGAACACAAATGCGTCCACATATTCTTCAAGAGGGACGCCATGTTGGAATCCAAGAGAAATCGCAATAGCGAAACAGTTCATCAAGCTTCGAAAGGCGGCTCCCTCTTTATGCATATCCAGGAAAATTTCGCCCAGGGTGCCGTCTTCATATTCGCCGGTTCGGAGATAGATTTTGTGGCCCCCGACAATGGCCTTTTGGGTATAACCGCCTCGACGGGTTGGGAGGGGACGGCGTTTCGCCAGGTAACGGACCAATACGCGGGAAGCGGCCTGTTTCGCCACGGAGGCAATTTGCTCATTTGAGGCAGATAAATCGCCCCATTCGCTGACGGTATTCAGCGGTTGGCTGAGTTTCGACCCGTCCCGATACAGGGCTACGGCTTTGACCATGGAAGTCCAGGACAGCATATAAGCCTCCTTAACCGATTCCACGGACGCCTCGGCCGGCATATTGATGGTTTTGCTAATGGCCCCGCTGATGAATGGCTGAGCGGCTGCCATCATCCGGATATGGGCCGGTGGAGAAATAAATCGTTGTCCTATGCGCCCGCACCGGTTGGCACAATCAAAAATTGGCAGATGTTCCGGTTTGAGATGTGGAGCGCCTTCAACGGTCATGGTGCCACAGCAAAAGTCCGTTGCCGCAAGAATTTCTTCCTGAGTGAATCCGAGAATTTTGAGAATATTTAATTGAGGACTCTGAAGTTGAGATTCAGTCAGACCTAATTTTTCACGACAGAATTCCTCGGTGAGGGTCCATTTGTTAAACGCGAAGTGAATATCAAAGGCTCCGTCCAGCGTGGCCTCCATGCGTTCCAGCACCTCGCGGTCGAATCCCTTGGCCAGCAACGTGTCATGGTTGATAAATGGAGCTTGTTTAAGAGTTCGGGTCCCCGTCGCATAGGTGATGATATCTTGAATCTGGCTTGAGCTGTATCCCAGATGCCGTAAAGCCGGAGGAAGGCTTTGATTGATGATTTTAAAGTAGCCACCCCCGGCCAGTTTCTTGAATTTGACCAGGGCGAAATCGGGTTCGATTCCGGTGGTATCGCAATCCATGACTAAGCCGATTGTGCCGGTTGGCGCGATGACGGTGGCTTGTGCGTTTCGATACCCGTACTGTTCACCCAGTTCCAATGCCCGGTCCCAGGATGTTTGCGCGGCTTGTAAGAGGGGTTGGGGACATTGGTCCGGTTGAATGCCCATTGGGGGAATTGTGAGCTCTTCATATTCATCCGCCGAGGCATTGTAGGTCGCTCGGCGATGATTTCTCATCACTCGAAGCATGGCTTCGGCATTACGTGGATAGGCGTTAAAGTGACCTAATTCTTTAGCCATTTCTGCGGATGTGGCATAGGATTCCCCGGTCATCAGTGACGTAATGGCCCCGCTCCAGGCTAAGGCCTGCGGCGAATCGTAGGGAATCCCAATTTTCATCAGAATGGAACCCAAGTTGGCATAGCCAAGGCCGAGCGTTCTATAGGCAAAGCTTTTTTCAGCAATTGCGCGGCCCGGGAATCCTGCCATCAGCACGCTAATTTCCAGGACAATTGTCCACAACCGGACGGCATGTCGAAATCCGTCTATGTCAAACTGTCCTTCCGATGTCAGAAATCGCCCTAAATTGATGGAGGCCAGATTGCACGCGGTATCATCCAAAAACATGTATTCGCTGCAAGGATTCGAGGCATTAATCCGACCATCCTGGGGACAGGTATGCCATTCGTTAATGGTTGTGTCGTATTGCACGCCGGGATCGGCGCAGATCCAGGCTGCCCAGGCGATTCGATCCCATAATTCTTTTGCCGGCATGGTCTTGCAGACCGCACCGTCGGTGCGCCTGGTCAACTTCCAATCCCCGCCTGCCTGAAGGGTCTCAAAAAATTCATTCGGAATTCGGATGCTATTATTCGAGTTTTGCCCGGAGACCGTCTGATAGGCTTTGCTATCCCAATTGGTGTCATATTCATGGAACACGAAATGGGTAAACCCTTCCTGGGCATAGCTGAACATCCGGTGAATATAGGGTTCCGGCACGGCGGCTTCCCGTGCGGCTTGGATTGCCTCACGTAAGGAATGGTTATCCCGGGGATTGGTATCGACTTGCGTGGTCCCGTCCTGACGTGGGACGTGACAGGCCTTTAAAATGGCATTCAAATGACGTGCGCAGACTTTCGATCCGGTGACCATGGCCGCGACTTTTTGTTCTTCTATGACTTTCCAGTCAATAAATTCTTCAATGTCGGGATGATCCAAATCCAGACACACCATTTTCGCGGCGCGGCGAGTGGTGCCTCCCGATTTAATGGCACCGGCGGCCCGATCGCCGATTTTGAGAAAGGACATGAGTCCTGACGAGCGACCGCCTCCTGATAAGGATTCTCCATCGGCCCGTAACTTGGAGAAATTGGTACCGGTTCCAGACCCGTATTTGAACAGGCGAGCTTCCCGAACCCACAGATCCATAATCCCGCCTTCATTGACCAAATCGTCAGAAATCGATTGGATGAAGCAGGCATGGACTTGAGGGCGCTCATACGCGTTGCGGGCCTGTTTGACCCGGTGGGTATTCGGGTCAACATAGAAATGTCCTTGTGAAGGTCCAGACAGGCCGTAGGCAAAGTGGAGTCCGGTGTTAAACCATTGGGGAGAGTTGGGCGCGGCCATTTGCCAGGCCAACATGTAACTCAGTTCGTCTTTAAAGGTTTCGGCATCTTCCGGGGTATCAAAGTAGTGATGAGTTTTGCCCCATTCCGTCCAACAACCGGCGAGTCGATGGAACACTTGCCTGGCATCACGTTCCCCTCCCAGCAGTGGGCCGCCTTTCTCATTGAGGAGTGGATGTCCCTGGTCGTCAAATTGGGGAACCCCGGCTTTACGAAAATATTTTTGGGCCAAAATGTCCACTGCCAGTTGGGACCAATGTTCCGGGGCCAGAATATTGTCTTGATGGAACACGGCTGAGCCATCCGGGTTTCGGATTTCTGAGGATCGGGTTGAGAATGGGATGGCCTGATAAGGGCTTTCACCCGTTTTTGTGAATCGACGGTCAATTTTCATGTAGGACTCCTTTGGAAGAGACTGCAAACCTGAGGGGTAATTCTTCGGTCATTTTTTCCGCCTCATCTGGCATTCCTGTCTTCCAAAGAGGGCGCACTAGAATTGTGCCTCTTTACTGCCAAGTATGGTCTCACGGAACGTGAAGTTCATACAATAAGCAGTGCAACCAGAAGCCATCAATGCAGTATATCGGCGAATGACTGGCCTCTAGCAGGGAAGAATTGGCTTATGCCAAATGCCTGCACACATCAAGGAAAATAGGAAAAATAAAACCGGAAGAAATAATTGGTATAAACCAATGCCCCACAATCTATAGCGGATAGAATAAAATGTCAATACTAAATGTTGTGACTGGTGCCCACTTGATGGGGATTTCTGTGCAGAACATGTGAGTTCAAAAAACCTAATATTTCGTGCGGAGTTCCGAATGAATTTTCATGGTTATCAACAGCCTGAAATTCTAGCCCAACAAGTTATGCACACGAAGATTATTCAAGACGAAAAAAATTAATAAAAATTTTCAGATGGCCTTTTATGGTTCTCACGACCATTCGTAAAACATGAATAATCAGGAAAGTGATAGAGGAAAAAATGTGTTCAGATTGAAAGCAGTCACGACGGGATCGGCAGTAAGTCTCTGTGCGAACATTTTGATTTGCTGCGGTATCCTATGTCACCTTATGGGTTTGTGGCAGGTGGATCAGATATGGTCCATGGGAGATTAGGAGGCCTATTTTTTGAAGAAGGAGCCGAATCATGTATGTGTGGAGTAAACCCTTGGTTCTCGGGTTGGTGTTGGCGTTGGTCTTGTTGGAGGGAATGTTTTTCCTCATGATCGGGGAGGGAGGGGAAAGCCAGTTGCATGTTCGAACCACTCAGTGGATTACGGCCAACTATGTCTTATTAATGATTTGGATCTTTGTCTGGATGTATGATCAAGCAAGGGTGAGGGGAAAAAATGTGTGGTTGTGGATCTTGCCCTTTGCTTTGTTCCCACTGCCGACACTGGCCTTTTTTATTTTCAGGCTTCAGCGGCGGATTGCCTGAGCAGATTTACCCGATAATCACTCGGGCCTTAGCATATCGATAGGGCTTACTGACGATGGTCTTGATGGCAAATAATCCGATCATCAATGGGCCGAACCGGCCCAAGAGCATGGATAGCATAATCATGACTTTCCCAAAATCGGTAAAGAGTGCCGATAAGCTGAGTGCTTCGCCGTTTCCTAAAGACATGCCCACAATGCCCATGGCCGAGGTGACCTCAAACATCAGGAATAAAAACGGTTGCGACTCGGTAGAATCCAGCAGAAGGGTCATGCCGGTAATCATGACAAAAGCAAGGATGGTGAAGCAAAGAGCCCGAGTAATGAGATCCTGGGGGATTCGCCGGTTAAAGATTTCGACGTCTTTATCTCGACGCAGCATGCTTAAGATGGTCAGAAAGACGATGGCGGCAGTGGTTGTTTTGAGGCCTCCTGCCATACTGCCGGGTGATCCTCCGATGGCCATCAGTAATAACAGAAAATAGAGTGTGGCATCCCGCATGTCGATGATGTCCATCGATGTAAATCCTGCAGTACGGGAAACTGAGTGAAAGTAGGAAATCGTCAGCTTTTTTCCGATGGAGGCGGATTGGAATGTGGAGGGATTGTTCCACTCCAATATGGTAATCCCTATTGTTCCACCCACGATAAGCAGGGCGGTGGTTACTAATACCAATTTGGTGTGTGTCTGTAAACGAAAACGTTGCCCACGAATATTGCCGAGAATATCTTCAAAGACAAAAAACCCGATGCTTCCAAAGATCACCAAAATGGTGATGATTCCATTGATGGTCCAGTCTGTTTGAAATGTTTTAAAGCTATCAGAAAAAAGGGCAAACCCTGCATTGTTAAATGCCGAAATGGCATGGAATATTCCGTAATAGGCGGCTGTCCACCACGGAAAGTCGACGGCAAAGCGAAGCGTGAGCAACACCGCACCTAGGCTCTCCAATCCAAAGGTAATAATGGCTACCAGTTTCACGAACCGGACTAATCCCTGTAAATCCATGGTATTCATCGATTCGCTGAGCATCATCCTGTCTCGTAACCCAAGGCGACGCCCCAATATGAGTAAAATCATTGTGGCCATCAACGCGTACCCTAATCCTCCAATCTGAATCAACCCGAGAATTACTCCTTGCCCGAACAGGGTGAAATCCTGTGGGGTATCCATGACGATGAGACCCGTGACGCAGACGGCGGAGGTTGCGGTAAAGAGCGCATCAAGGAAGGAGATGTGAACTCCTGGATGAGTGGCGATAGGAAGCATGAGCAGGCAGGCACCGAAGAGAATGAGTCCGAGGGCAGCAGATGCCACAATCTGGCCAGGTAGTAACCGAAAGCCGACACAACGGGCTATCAGGAGTTTTCCGAAACCGTCACTCATTGGGTAAGGGAAGGGGGTTCGGTTGAATGTGAATCAGGATGGGCGGATAGGGGCATCTGGTTCGAACCATCAGGAATGCCAGGCTTGGTTCATGTCCAAGCGCAGCCATTTTGTTAGAAACAATAGGAATGAGGTGGGAGACAAAATTGAAAGACGATAGATGACTCTCGGGTAATCCCCGACTGGGCCAGACTGCATGATGATAATCGAAAAATACTAGCATGTTCGCCCGGCAATGGAAACCTGGGTTCCTGTTGTCTTGTTGTGCGGAAAGGCCTTCTTTATAATGACATGCCTATGAATTCTGAGGATTTCCAACAACCCCAACCACGGGTGACGTTCTATACGTTAGGGTGTCGACTCAATCAGGCTGAAACGGCTGTCCTTAAGGACGGGTTTCAGCAAAGCGGGTTTCTCCCGGTTGAATTTGGTCAGGAAACGGATGTTTTTGTGATCAATACCTGCACTGTCACGGAAGGGGCCGAGGTCGATTGCCGACGAATCGTTCGCCAGGTCCTCCGTCATTCGCCCCACGCCTTTGTGGCGGTCACCGGGTGTTATGCTCAGACCGGACTTGAAGTGCTCCGCCGCATGGCCGATATTGACCTCATTGTCGGCAATCAATTCAAAATGCAGCTGCCTGAGATCATTCCACCATTTTCTCAGCTTAAAAAACAGCCTGTGCCACTGGTGCATCATGGGCGGATTGATCCTGAGAATTTTTTGATAGAAGGCGTAGGAGCCTATACCACGACTCGCGCAAATGTGAAAATTCAGGACGGGTGTCAATTTATGTGTTCGTTTTGCCTGATTCCCTTTGCCAGAGGCCGGGAGCGGAGTCGGTTTCTGGAGGATGCGGTTCGTGAGGCCGAGGAATTGGTGGAAAGAGGGCATCGTGAGTTAGTGCTGACGGGAGTGAACATCGGACAATATCGGGATGGAGCTGCCGACCTCTTGGTGCTCCTTCATCGATTTGAGGCCATTAAAGGCCTGGAGCGGATCCGTATTTCCTCAATTGAACCCACGACAGTTCCTGAGAGTCTTCTGGACTATATGAGCAGTTCCACCAAGCTGTGCCGGTATTTGCATGTGCCCTTACAGAGCGGAGATGATCGTATACTGGAGGCCATGAATCGGCGATATTCGGTGCGAGAGTATTCGGAAGCAATGGAATCTGCTCTGAAGCGGATTCCAGATCTGTGCTTTGGAACGGATGTGCTGGTGGGGTTTCCTGGGGAGGGCTCACGAGAATTTTCGAATACGGAAGCGGTGATCCGGGATCTTCCTTTTGCGTATTTGCATGTGTTTAGCTACTCGCCCAGGCCAGGGACCGCCTCGACCAAGTTGCCACATGCCGTGTCTCCAATAACGACAAAAGAGCGGAGTCGGAGATTGCGGGAATTATCCGATCACAAGCGAATGGCTTTCCAACAGCGGTTTATAGGGCGACGAGTCTCGGTGTTATTTGAAGCAGCCGAAGCCGAGGGCTATTGGCCGGGGCTGACGGATAATTATATTCGAGTGGCCGTTCGTTCTCCACATCCGCTACGTAATACCATTCAACCGGTTGTCGTAACCGGCATCATGTCGGGTACGACGTTGGGATTGCTGGAGCCATCCTCTGAGTTCTCTCCCACGGCAAAGGATCTGTATTCTGTTTCTTCACTCGTGAGCGTTTCATAGAAAGGCGATAGTTGTGAGCGGACCCTCTTTACTGATCCCTACCAGCTTGAAGGCTCGGACCCATTTGCCTGATAAAGGGCGCTATCAGGTGTATATGGAGACCTTCGGGTGTCAGATGAATGAATATGATTCGGAAATCGTTCGTTCTCTGTTAAAAACCCGGGGATTTCAATTTACTCCGTATGATGATGAAGCCGATGTTATTTTGTTTAACACCTGTGCCATTCGAGAGAATGCCCATAATCGCGTGTATGGCCATTTGGCCCGGTATACCAATAAAAAACAGGAACGAGGCTTAGTTATCGGGGTATTAGGCTGTATGGCTCAGAATCTGAAACAAGAGCTGATGGATACGCGCTCATTCATTGATGTGCTCGTCGGGCCAGATGGATACCGACAACTGCCCGATCTTCTCATGGATGCGTTGGAGCATCGCAAACGAGGGTTGGCCGTTGATCTGTCTGAATACGAAACGTATGCCCATATCGTTCCGGATCGGCCGGTTGGAATTAATGGGTGGATTGCGGTCATGCGGGGCTGTGATAATTTTTGCTCTTTTTGCGTGGTGCCGTATACGCGAGGACGAGAACGTTCCCGAGATCCGGAGGGGATTATTCAGGAAGCCCATCAATTGGTCAGTCAGGGAGTTCGGCAAATCACCTTATTGGGACAAAATGTCAATTCCTACCGGTCGGGAGAGTGGGATTTTGCCCGATTGTTAATAGCGGTTGGGGATGTTCCTGGGATTCAGCGTGTGCGGTTTATGTCTCCCCATCCCAAAGATTTTCCGCCAGCCCTGCTTGAAGCCGTTGCGGAACATCCCGCCATCTGTAAAACCATCCATTTGCCCCTGCAATCGGCTAATGATCGAATTCTGGAACGCATGGGTCGGGGATACACTCAAAGAGAGTATCGTAAGCTGGTTGAGGCCATTCGAAAGAAAGGCCCTCTTGTTTTAACCACCGATCTCATTTGTGGATTTTGTGGAGAAACCGATGAGGAGTTCCAGGAGACCTATCGTCTTATCCAAGAGGTGGGATATCAGGCGGCATTCGTATTTAAATATTCTGAACGAAAGCACACGATTGCGGCCAGAAAATTTGTGGATGATGTCCCTGAGCAGGTGAAGGGGGCTCGGACGAATCAGATCGTCGAATTGCAAAAAGAAATTTCCCTTTCAAAAAACAAAGAACTCATCGGCACCAAGGTAGAAGTCATGCTGGAAGGGCATTCCAAAAAATCCGATCTGCAATGGATGGGGCATAGCGACCACAATGTGACGGTTGTCTGGCCCAAGGATAACGAAGTCCGCCAACCAGGAGACCTGGTGCACGTTCTGGTCAGTGATGCTTCGCCTTCCACCCTTTATGGTCATGCCCAATCCTGATGGATTTTGTGGGTTTCTGGTAACCCAAAATTCTTTATCCCATCCTCATTCCCTAAATCGCTGATTTTTCTGCGATTCCTTTTGTGTGAATCCTCCCAAACTGAAATTTTACTGAGTTTGCCGTCGTGTTTAGTTGGGAGAATCCGGCCCAATCGTACGCTGGTTTCTACCTCAAGTCAGTTGCTCATTGTCCGATAAAACCTTTGATTACTTGTAGATTTCCGGTCGCATGGCGGAACGGAATGTCTTTCAACTTCCTGGTGCTCATTTAGAAAAAACTCCCCATACAAACGAGCAATGGAGGCCAGCCTATATCGTGTTACGTCTGGATGATTGGCTTTCGAAGGAATGTCGTTGTGATGGATGGCGATAAAAGGCCTGAGGTGTAGCGAACAATGGATGCCCAGATTCTGCAGCGTATAAAAAATTGCAAGACCCTTCCGGCGATTCCCGCGCTGCCTCTGCAAGTACTTCAACTGTGTCGGGATGAGAGGACTACCGCTCAACGTATTGGTGACGTCATTAGTAAAGATCCATCCTTTGTCGCCAAACTGTTGAATGTGGCAAATTCCAGTTTTTACGGGGGCAGTCGCCATAAAGTGACGACGGTCACCCATGCGGTGACGTTATTGGGCATGAATTCTATTGCCACGTTAGCCTTTTGTTTTTCGTTATATCGGGATTTACGAAAAAAAGGTGGCGGAGCGTTTGATCATACCCATTTTTGGCATCGATGTATTTTGGCGAGTTTGGCCTCGAAAGTATTGGCCAAGCGCGTCCGGGTGACGAACGAAGAAGAAATTTTCCTTGCCGGATTATTGCAGGACTTGGGCGTGTTGGTGATGAGCGAGGCTTTAGGCATGGAGTATGGGTTGATATATAAAAAAGCTGCGCAGGATCATCAGGTATTGGAGACGTTAGAACAGGATCGATGGAAAACGGATCATTGCGAGATCGGGGCATGGTTGGCTGAGACCTGGGAATTGCCAGAATTATTGCGAGAATCCGTCAAAGGGAGTCATGATCCCTCCTTGGCATCCAGTAGCGATGAAGTTTCCCGGTTAACTATCCAATGTGTAGCCCTTTCGGGGCGGTTAGCTGATATGTGGTGCCACCAACAGCCGGAGATGGCTATTCAAGCAGCTATCCAATCATCAAAGGAGCTTTTGGATATTGAACCTGAGGGACTTGTGGAAGTCGCCAAACAAATTGCTGATGGAATTCCTGATATGTCCAGCTTTTTCCAAATCAGCTTGGGGAACTCCGATGACATTCAAAAAGTGTTGGATAATCTTGAGCAAATCGTCACGGGTATCTCTCCATCCGAAATGTCAGAACCAATCCCTGCCTTATAAGGCCGGGATTCCTCCAAGGTTTCTCCGCAGTCTACCTCAGCATTCAATCAGTTTAGCTCCAGTTTTATGCGAATGTATTTGCCCGTGACTTCCAATGTCAGGTGGATGGCGGGATAAGTCCGTCGAATTACCAGGAAATGCCGAAGACCTGACCTAGGAGGTCTTGAGACATAAGGCGACATTCACTCGGGATCGTGTAGAGGGAAAGAGAATTTATCCGCTCAAGGGGACTGTCAGAATTGAGGTCCAGTCAACGGGATGTTCGCTTTTGGAGCGGATAAGATGGATCATGTCGGATGTAAAGTTGATGCGCAAATTTTGAGATAAAGTTGACGTGATTCTATCTTTCAGTTCAAGGGAATAATGACCATACAACAGGCTGAGATGGGGCATATAGGGGCTGGGATCCTTGACGAACATTTTTCTTGCCAGTTCATGCGCATTCATGAGTGCTGTTGTTTCCTGGGTCTTTAAGAACACACATTGAAAATACTGATCAGCAAGGCCTGGTTCGGTTAGAAGAATATCGATAGGTGAAAGCGATTCACCAAGTTCCAAGCACCGAACGGATATATCCTCTTCTGTGCTTGGAAGAGAACCCAAGAGCGTCACATGCGGCTCGAAGACTGGAGCGTGATACGCTCTGCTCAAATCGGTAATGGCCTCCATGAGAATGTCGTAGGCCGGACCAGTAGGTGCCAACCAGAGGTGATAGGTGTTTGCCACATACACCTTTCAGATTTGTTGAGAAGCGTCGGAATAACGCATTTTTATGGCCCAAAGGAGTATTTTAAGTAGGGATTTTTTCTTTTGGTTTTGAAGGTTTAATTCCGGTCCAGATGAGCAGGCCTCCACTCATGATCAATGCCAATGGAACGAGCATCAATACAAAGAGGTTCCCCTTGGCTTGCCAGGCTGCTGTGCCCATTGTCCCGCCGACAAAAGCCAACGCGGTGCCGAGTAAGATCAGGATAATCCTTAGGATGAAGAATGGGAACTGCTTGAACTTGCTTCGATACGCTTTTGGAGGTTCTGCCTCTCTACCGAACAAAAGTGTTGGTCTCGTGGCCTGGGTGTTCCGTCGGTCCCCCTTTTTGCCCGGTCCACTAAGTGTTTTCTCTTCACCGGTTGTGTTCCTGATGGGCCCAAGGATTTGAAACCGGATGGCAATGAACCCTTGATTTGCGACAGAGATGTAATCCAGCCTGAGTTGCAAAAATGGCCAGATCCCCCCAGTCACAATCTGTTTGGCTACATCACCCGGAACATACCCCAACATATCCCGTTTTGTAGAAAAGATTTGCTCCGATACCCCAAATATTTTGATGGCATGAGGGTCCTGGGGATTGCTCGGTTCTTGTTCCCAGTCCAACAGATGATTGGAACCTTGGATAAACTGCCAGACAATGGTCTGCCGATCTTGAATTCCCTGAATCTCAAGGTTTTCATAGTAGACTTCATACCCGACTGGGATTGGTGGCAAGAAAGAAATGCCATCAGGCATGACGATGTTCTGCCGGTCTTTTCGTTCCGACATGCTTCAGTCGTACCTTTTCCGTTGATTTAAGGGGGAGAAATGGTGACTTCTCTCTCGAAACAATGTCCTTTGGTCTATTTCTTTCAACAGGGTCCTCTCTTGGGTGTGCTGCATAGAGCTTGAACCAACTCCGATCAAGCAACGGTCCATACACCATACAAAAATTCGAGGGTAAAGGAAATGCATGGAAAGATTTGTAGCTAATTGACATGTTGTCTTGGTGCGGTGTTGTTGCTTGCCCCAACAGAAGAGCGGGGAATGACCTCCAAAATATTGGCCAACTAGGAGATGTAGAGGTGATCAAACAGGAGGACTCTTTCCTATTCCGTTTCATAAGGAAAAGGAGAAGGGTGCCATGTTGAATTTGAAAGGAGAGCTATGAATATGAGGAGGGACTATTGAGTCAAAGAGGAAAGAATTGGTTGTAGGTCCGATCTTTTTACTTTCATTATTGGGATTGGAAAAGAGTTGCTCACATGAAAAAGACTCATCATGTAAAAATGAAGGTAAACTATGACGCCTTTAGCAATACGCCGGGAGTTTAATGGCGTCAAGAAAGATAGGATTTTCATTGACCGTGAGGATTATTTTACAATCCACACAAGAATCGCGGCAAAGAGAATGAGCCACCACCGAACACTCAACGAGAACTTTTCTCCCTCGCTTTGGTAGTAAAATCGTCTATTCATCTCACATCTCCTCAGTTGATGATTTTCAAAATACAGGGGTATGTTGATGCTGACCATTACACATCCGACCTACATTCGAGGCCGGGTCTGTTGGGGGATGGGCCTTTCCCAATGAGCAATTGGGTCAAACAAAAAAGAGCCTGCCCGATGCGGGGCAGGCTCTGGGAAAAGTACCTGAAGTTAACTTTGTTTTTTTTTGCCTGAGATTTCTTCTCTTATCCTTCCTCAATGTTTCAGTGAAGGGTTTTCACCACTTTAGGGTTGAATGTCCCAGTCGGTGGAGACTGTGTCAGGGGAGCTGATTCCAATCAGGGTTACCCCATTCATCAGCCAGACTTTCACCTCACCTGTCGTTGTATTCTTCAAGACCACGTCCGCTTTCCCATCTCCACTCATATCCCCCACCTGCTCAATCTCCCACGCCGAGGCGATGCCGCCTAAAACTTTAGACGACGCAATAGAGGTCCCATTCATCAGCCAGATGGACACGATGTCGCTTGTGTCATTCTTCCAGATAAGGTCGGCCTTCCCATCGCCATTGAAATCGCCCATACCGGCAATCTTCCAATCCGTGGAGGTGCTGCCGGGAAAGCCCGTGTTGGTCACTATGGTTCCATTCATCACCCACACTGCCACGGCTCCATTGCTGCCGTTACGCCATATGACATCGGCCTTGCCATCCCCAGTCACATCTCCGACCCACTTGATTTGCCAGTTGAGCGGCACCCCGCCCGGGAAGCCGACGGCGGTCCGGAGAGTCCCATTCATCAGCCAGATGGCCGTGTTACCGTCACTGCTGTTACGCCATATCAAATCGGCTTTGCCATCGCCGTTGACGTCCCCGACGGCCTGAATGACCCAGGTGGTCGGCGCACTGCCGGGAAAACCCGTGGACGTGACGGTCGCGCCGTTCATCAGCCAGATCGCCACCGTGCCGTTGGTGCTATTGCGCCAGATGACATCGGCCTTGCCATCCCCTGTTACATCGCCGATTCCCGCGATCTGCCAGTTGAGCGGCACCCCACCCGGGAAGCCGACCGAGGTCCGGACGGTCCCATTCATCAGCCAGATGGCCGTGCTCCCGGTAGTCGCGTTACGCCATAATAAATCGGCTTTCCCGTCCCCATTGAGATCATATGGGGAATTCGTGGGCAACATGATTGGAGGAGGGACTGGTCCACTCCTGGTATCTGTTCCCGTCTGAGTCCACTGACAGGTATCACCAACGAGATCCCGACCAGCAAACGAGTAGGTCAAGGTATTGCCCGCAAGGGAACCCGTTAAAGTGGATGTGCCGCTAAACCAAAACCCGCCGTTGAGGGTAACCACATAGGGGCATGAGGCGCTCACCGTCCCATCAGGTGAAACGGAGCCTGAGCAGGTCACTGTTTGTACAGCTGAAAATCCGTTATCAACCACGGTATCCACCTGTGTGAGGCCCCAATTGGCGCCAGTTTGATTGGTAATAGTGTAAGTATCCCCTCCAGGATCGTTGTCGGGACCGTTATCATCTGGATCCTGACATCCCGTTGTTGAGCTGCTACTGGGGCCATCTGTCCAGGTGCCTCGAATATCCGGCACTGTCCCCGCATGCAGGCTCTCTATGGCCAAAGGCAGAAAAAGTAATCCATTTGCTAAACCCAGGATCACCGGTAAATATGTCCAATTTTTGAGCTTCATGTGAAATGCCTCCTGTTGAATCCCTGACAGTTGCTTTCCACCGTTGAGTCTGAAATAAGCAAAAAATAAACCTTTTGTAGGACACAATTCTCATGGGCGTTAATCTCTTGTAGAAATGCACCCTTGTAGAATGGGGCGCATGAAAAGACTACCTGTGGCACAGGGAGCCTTTGTAGAAAAAATGTCCAAACCATCATGCCACTTTGTCCAACTACTGCCCCCTATCTGCTACGACAGTTGGCGTTAACATCTTCCTGGTTGAATACGGTCCATTAATTTCTTGCTATCCCCATTAAGAGGGTCGTACTCGATTTTTCTGTCATGATCATTAAGGCAAACAACAAAATCATTCCCACCTGGGTTTTATCCGGTATGAAAGGGTTGAAGGAAAGAACCGGACATTCCATCATTTTTGAAAATCTGATGACAGGATTGTTTGAGGGATTGCAGATTACACGGCTTAAAAAAGAAGCCCTGAGCTCCTTCCGATAGAAGCTGACGAAGGGCTGGGAGATCTAACGCATCGGACATTGCCAGCACAGGAATTTGGTACTCTAACCATCGTAATTCATCGAGCATGGTTCGCCCGTTCATCACGGGCATATGCATATCCAACAAAATTCCATCGACCCTATAATTCATCACCACGTCCAGGCCTTCCCGTCCATTTCCTGCCACATACACGTGATATTCCGAATCTTCAAGGACAGTTTTTAGTAACCCTGCCACTGAAGGATCATCTTCAACCACCAAAATATACGGCTGGTTTTAGGTGATATTTAAGGTGCAATGTGCTGGGTCTGGTGTCTCAAGTTCTGGAATTTCCCATACATCCGTCCAATGGGAAGAGGAATGCAGGTGCATCATGAATGTCCTTTCTTTCCGATTGATCATACCTATTAAAATCGAGAATTCTATTAGCGGGTTTTAAACCTTTTCCCTGGAATATCTGTAACAAAGCCGTTCAGTGAATTTGTCCGGGGGGTCGCTGGATAACAACCGGGAAAGTGGATGGCTCACTTCTGCTGGCCGCATGAAATGTCCTCAAGTTTCTTGATCAGTAAAATCAAGTGGAGGGGAAATACCTATACCAAAAAAGTGGGGCGCGTAACTCAAGGGAAGTTCCGCCCCCCCTTTCTGAGAGCCTGAATATGGTGTTGTTCATGTAAGAGAAGTCTGCGGTTGGGCCTCCACGGCTTCTTTTTCAGATTGATAGATAGGAACAATCTCTGAGAGGTGGGTCGATTCTAAGAGATATTTGACCGTAGGTTGCGGGCTGACGATGCTGAGGTGAACGTGATTGGGCCTCATCTTGTGATACCAAAGGAACAATTGTCCAAGTCCCATCGAATCAATCCAGGTAATCTCAGCAAAATTCAGGATGATATGTTGACAGCCCATTTCCTTTGCTCCGAGGATGGCGACTTCAAGGCCTAACTTGGAACTGGCATCAAAACTTCCTGAGAGGTCCAGTATTTTTGTGTTCTGCTGACAATGCTCTCTAACGGCAAGCATGGGTTCCTCCTCCCTCTTTTTCGATTCCCTTAGGTTTAGCGGAAATTAGTTGGCCGATTTTACTGACTTCTGGGCTGCTGATAGTGAATAGATCTTGTTTGCCTTTTCTTGAACAGTTGACGCTCCGGGGAGAGGGGCATCAATTCCCCAGACAGGTTAAAATGAAATACGTATATGTCATGGGAAGCTTCAGCAATGAAAAGCCATGGAATTCGGCTAAGTTTAAAAATGGCATTCCGTCCGCTCGCTGAACTACATGGGAATTTTCCCGTCTCCCTAATCTGGTTAGAGATGGAAGGACTAACCCATGTGCCAATTTAATGGGAAATTGCCCGTTTGTTAGGTTGGAGCTCAGCGTCCTGGTTGAAAAGACCCGTCACAACGCAAAATCTCTTGTTGAACGAAGCATCTGGAAAGCTGGTTTTTCGTAGAAATCTCGTTTTCCTCATAGGGGATATGGCAAATAACCTGGGTGCCATCAGATGGTCAGAAGGGACCCATTATGTGCGGCGAGTCTAAATTTTTTGAGCAGGATTTTTGCGTTTCCAGCCTCGAGGCTTGAAGGTCAGGCGGTGGCGGCGGGGGATGAGGCGGATTAACCGCGGAACAAGCGAAGAATCATCTCAGGCGAAAAATTAATCATTCACACCATAATGAACCTCCAGACAAGAAGATCCGACAACCTTCATTTATTAAATTGTGGCCCCTCACACAAGAATTCTCCTATCCGAGCCTTCTTGCTATTCACGACCATCTTAATACCAACCGGATGTTTAAAGCATAAGAGTTTACAAGGGACGGTTGGTCTTATTCGAGAAGTGGTCCCCAGTCCTTGGACAGAATAATGAGGATGCTAAGTGAAATCTTCTGCGCTATATTTGTTTGCAACGAAAGGAGCAGAAGATGGCACGACGATCCCGACGGAATCATTCCCCAGCGTTTAAGGCCAAGGTGGCCTTGGCCGCCGTCAAGGGCGAACGCACGTTGGCGGAATTGGCCGAGCAGTTTGACGTACATCCGAATCAGATCCAAGATTGGAAGAAGCAGCTGCTGAGCAAGGCAGAACATGTTTTTGGCGCCAGTCTCGTTGCTGCTGCCGACCATGAACAGGTCCAGCAGAAGCTGCATGCCAAGATTGGCCAGCTGACCATGGAGAAGGATTTTTTAGCCACCGCGCTCGGACCCGGCCGATGACTGAGCGCAAAGCGATGCTCAAGGCCCAGCAAGGACTTTCGGTGACTCGTCAATGTCAGCTGTTAGCCGTGCCGCGTTCGAGTGCCTATGCACGGCCCCAGGATGTCTCAGCGGCAGACCTTGTTTTGATGCGCCAACTCGACGAGCTCTATCTGAAATGGCCGTTCTATGGCAGCCGTCGCCTGTGTGTTGAGCTTCAACAACAGGGCCATAGAGTGAATCGTAAACGCGTTCAACGGTTGATGCGCAAGATGGGGATCCGAGCGATTTACCCGAAGCCGCGAACGAGTCAACCAGGACTGGGGCACAAAATTTATCCCTACTTATTAAGAGGCCTGAGAATTGAACGTCCAAACCAGGTGTGGGCGAGTGATATCTGTTATATCCCGATGGCCAAGGGGTTCATGTATCTCACCGCCATCATAGACTGGTACTCACGTCGGGTGTTGGCGTGGCGCGTTTCGAATACGCTGGAAACGGATGCCTGTGTGGAGGCGCTGGAAGAAGCCCTCTTGCGCTATGGGGCGCCAGAGATCTTCAATACGGATCAGGGTGCCCAATATACCAGTGAGGCATTCACCGCGACACTCAAAGATCGTGGGGTGCAAATCAGTATGGATGGTAAGGGGCGTTGGGTCGACAACGTATTCGTCGAACGACTATGGCGCAGTGTGAAGTATGAGGACGTGTACCTGCGAGCCTATGAGACGCCCGCAGCGCTACGGGCTGGGCTGACTGGCTATTTCACGTTCTATAACACGGAACGCCGTCACCAGTCCTTGAATCGACAGACACCGGATACCGTATATTGGGCAGGTCCAATGGCAACGAAGGCGGCATAATGCCCAGCAGAAGTTTCACTTAGCGCCCTGTCCAGAAATCGGGGTCCACTTCTTCGTACCCACCGAATTGACGCGTTTAGGAAAGAACCGGTATAAGGCTGGTTGTTACAGGATGGAAAGAGATTGCCCACCTAACGGATTTAAAAATTATCGCACCAAAAATTAAGACATGAAAAGATAATAAATGGTAAAGTGCATTTCATTAAGACCATGAGCGTGATAGTTTTGCTGGGGTAGCATTTATTTCATGCCAGGCAGATGGTACTGCTTGACGAACCCACCTAACTCATTGAAAATACAGTAAAAGCGCCCGTAGCTCAATGGATAGAGCACTTGACTACGGATCAAGAGGTTGCCGGTTCGACTCCTGCCGGGCGCACCATCTTCGGTTGTTCATTTTTAGAACCCCTCACATATTTTTCCAAATCCCCCATGTGCAGATTTGCTGGGGGGCCAGTTTGAGAGACTGGCTCCGCTTTTTCACTTTAGACTTGAGTCATATGGATATTTTTATCCGTATTAGCTTCCGATAAGTCTCTCTTAATCCCGAGACCTTTCGTAATCAACCTCACGAGTTGCCTGATTCCGGGTTGGTCAATTGGGAATATTATTAAAATCCCTATTCGTCCCCTCAGATAAAAAATTCTTCAGACTATTTGCCAAAGACGAACAGAGGTGTGAACAAGGTGCTCGTATTGTACGGCCTTTGATATTCGGGTGACTCAAAAAATGAAATGTGTCGGGCACGAATCCATTCTTCTCGTGAAATCATCGCAAGGACCGAAGCAAAAGGGTTCTAAGTGGGGAATTTGTGGTCTGGAGAGAGACTCATACGAAGAATCCTGGGACAGACTCCATTTTTCATTTTCACCTATACTGGACAGGCATTCGAGTCTGAAAAAAATATGGAAGATGAAAAGGGGCAGATCATGGAAGAAAATATTGCGGTATTCTCAAAAATGGAATGGTGGTTACACTGTGCTCAACGATGGGGTTTCGCTTTTCTCATTGGCATGTTGTCGATTGGAAATTACCCTGTTTCGGCCGAAGTCCTTTTGGCCACGGATTTTGAATCTGGGAACCTTTCTGGCTGGACCGTGTTTTCTACCTCCAATGGAACTTTAGGGGGAAAGGGATTTCCTACGGTCGACTTGTGTAATCATGGGACCCCGGTCTCTCCGTCTTATTGTCTTCAGATCCAAGTGGGACAGCTCCATTACGATCCTACCGGTGAGTTGCAGCAAGGTGGAGGGATTGGGCTCACCACAATGACTAATTCCGGCCTCATGCAGCTCTCAGCCCATGTGGGGGTGACCTACCATTCTCCAGATTATAAAAGGAATCTGAACGGGGGATTGTTTGAATGGGTTGTTGATGATCAAGTCATAGCGGATCTCGATGTCGGTCCGGTGGATGATGGTGACACGGCTCAGCAGCTATTCAGTGGAAAAGTCCCTGTGGCGGCAGGTCGTCATTCCATCCAGCTTCGCGTGACCCGCCCCTTTCAGAGCGGTGCCGGCAAGCCGGCGCCGGTTCAGTTTGTCGATGATGTCATGGTGGAACTCTTTCCCCAACCATAAGGGGTCCTTTGATTTTTTGAAAAAAAGGATTTCCATTGCCTGCCTCCCGGGTTAAGAGTGGAGCGAGGAAAACCGATAAAAGAAGACACTAACGGATATCATACCGAAAGAGTCTTCTATGGTTATTTCCGAACGTAGTCTCAATCACGATACCCTCGTGGAAACTTTTGCAGGTCGGTTTGATCAACATGCCAGACAGGATTTTAAATGGCGGATTGATCATGCCATTCTGCAAGGTTATCGGTTTGTCATGTTAAATATGGTGGCCGTGTCATTTATTGACAGTGCCGCACTCGGGTGGTTGGTTCTTGCTCAACGGCGTTTTCAGCGAATTGGGGGCAAGCTTGCCATCATTTCTCCGATAGGATTTGTTCGCGATGTCCTGGAGATCACTGAAATTGGGGAATGGATCCCTATCTTTCCCAGCGAAGATGAAGCCTTGAAGACCTTTGAATCTACTAAAGAGCATTCATCGGAGCCGTGACGATGGGAACATCGACCGCACTAAAACAAGATGTCTGTCGACCGTTACCCATCCCCCAAAAAAATCGACGATCTTTTCGACGGATGTTCGTCAAACCCCACCAGGTGCTACCGGTAGCCATTCGTTGTGGACCAGACACGGTGTGTCAGGGTCGTGTGCTTAATCTCAGTCATCAAGGCATGCTCGTTGAATTTCCCGACGATCAAATTCCTCCAGTGCTGAGAGGGACCCAGGTGTCCGTCAAGCTGCATTACCTCGGTGACAGTATTTGGTTGCCTGGGCTTGTCCGGCATTGCAAGGGCCAAAAGATTGGATTTTTGTTCCCCGCCCTGACCAATCATCCCACAAGAGGGGCCAAGCACCCACTCACCATAGTTCTACATTCTCTCTCCCGCGCAGTCACCTCTCGATAACATTCTTTTCTTTCCAATTCAGCCATATTCCTAACCGTGCGCGAGTATTCATCTAATACCGAGCAAAACGACAAAATGGGTCTTCCTGGTCCACCATGCCATCCCTAAAAGCACCTAACTTTAGGTTCTTGAGGAGGCGTGAAGTCGTGGGAAAGGAAGGTTGATGGGAAACTGTTTATGGATTCCCCGAGGATAGAGAATGCCAGCATGGCCCACTTTGGGCGTATGTTGCGGGCTGCTTAGGATTGAGGGGAATTGCGGTGACTTGTCTTGGGCACCATCGAGAGAGATCTAGAAGCACGCGTGGAACGGGTAATGGGTTCCTGAATGGCTAAGAGACATTCCAGGCGTGGCCGAACCGAATCGAGGTCCTTGTGCAGATGAATTTCGGTAATGCGGTTGTCATTTAAATCGATGGACTGGCAAATGGCATCCTGCGCAATTTTGAGACCGCCATCGAGATCCCGCCGCAGAGCCGTTTTGAAGTAGAAGCGGAGGGAAAGGCTGAGGGCGTGAGTCTCCAATTTCGATAAAAATTCGGTTCGATGAGAAGATTGCCGCAACACAGTGAGTAAGTGGCTAGCCACGGCCTTTTTGTAAAGTCGCCCGGTGGAGGCCAGAACTCTTCGCCCGTTGACGGTGGCATATTGATGATTAACGCTGGGTGGCAGGGGTAAGACAACCAAGAGTTCGCAAGGTGATAGAGTATCGCCTCCAAGATGTTCCCAATGCATTTGGGATCCTGCGGTCTTAGCATTTAGTTTCCTATGGCCGGAGAGGAGTACAAGGCCACCCCTCACTTCTGACTGCAAAAGCTTGGGAAGGGAAGGGATACGAATAGTTCTCAATGGGACTCTATAGGGGGTGTGGCGTTGGTCGTGGGACGAGTAGGATGGCCAGTTAAAGGAGGCTCTGAATTTTGCTCATGCTGTGTTCAAATGTGTCTTCGTTTATATGGACAAAACGTCGCCATTCTGATGGATTCCAGACTTCAAGGCGATGAAACATGCCGACTAACACCACTTCCTGATCCTCATCGACCGGGACCAGTTTGCGAAATCGGCCAGGGATTAAGATGCGACCGGCTTTATCCATTTCTGAAGCTGAGGCTTCCGAGACCATGTGATACATGAAAAGGCGTCGTTGGTCTTCATCGAGAGATTGTTTGGCGTTTTCTAAGATCTTGGCCCATTCCGGGTTGGTGTAGGCGGAAACGGGCATATCCTGCCCCTTGAGGAACATCAGGCTATTCCCGTGAGTTTCGATTTCTTCACGAATAGGACTCGGGACAACAAATCGTCCTTTTTCGTCAATTTTACAGTAATATTGCCCAGCAAACATGCAAAATGTTCCTTGGATCTCTTGAACGTCCTATCTGTGAGTGTAGCTTAACGAATGTTTAAGAAAAGTCAAGTAGTTTTGCTTGAGTAGTCGAGCTAGTCGTCTTCTGTGGTAGGGATCCCCATATCCATATCGTCGGTATCCATCGTGTCCATGGCCTCGTCCATGTCATCTCCCAGGTCTTCCCCCATCTCCTTTCCCATTTTTTTCATTAAGCGGGCCATGCTCTGTGGATCGTTTTCGTCCAGGTCCCCGAAGTTACTGGGATCGGCCAAGGCTTCCATTCTGGCTTCTTCCGATTTGGGTGCAGCAAAGCGGGACATGATGCGTTCCAGATTGGCACTCAGGCAATGCTTGCAGGATGGGACTGGAGCGTTTGAGGTGAGGATTAAAAAGGAATTACGTTTCCGGCAATCCTGACAACGGTATTCATAAATGGGCATCGAGTCGTTCTCCTTCTGATCGCAATGTACGGGCTGTATATATCGCAAACCCGGCCATTTGGGAAGAGTGGGGTTTTGGTTTCTGAGAATTGAAAGATCTCATATGATTTAATAGAGCGAATCCCTCTCCCTCATTCTGGGAAGTCTCAAGATAAGAAGATGGTCAAAAGGGCTGTTGAGAAAGGTGAGGGAAAGGGAGAAGAAAAGGATCTGCAGATTCATTTAGATAAAACAACCAGCAGAAGAACCTTACTGGAAACCTCTTCGCCTTGATGCAGGTATTGGGAATTAATTCCCCTACACCATTCTAGCGAGTGTCAGCCCATACACCGGGCCTGATCCGGCACGCCGAAGCGTCTTCGCGCATTCATGCAAGGTTGTGCCAGTGGTAAAGACATCGTCCACCAATAAAATTCGTTTGCCTTGAATGTGGGCAGGCTTGGCCACGGAAAAGGCTCGACGCAGATTCGTGAGTCGCTCTTTTCTTGATAATGAAGTTTGGGGGACCGTGGGTCGGATCCTGAGCAGGCATCCCAGTAACAGAGGAATCCCAGTGGCGTGATGGAGTTCGTTGGCTAGCAGCAGGGATTGATTGTACTCACGTTCCCGTAATCGTTGCGGATGAAGGGGGACGGAGATGATGGCATCTAAGGGTGGTAAAGCGGGCAGCGCCTCAATCATGGCTTGGGCGAGTGGGTGAGTCAACGACAGTTTTCCACGGTATTTGAATAGGGTAATGGCTTCTTTGAGTGGGGATTGGTAGGGAAAGAGACTCCAGACTTGCGTGAGGGCCAATGGTCGTGCGCGGCAGGCTCCGCACTGATGGGCGGGGCTATGAAGGAGGGCAATGGAAGAAGCAAAAGGGCGTCCACATCGCGGACAAACGGGGTCTGGAATAGGTTTGAGCCCATCCCAACATCGGCGACAAAAAAATGGAACGGGATCGTCGCATAAGGGACTCTGACAGCCGGCACAGGCGGTGGGAAAAATGACATGCAGGAGCGATCGGAGAAGGCGAGTCGAGGTAAGTCGTGGAGCCATGGAGGCGAACTTTCAGAGCTGAGGCCGACAGGGATGTAAGCCTAATATTCGTGGGGCGCCTTGGTCCATTTACCTTCGGTATGATATAGGAGGGGTAGCAAATATACCATGATTCAAGTGTGTTCCTGACTGCAGCATTTCCGGATGGGTGCCCATGATTCAGTTTCAACATGTCTATAAGGAATACCCGCGCGGATCCACTCCGGTTGTGGCGTTGCGGGATGTCTGTGTGGACATTCAGCAAGGAGAATTTTGTGCGATCATGGGACCCAGCGGGAGCGGAAAAAGCACGCTATTGCATTTGGTGGCGGGGCTGGACTGGGTGACATCCGGCGACATCCTGCTTGACGGGCGATCCTGCCTGGCGTTTGGTGATCAGGAATGGACCCGATGGCGTCGGGAACAGGTTGGGGTCGTGTTTCAGGCCTTTCATCTGATCCCGGGATTGACGATTGAAGAAAATGTAGCGCTTCCCTTGCGTTTACGAGGTGAGGTATCCGGGTCGGTGCGAACCCGGACAGCCGACATGTTGGAGAGGGTGGGGATGAGTCATCGGCTGGGTCACCGGTCGCATGAATTATCCGGAGGAGAGCAGCAGCGGGTGGCGCTTGCCCGTGCCTTTGTGCATCGCCCTCGACTGATCGTGGCCGATGAACCCACCGGCAATTTAGATGGTGAAACCGGGGCGAGCATTGTGTCGTTGCTGCGTCAATGTGCGAAGGAATTCGGCCAGACGGTGCTCTTGGCCACCCATTCATTACACGCCGCTCAGGCGGCGGATCGGATCGTCGCGATTCGAGACGGACAATTGGAGTAATACGCAATGGATCTTTCAACAGAAATTGCCGGTGTATCGTTTCCATGTGGAGTAATGAACGCGTCAGGGGCCTTGTGCGTGACGCCGGAAGAGCTGGAGGCACTTGGCAGGTCACATGCCGGCGCGATTGTGACCAAATCCATGACACCTCATGCCCGTGAGGGCAATCCCCAACCGAGGTATGTGGCCTTTGACGGAGGCTCGATCAACTCGATGGGCCTTCCCAATTTAGGATTCCCCGTTTATGCGAAACTGATTCCAGAGTTGAAGCGGTTTGGGAAACCCGTCATCGCCAGCCTGGCCGGTCTTCATCCTGATGATTTTCTCGAAGGCGCGAAGGCCTTGGAGACCGCTCAACCGGATTTGGTGGAGGTGAATTTATCGTGTCCCAACATTCCCGGTAAGCCACAAATCGGGTATGACTTTGAGGAAACAGAACGGTTATTGACTGAGATCCGTGCGCTGCTGACCGTGCCGTTCGGCGTGAAACTCCCGCCATACTTTGATCCGATCCATCATCAGAAAATTGCCGAGGTGCTTCAGCGAAGTGGCGTGGCCTTTGTGACGGTCATCAATTCAGTGGGGAATACCCTGGTCGTTGATCCGGAACGGGAAATGGTGGTGATTAAGCCCAAAGGGGGATTTGGCGGATTGGGTGGTAGGATGATTAAGCCCGTAGCCTTGGCCAATGTTCGCGCGTTTTGGAAGATCTGGGGTGATCGGATTCCTATTATTGGTACAGGCGGGGTGGAGAATGGAGTGGATGTGTTCGAGCATGTGTTGTGTGGCGCCTCAGCAGTTCAGATAGGCACGGTGCTGGTTGAGGAAGGCTGCGAGGTGTTTGCAAGGCTCGAACGGGAAATTGCTGACTGCTTGCAACGGAAAGGCTATCCGTCGTTAATGGCATGTCGAGGGAAATTACGGGAGATGGATTGAAAAAGTACGAATTTTGATCTGCCTGAATAGGTAAAGTCAAAATGAGCTACAGCTACTGCGCTCTTGACATTTTTATAACAGGATAGGCGAGAGATGCCTCATCTAGGCCGTTGTGGTCGGGGTTGGTGGGCCTTTGGGAATGATTCGAAGCGCAATGGCTTGCCGGAGTAACTGAGCTACGTTTCTGACCCGTAGACGCCGCATCAAGTTGAAGCGGTGGACTTCGACTGTTCGCACGCTAATGTCTAGCTGTTCGCCAATTTCACGATTAGTAAAGCCTTGAGCCACCAGGCTCAGGATTTCCTTTTGTCGGGCGGTGAGAGATTGGCCCTCGGAATTGGGTTCCAAGAGTTCTTCTGTTGATTCGGATTCAGTCACTTTCCCTTTTGGCATATTGAGTCACAACCCCACGCATATTTTTCTAGTAAATTTAACATACGTCCCTTACTTCCGACAACCGCTCTCATGATACGAATCCTTCTCCTATTGGTCCTTGACCATGTTCGCCATCGGCCTTTTCGAGCCTTTCTCACGGTGGTCGGGGTAGCAATTGGAGTCTCGGCCTGGTTGGCCATTCGTCTGGCCAATGGGGAAGTCTATCAATCCTTTGAACAGTCGGTAGACTCCGTCGTGGGAAAGGCGTCTATCACCCTGTCCCGAGGCACAGAAGGGATGGATGAAGCGATCATCGAGCTGATTCAACGTCATCCTGGGGTCAAATCGGCTCATCCTATTCTTAAAATTGTTGTCACAATCCAACAAGAAGGCCTCTCCACGGGTCAGACGCTCGTGATTTGGGGGGTAGATCTTCTGAATTATGAGAAAGTCAGGCTATCAGAGGATTCGACCCCATCGATTCCGGACAATCGGTGGAAACAGCTGTTTTCTCCGCAGACGGTTTTTTTAGGGAAAGAATTTGCCAAAGAATTAGGGATGAGGGAAGGGCAGACGCTGACCGTGACGGGTCAGGGCGTCTCCCATGATCTGGTCGTGGGAGGCCTTTTGGGATCGTCTGATGCTCTTCTGCAAGGAACCGAACGACAGGCGATCATGGATATTGCTGCAGCCCAATGGTTGTTCAGTCGGTTGGGACGTCTGCATTCCATTGCCGTGGTTCCTGAGTTGGGTGTGGGGGGGGCCACGCTCATCCAAGCCTTGCAGGCCGTGGTGCCTCCGGATATTCGAATCAGTCAGTCCTCGCGACGGACGGGGCAAGTGGAATCGATGTTGAAGGCCTTCCAGTTTAATCTCACCATGCTTAGTGGAATAGCGCTATTAGTGGGGGTGTTTTTGGTCTATAACACGATGGCATTTTCGGTGGCACATCATCGTCGGGAGATTGGCATTCTTCGGGCACTCGGCATGGAACGGCGAGCCATCACGGGATTGTTTCTCTTGGAGGCGAGTCTGCTCGGCATTGTGGGGGGAGTCATGGGCTGTTGGTTCGGGGTCTTTCTGGCCAGCGGGTTGACGACGCTCATAGGGCAGAGTGTTGGGGAATTATATGGCGTGACATCTTTGGCTGTCTCGCAGATTCATCCCTGGCTGTTAGCGGAGGCGATAACGATTGGGTCTGGGGTTTCCCTCCTCGGAGCGCTCCGTCCTTCCTGGGATGCCAGCACGATAGCCCCGGTTCAAGCCTTAACGGTAGGCCATTCAGAAGATGAAGAAACCGGTTCGTACAGGACGTCAGGGTGGATCGCGATATTCGCATTTGGTGCAAGTGTGGCCTTGGGTTCTATGGCCCCGTTGGATGGCATTCCGGCCGGAGGGTATGCTGCGGCATTTTGTTTACTGGTGGGCGGAACCGCTCTGGGACCTGTACTCTGCGGGTTAATTCATGAGGGGAGGGGCACATGGCAAAGCGGGCAATGGAGCCTCTTGCCGTCCCTTGCGGCAGAACAGCTCAGCCGCAATCCCGGTCGGACCAGTGTGACTATGGCGGCGATTGTGGTCGGGTTGTCCATTATGGTTGGAGTGGGCATCATGATTCAAAGTTTCCGGCACACCGTAGAAATTTGGATTGAGCAAACGATGCTGGCGGATATCATCGTGGCTCCAGTGTCATGGTTGGGGGAACAAGAGGTCGAGAATAATACCACGGGTCTGCCGTTGACTCTGGTCAAAACGGTCATGTCGATACCAGGAGTTGAGGCGGTTGATCCCTACACGGAAACCGTGGGGGAGGTTTCAGGGCAGGCGGTGTCATTGGTCGCACGCGACATGGCCCTTCATGCCGAGCGCAGCCGATATCTGTTTGTGACAGGTGATTCCACTCCCATTTTACAAGAAACGATCGAAGATGAAGGCGTGATCGTGTCTGAAGTGTTAGCCGGGCGGCTGGGGTTGGCGGTAGGAAGCCACTTAGACGTGAAGACGCCTTTAGGACAACAGGCCTTTCCCGTAAAGGGCATTTTTTATGATTATGCCACCGATGGGGGAAAAGTGGTCATGCACGACCAACTCTTTCGTCGGCATTGGGGGGAGACCGACGCGACCATCTTTGCGGTGTATCTCAAGGCCGGTCAGGCGCTCCCGATTGTGCGACGTGAAATCGAACAGGTGTTAAAAAATGCCATCCCCATCGTCACGATCAGTAACGGGGAACTGAAGACAGAGATTCTGGAAATTTTTGATCGGACGTTTCGAGTTACCTATGTGTTGGAGTTGATTGCCCTGAGCGTGGCCGTGCTGGGGATTATCAATACCCTCATGACCGCCATCGCGGAACGCCGGCGGGAACTGGCCACGCTACGAGCGTTGGGTGTGAGTCGCCCACAAATCCAAGGCCTGATTTTTTGGGAATCCTGCTATGTGGCTGGGTTGGGTGCCGGCTTAGGAATTCTGGTGGGATTGGCGCTGTCGGTGCTACTGATCAACGTAATCAATAAGCAATCATTTGGCTGGACCATTCAATTCACACTGCCATGGGAAACGTTGGGGATGGCTGTGCTCGTGGCGTTGTTGGCGGCGTTTCTAGGCGCGTGGGGGCCGGCCAGATGGGCCAGCCGTCAATCGATTGCTGAAGATTTAAGGTATGAATGAAATGTGTGAATGGTCGTGCTGAAAAAAGTCTTAAGACAATGTGACAAGAGGTTCAGTGTGAGCAGATTTCGGCTTTTTCCGTTTCGGCTCCTTCGTATTTCACTTCCACCGTAAAGCCGAGGTCTTCGATCATCTTCCAGACTTCCTGGTGAGCAAGGCCAGGGGTCGTCAAATAGCCATCCACGAAGAGGGAGTCGGCGACATAAAGTGCCAAGGGTTGGAGCGAGCGGAGATTTTTTTCCCGTCCACCGGCCGCCCGGATTTCAGTTTTTGGGTGAAAAAACCGGAAGAGACAGAGAATTTTCAAGCAACGGATCGGTGTGAGGTTTTTCATTTCGTCAAAGGGCGTCCCTTCGACCGGGTACAACATATTTAAGGGGATAGAATCAGGTTGGACGTCCTGTAACGCCAAAGCCAGATCTACCAGATCTTCATTCCCTTCCCCCATTCCGACAATCCCGCCGCTGCAGAGTTCTAATCCCGCCGCGCGGGCATGTTTTAATGTATCGATTCGATCTTGATAGGTGTGGGTGGTGCAAATAGAGGGGTGATAGGCTTCACTGGTATTGAGGTTATGGTTAATGCGATCAACCCCTGCTTCTTTTAGAAGGCTGGCTTGTTCGCTGTTTAATAAGCCGAGTGAACAACATATTTGAATTGGCAGCTCTTCTTTAATCTGTTTGACGGCGCTGGTGATGTGTGTGAGTTCTGATTGTAATGGGGAGCGGCCGCTGATCACGATGCAATACCGCTGCGCTTTGGCTTGTGCGGCGCGTCTGGCACCTTCCAGCATTTTTTCAGGAGAGAGGAGAGAGTACCGCTCAATGGGGGCGGTGGAAATGGTTGATTGGGAGCAATAGTGACAATCCTCCTGGCAGGCCCCACTTTTGGCATTGAGCAACATTTGTAGGCGGACGGTGTTGCCAAAATATCGTGACCGAATCCGATAGGCCGCATTCACCAGGTCGAGAAGCTCGTCCTGCGGGGTGTCCAGAATGGCCAAGCCTTCCTGTCGACTTGGGATGGCTCCCTCCAGCACTCGGTCTGCCAATTCATAATATGGGGTCATGGGTTGTTCTCCCTTACTTTTTCTTAATATTTTCGATTACGAACCTGGGGTCCAAGGGTGAAATTCTATATAACTTAGGAAAGCCTGGCGACTTTGGCGGGTGCTTTTGGCGCTCGTGCTACCTGCGGAAAGGGTGTGCGGCTTTCAGGAATAGAAATTTGTGGAGCGTCCGACCACATGCTTTCCAAGGCATAATACTTCCGGATATCTGACTTAAATATATGGACGATGATGTCTCCATAGTCGAGTAATATCCAATTGGCCGTTTCTTTTCCCTCGATCTCGGGGCTTATTTCATAGCGTGTGGACATGACCTTTTCAATAAACGAGGTAATCCCACGTACTTGAGGTACTGAATCGCCAGATGCAAAGACGAAATAGTCTGCTATTGACGTCATCGATCCCACGTCAAGCACCAACACCTCTCCTGCTTGCTTTTCTTGAGCCGCTTGAGCGATGAAGACCGCTTGTTCGAGGGTAGGAGATGATTTCGGTGGTGTTAGACGGGCCATTGGTACAATCGTTGCTGAATTATATAGGACTCCACGGTGGGCGGCAACCAATGGCTTACGGAAGAGCCAAGGGCCAGGTGCTCCCTAATCGTCGAGGCCGATATCTCACATGGCGGGATGGATAGGAGATAAATGGTCTTGCCGGAAGGAAGAATGATGTCCAGACGCGTTGTGTCCTGTTCATCAAGGTTTTGAAATGCTTGAGGCTTTGTCGCAGGAATGAACGGCAGGGATTGAAGTTGTGTGAAGGAAACCCCTGGTCTTGAGCAGACGATAAAATGACAGAGGGTGAGCAAATGGTCCACGTTCCTCCAACTGCAGAAATCGAGAAAAGCATCCAGCCCCAGAATAAACCCCAATTCCGTTCCTTCCGGGAATTCTTTTTTGAAATGTGTGACGGTGTCGACACTGTAGGACACTGCCGTTGATTGGATTTCGTGATCGGATACCGTGCAGTAGGGAAACGGGGCAATCGCCTGCTTCACCATTTCTAATCGATGTTGGGCTGGCGCAAGTGAGTCTGATGGTTTGTGTGGAGGATCCCCTGTCGGGACGAAAATGATCCGATCAAGGTGGATCTTGTTGTGGACATATTGGGCAATATGCAAATGCCCATTATGGATGGGATTGAATGAGCCGCCTAAGAGGCCGATAAACATCAGTCTAGAATGTTCTCATGTGTCATTTTAGAAAGAAAAACTGCGATCTATCCCTATACCAGGGAAGATTTTTGTATAGCTGAGAGTCATGTCGCTTATGAAGCCTGCGGCTCAGTCAGGACCAGATTGTCCCGGTGAATGACTTCCTCATACTCCAATGTGCCCAGGAGTTGCCTGATGTCTGATGTTTTTTTCCCCTTGATGCGGTGGAGGGTTTCGGCAGAATAATTTGTGAGTCCCTGCGCGAAGGTCATTCCCTCCCGGGTAGCGCATGTGATGGGGTCTCCTGTCAGAAAGATGCCTGTGATGTCCAGAATGCCTGAGGGTAATAAACTTTTTCCTCGAAGGGTGAGTGCGGCCACGGCCCCTTCGTCCAAACGGAGTTCCCCTTTTGGTCGAAGCGTATAGGCAATCCACTGCTTTCGACTGGTCAGGGGTGATTGGTCTGACGCAAAAAACGTTCCTCCGGGCTTTCCGTTAAGGGCCTCTACTAGGGCATTGGGAGTTTCTCCATTTAATAAGAGGGTAGGGACCCCAAAGCGTCCTGCCTGCTTGGCGGCTTTAATCTTGGTGACCATGCCTCCACGGCTGGCTTGTGTTCGAGAAGATCCCGCAAGGTCTTCAATGTCCTTGGTGACGTTGGCAACCAGAGGGATTAATTCCGCCGAAGGATTGAGGTGAGGATCCTGGCTATAGAGCCCATCGACATCGGATAGAATCACCAGGAGATCTGCGTCGACTAGGTGGGCCACTTCTCCAGCGAGGGTATCGTTGTCCCCAAATCTGATTTCGTCGATCGCCACAGTGTCATTTTCATTGATAATCGGAATGACTCCTAGCTGAATAAGGGTATTCAAGGTATGACGCGCATTCAAAAATCGTCGACGGTTGGATAAATCCTGGTGAGTTAAGAGAACCTGGGCAATCTTGTTTTTCGTGTCTTCAAACGCCATCTCATAGGCTTGCATGAGGCGGCTTTGTCCGACGGCAGCGGCGGCCTGCTGAAGGGGTAATTCAGTGGGATAAGAAGAAATGCCGAGGTGTGCGATGCCGGCAACGATGGCCCCGGAGGAAACCACGACAATCTGTCGATTCTGAGTCTGCAGGGTGCCCAATTCCTGGGTTAAACGGTTAATACGGTCGAGACGTAAACCGCCCTGCGAAGAAGCCACCAGGCTGCTTCCAACTTTGACGACGATCTTCTTACACGCCGCTAGCACTTGCTCGTGCATGAAGTCTTTGCTTCCAGAACGGCGTTCCCTAAATAGGTCACAAGTGATGGGAGGCCTTCCCTGGTCACGGCCGAAATGGGAAAGAATGGATAGTGGTGTGTGGAACAATACTCCCGTAGAGCTTCCAAGTGCTGCCCGTTTCCCTGTGAATCAATTTTTGTGGCCACGATGGCAAACGGTCGTTCAAGGAGTTCGGGGTCAAAGGCCTGGAGTTCTCTTTGTAGCGTTTCCACGATCACAATGGGATCTTCTGAAATCCATTCGGTGATATCGACCAGATATAACAAAAAGGCGGTTCGCTGGATATGTCGCAGGAATTTAATTCCTAACCCTTTCCCCTCATGAGCGCCTTCAATCAATCCTGGAATGTCGGCGACGACAAATGACGAATGCTCCATCCATTCCACCACTCCCAAATGAGGTCGAAGAGTCGTGAACGGGTAACTGGCAATTTCTGGATGGGCAGAAGAGATCGCTGAAATCAAAGTGGATTTGCCGGCGTTTGGAAAGCCCACCAAACCGACATCGGCTAACAGTTTTAACTCCAGATTCACCCATCGCTCTTCGCCAGGGGTCCCTGGTTCGAATTGACGTGGCGCTCGATTTGTTGACGTGGCAAAACGTGCATTGCCCTTTCCGCCTTTGCCTCCTTTGGCCACAATGGCGGTTTGTCCTTCTGCAATAAGATCGGCAATGATGTCGCCGTCCTCGGTTTTCACGAGAGTTCCGACAGGAAGGGCAATCAGGATATCTGAGCCATTGGCTCCGTGGCAGTTCGTCTTGAGGCCTCTGACGCCGGACGTGGCCTCGTAGTGTTTTTGATATCGCAAGTCGAGCAAGGTTGAGACTCTATTGGAGGCCACAAACACCACGTCTCCTCCATCACCACCGTCGCCACCATTGGGACCACCAAATTCAGCAAATTTTTCTCGTCGAAAGCTGCAGTGTCCGGTGCCACCGTCACCCGCTTTGATGAATATCCGTGCTTGATCAATAAACATACTGATCCTTAAATCCTAGCGGACTTACAAGAGACAAATGAAGAAGATGAATTGAAAAAAGCAGGAAACGGGAAGGGAAGCTAGACGGGAGGATACACGCTCACCTTGCGGCGGGCGATTCCTCCTTCAAACTTAACGATCCCGTCTACTTTGGCAAAGAGTGTGTAGTCGCTTCCAAGTCCGACATTTGTCCCAGGAAAGAATTTCGTTCCGCGTTGACGAACGATAATACTTCCGCCAGTCACCTTTTCACCGGCATAGGCTTTGACGCCTAAATATTGTGGATTGCTATCGCGACCGTTGCGGGATGATCCGCCGCCTTTTTTATGTGCCATGAGTCAAACCTCCAAAGAATTTCAAAGACCAATGTTAAGCAGATGCCACAATTTCAGTGATTCGAACCTGCGTGAATCCCTGACGATGGCCCTTGGTCCTTCGATAGTTCTTACGCCGTTTCTTTTTGAAAATGGTAATGGACCGGGTTCGCGCATGTCGGATAATCTCCCCTTTGACCACTGCATCTGAGATCATGGGAGAGCCGACAATCGGTGCTTGGTCCGTTTGGACAAATCGCACTGAGTCAAATTGGATGATTGATCCAACATCCCCTTCAAGGGACTCGATTTGTAGTATACCGTTCGGTTCAGCCCGGTATTGTTTTCCACCTGTTTCGATAATTGCATACATATGTTTAGCTCCTTAACAAACACGCATTTTGCCAGTATGTTTACATTTATGTCAAGATTTTAGTATATCATCACGCGTTCTTCGTGTCTGGAAAAAAATTCGTGATGCCCTTGGCACCCACGCCTAATTTTTTTAAAGCTTATGTCAATCGGAGAAGTATTTCTATGGGGACTGTGTCAAAAAAAATCTGGATGGATGGAGCTCTTGTCGACTGGGATGAGGCCTCGGTCCATGTTCTTACTCATTCTCTCCATTATGGTCTCGCAGCATTTGAGGGGATCCGTTGTTATGAAGGCGTGACCGGATCAAGCATCTTTCGGTTAGAGGAGCATGTCGACCGGCTGTTTGAGTCTGCCCATATCACCATGATGCCCATGCCTTTTACCAAAAAAGAAGTGTCGGATGCTATTGTTGAGACGGTTCGAGTTAATCAATTAGTTTCGTGCTATATCCGCCCCATCGCGTATGTGGGCTATGGCGCGATGGGAGTGTACCCTGGTGACAACCCGATTCGTTTGGCTATTGCGGCTTGGCCATGGGGGTCGTATTTAGGGGAGGATGCGCTGGCGCAAGGCATCAGGGCAAAAATTTCATCCTTCACCCGGCATCATGTGAATGTATCCATGACTCGGGCAAAAATATCCGGATATTACGTTAATTCGATTTTAGCCAAATGGGAAGCAAAGAAGTCTGGATATGCCGAATGTATTCTCCTTGATCCTGATGGTTATGTCGCTGAGGGGACAGGAGAAAACGTGTTTATTGTGAAAAAGGGGGTCTTAAAAACGACTCCCTTGACCTCTATCCTTGACGGGATTACCCGGAATTCGATTCTTGAATTGGCGAGAGCCCAAAAAATCCCGGTGATTGAGGAACGGTTTACCAGGGATGCGATGTATGTAGCAGACGAAATATTTCTCACCGGAACAGCTGCCGAGGTTACACCCGTTCGCGAATTGGATGATCGAAAAATTGGCGAAGGTAAGCCAGGGCCTCTCACAAAATCGCTGCAGGATGATTTCTTTAGAATTGTGCGTGGCGAAAATGCGGCTTATGCCAATTGGCTGACTCCTATTTAGGAGTTTCGCTTCCAACAGGTGGCCTCATGACCATGGGCCATTCCACCAGTTTTCCAGCTGTTAAAGTAGTTGCCGACTCACCAAAGGAAATAGTTTATGGAGTTGTCTGGGGGGCAGTCGTCTCTGCTGCTGGATCAACTGCGTCGGTTTCCGTTGGAGGAGTTGCCGCAGGAGTCGACGGAGAAGACGATTCATGATGGGAGGTTGGGTGAAGATCTATCACTGTGGACGAAGTGTTGGCCTGTTTAGAAAGTAGAGCCAGGCTTAGGGATGTCAGCATAAACACAATAGCCGCTCCCACGGTGATTTTACTCAAAAACGTACCGGGGCCTCGACTTCCAAACACCGTTTGAGAAGATCCCCCAAACGATGCGCCGATCTCAGCGCCTTTTCCTGCTTGGAGCAAGATGGCGGCAATCATGAGAAAACAAACTATGATATGAAGAATGACAGTCAAAGTATACATAATGTGTGCGCGTTTATTGCCGTGTTTATGGTTAATTGTCAGTAGCTAATGCGGCTATCTTAACAAAGGATTCTGAATCCAAACAAGCTTTTCCCACGAGAGCCCCATTTATTTGTGGAGATTGAAAGAGGCTTTTGGCATTTTCCTTGGTCACGCTCCCCCCGTAAATGATTCTGGTTTGATTGGGTTTGATGCCCCATTGCGTGGCAAGAAAGGACCTGATTTCTCCATGGACTTCGGTCGCCTGGTCGACAGTAGCCGCCTGGCCGGTTCCAATGGCCCAGACCGGTTCGTAGGCGATGGTGATTTTTGCTAGATCGTTTGATTCGAGACCCTTGAGGCCGTTTTGTAATTGATGTTGAATGACTGCCTGCGTTTTATTGGATTGGCGTTCTTCCAGACGTTCCCCGACACATAATATTGGTAACAGGGCATGGTGGAGGACGGCGTGGACTTTTTTGTTAATATCCTGGTCGGTTTCTCCGAAAATATGGCGTCGTTCGGAATGCCCAATAATGACATAGTGACAACCCACGTCCCGTAACATGGGGGGCGAAATTTCTCCGGTAAAGGCGCCTTCGTCATTTGCACAGGTATTTTGTGCGGCCAATTTGATTGGTGTGGAATCCAGCAGGCTTGAAACTGCGGGCAACGAAATGAATGGGGGAGCGATGGCCAATTCTACCGAGGCCTGTGGTTGATACATCCGGAGAATATCCTTCACCAGCGACTTGGCCTGGGAAATGGTCTTGTGCATTTTCCAATTGCCGACAATGAATCGACGCAACATGGGGACCTCTTAATTTTTGGAAGAAAAAAAGCGGGTCGCTGAGATCAAAAACGATCGGGTAAGGCTGCAAGTCCCGGCATATGCTTGCCTTCCAGGAGTTGGAGTGCGGCACCACCACCGGTGGAAATGAAGGACATACTTTCCGATTCTCCTGCTCGATACACGGCGAGAGCCGTATCCCCACCTCCTACTATCGTCTTGGCATAGGCATTGGCCACAGAATGGGCCATTGCATAGGTCCCGCGGGAAAATGCATCCCGCTCAAAGACTCCCATGGGGCCATTCCACAAAATCGTTTTGGCGTTTTCGACCGCTTCGCTGAAAAGGCGTACTGAGGCCGGCCCGATGTCCATGCCATACCAGCCAGCGGGGATTTCCTGTACCGGGACAATTTTTGTTTCCGCTTCAGGATCGAGGCTTGCGGCCACGACACAATCCACGGGGAGATAAAATTTAATTTTTTGAGCCATCGCCTGTTCGTGAATGCGTTTGGCAAAATCCAGCATATCTTTTTCGACGAGAGATTGGCCGATCTCCAAACCCATGGCTTTGATAAAGGTAAAGGCCATGCCGCCACCGATGATGACTTTATCAACCACCTTGCCAAGATTTTCAATGACCCCGATTTTCCCAGAAACTTTTGCCCCTCCCAAAATGGCTACAAACGGACGAACGGGGTTCTCCACCGTGCCTTCCAAGGCTTCGACTTCCCGTTTCATCAGAAATCCTGCTGCGGATACTTTGACATATTTGGTGATGCCAACGGTTGAGGCATGAGACCGGTGGGCGGTTCCAAATGCGTCATTGATGTACACATCTGCCAACGAGGCCAATTGTGCTGAGAATTGGTCGTCGTTTTTTTCTTCTTCCGGATGAAAGCGCAGGTTTTCTAATACGACCACATCGCCGGGTTTGGCTTTATTGACGACCGCCTCAACTGCCGGCCCGATGCAATCGCCAACAAATTCGACCGGTTTATTCAACAGTCGCTGGAGCCGCTTGGCGACGGGAGCCAGGCTGAGCGACTGGTCGATGGTTCCCTTTGGGCGTCCTAAATGAGAGCAAAGAATGACGACAGCGTTTTCATCCACTGCACGGTTGATGGTTGGAAGGGCCGCCCTAATCCTGGAATCGTCAGTGATTTGGCAGGCTTCATCAAGTGGAACATTAAAATCCACGCGTATGAGTACGCGTTTGTTCCGAAGGTCAACCTGATCAATCGTTTGTTTTTTAAGGTGCTTCATGCCTTCCTTTCCCTTCCGGTGTTGATGGCTGCTTGTCGGGGGAAAGCCGGATGTTCCTTAATGAATGCGAATGTATCAATGTTGAGCAAGAACCTTGATCAGGTCGTGCAAGCGGCATGAATACCCCCATTCATTGTCATACCAGGCAAACACTTTGACGAGCCGTTTATCAATGACTGAAGTGAGAGGTGTGTCCACGGTGGCTGAGTATGAACACCCATTGAGATCACTTGAAACAATGGGAGCTTCAGAGACCTGCAAGTACCCTTTTAGCGAACTCTGAGCAGCTTGTTGAAAGGCCGCGTTCACCAGTTCCGCATCACAATCTCGTTCGACTTCAACAGAAAGATCAATGAGCGACACATTTGGAGTTGGCACTCGAATGGCTACGCCGTCAATTTTCCCTTTTAATTCCGGGATGACCAGGTACAAAGCTTTGGCCGCTCCGGTGGATGTGGGAATCATGGATAAATTGGCGGCCCGGGCCCGTCGTAAATCCTTATGAGGCAAATCAAGCAATTGTTGATCGTTGGTATAAGAATGGATGGTGGTCATGAACCCATGCCGGATGCCGAATTCCTGTAAAAGAACCTTCGAAACAGGAGCAAGACAATTCGTCGTACAAGAGGCGTTGGATATGATGGTATGTTGCTGAGGGTTGTAGTTGGAGTCATTCACTCCTAATACAATTGTGATATCCGGGTCTTTGGCGGGTGCTGAGATAATGACCCGTTTCGCTCCGGCGGATATGTGCAGTCCCGCTCCCTTTCGGTCGGTAAATCGACCGGTGGATTCAATGACGAAATCAATCTGGTGTTCTTTCCATGGCAAGGCCTGAGGGTCTTTGATGGCCAGGATCTGAGTCTGTTTCCCATTGACTGTCAGAAAGTCCGGTCCACATTGGACATCCGCTTGAAATTTTCCGTGAATCGAGTCATAGGTCAAAAGATGGGCCAGAGTTTTTGAATCAGTCAGGTCATTGATGGCCACAATTTCGATGGCAGGATCATTGAAACAGGTCCGGAAAAAATTTCTTCCGATGCGACCAAACCCATTAATGGCAACGCGGATACTCATAGTTTGATACACCTAACTAAATGAGAATAAGGGAATCTTCCATAGGCATAGGATCGTAATTTCACAATAGCATGAAGTCAAGAAAATATCACAAGGCAGGCTCAAGAAAATTCCCCGTTTTCCTTGGTTGTGAGGGCCATTATCCTTTGTGTAGTAGAGGAATTTTTCTTCGGAAGGTTCTCGCGGATTGGGCGATTTGAGATTGCTAGAGAATTTTCATGGCGGTTTTCACTTCCTGCATCGTCTCGTGCGCCACGTGAGAGGCGCGTTTTCGTCCTTCTTCGACCATTTCCTGCGTCTGTTCGGGATGTTGAAGGATGGTGGCCCGTTTGTCCCACATAGGTCCGTAGCGTTCCACCATGGCGTCGGCAACTTGTTGCTTACAATCGATGCATCCAATGGCGGCGGTGCGGCAATCCCGGTCGACCTGTTTGATGACGTCGGCAGATGAATAAATTTTGTGGAAGTCGAATACCGGACAGATATCGGGATTGCCCTTGTCGGTCCGGCGAACGCGTGCCGGATCCGTCACCATGGTTTTGAGCTTTTTTCGAACGACCGGCTCGGTATCGGAAAGATTGATCGTATTGCCGTAACTTTTGCTCATTTTTCGTCCGTCGGTACCCATGACTTTGGGAAACTGTGTGAGATGTTCCTTGGGCTCGGGAAACACGGGTGAATAGAGATTGTTGAATCGGCGTCCTATTTCCCGCGTGAGTTCTAGATGGGGAAGCTGATCCTTCCCGACCGGGACAATATCGGGTTTGTATAACAAAATGTCTGCAGCCTGTAGCACGGGATAGCCTAAAAACCCATAGGTGGAGAGATCTTTTTCTTTAATTTCGTCCTGTTTTTCCTTATAGGTAGGATTTCGCTCCAACCAGGGAACTGGCACAATCATAGAGAAAAGCAAGTGGAGAATAGCATGTTCGGGAATGCCGGATTGGACAAACACCGTCGCCCGATCCGGATCAATACCGGCTGCCAGCCAATCAATCAGTAATTCCTGTGTGAATTCTTTAATCCGGCTGGTGTCGGCATAATTCGTCGACATAGCATGCCAATCGGCCACAAAAAAATAACATTCATATTGGGTTTGTAGGGATTTCCAATTTTCCAGCGCCCCAAGAAGATTGCCTAAATGCATGAGCCCGCTTGGTTGCATGCCGCTGAGCACTCGTGTGGTCATAGTCAGTATTCCGGTTCGAGTTAAGTGATAAATGTAGGTAAAAAGAGGCGTTGAAATATCTGAAACACCATTCCGATAAAGCTGCTTATTATGGGGATATACGAATTCAGCATCAGGAGCCCCAAAATAAGAAACATCCCATAGGGTTCCAAGTGGTTTAAGACTTCCGCAGATTTGACCGGGAGAAGACTTCGGAGAACCCGGCTCCCATCCAAAGGGGGAACCGGCAGAAGATTGAAGGAAAATAACACGATATTAATAATCATGGAAGACAAGGCCATGGCCGTGAGGGGCACCAGGATCATTCCGAGAAGATCCCTTCGTGGTTCAACTCCTGGCTGGGGAGGCCAATTGGCCTGGATCGTAGGGTCCAGATAGAGGAACAGGGAGAGCAGCAGGCTGCTGACAATGGCCAAGAATAAATTCATGAGTGGTCCGGCAGCGGCCACAAACGCCATGTCCCGTCTGGGGTTATGGAGTTGTGCGGGATTGACCGGAACGGGTTTGGCCCAACCAAAGACGAACCCTCCCGGAATCAGGGATAACATCAGTGGCACAATGATGCTTCCATAGAGGTCGATGTGCGGTAGGGGGTTGACGGTGAGTCGTCCCAGGTTTTTGGCAGTCTGGTCTCCAAAGAAATTTGCGACCCACCCATGGGCGCATTCGTGTAAGACCACCGCGGCCATGAGTGGTACCAGCATGAAAGAGAGGTTATAGAGAAAAGAGGAAAGGGAATCCATGTCGCTTAGTTGAGTTGGGTAAACGCCTTATTGTTGACCTGGAGTAGATAGAGCCTCCGGTTCAGAATACCAGCCGAACTAAAAGAGGCAAATCCGCTCAACGCCGGCAAGTCAGAGCGTCGCACAAGTTGGTCCCAGATCCCCTGTCCGGATTGAGCGCCATGGCGGATCGTTTCCATAATCATGGTTGCCGCATCATAGGCTTGAAAGGCAAAGAGGGATGGTTCTTTTTGGAACTGACTGCGATACCGCTGAACAAACATCTGAATGTTGGGATCAGGGCTGTTTGGAAAAAACCCATCGACAAAAATATGGCCGTCCAGGTCATGTTTGGCCCACCGAAACAACTCAGGATTATGCCAGCTATTTCCCCCTAAAATCGGCACATTCATGTCATAAAAAGCCAGTTGTGCGGCAATAAGGGCTAAGTGCACGGGCTGGCCTGGGACAAATACGGCGTCGAAACCTGGGACATAGACTGCCCGATCCTCCCCGGTTCGGGTTTTTTCATTTTCGGTCGTGCCGTATGTGGCCAGATCTTTTTCCTTCAAGTGGCGTAATTGTTCACCAATATCGGTCTGGTCGTCGGCATACCCTTCAGAGGCAATAATTTCCCCGCCGGAGTGCAACACTTCCTTAGCAAACATATCAGCCATTTCACGTCCATACGCTGTTTTGGGATAAATAATGCCAAAGCGATGATATCCAAGCTTGAGAATGGCATATTCTACCAGGCGTTTGGCTTGGACGGATGAGGTCATGGCGGTACTAAACCAAAATGATCCAAACTGACGCACGTTCAAGAGTGTGGAAGAAGGGGTGACAAATGGGATGGCATTTTCATCAGGGAGTCGGCCGAGTTCCTGTATCTCACGGGATAACAAGGGGCCCACAACGGCAACCGGCTGAAATTCTTCAAGCATTTGTTGTATCTCGACGCGTAACGGGGCGGTGAGGGTCGTGGTGTCTTTGACGACCAGTCCAACCGAGGTCAGGCCCCATTGTTCCTTGGCGATTTCGAGGGCGAGACGAATGCCGTTTAACGAATCTGTGCCATAGTTTTTCATTGGACCGGAAAAAGGCAAGGCGGCGGCCACAATATGAGAGTGGAATTTGATTTTGCTGATAAATGATTGCAGGAGGGCCATCGCAGTTTGAGCATACGGGTGGGTGGGAAAACGTTTGAGAAATCCCCGGATGTCCCGTTCGGCCAGGACCTCATCTCCGTGGGCGGTATGCAGTTCAATCAACCTGATGGTCGCGATATCACCTGGATAGCGGGAGGCATAATTTTCCACCAGTTCCTGGAGGGCGGGTTCATCTAACTGTTGCAAAATCAGGGATTGAGCGAGGCCTTCTAATTCGAGTCGTTCTGTTTGATCGGCCAGACTCATTTCATTTAATAAAGCTTTTACGGCGCCCAGCGGATTGTGATTGGCTAACTCGGTTTGACGGATCAATTGAAATATTGACCGGCGTAGGTCGAGCTCAGTGGCATAGTCCAGTGCCTGATACAATTGATCCAGGGCAGGGCGATAGTCTTCTAACTCGATATAGAGCTCGGCCATCAAAACACGAGCGGGGTTCGTGGAACGCGAAAAGGGAAATTCTTCCAGGAGTTGCTTTAAAACTGTAAGGGCATCAGTCGGCTGGTGGTCGTGTTTTAGTGCGGTTGCTTGTAAAAGATAGGCCTCTTCCAGGATTTCTGGAGGAGGGAAGGAATCAATCAACTGTTCGAGAGTCGTGATGGCGGCTGCAGGATTATCTGCTTCCAGCTCCAATCTTGCCTGATCCAGAAGTGGGGAGGTGGAAGCTTGCTGGGCAAATGCCAGGTTGGTGCCTCCGCCCATGAAGGGCCACCATCCCTGGTCTAACAAGGATCCCAAGCTCCCCAGTACGAGAGACAATAGGATTCGTGGCAGATATTTGAATAAGACAGTCGTCAAAGGGAATTTACCTAAACGTTTTGGCAATGGACGGGAATGTCCGTATGGAAACAGCCTACACCCGAATAAATTTGTGAGTGGATTATTCAAGAGCAGAATACGGTGACGACAACACTTTTCTTGTTTAGTATATCAGGAAATTCTCTTACCAAAATAGAAGAACATGAGAAAATCTCCCGACCGGGACCAGGACCGGCGAGGTCATCAAAAAATTTGAAGTTCTTCCATAATCATAGATGAGGGTGACATCAAGGGCTGATGAGGGAATTCGTCGATCGCTATCTCACCATGTTGCAAGTAGAGCAGGGCTATGCCGTGAATACGGTTGAGAGCTATCGACGGGACCTCAGAAAGCTGGAGGGTTTTTTTCGAACACACGATATTGCCGATCCTACACATCTTTCCAAGCCGTTGTGGTTTCAATTCTTAAGCAGTTTGAAAGGCGAAGGCCTCTCCTCCTCCTCAATTGCCAGGTGCCTGGCTTCTGTCCGGGGATTTTATAAATCAATTGAGCGGGGAAAGGACGATCCGACTTTTGACGGCATGTTGAAAGGGACCCCAAGGCAATGGAGTCAATTGCCGAAATTGTTGTCCGAGGCGGAGGTGACCAGATTGCTCAATTTGCCTATCATGGCTACCAGGGAGGATTCTCGTGATGCCGCCATGGTGGAATTAATGTATGCCACGGGTCTTCGGGTGTCTGAACTCATCAATCTGGAAATGGCGCATCTCAATCTGGATGTCGGATTTTTACAGGCGACCGGTAAGCGGGACAAACAGCGAATCGTTCCGATCGGAGATAAGGCACGCCAATTGGTCTCGGCCTATTTGCAGTCTTCCCGCCCTGCCTTTGTCAAAAAGCGAACATCTTCGGCGTTATTTCTCACCAGGCTGGGTCGGGCCATGAGCCGGCAATGTTTTTGGAAAATCCTCAAGGATCGCACGGCTCGCGCAGGCATCACCAAGCCCATTTCGCCTCATATGCTCCGTCACTCGTTTGCCACGCATTTATTGGATCATGGGGCCGATCTTCGTTCGGTCCAAATGATGCTCGGCCATGCCAGCATTGCCACGACCCAAATCTATACCCATGTTGAGCAGGCCCGTCTCAAAAAGGTTCACGACCAATATTTTCCCCGAAAACAACGTACCAGGGTCATTGATGCTCCCAACGGCTCTGAGTCTTGAGCAGGGTTAACCTCCATGCAGTTTTTTCGTTATTATGCCAAGGCACGTAAGCTTTCCTCTATCCAAAAAGAATAGAGGGAACCTTTGAGTTTGTATTCCATAGGTTGGCATATAGATGGATCGTAGGTATCCAAATTTGCAATTGGAAAAAGGCCTGTGGCAGGCTAGCATCGAGTTTAATTTATAAAATTTGGAGGGGTTGGTTATGAAGTATCGGAAGCAGGTGCATTATGTGAAAGGGGTATTTGCCTGCCCCAAATGTCATCAACATTTTGTGCAAGAGAAGTGGTTGGAGGAGTTTCGGGTGCGGTGTCATAAGTGTGATTATCGAGGGGCATTAACCCATGTGTCGGTGGAAGAGCAAATAGACGAGGAAATTGAACGACGATAGACAAGATTGAATTCCTGGTAGATAGGTTCTTTAGGTGAATATAATCGGTGCCTTTCTTGCCATTCAATGCTCCTCATGAAGGTGTTTCGGGGAAGTATCCTTTGGGTGTCTGTGTTTGCCGTTGTTTGGTGGTGTGGGTGTGTGCAAGTTTTCGCTCAACCTTCATCTCCCCATACACCTCCGCAAGCTAGCCATGGGCTTCAGGTTTTAGTGACTTATCATTCCCTTTCCGGTCATACAGCCGAGATGGCCAAGGCCGTGAAAAAAGGTGCTGAATCGGTTAAGGGAACCACCGTACTCCTGAAAACCGTAGGACAGGTAACAGCCGATGAATTGTTTGGCAGCGATGCGGTCATAGTAGGTTCGCCTGTCTATTGGTCCAACATGTCGGGTGAAGTCAAATCTTTTTTTGACCGGTGGCAGTTTGAATTTGGCGTGTTTCCTGAATGGAAAATGCGCGATAAAGTGGGAGCGGCGTTTGCCACGGGTGGACAGGTATCCAGCGGGAAAGAGGTGACGATGTTGACCATCCTGGCAGCCATGCTCGGGAACAAAATGATTGTGGTGAGTGACGGAGGAGCGTTTGGCGCTTCAGCGACGACGGAAGGCGACAGCCCTGGGATTAATGATGTGGAGCGGGCCGATGCTTGGGGCTTGGGGAAGCGTGTGGCTGAAGTGGCGGGGATGATCAAGCGAGGACAGTCGCTTCCAGGTCAACCATGAAAGGCATTCAATGAGTACGTTGCCGGGAAGCACAGATGAAAAATGGGTCATTTATTGGGAGCGGGAGTATTCCACCGCCTTTGCCCCTGAACGACTTAAGCTTGATTTTCATCCCCATCGTCCGTTGATGACCAACATGCCCTTGTCTGAGCAGCGGGAGGTTGCGGCCAGCGGATATAAGGTCATCCCGGATGATTGTGGGCCGGTTCGCTTCGCAGGGCAATATGGGTGGTTGATTCGTTCGCCGGCGGATTGTCGTATTCGAAAAAAAGGGAGTGGATTTGAATGGCAGTCTCCGCCTATTCGACCGGAGGAGCAGCTTTTGGGCTACAAATCGTTTTCAGGAATGTATGTTGATACGATTTTGAATAGTGGATTCCCCAAGCTCTATTGCGGGATTCGTTTTTATTACCCCATGGAACTTGGCATGATGATGAAGGATCTTCCTAATCATTTTTATTATTTCCCAAAGCGGACCTTTTCCATCTGGGAAGGGATTAAAACGCAGGAATATAAAGTGACACCGGATGATTTTCTTCCTGGCTACGCAGCCTTTGTCACGAATTTTCTGATCCAATTGGATTCATCTACCGAGGAGCCTACCACGATATTGCGTGGGGATCCCATTGGTCTTGTCGTACCGGTTTTGCTCCCCAAGCATTTTACCTTACAAGAGTTGAAGCGCACCCCCTGATAGAACCTCAACGCTTAATGCACGCCCAATCTCCGGTCTGAGAACACCACTTTCCTTGCCCAGAAGATAGCCTAAATTCGAATAAAGATGTGGCGTGAATCATCTTGTATTCCGGTTTCAATTCTGTGCCGGGAACCTGCTTTGAGTGAAAGACACATGGGAGTCGTAATGGGGGAGATTGCAGAAGCCTGTCCACCGTTAATGAAATAATAGGATGGATGTGAACCTTGGTCAGCCTCAGAAGGATTTGATTATTCGCCAATGGCAGGAACTTGCTCAAGCCTGTCCAGATGGAGAAAGTCAGGCTCGCCTGGCGATGCTGTGGGACCACATCAGTCGATTCCCGGTCAGGCAGGCGGCGTCCGCCTATGCCGAGATTGAGACAGCATATTTTCTCGCACAAGCGGGTTTTTCAGTGGCATTTTTAGAGGCGTCTGGTGGGCGAACGGCGGACTTGGAGTGTTATGAAGGCACACATCGTTTTTTTGTGGAAGTCACGGTCATTCAATCGACCCAAGGGGCCACTCGGAAATCACCTGCCGTGCGTCTACAGCCTCATCAGATTTTAGAATCTTCTGATGAGTTTTTTGAACAGGCGTTAGTCAAACGGTTGTTGTCGCGTATGGCTGAAAAAGCCAGACAATTAGAACGGTATTGTGCCCCGGTGTTGCTAGCAGTCAGTGTGCCCGATTTACCATGGGGGAAAGGGCGTCCCCAGGACATCCCTCCCTTGGATCTTCAGCGATTAGCCGCGATGTTAGTTGGAGTGGTCGTGGATGTCCCTCAGTTCAGTGCTATCCTCCTGACTTTATGGAAAGCACCGGCGCAGGAATTACGCAATCCCATTCGTATTCGCCAGGTCACGTGGGTCACCCGACCACCAGGGAATCCACGCGATCCTCGAATTCGATTGTTGGCCGTGAACCCGGTTGCTCGATATCGCCTTAGTGCTCGAGAACTGAAGAGTATTCAGGAAGAGATGTGAACCCGAGTTGGGTAAAAGGATTGGGACAGGTGGGAGCGGTTAGGATGAAGGGAGTGACGCTTTGAGTGCTTCGAGGTTTTTAATGACGAGGAGATCGCCATTCTTGGTTGCCACGGTGATGCCTTCGGTGCATATGGTCTGGCACTTCTCAAATTCGCGTGTCTGGTGAAGTGATTGAGCCAGCGCAAAATAGGCAGCTGAATACCCGGGTTTCACCAGGATACATTGCTCCAGGGCGGGAATGGCCTCTTTCCAATTTTCGTCGCTCATGTAGGCTTTCCCCAGGCCGAACCACATGGTTTCGTCCTTTGGGTCCATTTGGAGTACTTTCTTAAATTGTTCGATCTTAGGATTGGCCATGGCGTAAATTCCAAGGAGATAAGATAATGACAGACAGTGAACGAAAACCAGCCTATCATGCGGGTGTATTCGTTGTCTAAGCCATTCCCCTATGCTAGGATCTTTTTTGTTTTTCCCTCCTGCCTGTCACTAGGCGCAGGGTTTATTGCCGGTATCGGTAATCAAGTTTTTCCCCTTTGCATGATTTCCTTTTCACGTTTGGGAGTTCTGTAGCATGGGACGTGTTGGATACGTTTCTCATCCGGCCTATGAGCTCCATGAGATGGGCAGAAGCCATCCGGAGTCCCCTGAGCGGCTTCGTGCGATACGCGCGCAATTAGAGCATTCGGGAACGTGGTCCCGGCTGCATCAGGTCGCACCACGACAGGCGGAGCGGAAATGGATTGAACTCGTCCATGATTCGTCCTATGTGGAGAGTCTTGAACGACGTTCTCCCTCAGATGGCTATGCCTCCCTGGATCCTGATACGTCGATGTGTCCGGGTACGATGGAGGCTGCCTATCTGGCAGTTGGCGCGGGGTTGGCGGCGGTGGATGCGATTATGAATGACGACATTGACCAGGCGTTTTGCGCCGTGCGGCCTCCCGGGCATCATGCCGAGGCGGATCGAGCGATGGGGTTTTGTTTCCTGAATACCATCGCGATTACCGCCCGTTATCTTCAGCAACAGTATGGCCTACAGAAGATCATGGTTGTGGATTGGGATGTGCATCATGGCAACGGCACCCAACAGGCCTTCTATGATGATCCTACCGTCCTGTTTTTTAGTACGCACCAGTCCCCGTTTTATCCCGGAACGGGTCAGGCGACGGAAACGGGAGAAGGTCAAGGAAAAGGTCTGACCATCAATGTTCCCCTCTCAGGAGGCCAGGGAGATGAGGAGTATCGGGAAATATTCCAGGAAATCCTGATTCCAGCCGCTGACCACTTTCAACCTGAATGCATTCTGATTTCTGCGGGGTTTGACGCTCATCGTGATGATCCGTTGGCGAGTATGAGCGTAACGGAGCAAGGCTATGCCGACATGACCACGATTGTCTCGAAGATTGCTAGGAAATTTGCCGGTGGACGAATCGTGGCATGTTTAGAGGGCGGTTATCAGCTCAAGGCATTGGCGCAATCGGTAGACCGCCATCTTCAATCTCTGTTGGATAATTAACGTGTTGAAATCAAAACGATCATGGAAAGCAAAAGCCTGGCTGTTGCTCCTGTTGGTGCTGGGGGCAGGGATCTATATCTTTTATACGGAAATTCGTCCCGTCGTTATTTTCGGATTACGGGAGGATTACGCGAAACCCATTCCCTATCAGCAGATTCCAGTGGGATTGCAGAGCTTAAAGGCGGAGGAATGTGGAAGTTGTCATGTCGAAATCTACGAAGAGTGGAAATCCAGTATTCATGCCCAAGCCTTTCATGATCCGTTTTTTCAAGCCTATTGGAAAAAAGATGACAATGTTTGGGTCTGTTTGAATTGCCATACGCCATTGGAGAATCAGCAACCGACTCTTATTCAAGACCTGCCCCGTGAACGAGTCGAAAAAGCCGTGCAAATTCCGAATTACCGGTACGATGCGGAATATCAACAAGAAGGTGTGACGTGCGCGGCCTGCCATGTTCGAGATGGGATGATTCTCGGGCCGTATGACGATTCGGCGGCGCCTCATCCCACAAAATTTGATCCATCCTTCAGAACGACCCAAGTCTGCTATCGCTGCCATAATGTCGTTTCGGGTCCCATGCAATTCTACAATGCGGGGCCTTGTGGCACCTATCCCGAGTATGAAGGCAAGTTTTTTATGAAGGAAAAGGGACTGATTTGTCAGAGTTGTCATATGCCTGAAGTCGAGCGGCCGGTTGCCAAGGATAGCCCTATTCGTTTCGGTCGCCGGCATCTCTGGCGGGGAGGCCATGATCCGGACATGGTCAAGCGAGCGGTCGCTGTCCAAGTTCAGGCAGAACCTCCCACCCCCCGACCTGGTGACGATGTCAAATTGACGCTGACGCTCATTAATGCAGGAGCTGGACACAAAATCCCGACCGGGGACCCTGATCGGTTCTTTACTGTTGAATTTACCGTGCGTGATCCGAACGGCACGGTGGTGCATGAGCAATCTGATACCATGGGCCGTTGGATCCTCTGGCAGCCGGTGATTGTGGAAGTCTTAGATAACCGACTATTACCGCTGGCCAGCCGGGATTATTCCTTTGAATATGAAATCCCGGAAAATGAAAAAGGGTGGATGGTTCAGGCGCGGATTCGGTATCATATTCAGACCGATAGTCAGAATCAGATGTTGAGAAATAAATATGGGCTGACGGGTGAAGATCCATATGTTTTTACGATCTATGAACGGGAGTTCCCATTGGATGCGACCCTGTCTGCGGCTTTACAGGATCAAGAACCCGATCCTCAGGTAGGGTGCATGGCACCATCCGATAGCCTTGTTCCTCATCATCCGGCAAATACCTCTTCACTTCATTCATAAAGGGAAAGCACTGTGGCTGAAAATTTTTTCATTGATACCGAATCATTAGCACAAAACCTGGGACGTGAAGGCTTAGTCATTATTGATGTGCGTGGACGCGGAGCGTATACCTCTCATATCCCCGGTGCGGTTCATAGCACCTGGCATGAGTACAGCGATCCATCGGCCGTGGCAAAGGGAGTCTTAGATCCTGACCTAGGAAGAATTGAACAGCGTCTTCGATCGCTGGGTATCAACCAGTCCAGTGACGTGGTCATTTATTGTAACCCTTTTGATAATTGGGGTGATGAGGGGCGCATGTTTTGGATGTTGACCTATTTGGGACATTCCAGCGTTCGAATTCTGGACGGTGGGTGGGTCAAGTGGACGGCAGAGCAGCGTCCCATTGACCATGAAGCGGTTCGACCAACGCTTGGTGATTTTACTGTCACGGCCAATCCGGAACTCATTGTGAATAAAGATGGGTTAAAAAAACTGCTCAAAACACCTCACCCGGATACCATAATTCTTGATGCCAGAAGCGTCGAGGAATATGCGGGGAAGGAGATCGATGGGTTGCCTCGGGCCGGTCATATTCCTTCTGCCATCAATATCCCGTGGAATCGGTTTTTACAACCGGATGCCACGGTGAAACCTCCCGAGCAGGTCAGGGAAATATTTGAAGATCACGGGCTACGGGACAATCAGGAAATCATGACGTATTGCCTGGGTGGCGTTCGGGCGGCTTGGGTGTTTTGTTTGCTTCGATACGTCGGGTTTCCACGGGTGAAAGTCTATCCAGGATCGTGGTGGGAATGGTCCCGGGATTTCGCGGCACCGGCGGAAAAAGACGTGAAGTTATTATTTCGGGTCACCAATCAGGATCAAATGAAATCATCTTGATCTTGTGTATGAGGAATGAGAGGATAACTTAATCTCTCAGTTCAATTTCTATTTACTTTTTCAAGGAGGTCAGGGATGAGAAAGCAAGTGGTTAAGAAGGCAATTGGCATCATCGCCATACTCGGGATTCTGGTTGCAGGGGCGTGGGGGTCTGTCGCGCTTGCAGGAGCCAACCCACATGTAGCTGAAGCGATTGCTCATGCCGAGGGTGCCGTGAAACATGGCGAGCAGGGACATGCTGATGCGTTGGTTGAGCATGCTCAAGAAGCTTTGACCCACGCCCAGGGTGCTCAAAAAGACGTGAAGAATCCTCATTTAGATGAAGGTGTTCACGAACTCATGGAAGCGGTGGAGCATGGCAAAGCTGGACATGCCGATGTCGGGACCAAGCATGCGAAAAGTGCAGTGATGCATTTGAAAGAGGTTAAGTAATCATAAAGGCTTAATCTGATAAAAAAGCGGGTAGAGTCCACCTCTGCCCGCTTTTTTTGTGGGGTGGTGATGTCAACGATCAGTGGAGGGTTTTTCCAATTTTCTCCTGTGTTTGCAGAAGTGCAACGCAATTTGGAGACAATCCTGAATGCCATCCATACCTTTGAGGGACAGCTTCTTGTGTTTCCCGAACTTGCCCTCTCGGGATATCAATTCATTTCCAAGGACGAAGTCCGGGAGCTGTCAGAAGATATTCCTTCTGGTCCCTCCATCAAAGCCTTGGAAGAGGCCATTCGAGGACGAGATCTGCATGTGGTGGTCGGGTTGGCTGAACGAGACCATGACCGGTTATTTAATTCGGCAGTACTGATTGGGCCCAAGGGGTATATCGGGACCTATCGGAAAACCCATTTGTTTTTTGAGGAAACTCTCTGGTTTGCTCCTGGAGATACGGGATTTCTTGTCTGGGATATTGGAAGGGCCAAGGTTGGTCTTCTAGTCTGTTTTGATTGGTTTTTTCCAGAAGCCGCAAGAAGTCTGGCCATCAAGGGCGCCGATATTCTTTGCCACCCCAGCAATTTGGTGTTGCCCTATTGCCCGGATGCCATGGTGACAAGATGTTTAGAAAACAGGGTGTTTGCCATAACAGCCAATCGAGTCGGCAGGGAACAGCGTGGGGAAAAACCGGCATTGCCATTTATTGGCATGAGTGAGATTGTGGCCCCCAATGGAAGAATTTTATGTCGATCTTCCCAAAAGAACGAGGAGCTTGGTCTGTATGAGATGGATGTGGCGGAAGCTCGGGACAAACGAATCAATCCCTATAATGATTTGCTCAAAGACCGACGTCCTGAATGGTATGTCTTATAAGCCGCAAGTTGCGGAATTTAAAGGCCAGGGCGGTGGCCTGGCTTGACATAACCGCGAGGATGACATAAATCCTGAAATAGGGGTGTAAACCCAAGAACCAGATTATGGTCAGGAAGAGCTTTAATCAAGAATGAATCGTTCTATTGGTAGGGATGAGGAGGATATTATGAACAGGTGGGTGGTCATTTCGATTGTGCTTCTGATGGGATTGTCCGGGTGTATGGTTTCGAAGTCGAAATATGAGGCTTCGGTGGCAGATATGGAGTCGGCCAAAGCGGAGTTGGAAAAAAGCCGGATGCATCAGGAAGCCCTTGAAGAACAAATACGCAATTTAAAGGGATTGAACGAGAAAGTTTCTACGGATTTAGAGACCATGACCACCGAGGTGCAACGGATTAAAGAAGGGCGAAAGAATGAGCACACCTTATTGGAAACACGTGAACGGGAGTTAGATCAGGAGAAAGAGCAACTCACCTCAAAATTGCGGGTGGTCGTGGACCAATATCAAAAAGTGAAAGCGCAAAATAAAGCTCTCAAAGAGACTGTGTTGCGCTATCAGAAGGAATTAAAAGATACCCGTGAGTCTTCCATCGGGATGGCTGCTGGCGCGATGAAGCCCTCGGAAAACCCAGATATGTCCAAAAGCGGAATTTCCCCGTCAGGGGCTAGTCCGATCGTTTCGTCCAAGCCACCCTCGGCCAAAATTGTGTCTTCTCCAACACTTCCCAAAATGGGAGGGGATTTAGTCAATATTAATAAGGCTCCCGTGAGTGACCTGGTGTTGACGCTAGGGTTAACCCGTGAAGTAGCCGAGGAAGTAGTTTCAAACCGGCCTTATCGGCTTCGTGGCGAACTTGTGGCGAAAAATATTATTCCCAAGGCCACATTTGACGGAATCAAGGACCGTATCACGGCTTCTCCGTAATAGGCCCAATTGGCGTGGTTGGTAAGGCCATAAACCCCACAAGATTGGCTTCAAGCTACGATGGGAGGGATTGTGGAATAAGTAGATACTGACTGGAGTCAGCATAGCATTCCTCAACAAGGGGAACTTCATCAACAGAGATGGAGTTCCCCATTTTTATGTGCCTGGTCTTATGACATTTTCGCAGTAGTGGAGCCATCCGTCAGGCAGCGATCTTCGATGATCTGGCCATCCTGCAGTTGAATCAGCCGGTCAGTTTGAAGGGAGAGTTTTTCGTTGTGGGTCACAATCACGAAGGCAGTCCCATGCGTGTGATTGAGTTTTCGTAAAAGCGCAAATAACTCATCACCGGTATGTGTATCGAGATTGCCTGTCGGTTCATCAGCCAACACCAGGTCAGGGTGCCGGATCAAGGCTCTAGCTACAGCGACACGTTGCTGCTCTCCTCCGGATAATTCCCCTGGTTTATGATGCAGGCGGTGAGAGAGTCCCACTTCAGACAGGAGAGATTTTGCCGCGTCCATGGCCTGCTGTTTGGGAATTTTTTGAATGAGCGCTGGAAGGTAGGTGTTTTCCAATGCGGTAAATTCCGGCAGAAGGTGATGAAATTGAAAGACAAATCCTATGGATCGATTCCGGAATCCCGCTAACGCCGTTTCGCTGACCCGGAACATATTCTTGCCTTCAAACAGGACCTCTCCGCTGGTCGGGCGATCCAATGTCCCCATAATATGGAGCAACGTACTTTTCCCTGCTCCTGATGCTCCGACAATCGACACCATTTCCTTTCGCGCTAAGGTCATGGTAATGCCGTTGAGGACATGCACCGTTTGCTTGCCCATCTGAAATGAGCGACAAAGATTGTCAATGGAGACCAATGGCACTTGGGGAGTGAACTCTGGGGCGATGGGGTTATTCATAACGTAGTGCGCTGACTGGATCTAGCTTCGCCGCTTGCCATGAGGGATAGAACGTGGCGGCAAAACTGATGAGGATGGCCGAAGTGGCGACCAACAGCACATCCAAGGGCAGGATATGAACGGGAATTCGGGATATGTAATAGACGGAAGCGTCGAAGGTCCAATAATTCTGAATGAGCCACAAAAAGGTATAGCCGAGAGGGACCCCGATGCCTGTTCCCACGATACCGATCACCAAGCCGTTTAGCATGAAAATCCGCATGATGGCTCCTGGCGTGGCGCCCATGGCTTTGAGGATGGCAATTTCACGTTGTTTCTCGTTGACGATCATCGTCAAGGTTCCCACGATATTGAACGACGCGACCAGGGTGATTAAGACGAGCAGAAGAAACATCATGGTCTTTTCGAGTTTCAATGCCGAAAACAAATTGCGATTTAATTGCATCCAATCACGGGCAATGAAGGTGGAACCGAGTGTGGCTTCCAGGCGTTGGGCAATCTGCTGCGCCAAAAATACATCGTTGACTTTGACTTGAATCCCTGTCACCGTTTCACCGAGATTGAAAAATTTCTGGGCTTCTTCCAGGCTGATATACGATAACGACGAATCATATTCGAACATGCCGGATTCGAACACACCGACAACGGCATAGGGTCGAATCTTCGGTGTCATGGTTAACGAAGTCATGGGGCCGACAGGGGACACGACGTTGATGGTATCGCCGATAAACACGCCAAGCCGAAAGGCCAGCTCCTTGCCCAAAATAATTCCGGGAGGATTGGAGGGCGCAGGAGTGGGATTGTCCTGGTCAGAATTGGGAGATGTCGATGTGAGTGGAGTAACTGGGCGAGTCAGGTCAGCCAAATCCCCGAATTTCATGTTCGTTTGTAAATCGGTCACGAGTGTTTCCTGCGAGGGCTGAATGCCTCGAAGGATGATCCCCTGCACGGCTGTTTTGGAGGTGACGAGCACTTGTTTGAAAATAAACGGGGCAGCCGCTACTACATCGGGGACAGCTTCAATCTGACCGACCAGGTCCGCATAGCCTTTCATGTCATTGCTGCCACGTTCCTGGACGATCACATGCGCGGTCGTGCCAAGAATTTTCGATTGGAGATCCTCCTTAAAGCCGGTCATGATGCCAAGCGTGCCAATGAGTGCTGCGACACCAAGAGTGATCCCGGTGATGGAGATAAACGTGTTCAGCGAAATCGTTCGTTGCCGACGCTTGGCCCGAAGATACCGCAGCCCGACTAATATCTCATACGGGAGAGTCACAAAGGCCGATCCGGTCGAAGTTGCGGAAAGAGAATGACATCGCGGATCGAGGCCTGATTGGTGAGGAGCATGACGAGTCGATCAATCCCGATACCTTCCCCTGCGGTGGGAGGCATGCCATATTCAAGGGCTCGGATAAAGTCCTCGTCCAGATAATGGGCTTCGTCGTCTCCCGCATCCCGCAGGGCCACCTGGGCTTCAAATCGTTGTCGCTGGTCTAACGGATCGTTTAACTCCGAAAATCCATTCGCTAATTCCCGTCCACCGATAAAGAGTTCAAAGCGGTCTGTCAGGGCCGGGTTGGATTCTTTTTTTCTGGCCAAGGGGGAAATTTCGATAGGGAAATCGGTAATGAATGTTGGTTGAATCAATGTTGGCTCGACAGTGGCTTCAAAGAGGTTGACGAGAATGTCGACGTGGCTGGCTTTCGGAGCACAATCAACACCTAACCGTTTTGCCGCGTCCACGGCTTTCTTGTGGTCGGACAAGACCTCAGGGTCTAACTGGTTGACCTCTACGATCGAGTCCAAATAGGGGAGGCGACGCCAGGGGGGCGCCAGGGAAATGCTTTGCCCCTGGTAATCTACCGTCGGACCTCCGCATACTTCCAGACTTAAGGTGTGAAACAACTGTTCGGTCAGGTCCATCAGATCATGATAATCCGCATAGGCCTGATAAAATTCCAACATGGTAAATTCCGGATTATGTATGGTGGAAATGCCTTCATTGCGGAAATTTCGGTTAACTTCAAAGACGCGCCGGAATCCCCCGACAATGAGGCGCTTGAGGTATAACTCGGGTGCCACACGCAAATATAAGTCCACGTCGAGGGTATTATGATGAGTCACAAACGGGCGTGCTGTGGCTCCGCCAGGGATGGAATGCATCATCGGCGTTTCCACTTCGAGATATTCCCGTTCCGTGAGGAACGAACGAATGGTATTGATGATTCGACTGCGCGTGCGGAATACCTGGTGCACCGATGGATTGGCAATCAAATCCACATAGCGTTGCCGATACCGGGTTTCGATGTCGGTGAGTCCATGCCATTTTTCCGGAAGAGGCCGCAGTCCTTTCGTGAGAAAGGTGAGTGTATGCACTTCCACCGTGAGTTCGTCGGTTTTGGTTCGGAATAACTTGCCTTCCACTCCGATCCAATCCCCTAAATCAAAGGTCTGCGAAAGTTCGTAGGACTGATCCCCAAGCAGATCTTTCTTAAGATAGACCTGGAGACGATGGCCTTCTTCCTGTAAGGCCGTGAAGGCGGCTTTGCCAAAACGACGCATGGCCACAATGCGTCCGGCCACCGTGCACGAAATCGGGGTCCCTTCAAGCTCTTCTTTGGTCAAGTCCGAATACGATTGAAGAATGGTCTCAAGCGTGTGGGTGGTGGGAAAACGTGTACCAAAGGGACGGAGGCCACCATCCTGAAGAGCGTGGAGTTTTTCCAGCCGTTGTTGTCGTTGTTCGTTTAATTCTTCCATAACTTACATGGCTCTACTGATTCATGAAGGTGAACATTCTCTTATATTCCTCTGGTGAGGTTCGACCACTCTTATGTTAAGGAAACGGCCAAATGATTGAAATATTTAACAACCCCTCGATGGTTGTCTAGCCAGCCTATGGAGCGCGAATATGTTCGGTGATGAATCATGAAGGCCGAGTATCGGACGTGGATGCTGTTAATTGGCCGGCATGTGTGAAGCTTTCGAGGCCTTCATCGTTAAGTACGCTTCAATGAAAGAGTCCAGCGCTCCATCCATGACCGCAGCGACATTGCCTGACTCATGGTTGGTCCGGTGGTCCTTGACCATTTGATACGGTTGGAACACATACGAGCGAATTTGGCTACCCCAGGCAATATCTTTCTTCTCCCCGACAATATTTTGAAATTCAGCGTCCTTCTTTTGTTGTTCCAGCTCATACAGCTTGGCTTTTAACACCCGCATGGCGCCAATCCGGTTTTGCAATTGCGACCGTTCATTTTGGCATTGCACCACGGTTCCTGTGGGAAGATGGGTCATGCGAATAGCCGTTTCCACCTTGTTCACATTTTGCCCGCCTGCCCCGCCCGCGCGAAAGGTATCGATTTTCAAATCCTTATCGTCAATTTCAATTTCAATATCGTCGTCCAATTCCGGATAAACCCCCACTGCGGCGAACGAGGTATGTCGACGCTTGTTGGCGTCAAAGGGGGAGATCCGAACCAGCCGGTGCACGCCAGCCTCTGAATGCAGGTATCCATAGGCCAATGGACCGCCAATGGCCAAGGTTACGCTTTTGATCCCCGCTTCATCGCCTGGTTGCAGATCGATGGTTTCCACTTTGTATCCGCGTTCCTGTGCCCATCGAAGATACATGCGCATGAGCATCTGTGCCCAGTCCTGGGATTCGGTTCCCCCTGCTCCGGGATTAATGCTGAGAATGGCATTATTCTGGTCATGTTCGTCCGATAACAGTTGTTCCAAGCGCCAGGCTTCCAGCGTGGCCTCAATGTCTTTAATGCCCTTGCTCCACTCGGCTTCCAGTTCCGGATCGCCCTGTTGGCCAATCAGATCAAGAATGGCGAGAAGGTCATCCCGTTGCTGGTCGAGTTGGTGAAGGCGTGCGAGTTGGCGTTCGATCTCGGATTGACGTCGTCCGGCTTTGGCGGCCTGACGGGGGTTGTTCCAAAAATCCGGTTGGGAGGTCTCCCGCTCGAGTTCTTCCAGTTCAGTTGTTAGCCGGGGAACGTCAAAGATACCTCCGGAATTCCAGAATGGTGTCGTTGATTTTTTCCATTCGAATGCGAATATCTTCGAGCATGGGCAGCACTCCTCTCGTGGCTATATCGGTGAAGACCGTGGTTTGCGCGTGGAAAGCGGTGTGGTAAACCGACACCAAGTAAACAAAATACCAGCCATTATAACACAACCCCAACTAAAGACATCCCCAAATTGCGTATAAAAGGTGGGTGATGAGGAACGGAGTGGCACTAATCCCATCACCGCCTGTTCTGAGAAAATTGATGTCTGGGAAAGGATGAGTCCGTCCGGGGCAATGAAGCCGGAAATGCCGGTATTGGCTGATCTGGCAAAGGCCAAATGATTTTCCACGGCACGAAAGACGACCATGCCGAAATGTTGATACGGCGCAGCAGAATCCCCGAACCAGGCATCATTGGTAATGGTGACGAGGAAATTGGCACCCTCCTGGGCCATCCGGCGAACCAGATCAGGAAAAATCACCTCGAAACAAATAGCCACTCCGAATCTCGGACCACTGTCGGGGGGCACCGTTGGGACTTGCATGGTCATGACTCCCTGGCCGGATTTGAAGTCGCCGATCCCCACCACGAGCTTATCCAGAAAAAAGAGAATTGACCGCAAGGGAATGTATTCCCCAAAGGGCACCAGATGCCGCTTATCATACCGGTCTGAGACCCGACCTTCAGCCGTCACCAGAAAGGCACTGTTATACAAATACGGCCGGCCGTCTTGTTGAAATCGAAGCGTGGGGCTGCCAAATAGCAATGAGCTGTGCGTATCTTTTGCAATATCAAGGACCTGGCTCTGATAGGCGGGTTCCCGCTCGAAGAGAAACGGTGTGGCCGCTTCCGGCCAAATGAGCAGATCGGTATTCTTTCCGGCTTGTTGGCTGAGCGAGGTGTAGCGTCGGAGTGTCTCATCCCGGTAGGCCTCGTTCCATTTGACGGCTTGATCAATATTGGCTTGGACCAACCCAATCGACAGCGTGCGTGCCGAGGCGTCAAGGTTGGCTTGTTCCTGCATCCGCCAGGCTCCATAGGCCAAAACGAGACTCAGCGCGCAGCCAAAGCCTGCTACGGACGCCCAGGGTCCGGGAAGGGGCAAGCCACGTGTTTTGGCGTAAATCCACAAGAGGAGGGAGGTTAGCGCAACATTTCCCATGACGAGTAAAAATGACACGCCATAGACTCCCGTCACGTCGGCAAATTGAATAACCGCAAGCCATTGGTATTGGGAATAGCCCAAGAGCGCCCAGGGAAACCCGCTTAACGCATAGGTTCGCACAAATTCCAAGGCGACCCACAAGGCGGGGGCTCCCAGCCACAAGAGGTTGGGACACGTGCGTTGGAACTTGGCATATCCCCAGCCATAGATGCCCATGTATAGGCCAAGATAAGCAGCCAAAAGGAGCATCAACAGGGCACTTACGATGAACGGCACTTGACCAAATTGATGCATGGCCGTGATGACCCATGTCACGGTTCCCGCAAAGGCGATGGTTCCCGACAGCCATCCGTAAAGCAACGCCCGTCTTGGCGGGAGGTCATGAATGATCATGTGGAGGGGAATCAACACCAACCAGGCCAGCCAACCGAGATCAAAGGGCGGGAAGCTCAGAGGATGAAGGATACCGATGAAGGCGAGAGCGAAAAAAAGGGCCCCTGCCCTGCGAGACGGAAAGGAAAAAGGTGGAATGGTCTGCCCCACGTCAAAAGGGACCCACGGTGGTTTTCAGGGGCGAGCCCTGCTGTCGTATCAGGTGCGGCCGTATGGTCAATCCGGAATAATACCCAGGAATCAGTAGAGATTTCGGCTGGAAAGGGAAGAAGTAATGATAACAGTCGAACTGATGAACACGATTCAGGGCTACAAGAACGCCAAATGGGACATACCGTTCACCTCGCATGAACGGCCCTAGGAACGACTAGACGGCTTTTTGGACCAATCCGGACCGCAGGCAACGGGTGCAGACCTTGATGCGTTGAGCGGCACCTTTCACCAGTGCACGTACCGTTCGCAGATTTGGGCGAAAAATTCTTTTTGTCCGATTATTCGCGTGGCTGACATTATTTCCCACTAAGCGGTTTTTTCCGCACACGTCACATGAAAAAGCCATGGTCTTCTCCCTGGATATTTAAAATGACCGAATTGTCGATTAGAGTCTGTTTGTTACCACAGGTGCCATTGTACACACAAGCCCCTGACAATCAAAGCAGTTCTTATGTTGGAAAATAGAGGCGAACGATTCTACCATTACCTCATGTAAGGAGGAATGGTATCTGGGAGACTGGGTGGAATGGAAAAAAAGTGCGGACATCCCACCACGGATCGAAACATAACCCCATAAAATTCGACTATCTTTGCAGAGACTGGTCGTGACCTATTCAGTCCGCCAAGTTTCACCACCTACGGTTAGATTAAGAGGGAATGGCCGCACGGGTCTGTCATGCTTACGATGGACATTTGATCTCCGTGAGATCAAGAGCCACGGTCGGGTCTAAAAATCCGATTTTCATCCATGGGAAATCGGGGTACAAACTATTTACATTATTATCTACATCCTCATAGGAGAGGTGCGCGGAATATTGAATGGTTGCCGTGTTGTCCTTATCCGACTCCGGTGATTTGGCATAATCGATATTCAGGGAATAGGGTTTCAAAGCGCTGTCCCAACTGTTAGAGACTTTCTTTTCCTCTATCCAACCCCCGTCACTTTTTGTTCTGAACCACGCAAGGGCAAGAGACGCCTGTTTGAGATGCTCTTTGTCCTTCTCTTTTATCTTTATATCCCAGTGTCCACCTAAGTTTCCAATCGTGAGTATTTTTAACTGAAATGAATAGGTACAATTCGCGTTCGTTCCCAGTTGCAATTTTGTCTCCCGGTGCGCTGCGGCTTTGGCGGTATATTGTAAGTTTGAGTCAGCGGAAGGTGTTATCGCGGCCCAAATATGGGGCCCCGTTTGATCACCCGCATTAGGGGAGGCATTATTGTATCCAATTTTAGGTACCCAGGTTGATGTGGCATTTTCCCAATGTGTAAAGGGGCTGACTCCGAATCTCCCAAGTCCTTTTCCGAATCCCCCGGATGTGGCAAGGGGAGAATAGGTGAAGTAGCCGTAGGGATAGCCCAGATTGGCATACAAGTAATACTGAAAACACGGGCCACGTGGATTCCCAAGATGGGTACAGGTGACCGGAGATGCATCATCGGCGATCCCGTAGCGCAGACTTACAGCGTAATTGCTCCCTTCAGTTAGGGCTTTCTTCCCTTTGTCGATAAAGGTGATCGCAAAGTTGGTCCCCTTGTCACTATCCTTCGTGAACGTGATGTCAAAGGTCAAAGGATCAATGGTGACATAATTGCCATCGAAAGCCAGCCGTCCCCAATTGGTAATAAACTTAGAGTCGTTTGCAGTAGAGTTCCATCCCACAAACTCAATTGGTTTGCCCGCGTCGGCCTGAGCAATCAATGTGTTTCCTTGCTTGACGACATATTGGCCATTAGCCCCACGCAAGTAACCTAGAGCATTTTTGTCTGCTGAAAGTCCGGTATATTCAAATGTAAACGTCTCCCATGCGCCTAAAGTCCGACTATTCGCCATCACGACATCTTTTTTCTTTGATACGAATGTGATTTGGTTAAAATTCCGATCTCTCAAGACTACGTTGACCGTTTGATTTGGCAATAATTGGACACGCTTGGGACCAGTCACCTCATAACGACCCAAGGGCACATTGCGGAAATCATACCGAATAAGTCGGTACTCATTATTGTGTCCCATAATGGTTGAAGTATCGCCGGACTCCTTCCAGTTGATATATCGAAGTCCCGCAAACTGGCTGGCCGTGCCCGTGCCAGAACTATTGTAGGGTTGTCCCTTGATCGTGATGGTGTTGGTTTTTTCATCGACCGTAAATCGGTCTGGTGTATATTCTGACGTCCCAACGGTTCCTGTCCCAGCCCATCCAATCGTTTCCGTAGGTCCTGGGGTTTGTATTCCGGGAGGCAGCAAATGGTAGGCCAGATATAGGGAGCCATCCTTCTCTTTCGCGCCACGGGCGCTGACGCACAGTCCTACTGATCCCACTTCTCCCGAATTCAGGCTAATGGTAGAGACGGCGAGTTGATAACTGGAGCTACCATAATATTTGTTGGCTATGGCTGGATGCTTTTTCCAAGGCGTTGGCTTCCCTTGATATCCGGCTAGGGATGTAATGATGAACCGCTCGGGCCCTGCATTCGCAAGCGCCCAGACTTTGGCCATCTGTAACCCTGAGGGACAATCGGCAATCGTGGGGAGGAGGGGGGGAGGTACAAACGGCCCGGAATAGGTGAAGTCAAGTTCGAATCCCGTTTGGTTTTGATCATTGGCTGACAAAACCCTGGCCGTCAGAGCTCCCTGGGGTGGGGCGTTTGGATCAGGGGAAGCATTAACCGAAGAGAGACTACTCCTTCCTAGAACGCGATGCGAGATGAAATCCACCCGTTGCAAAATAAGGCTGGTGCTATTCTCCCATATTAACCCTAGGTCTGAGGTGCTGGCGTTTGTGGCGTTAAAGGCGTCCCGCGCAATGGCATAGTTGGTTCCCAGTACTACCGTTTGCTCCACAACTTCCCGGAAGGATTCAAATTGGTCCAAGATATTCTTTAAATAGTTCAGGTACTGAGATTTGATGGATGAGTTCTCCAATGGTACCGGTAGAACATGGGCACAGTTCACGTACAAATTCAAGCCCTTCGATTGCAGCAGGACATATCTCATAAACATTGACTCTATCCATTGGTAGTACTCGTATGCGTTTGTGGAATTAGAACCCAAGGACTCTTGGACTTGATTGGCCATGAGTTGAAGGAGTCCTACGTTGAAAGGACCGGCCTCGGTCATATGGCTACCGATGGTGGTCAACCAGATATCGATGTTCCCTGAATAGCCAAGAGTACTGCTCCCATTTAATAGGGTCTGACACGTACTGGTGATATAGCTGCGTTCTGCGTGCGTGATATTTTTCATCGACATATTTTGATATTTGGTTAAAAGTTGATCACGAGAAAGGCTATTGATAGCCGATTCAGCAGTCACCAGATCCGCAGCCTCCACCGCTTCCTGAATTTTGGTGGTATCGATGGCCAGTTCTTTTTCCAACTTCCCAATTGCCGTGATGATTTCACCATCAAGGGTAATGAGGTGGTTGAGTTTCTGGTTGACTATCTCCAGCTGATTGTCAATATAGTCAAATTCGGCCGCATCAGGGTCGATCAGCATCGCGAATAAATACCCCGCGACGCTCCCACCATAATATTTATCGATGTATGAGGAATCAAAACCGGTATACAAAGCCGAAAATAAGGTATCGACGGCGCCGGCAATATCAAACACGATCCCAATATCGAGCCCCTCACCTTCTTGGGCATAGGCGGTTCCCATGGTAATACTGTTCTGCGCCTCCTCGGCCGCAAGGGTTCGGTCTATGTGACCATCATACGTCACCGCTACCATCATCAAGGCCACAACACCCGTAACGATGGCTTTCCCGAGAGAATGCCAAACACGCTTTGTTGGTGATGGGATCATGGGACACCTCCTTGTGTTCTTTTTGGCAGAGTGGCTGAGTGATGGCTAATCGAGTGTTCAATAACAAAAGCTCAGTGCCATTCTGCTGATGAGCGATCGCGGATGATTTTTCCGGACTTCATGCACCGCTAGTCTGGGAAGTCTTCAGTCCCAATGTTTGGTGTGAAAATAATTTCAGGTTAATCGTGATACAGAAAAAGTGCAACTTATTTCCTGCAGTAGTATTTATTTTTGAGATTTTATGAATACGCTGCACCTGCACATGAATACATGCAAAAGGAAGAAGGGAGTATTTAGAGCCATTTGATTCTCTTTCTATTTCAAATTATCCTGTGTGCCATTGTTTAGTTGTTCTCTGAGAAGGAGGTATGTACATGAATCGATTCGCAATGCTGTTATCCATGTTGTTGCTCTTGGCCTACACCTCGTTGGCAATGGGCGATGACGAAGTCTTATTTTATGTGCACAATAAAACCTCAACTCCAGTGTATGCGACGCTTTGGGAAGAAACGGGCATACATGTGAATGACCAGGAAATTCAGCCTGGTGCAGAGCCGAAAGTTTTTACTCACAAACAAGTGGTGCCGCCTTTCGGCAGAGATACCAAGGATTTTCATCTATTAATCACTCTGCAAAAAGGGCAAACCATGCCTGATAGTCACAATGCGTGCTTTGGCCATGTCGATGTGATCACCGAAGTCGCCGCGTTCGGATCTGAAAAGCATAATTTAACCGCGAAGGTGGAGTCTGTGAAAAATTGTTTCAAGACGGTGCAAAACACCTGTTCGGTCATCACGGAATACTACGATGATTACGATGTGTCGCATGTCGTGACGATCATTGAAGCCGGCGAGTCAAAATTGGAATGTCCCAAATGACATGTCTATGGAGAGGGAACGGTTGATGGCTCATCGAGCCTTACGGATCATGATCCATACGTAATCCAGAGGGCCATCCCATGATCTTGCATTTACCGACCATCTACTATCCGAAGAAGAGCGCGATCACACGTACTTTACGAAATCTGACTGGTGGGTTCGTCATTCTCGTATCCGTCATTCTTGTGTCCCTAATTATGACTGATGGCAATGCGAGGGCAGATCTCACTGAATACATCTATTTTAGAGAATTCAGTTTCGGAGGGGATCTCGGTATGGTGACCACGACCCTCACGTTCTTTGCCGACCCAGACAAGGAGACATCCCCTATCCCGGATTTCACCGACAGTCGTTTGAATTTTTCCTGGAACATTCGTCGGAATCAAACCATGCCGGGAATTGATATCACGCCTGCTCCATGTTCATCGGGCTGTCAGTTCGATCTCACCGACCCCACATCGGATGCTAATTTAAATTTCAGCCTTGGCTCCGGTACTATCTACACGATAGGCGCGCAAAAAATAATCCTTACGGAACTAAGAATAGGTCCAACAGAAGGGAATAGGCCGCTCCTGTTTCTGGGGAATCCTGACCTGCGCCCACCTCTACAGACCTCAGCCCTCGGTACCAAAGGGCGTTGGACAGCGATACCTGCTGGTTCGTTGCCAGGATCAAGTTCGCAGCCCATTCCTGAACCTGATACGGCGTGGTTGATGCTCACGGGACTCTTTGGCTTTGGAACCTATGTCTACTGGAGCCGATCTATCCGTCGCCTTTTCAAGAAAACATGGTGAAAAACCTGCAAGTTACTTAGAAGTTCTAGCTGGTTCCGGGACTTTCATCTTTAAAAGAAATGCAGAATGCCTTCATTTTTGCATCCGCTTTTTGCGGAAGTCGTTCGCTTCGATTGAGGAAGAACCCTTCATTCATCTCTGTCGTGGTTGCCATCCAACGTGCCTCAACTCATAATGTTGCTCTTCGAACGTATGCTTCTAACCTATCTTGACAAAGGAGGATTCATGATGAATCTGAAATTTCCTGCAAGGGGTCGACGTTATTCGTTTATGATGGGCCTTGCGTTGGTCAGCATGCTGACCATGCTCTTCGGATGTCAGCAGCAGCACAGAGTCGATTCGGTTGTCATTAAACCCAATACCTGCCCGCTTCCGGAAGACTTGTCGACAGAAGATCAACATAAGGTCAAGAAATTTGGTGCGGAAATATCAGGTCTCATGTCTAGCTTGGCTGGAGGCAAGCTTGATACTGATTTACAAAGCGCCCTCCAAAAAAATTATCCGGACGCCGGAGATGTAAATCGTATTTATGCCATGAGTTATGCCGCGTGTGTCTCTTGCCGGGTCGACCCGAATGATGTGAAGGGGTGTGCGCAACGTTTCGATGACATTATTGATAATTTCACGGCGAAAGACACAGCTCCGACCCATCCGGCGAAGGGGTATCGTTCCAAACTCCTGAATCCGTTGCGAGGCCCCAAGTAGTCTCTTCCCATCCATAGGATTGGGTCTTGCGAAATCTTTTCTTTGGTGTCCTCACCACTTTTTTCAGAAGGTGGGGCATCCAGTATTTTCTTGATGTGAAAACTACCGGGTATGCAATGTGTCCATTGCATCAAGGTACGGATATTCTGGAACTGACTTGCCAATAGTGATTTGAAGAGGACAAGCTCACCAATTCCTTGCAAGTTTGGCTGTTGCCGGTCACCGGAATCGGGTTCCGGAAGAAGACCAGCGGAATCGCAAAGACAATCCACACACAAGACGGCTATTTTAAATTGTCGGCTAACTCGCCTGTATCGCGGGACTACACGGCTGGCAAAAAATGACGCATGTCAATCTTCTCTTGACACCAATCCATTCTCTTCGTACGTTTCACAGGCAATCTGTGATATCTGGATTAATCGTTTTCCACCCTCAAATTTCTCATAAGCCCTTTTATGGAGATTGGGCTGGTTCGAGCACATTCCCGCAGGGTCGTTCGGTCTAAGACTTCCGGTTCTGGTGCAATAGGCTTTTTGTAATCATCATGCCGACTCCATCCTCCCTCTCTGAGATTCCCATTCAATTTGCCAAAGGGGTGGGGCCCAGAAGGGCTCGCTTGCTGGAAAAATTGGGAGTACTGACATTAGAGGATGCTTTCTGGTTTTTACCCTGGCGATACGAAAACCGCTTGGAAGTGTTGCCCATCGGGAACCTTCTCCCAGGCATGAAGGCCACCATTAAAGGCAGAGTACAGAAAGTGTTGGTGAAAACCACCTCTCGAAGAGGTCTGGTCGTCGTCACAGTTACGGTGAGGGATGAGACGGGTCTTATCGAATGCGTGTTTTTTAACCAGCCCTACCTGGAGAAAACTTTTGCGCCAGGTGTCTCCTTGCTATTGACCGGTTCAGTCTTGCCCAATTCTTCCGGAAGCCTACCGATGACGATGCGCGGGCCGGAGTATGAATTGTTGGATGAGGACGAATTGCCGGACATGTCGGGGGGACGGATTGTTCCCGTCTATCATGAGACGAATGGGTTGAGCTCCAAGCAGATTCGACGAATTATTCGATTAATTTTCGACCATTATGCCGGCCAGCTGCAAGAGATGTTGCCGACGGCGATGCGCATGCAACTGGGGGTCCCAACCCTTCCAGAGGCGTTACCTGTCTTACATTTTCCCAATCAGGAGCGTTTTGTGGAGGCCCTGAATCAACAGGCAACTCCCGAGCATAGGCGGTTGGCGTTTGAAGAAATGTTTCTCCTGCAATTAGCACTCGCCATGCGGCGCCAGGGGCAGACTCAGGACATTGAAGGCATCGCCTTTGCTGTTCGCAATCCGTTGGTCGAACAGCTGAAAACTGTGTTGCCTTTCTCGCTCACTTCCGCACAGGAGCGTGTGATCCAGGAAATTAGCCAGGATATGGGACGGCCAACCTGTATGAATCGCCTCCTGCAAGGAGATGTCGGGTGTGGGAAAACGGTGGTGGCTCTTCATGCCATCGTGATGGCCTGTGGGTCTGGGTATCAAGCCGCGCTGATGGCACCGACAGAAGTGTTGAGTGAGCAGCATTATTTATCGTTGTTTCCGTTGTTTGAGGCCCTAGGTATCCGTTGTCTCCTGTTGAAAGGCGGGCAAACAGGCCGCGAGCGAGGCAAAATTCTCGCAGGAATCCAGTCAGGTCATGTGCAGGTGGTGGTGGGTACACATGCGTTATTACAGCCTGATGTGAATTTTGCCAAGCTTGGGTTGGTGATTGTGGATGAGCAACACAAATTCGGCGTGCTGCAGCGCGCACAGCTTCGTGGAAAAGCGGCCTGGCATCCCGATGTGTTGGTGATGACCGCCACGCCTATTCCCAGGACCTTAGCGATGACGCTTTATGGCGATTTGGACGTGTCGGTGATTGATCAGTTTCCTCCAGGGAAAAAACCTGTAAAGACGATGTTGTTCCCGACCGGTCAACGGAAAGAAGCACATCGTGTGATGCGAAAGGAATTAGAAGCGGGGCGGCAGGCCTATGTGGTGTATCCGCTCGTTGAACCATCAGAAAAAATAGATTTGCAAGCAGCCGTTAAGGCTGCCGATCAATTACGCGAAGAATTTTCTCCCTTTCGTCTCGGTTTGTTGCATGGTCGCTTGCCTTCCCGCGAAAAGCAGATGGTCATGGCCCAATTTAAAAAGAAAGAGATTGATGTGTTGGTGGCCACCACTGTGGTCGAGGTGGGTTTGGACGTTCATAATGCGACGGTCATGCTTATTGAGCATGCGGAACGTTTCGGGCTGGCGCAACTTCACCAATTGCGTGGCCGGGTCGGGCGAGGTCTTCATCAAGGATATTGCCTTCTGATTCATGCCTTGGGAAAAATTCCGCCCTACTCTCAGCAAATGCCCATGAAACTTGAGGCGGGTCAAAAGTTTGCCAATGAGATCCTCGATAGCTCGGAAGCGAAAGCGTTCTCTCGATCAACGGCCCGTCGACGACTCGGCGTATTTGCGCAATGTGAAGATGGGTTTGCCTTGGCGGAAGAAGATTTGAAAATTCGGGGGCCTGGGCATGTTCTTGGAGTAAAGCAATGGGGAGATATCGATTTTCGTGTGGCGGATTTGGCTCGAGATACCGGGTTATTAATAAAAGCCAAGCAGATGGCAGTGGAATTATTGGAACGTGATCCTGCGTTGATCCTTCCTGAACATCACACCCTCAAGGAAACCCTTTGTCGCAAGTGGAGTGAAAAGTTGGCGTTGGGGGCTATTGGGTAAAACGAAGAGGCATGATTATTTCTGCAGTAATCCAATGAAATGAGATGAGATGAGATGAGATGATAGTGAAAGGGTTAATCCTACGTAGAAGATAGGAATCCTATCTGGATTGACCTCTCAGGAGGTTCATGGTAGATATCTCATGCCAAACTATCATTGCCCGGATGGCGGAACTGGCAGACGCGCCGGACTCAAAATCCGGTTCTTTCACGAGAGTGGGAGTTCGACCCTCCCTCCGGGCACCAGCATAACTTCTGTAAGATATTTTTGTGACATGGATAAAGTAAAATTCATCATAGGTTACATATCGGATTCGGGTGAGATTCATCAGGGGTAATTCGAGTATGGAGAATGGAGAATTGGTGTCAAATATTGACTTGACAGGGGCTATCGCCTTGACTATAGTTGGTGCCCTTGATCCTGAAATAAAATCGTATATTTGTATTAGTTCGTTTTTTTGATTATTAACTCACACTTCCAAGGAGGAGCCACATGCGGAAGGTAGGGTATTTTGGATTAGCAATGATTTTTGCAGGCTCGGTCAGCGTGGCGGTGGCGCAAGAGCGTCAACCACAGCATGTAGGGTATGGTACAGGGGTCGGGGAATCCCAGGGTGTTGGTGACAGATCACGGGTGATGGACCAAGACGATATGTTACGGTATCTCTCGGCAAATGAGACCATTCAGGGAGAAGTTATGGCTATTGATCTGTCAAGCCACAAGTTGTACCTCATTAAAGGGGGGAGTTCGCAGGATGAACGGCAGACCCTCAGAGGGTCTTTGAACATCATGACCTTGTATTTAGACGACAAAACGAATTATGAGAATTTGAAGGCAATTGGGAAGGGCGACTATGTAACCGTTCAAGCGGAGAACGAGACAACAGAGACCCAAAAATATGGAACGGGTCGAAAGTTAGTTCGTGATGTGTATGTATTAGACGGGAGTCAATTGCTAGGAGGGATCGACAACCCCAACTTTAAGGGCGGGTTTGGTCAAGGGCCTGATCCTAACATGGCCCAGGGTCAAAATATTATGAATGACAGCATGACTGGTGTGCCTGCTGGGGCTGTTCAGCCAGGATCAGTAGCTTCTGGCATCGTGAGTGAGCTTGGTGTGATGACCGGTGCTGCTCCTTGCTGGCAATGTGCCCCTCAACCTACAACTGTCAATGAAAAGACGGACAAAACCGTTGCGACTGACTACGGAGATGATCGCAAGAACTATAACAAGGGGACTGTTCAATAGGTTCCTGGTTATAAAATAGTTTTGTGCTTGAAAAGAGCGTGCCGGGCAATATCCGGCACGCTCTTTTATTATCTAGGTAATCATTCGAAGAAAGTGCGATTCTGTTAATAAGCTGACGGTGGGAGAAGATTGAGTGAACATGGAAGAATTGGATCTTCGAGGTGTGATTTGTCCGTACAATTTCGTGAAGACGAAGCTTAAGCTGGAATCTTTAGAAGTCGGTTCCCAATTGAGAGTGTTGTTGGATGAAGGCGAACCAATTCGAAATGTCCCTCAAAGTATTACCAATGAGGGTCACCAGATCCTTAAACAGGAAAAAGTTGAACACTATTACCTTGTGGTTATTCAGAAGGTAGGTGTGTGATGGGCGCCAGAACTAGTACCTTCGGGTTCTGGTTCAAATTGCCTTTTACTTCTTTGAGGTATCCCTTGAATTAAAAGCGTTATTTCTCCTTTAATTGATTTGGCTTTTAACTGTTGAGTCACTTCTTCTATTTCCCCTCGCAGTATTTCTTCGTTGATTTTTGTCAGTTCTCGTGTCAATACGATGTTTCTGTTTCCCATGACAGTAGTGATGACCTGTAATGTTTTAAGAATCCGATGCTGGGTTTCAAAGACAATAATGGTTCCTTTCTCTTCTTTAAGATTTTGAAAAAATTTTTCCCTTGCCCCTGGTTTTCTTGGAACAAATCCCTCAAAGATAAATCGATCCGTTGGTAGGCCTGACACACATAATGCCGTAAGAACAGAGGAAGGTCCTGGAATTGGAATAAGTGGAATGTTTGCCTTGATGGCCTGACGAACCAGATAAAAACCTGGATCAGAAATAAGAGGAGTTCCGGCATCGCACACCAATGCAACCGAACTTCCTTCCTGGAGACGATGGAGGAGAATTTCGGTTTTCTCCTCCTTATTGAAATCGTGGTAACTGGTGAGTGGTGTGCCGATATGATAATAGGTGCAGAGTTTTTGTGTACGCCGAGTGTCCTCAGCTGCAATAATGGCCACTTCTTTTAGAATGCGGATAGCCCGAAAGGTCATATCTTCCAGATTACCGATAGGAGTGCTGACAATATAGAGTGTTCCGGTCATGGCTTGTAGGGAAAATGATGTAAGGCAAGATTGAGATGGTACTGGGTGAGTCTGTCATTGTCCAGGAAGGTTCAGTCCTAATTGCCTCGTCCCTTTGTTTCAATATGAAAGGGCCTGAAGGGATGAATGAATGACGACCATTGATTGCAGGTCAGGTGGCTATGGGTGCGGGATGTGGATGATTTGAAATATCAGGATAATCTTCGGGTGATTTCAACCTCCTTATTATCAAATTTCGTTGTTGCCCATATGCTCATTCACGACCATGGACTATCGTCATTGAATCATCGGTCTTTGGGCAGCTTGGTGTCACAGATTGTTGGCGTATTGTATCCCCAAGCATGGCTTTTTAGGGTTTAAGTCCTGGCGTTAGAAGTCGCCTCCCTAACATTACGGTGAACGCTAATTGCCTAAGGTGATAGGGGGAATCCTCATAGTCAGGCAGGGGATCGAAGAAACTCTCGCCAGCCTTTGGGGTTTCCTTAATGAATTTCGTGAAATCGTGATTAGTGCGATTCCTATAAATAGAATGGCGGAAGACGAAAATATTGCAGCGTTGTCATAAATTTTTGATAGGAGGCTAGTGTGATCGGGCAAGCTTAAAACCTTTGTGGTGGAGCTACCCCAGCACTGCATAAGTTATGTTGGGGAATTCAGGTTTTTATTAAATAGGTGAAATTGGTAACTCGTTGATTTTCTTGACCTTCTATAGAGCCAGATCTATACTCGACATGGGTTTCTCTGCATGCTTCTTTACTAGGATATTCAATGCCTGAATTGCTGCCATTTCTCACCATGGGCTTTTATTTTGGAGGCACGCTCCTTTTCCTTTTATATCTCTGGCATCGTTCTGATGTCATCGCCAAAATTTCACTTGTGGCCACGGGATTAGGGTTTTTCTCTCATACTTCGGCGCTTATTATGGCTCTGGTATCGACGGGGCATATCCCTATTATGACCTTTAAGGATGCGATGTCATTTTTTGCCTGGGGGTTAGTGCTGGTTTTTTTGGTGGTTGGCCTAAAAAGGGGTTTAGCGGTGTTGGGCGCATTTATCCTTCCCTTGGCATTTCTGTCTCTCGTTTCGGCAACTCTTGCGCCTCAGTCATCTGGCACTCTTGCCCCGGTTTTTCAGACGGTATGGGTGCATGTGACCCTGAGTATTTTGGGTACCATCGGATTTGCTGTGGCCTTCGTGGCTGGGTTGATGTATGTGATGCAGGAGCGCCTTTTGAAGTCCAAGCAATTTAATGTGTTATCTTTCAAGCTCCCGCCGCTGGATTTTTTGGATTCATTAAATCAACGATCTATCCTTTTTGGGTTTCCCCTATTAACTTTGGGAATCCTGACAGGGGCAGTTTCTGCTCAATTGACGATTGGTTCATATTTAAGTTGGAACTCTGAGCAAATTTGGGCGCTTATTACCTGGGTTTTTTATTTCGCGGTCTTGATGGGAAGAGTGACGGCCGGATGGAGGGCGAAAAAGGCCGCCTATCTAACCATTGTGGGATTTGCCGGAGTAATTTTAACTTTTGTTGGCATCCTTATCAAAAGTCCGCAACCGATGTCACCGCTATGAATATTATCGTGTTAGGCCTCAATCATCGGACGGCTTCTGTTGAACTTCGTGAACTTTTGGCTATCCAGGATAGCCGGATGGGAGAGGCGTTGGGACGGCTCATGGCTTATTCAGGTATTAAAGAAGCCATGTATCTGGGGACCTGTAACCGAGTTGAAGTATATGCCGTCGTGGAAAATGGTGAATGGGGCTTTCGTCAATTAGAAGATTTTTTGGTCTCAACCCATTTCTCCTTATCCTCCGAGGATTTACTCCCTCACCTGTATCGATACAGTGAGGATGAAGCCATCGCGCATTTGTTTCGTGTGTCGGCGAGTTTAGATTCCATGGTCGTGGGAGAACCCCAGGTTCTAGGGCAGGTCAAGGAAGCCTATGAGTTGGCTTTGACTCATCGTTCATCCGGAGTCATTCTTAATAAGGTCGTCAAGAAGGCGATTTCGGTTGGGAAAAGTGTCCGGACGAATACACGAATTGGAGAATATGCGGTATCCGTCAGCTATGCCGCTGTGGAATTGGCCAAAAAAGTTTTTTCGAATCTGAAGCAACGAGTCGTACTGTTAGTGGGGGCAGGAGAGATGGGAAAGTTGGCGGCTCAACACCTGGTGAATCAGGGTGTGAAGGAGGTCCTCATTACGAATCGGAATCATCATCGTGCTTTTGCACTGGCCGAACGCTTCCATGGACAGGCGGTTCCGTATGAACAGCTTCGAAGCACGCTTCCCAAAGTGGATATTGTGATTTGCGCCACCGGTGCTCCCCACTATGTCATTACCAAAGATGATATCGAGATGGCGGTGTATCATCGAATGAACCGACCAATGTTTTTGATTGATATCACCGTTCCTCGAAATATTGATCCGGCGGTCAAGGATGTTGATAACGCCTATGTGTTTGACATTGATGATCTCAAGGCCCATGTGGGGCATAATCAGGAAGAACGATTGAAAGAAGCCGAAACCGCCGAGTCCATGGTGAGAGAAGAAGTCGGCAGCATGGTGGCCTGGGTTCGCGGACTGGAGGCAACCCCCACCATAGTGGCCCTGAGAAAAAAAGCGGAAGAGATCAAGCGGGGGGAGTTGGAGAAAGTCTTCGGTCGTTTGGGGGAATTGTCGCCGAAGGAGCGGGCTGCCATTGAAGGGCTGGCCTCCGCAATTGTGAATAAATTACTGCATGGTCCGGTCGTGACCTTAAAAACCGAAGCGCAATCTCAAAATGGATTTGCGTTTATTGAAGCCGCTCGCCGGTTTTTTGAACTGCGGGAACGGGAGATTCACTCTGAAGAGGTCCAGCTTCTAGAAGATGAGACGGGTGATGGCGTCAGTGGGGAGCCCCTGCCGCAAAAGGATGGCATGTGAATCAGACGGATAGTCGAGCACGATCGACGCTCATCGTGGGAACACGAGGAAGCCAATTAGCCATATGGCAAGCTGAATGGGTGCAACGCCAGCTCAAAGCCCTTGCTCCGGATATTTCTGTCATTCTGAAGCGCATCCAAACCAGTGGGGATAAAATTCAAGATGTACCTTTGGCCAAAATTGGAGGAAAGGGGCTGTTTGTTAAAGAAATAGAAGAAGCCCTGCTGAGACAAGATATTGATCTAGCGGTGCATAGCATGAAAGACGTGCCTTCAGAGTTACCTGAAGGACTGGAGATTGTTTGTGTTCCCGAGCGAGAGGATCCCAGAGATGCGTTGATTGCGCATGAAGGCCATATTTTAGCCACATTGCCGGTTGGTGCACGAGTCGGAACCAGTAGTTTGCGAAGACAGGCGCAGTTGTTACATGCGCGTCCGGATCTTGAGATTGCGATGTTGCGTGGGAATGTTGATACCCGACTTCGCAAGGTTCGCGAAGGTCATTATGATGCCATTATTCTGGCCGCCTCAGGCCTCAAGCGCTTGGGTTGGGATCAAGAGGTGACGGAGTATTTGTCCGTGGATGTGAGTGTGCCGGCAATTGGGCAAGGTTCGTTAGGTCTGGAAGGACGAAAAGATGATATCTGGGTTCGAGATCTGGTTGGGCAGTTTGAACATCGGTCTACCAGGATTGCGGTTACTGCTGAACGAGCATTGCTTGCAGGTCTTGAAGGCGGATGTCAGGTTCCAATTGCAGGTTATGCGACTATCCACGGGGACACGTTGACTCTTGTGGGGTTGGTCGCCAGTCTTGATGGGAAACGATATATCCGTCAGGTGCTATCGGGGCCAAATGGGGAGGCTGCTTCAATTGGCACGAGGGTGGCTGAACAACTGTTGGATGGGGGGGCGAAGCCCATTCTCCAGGAAATTTATGGGATGGCATGACCAAATCAGTTCCAAATCATGGTCGGGTTTTTTTAGTAGGAGCTGGGCCCGGAGATGCCAAGTTGCTGACCTTACGGGGGAGGGAATGTTTAGAGCAGGCGGATGTGGTGCTCTACGATCACCTGGCTAATCCGGAGTTGTTGAAATTTGCCCCTTCTCATGCCGAGTGTATTTATGTCGGGCGAAAAGGGCGTGGGGTTTACCGAGATCAGGCAGAGATTCATGTCTTGTTGGTGAGTAAGGCTCAAGAAGGTAAGTGTGTGGTGCGACTCAAGGGTGGGGATCCGTTTGTGTTTGGCCGTGGAGGTGAAGAAGCCGAAGTGGTTGCTGACGCAGGGATCCCATTCGAAGTTGTGCCTGGAGTGACTGCTGCCGTGGCTGTGCCGGCTTATGCTGGTATTCCCGTGACGCACCGGACTCTCGCCTCGACGGTCGCATTTGTGACCGGCCATGAAGATCCGACGAAACCATCGAGTGCGATGGAATGGCCGCGTCTCGCTTCGGCTGAAGGGACCCTGGTATTTTTAATGGGCATGAAAAATCTTCCGCAGATTGTGGCCCGGCTCATTCAAGAAGGCAAGCCTGCGACGACTCCCGTGGCGGTGATCAGGTGGGGGACCTATGCTCGTCAACGAACGGTGGTGGGTACCTTATCCGACATTGTGGGATTAGCCTCTCGGGCAGATATGAGTCCGCCATCCGTGATTGTTGTGGGTGAAGTCGTTCGGTTGCGTGAACGACTGAACTGGCATGAATCAAGGCCTCTGTTTGGACAAGGCATCTTAGTGACCAGACCTCGTGCCCAGGCCCCGGCTCTTTCAAACTTGTTGGCGGGGCAGGGGGCGGAACCGGTGGAATGTCCAACGTTGGAGATTCATCCTCCTGATAGTTGGTCTCCTGTGGATGAGGCGATTGCTGCCATTTCGACATACGATTGGGTGATATTTACGAGTGTGAATGGTGTGCAATCATTTATAAAACGTCTCTGGTTTCATCATAAAGATGTAAGGAGTTTGGCTGGAATCCGTGTGTGTTGTATTGGTCCTCGGACGCGGGAAGAGGCTGCTCGTTGGGGGGTTGCATCGGATCTGGTTCCTCAGGATTTTCAGGCAGAAGGAATTTTGCAGGCGCTCGGCGGGTTGGGGGTCTCCGGTCAACGGGTTTTGATTCCTCGAGCCAAAGTGGCACGCGAGATTCTCCCTGACCAGTTGGAAGCCATGGGTGCCACGGTTCATGTGGTTCATGCCTATCAAGCGCTCCCTCCTTCGGTCGATATTGGCCTTCTTCGCGATCGCCTTCGCAATAGGGAAATTCAATATGTGACCTTTACCAGTTCTTCCACGGTGAGGAATTTTTGTCAGTTGTTTGAGAATCGCCAAGAATTGCAGGAATTAACCCGGCATTTGATCGTGGCGGTCATTGGCCCGATCACAGCTCAAACCGTTCAGGAAGAAGGGTTGTCGGTGGATGTCATGGCGTTGGAGAGTACGGTTCCGGCGTTGGTCGATGCCATAATCATTCATGCCCAGCAAGCTCCGAAGGATACGCGATTGGTCTCGTCTTCATAATTATTCTATGGTGGAGGAAGTTTCAGACACCACGTTTTGTTAACCGATTGATGGGAGGAGTAGCGTCATGGTTCCTGTAAAATCTTGTATGGTCCCTGTAGATAAAATTGTCAAAGTTGACCGGGACATTTTGGTCAAGACCGCTGCAGAAATGATGCGGGATAATGGAATCGGGAGTGTGATTGTGACCAGTGGAGAGGAAATCATCGGCATTTTAACCGATACGGATTTGGTTCGACGTGTGGTTGCTGCGGGTGCGGACCCGATGCGGACGACGGTTGAAAAAATTATGTCTGCTCCGATTGTCAGTATCGAGGGAGATCGAACCCTGTTGGATGCAAATGATCTCATGGCTAAAGAACATATTCGGCATCTGGGAGTGACCCAGGCTGGGAATATGGTGGGGATGATCTCCGTGCGGGATCTCGTGGTCTTTTTAACGAATCTTCCTCGAAAGTAAGGACGAGTATGGGATTTCCCGTTCATCGTTTACGTCGTTTGCGGCAACATGAATCTCTTCGCCGAATGGTCCGTGAGACCCAGCTGAGTCCCGCAGATTTCATCTATCCTTTGTTTGTGACCTTTGGCGAGAATAAGCAAGAACCGATCGTCTCGATGCCTGGTCAATGGCGGTGGTCTGTGGATCGGGTAATTCAGGAAGCCAAGGATGCCTGGGAATTAGGGATTCCTGCCGTTATCCTGTTTGGAATTCCTGAACACAAAGACGAGCGTGGATCTTCCGCCTATGAGAAGGAAGGGGTTGTTCAACGTGCGGTACGGGCGATTAAAGATCATGTCCCCGATTTAATGGTGATCACCGATGTGTGCATTGATGAATATACTTCCCATGGCCATTGCGGAATTGTTCGAGACGGCCGGATTCTGAATGATGAAACGCTAGAATGTCTTCAGGCAATGGCACTGAGTCATGCGGAGGCGGGAGTGGATATGGTTGCTCCTTCCGATATGATGGATGGCCGGGTCGCCGCGATTCGACAGGCATTGGACCAACAGGGACTCTCTGAGATGCCCATCATGGCCTATTCGGCTAAGTATGCTTCCGCGTTATATGCCCCGTTTCGCGATGCGGCCTTCTCTAGCCCATCTTTTGGGGACCGACGGTCCTACCAAATGGATGCAGCCAATGCGAGAGAAGCGTTGCGTGAGGTGGAACTGGACATCCAGGAGGGTGCCGATATCGTGATGGTGAAGCCGGCTTTGTTTTATTTGGATATTATTCGACGGGTTCGTGAACTTGTGGCCGCTCCCGTGGCGGCGTATCAAGTAAGTGGCGAATACAGCATGATTAAGGCTGGGGCACAACTAGGCTGGATAAATGAAGCTTCGGTGATGATGGAAAGTTTACTCGCGATTAAACGCGCAGGGGCGGACCTGATTCTCACGTATTTTGCCAAAGAGGCTGTATGTCTCATGAACCGTGATGGTTTATGAAGATTACTCGAGGATTACCTACGGTTCGTCCCGCCTCCTGCCCTGTTCTGACCATTGGCAATTTTGATGGGCAGCATTTGGGACACCGTGCTCTTGTCCAGGCTGTTGTGAATTGCGCTCGGCAGGTCAACGGATTTCCTGTGGTGTTGTCCTTTGCTCCCCATCCTGTCGAGGTGTTGCGTCCAGGATCCGTCCATAAATTTTTATCTGAGGATTATGAAAAAATAGCATTCTTTGAACGTCTCGGAGTCGGGGAACTGGTGATTCTCCCTTTTACGATGGAGTTGGCCAGTCTGGGGCCGGATGAGTTTGTCCAGCAGGTTCTTCGTGACGGGCTTGGGATCCGAAAGCTATTCGTTGGAGAAAATTTTGTATTCGGTAGGGGACGAAGTGGTGGAGTGAAGGATTTGATTGAACTGGGGGCCACGGCTGGTTTTTCTGTTGAGCCGATTGCGCCCGTGATTGTGGGGCAGGAGGTGGTAAGTTCGACGCGCATTCGCAAATGCCTTAAAGCTGGGGATGTGGGTCAAGGTGCACAATGTTTGGGGCGCCCCTATATGTTAGAGGGGATTGTGATTCCCGGTGAGAAACGTGGGAAACAGTTTGGATGGCCGACGGCCAATCTTCGACTTCCAGGGCACCGAGTTCTTCCTTCGGATGGTGTGTATGCCACGCTGACAGTGTTTAAGGGGGAATGTCTGGATTCCATTGCCTATATCGGCACGCGGCCGACGTTTTCTGAAGAGGAACGTTTATTGGAAGTGCATATATTTGATAAGACTCTTCAGCTATATGGAGAAGATATTTCAGTGCATTTTATTGAAAGTGTGCGAGGGGATATGGTGTTTGCCAATCCCCAGGACCTCGTGAGTCAAATGGACCACGATGGTCAGCGAGCCAGGGAGATTTTGCGGAACTATTCAGGGCGACCCCGAATCCCTGCGGTTGTTCAGGGGGGAAGTGGATAGATGAATCGTTTAGTCCCCGTTCTTGGAATGGAATACAAAATTGACCAGGCCATTCGGGCAAAGGGCTTATTGGCGTCGGGAGATCGGATCGTGGTAGCGGTTTCTGGCGGTCCGGATTCTGTGGCCCTTTTTAGGTGCTTAGTGGAGCTGCGAACCCGGTGGCATTGGGACATCTGTATCGGTCATGTGGACCATGGATTTCGGGGACCTGAAAGTGAGGGGGATGCGAAGTTCGTGGAGGCTTTAGGTGAGAGATTTGGAGTGACCGTTATGGTGCGCCGGCTTTATCTGAATAAATACGATGCAAAATTGAAGAAGAAATCACTTCAGGAATATGCCAGAACTGCGAGATATCAGGCATTAGAACAAATAGTTCTTGACCGAAAGGCGACAAAGTTGGCGCTCGGGCATACGGCAGATGATCAAGCAGAGACGGTTCTGATGTGGATGCTGCGCGGGTCTGGAACCGGTGGATTGGGAGGGATTCCTCCAAAACGAGGAATGCATGTCGTTCGTCCCTTACTTGATATTCATCGGAGTGAAATTGTGGCGTATCTGGAGGAGAGGCAGGAGGATTCCAGAGTGGATTCCTCTAATATTCAACCTGTGTACCTTCGGAATCGCATTCGTCAGCACCTGATTCCTCAATTGAAACAGTATTCGCCGGGTATTGTGAATGTGTTGACCCGGCAGGCACATATACTTCGTGATGAGCATGCATATCTGGAGACATTAGCGGATGAAGCCTTTCAGCGCACATGTGTGTCAAATCGCATGGGAGAACGTCACTTTGACCGTATGGCGCTCTTAACCGTACCTTTACCTCTTCGTCGAAGAGTGGTCCGCCAGAGCCTTCAGATCCTTGCAGGACACCATCAGGGTCCGAGATTCGATCTTGTAGAAAGGGTATTAGACCGTATAGAGCATGGTCAGTCAGGTTGGACGATTACATGTCATGGAGTGCGGATTGCTCAGGAGTATGACCGTTTGGTGATGGCCTCCTGTGAGGAAGTGAATCAACCTGGAACGGATTATTCCAGCATGATGGTGACGCCTGTATCCATCCCTGGTGAGGTGGTTTGGCCTCCCACAGGAGAGCGTTTTTCGATTTCAAGAATATCCTCTCCCGTAATAGATGGCCATGCGAACCAATCAGAAGTTTATCTTGACCCTGCGAGATTTACTCCTGATTTGATGTTACGAAGGTGGGCGCCTGGGGATACTTTTTGTCCCAAGGGGCTTGGTGGGAAACAAAAAAAGCTGAAGGATTTTTTTTCGGATCTTAAAGTACCCCGTTCAAAACGGACCAAGGTGCCTTTATTGGTTGCGCCTGAGGGGATTGTCTGGATTGGTGGGTTACGAGCAGATGAACGGTTCAAGGTTTCATCATCCACAACTTCGGTCATTATGGCCAAGATGATCATGTAAGATGGAAGTCTCTATGAATCAAATTTTTGGGAAACCCCTCGTGACGCAAGAAGCCATGAGAGCTCGCATTAAGGAATTGGGAAAGCAAATTTCTCTGGATTATCAAGGCAAGGACCTCCTCGTTGTTGGGGTCCTCAAGGGAGCTTATGTATTTTTTGCCGACCTGGTTCGAGTTATTCGATTGCCGATTCAGATTGATTTTCTAATTGCCAAAAGTCACAAAGCAATAGGGAGTTCGGCAAAAAAGGTGAAAGTGTGGTCCGAGTTGACCGAAAAGATCAATAACCGCCATGTGTTGCTGGTAGAAGATATCGTTGATTCTGGAGTTACCGCACAGTTTTTAGTCAAAAATTTAATGAAAAAGAAACCAGCCTCCGTGGCTGTCTGCGCGTTGATTAGTAAGCCTGCCAATCGTAAGGTGGAGGTTGATTTGCGGTATGTGGGGTTTGAGGTGCCTCCGACCTATCTTGTGGGATATGGGCTTGATTTTAAGCAAAAATATCGAAATCTTCCCTACCTGGCTAAACTCGATCCGAATTTGGTTCAAGAAGACTCGCAGTCTTGATGCGGTTGTCAGTTGTAAAAAGTGCGTGATAGAATCAATTGGTTAAGCTATTGTCTCGATAGTGTGGCTCATTATGACATTTGAATTTCTAAGGGGGTTACCCTCGGTATGAATTCTCGGGTGAAAAACTTACTGTTTTGGGTCTTTGTGTGTTTATTCATGATTTTGTTATTCAACCTCTTTACGGTGCCAAATCAGCACCCGGAAGATCCGGTGATTTTTAGTGATTTTATGGCTCACCTGGAAAAAGGGGATGTTGAACGAGTCATCATCAAGAACAATAATATCAGCGCGATTTTGAAAGATGGTACCAGGATCCAAACGTATTCTGTCGAGTATCCAGATTTAGTTAAGGTCTTACAGGAAAAATCCGTACAAATTGAAGCCAAACCACCTGAAGATAATCCATGGTATATCACCTTCCTGCTCTCTTGGGGGCCATTTGTTCTATTTTTGGGCTTGTGGTTTTTCCTGATGCGTCAAATGCAGATGGGCGGTAATCGGGCTCTGTCATTTGGAAAAAGCCGTGCGCGCCTCCTGACAGAAGAGAAGAAAAAAATCACATTTGCAGATGTGGCGGGGGTAGATGAAGCTAAAGAAGAAGTCGTGGAAATCATCGATTTCCTGAAGGATCCCGCAAAATTCCAAAAATTAGGCGGGCGTATTCCTAAGGGCGTTCTGATTGTGGGACCTCCAGGGACCGGAAAAACCTTGTTGGCCAAAGCGATTGCCGGTGAGGCAGGGGTGCCATTTTTCAGTATCAGTGGATCGGACTTTGTAGAAATGTTTGTCGGGGTTGGGGCTTCCCGGGTTCGAGATCTCTTTGAACAGGGGAAAAAACATGCGCCCTGTATCATCTTTATTGATGAAATTGACGCGGTAGGACGACTACGGGGCGCAGGTCTTGGCGGAGGTCATGATGAACGGGAACAAACACTGAATCAATTGTTAGTGGAAATGGATGGGTTTGACACGACGGAAGGTGTGATCCTGATTGCGGCCACCAACAGACCGGATGTGCTCGATCCTGCCTTGTTGCGACCAGGCCGGTTTGATCGGCAAGTTGTGGTGAATCGTCCTGATGTTCGTGGGAGAGGGGAAATTCTCAAGGTTCATACTAAAAAAGTTCCTGTCTCCTCAGATGTGGATCTGGAACAAATTGCCAGAGGGACTCCAGGGTTTTCAGGGGCTGACTTGGAAAATCTGGTCAATGAGGCGGCTCTGTGGGCAGCTCGCCTTGATAAAAAGTCTGTTGACCAGATTGATTTTGAAAACGCCAAAGATAAGGTGTTAATGGGTGTAGAACGTAAGAGCATGGTTCTGACTGAGGAAGAAAAGCGTACGACAGCGTTTCATGAGGCTGGCCACGCATTGATGGCGAAACTCTTGCCAGGAACGGATCCTGTTCACAAGGTCACCATTATTCCTCGTGGACGGGCTCTTGGCATGACGATGCAATTACCCATCGATGATCGACATAGTTACTCGAAGGACTTTTTGTACAATACGCTCTCCATTTTATTTGGTGGGCGCGTTGCAGAAGAATTGATCTTTAAAAGTGTGACGACTGGGGCAGGGAACGATATTGAGCGGGCCACTGAATTGGCCAGGAAAATGGTCTGCGAATGGGGTATGAGTGACAAATTAGGTCCATTGACATTTGGAAAAAAAGACGAAGAAGTTTTCTTGGGTCGTGATTTTGGTTCACGCCGAGATTTTAGTGATCAAGTTGCGTTAGAAATCGACAAAGAAGTCAAACGCCTGGTGATTGAATCTTATGAGCGAACGACCAGGATGCTGACCGAGCACATTCATACATTACGGGCCATTGCAGAAGCGTTGTTGGAGAAAGAGGTGTTAGACGGTATAGAAATTGAAAAAATCGTTCAACAGTCATCTTCCCTTGAGCAAGCTGCCGCAGTATAACGGATTTTCTGATGTGCTTTTCATTCAGAATAGTGATGTAATTCTATTTCAAAACTGAGCAGATTTGTTTTTCTGCTCGTTCCCCTTTTTTATGAATAATAGGTTGAAACGCCTGCTTCCATTCAGATCAAACTTCCCTATCCCTCGTGGATGAAGAGCATTTTAACACGGGCCCCACCAGCATTGTGGTGGATTTGCCTAGCGAACTTAACCGCCAAACTTTATCCCCCACGTATTTTTGTTGAATTTCTCGATTTCCTAGCCATTCAAATCATTGTGCTTTATAAGATGGAGAGCCTTATATGATTATTAGAGCCAATCATGGAAATGATTTTGTCAGCAGCCAGGGGCTTTGAAGCCCATGTCTGTTCCAAAGTCCATATTTCCTGAAATTCGCTGTCGGGAGAAAAGAATGCCCATTGGGTCAAAGGTGTTAATAATGGGTATATTGAACGTGACCCCAGATTCATTTTCTGAGGATGGGCGGAACCTCAAAATTGGGGCAGCCATTGAGCGGGCACAACAGATGATTGCGGAGGGGGTGGATTTGATTGATATCGGTGGGGAATCGACGAGGCCTGGAGCGTCATATGTGGACGAGGATGTGGAAATAAAAAGAATCTTTCCCATTCTGACGGTTTTGAGGAAACTTACCAATATCCCACTTTCTATTGATACACGGAAAGCTGCCGTGGCTCGGAAGGCGTTGGATCTCGGGGCCGATATCATCAATGATGTGAGCGCTCTTCAGGATGATCCTCGGATGGCTCAATTAATTCAAGAATACGGAGCGGGGGTTGTCCTCATGCATCGGAAGGGCCATAGCGTAAATATGCAGCATGCACCACAATATAATGATGTCGTGGGTGAGATAAAGAACTTTTTATCTGAACGGGTCTCCATGGCCCAATCGATGGGGATTCCGGCAGATCATATTTTAGTTGATCCGGGAATCGGGTTTGGGAAAACCCTCAGTCATAATTTAGAAATTCTCCGTAACATTGGGGAGTTGCTTCCATTGGGACAACCTATTTTAATTGGGGTGTCACGGAAGGCATTCCTTGGCACGTTAACTGGAAGGCCGGTTGGTGAACGAGAATTCGGGAATGCTGTTGCGGTGGCCGCTGCTGTTTGGCAGGGAGCACATATGGTACGAGTCCATGAGGTGGGAGCCATGCATGATGCCATTTTGGTGGCTCAAGCTTTACAAAATTCGTGCGACAAGTAGTATAGGAGTATATTCTCCAAGCGGCGTTTCCACCCGTTTGTTCTGCTTATAACCGTCGTGATGAGCCATATGCCCAATATTGGTCGCCCCCTGGGCGATGCCGCAAAGAATGATTGTCCTTGATTAAAGTGGAAATTTTTGAATTTTCTTTCCAATCCCTTGATTTGCTAATGGGTGGAGAGACAGGGAAAATACTCCACTACTCAAATTGTTTTTTGGCCTGCGAAAATTACTAGGAAAGAAAAGGGAGCCACATGGGGAAACTATTCGGTACGGATGGGGTGCGTGGGGTCGCGAACCTGGATCCGATGACCAGCGAAATGGCGATGAAATTAGGACGGGCGGCGGCCCATGTTTTCCGAAAACGAGATGGACGACATAAAATCATCATTGGTAAAGATACTCGTGTGTCCGGGTATATGTTGGAGTCGGCCTTAACTGCCGGCCTATGCTCCATGGGTGTGGATGTCTTATTAGTCGGACCCTTACCGACCCCAGCAATCGCGTTCATGACCCGTAGCCTGAGAGCTGATGCTGGGGTGATGATTTCTGCTTCTCACAATCCCTATCAGGATAATGGCATCAAATTCTTTTCGAATGACGGGATGAAGCTGCCTGATGAACTGGAACATCGAATGGAAGACCTTATTCTTTCGAATGAAATTGAGCATATTCGACCGACGGCCGAGGCCATTGGGAAAGCCTATCGCATTGATGATGCCGAAGGACGATATATTGAGTTCGTCAAGCGCTCGCTTCCGCGTGAAATGGATTTTCAGAATATGCGAATCGTCTTGGATTGTGCACATGGAGCGGCTTATCACGTTTTTCCAAAGGTCATTCGTGAACTGGGAGCGAAGGTCTGGGTGATGGGTAATGATCCTGATGGTCTCAATATTAACGACGGGTGCGGTGCAGTGCACCCGGAAAGATTGCAGCAAATGGTTCGAGACAGGAAGGCCGACCTCGGTATTGCCCTGGACGGAGATGCGGATCGGGCGTTGTTTGTCTGTGAGCAAGGACAGGTTGTCGATGGAGATCATGCTCTCGCGGCTTTTGCTCTTGACCTCAAAAGACTAGGCCGATTACGACACAATACGGTGGTGGGAACCGTGATGAGTAATTTTGGGTTTGAGGTCTGCATGCGAGAAGCTGGTATCAATCTGATACGAACAGCAGTGGGGGACCGATACATTTTAGAGCGGATGGTGGCTGAAGATTATAATCTGGGTGGCGAACAATCCGGCCATATGATCTTCTTGGATTATCATACGAGCGGTGATGGGATGATCTCCGGCTTGCAAATGCTGAAGCTGATGCAGCGGGCTCAAAAGCCACTGTCGGAAATTGCCATGTGTATGCATTCCACGCCTCAGGTGTTGGTGGGGGTCACCGTTCCCCGTAAACCGGACCTGCAGACCCTTCCACAGTTACAGCAGGCGATTCAAGACAAAGAGCGCCTGCTGAATGGAACCGGACGGATCCTTGTACGCTATTCCGGTACGGAACCGTTGCTGAGAGTGATGGTCGAAGGGCAGGATAGCATGGTTATCAAGGAGATTGCGGAAGATTTAATTACGGTGGTGAAGTCCTGCATTCAGTAAGGATTAGAGGGGCTCTCGCCATTATTTCAGTCGTTTGCTCCAATGAAAGATTTGGCATTTAGGAAGAAATAGACGCAATAATCCATATGGCCTGCTTTCCTCCAGCCTCAACCATTTGAGTTAAGTCCCTTGCTTCTTTTATGGGCATGGTCTCCTGGAGACGGTGGAAGGCCATACTCTACGCTTAATTATGGGGTCTTTGAGTAAGGAAACCTTAGTAGGCCTTGAGATGAGCTTCATTAACCATATGCGCTGTCCTATGTGATACTTCTTGGAGTGGTGTCCTACCTCACCGGGCTTTGGCTTGGTCCGTTTCTTACCTTGTTTCCCCTGTCACTTCTAGGGGCTCTTCTTAGTTTTGGGTGTATCCTTACCTGGTTTGAACAACAGAAACGTGTAACACGACAGACAGGATTTATCCTATTTGCGCTTGTGGTAGGAGGAATCGGTCATGCGCATTGGGCATCGATTGCTCAGTTAGATTCGAATCTAGTTGCTGTGGTCGAGGAGCAGTTAATTTTTCTTGAAGGAAGGATTGTGGCCCCCGTCCGGCAAACTCCAGATGGGCTCATTTTGCTGGTGGAGGCGACTCGATTGGTGAGGCAGGGAAAGGAGCAGGTGGCTCAGGGCCGAATCCGTCTCACCTGGCGGGACCCCGGTGAGTATTCATTGGTCTATGGGGATCACGTTGCCTTCATGGCCCGAGTACGCGAACCCTATGGCACAATGAACCCTGGCGGGTTTCATTTTGGGCAATACCTTAAACGGCAGGGGATCCATGCTGTCGCGACTGTGCAAGGCCCGGAAGCCATCAGGGTTCAGGATGCCCAAAAGCGGACTACCCGTGAGTTGATCTTAGGTGTTGTGGATGGTTGGCGCCAAACGATTCATCACGCGGCAGTGTCCAGTCTCAGAAATCCTGCTTTGGGATTATTCCTGGGGATGGTATTAGGAGAACAGAGTTATATTGATTCGGACATTCGAGACGCATTTATGGCCAGCGGAACCGTGCATATCCTCTCGATCTCTGGATCTCATTTAGGCCTATTGGCTTTGTTGATTTTTGCCGGGGCACGATGGACCTTCCGCCATTTACCAATATTCTGGCTTGAGCGACTATCCTTACGACTTACCGCCACCCGCTTTGCGGTCCTCATCACATTGCCCGCCGTTTCCTTTTATACCTTGCTGGCTGGTGCGGAAATGGCGACGGTCCGTTCCTGGATCATGATCGTTGTGTGTTGCGTCGGCATATGGTTGGGAAGGGAGCGCAATTTGGTGACAGCCTTAGCCGTCGCCGCCCTCCTGATGGTATTGCCGCATCCGGAGGCCATTCAGGATATTTCATTCCAGTTATCATATCTCTCAGTTGCGGCGATTGCCCTCGTGGTTCTGGTGCGAAAACAGAAGGAATCCAACCTATCGGGATTAGATGAAGCCTTCCCACCGGCACAACCGACCTGGGTCGTGGGTCTCTGGCATAAGGTTGTGCTAGCCTGGCTGATCACCCTCGCAGTCAGTTTGGCCACCTTGCCTTTGGTTGCCTATGACTTTCATCAAATACCCTGGCTGGGGTTATTTGCCAATATGGTGATTGTGCCCTTGGTTGGCGCGTTGATGATTCCTCTAGGTCTGTTGTCAGGAATGCTCGTCTTAATGGGGGGAGGAGGCACTCTTCCCTTGGCTAGTGTCAATCAATGGGTCTTTGACTGGCTCGCGCAGGTCGTATTGATGCTCTCACATATTCCGGGAGCGACTTGGTATGTCGCATCGCCGAGCCTGAGTTCGATGATCGTCTTCTGGGGAATGCTGGCTGGGGTTGTGGCCCTGTGGCATCGGCATCTGTTCCGATGGGGGTGTGGGACAATCCTGCTTGCGATTCTGCTGTGGTGGGGATGGTCGCCACGCACCGGGTGGGATCCGGGAACCGTACGAGTTACGTTCCTGGATGTGGGGCAGGGTGATGCCACCCTCATTGAATTACCCGACGGTCAAACCGTGTTGATCGATGGCGGACCATCCTATCGACGATTGGATATGGGACGTGCGGTCATCGGGCCATATCTCTGGAATCAGGGTATCCGGCGGCTGGATCATGTGATCGCGACGCATCCGCAATGGGATCATGTCGGCGGATTACCGTGGGTGTTGGACACGTTTAAAGTAGGACAGTATTGGGATAATGGCGTCTCTCGGCCTGAACGATTTTTTTCTCGTCTCCACTTGGCGGTAATATCCGCCGGGCTTCGGGAACAGATACTTTCGGCAGGAACTGTCATTGTCAGCTCAGGACCTTGTTCTCTGATTGTGCTGAGTCCTTCCCGTAGCGAACGGGCGGAGAGGTATAGTTCCTGGACAGTGTCTAGTGGAAAGGATCTCAATAATCGATCGCTCGTTACCAGACTCGAGTGCGGGAACCATTCCTTTTTGCTCACGGCCGATGTGGAACAGCAATCTCTTGATGATTTGCTGCACGTTTCCAATGGTTTTTCTGCTCGCATCGTGAAAGTGCCGCATCATGGAGCGAAAAGTTCTCTGAACCGTGAGTGGGTGAATCGACTTCAAGCTGAAGCGATGGTTGTTTCGGTTGGAGCCCACAACCGGTATGGCCATCCGGCTCCCGAGGTTTTGGATGCGTATAAAAAGCGAGGCCTTCCTTTATACCGGACTGATCGGGATGGGGCAGTCTGGTTCACCGCGACTCCCGGTTTGGACGACATGATGGTGAGAACAGCAATGGAGGAAAGCCTGCTCCAGGTTCAAGCTGGTCCGGGTATGTGGAGAGAGGAATGGGCCAATTGGACTCGGATAAGAAACCGATAAACAGGGTTTTCCCATAACTCGCTATGTGGGCTTCAGGGTCATTTCCATGCTTGACCTTCTACCCACTTTTGATTCCATCTGGGATGTTTTACGGTAGAATTCTCGAATCCGTCAATTGCTGAGGGGTTGGATCTTTTCCCGCATATTGGGAAGAGACGTGTGTTGAATTTGTATTAATTGTTTTAAGCCACCATAGAATAGAGGATATACTGTTAAGCCTCGGATACAATATTGTATCAAGACGGGTTGTCGGCATTAAAAGGAGTCTCATGGCAAATCAAGAGCAATTGAAGCTCATCAAGGTGGGTGTGGACCCCTGGAATGCCTGGAGAAAGGCGAATCCTTCCAATCGCGTAGATTTGAGTGGTGGGAATTTTTCCAAAATGGAATTGTCCGGTGTCGATTTGGCGGGTGCCAACTTGCAAGATGTCAATTTCAATCACGCGGATCTTTCAGGTGCCATATTGTCCGGGGCTAATTTGACTGAGTCCAGCTTGTTGGAAACGAATTTAACCGGCGCGAACTTGGAAAATGCGAATGTGAGTGACGCGGACCTTCTCCGGGCCATACTCATACAGGCGAATCTTGAGCGGGCACATCTCGCCAAGACGGATTTAACAGGGGCAAATCTGACTAAAGCGAATCTGACTGAAGCGAATCTTCACCTGGCCAATTTGCAGGGTGCAAAACTCACCGAGGCTAATTTGGAAGGATGTAAACTTCGAGAGGCAAATCTGGACCAGGCAGATCTCGCCGGTGCCAATCTTGGTCGTGCTGATCTGGCGCAGGCCAATCTCAAGCAAGCCAATCTACTGGGTGCGAATGTTGAAAAGGCTTCAGTAATTCAAGTGGATTTTCAGGAGGCTAATCTTCAGACTCTTGCCAACATGACGCTCCTCCAATTGTCAAAAGCCAAATCGTTGCGGCAGGCTCAACTTGACCCGCTCATCTATGAACAGTTGGTAAGGGAGTATCCCCATATAGGTGAACAGGATTAGGTAAGAGGCATTGGTAGGTATCAAGAAATTTCTACAAGTGAGGGAAAAATATGATGGGGTCTCGAAGGGTCATGCCAACGTTGGATAATGTGAGTTTTGATGGGGACCTCCTAATCTGAGAGGAAAAGACTGGCCATTTTTTATGGTGTAAGCAGAACGAGGGTGGTCGTTCAGAAGGTCCGCAATGAACAACAGGTTGGCTGCGGAATTTCAAGGAGTGCTGGGTTTGAGCTAGTCGCCTTCTTACGTGCGGATGCCGCTGACTATCTGCAGAACCATGGCAGTGAGGAACATGAGACTGATACCGGTGAAGACCCCATAGGCCGATTGGACCCGGCGTGTGGCAGTGTAGAAAATCGTGGTTAATGAAAAGATGACGTATAACAGCGAACCTGCAGCTAAGGCAAAAAACATGATAGTAAAGTAGTAGGATACTGCGAATCCGCTGATCAAAGTCCCAAGACACGTTGGTAGGCCTGCTATCAATCCCATCAAAATGATATCTTTGAAACTTGGTCTTGATTTTCCAGCCGAGCCAATAATGGCAAATCCTTCTGTCCCATTGTGTAAAGCAAAACCCATGATGAGGACACCACTTAAGACCCATTCACCTTGCATATAGGCGGCGCCGATCGCTAGGCCTTCGCCCAGGTTATGGAGGCCCATTCCTAAGGCGATCATATAGGGTAAGAACAGCTTTGATGGCTCCGTTCTGTTCCGACCCTGTTGGCGTTGCTCAATAAGTACCAGCCCCACAAACCCGATCAATAAACTTCCGAGAAAGGCAACCCAGGATAGCGGATCCGTCGCGCCGGTGAATTCTACGGCTTCGTGCATGAGGTCAAAAAAGAGATAGACAAGCACACCCGTGGCGATTCCGGTTAAATAGCCTTCCCAGGCTCTGCTCATGGCCTTTGCGATGACCAAGGCCAGGATGATGCCAAGGTAAATCGGGAAAACTCCCGCAATTGCGCCAAGCCCGATTAATGGTCCAATTGTTTCCATGAAACAAACCTATCAAATATTAGAGTTTGTTGGCAATAATGAAACTTGGTTTCATTTTCATATTATAAATAACATGGGATCAAGGATCAGGGAATCTCGGATGTATGAATGGCTTCAAATAGTGCTCGGGTTTGAGAGAGCGGTTCCCATTTCATGATGCCCAGCGAGTCATCGACATAGACAGGATGTCGCATGCCATTGAGCACAGAGGTTACACCTGGGGTACTGGCTACTGCCCAGATGGCTTTACGGGCAAAAGGTTCTTCCCGTTTGGAATCCGGTATGAGGGGGTCTATGAGCTTACGAATTTCAGAGAGTTTCTTCGCACTTTTATGCGCGGCCTCCATGCGCATGACCTTGAGGAGGGAGACGAGTTCAGGGACATAGCGATCCCGCCACGATTCCCATATTTGTTCTTCTTCCTGTTTGCCGGCGAAATGTCTGGTGAGTAGTTGGAAGACCTGATTGGCATGAGGGGCAATCGTTTGTGATTCGATTTGGTCCCAGTGCTCAAGATTGTGGATGGACGGACGAATTCGTTTCAGTTCTTCGGCCCAGTTGAAATAGTCCAGTGGAGCAGCTCCTTTTTCCGGTTTGGGGACCTGGGGTGCTAGCACCTGCTTGTAATCGTGTTCCAGCGCGGCGACTTTTGGGTGCTGGGCATCAAAGTTCGTATTGGAAATTTCCGCTTGGGGATCTGCGAGACGTATCATGCCTCCGCCTTTTCCCGGAATGGCATTCAGAGGCCGGTTCACCAGAACAGCAATGTCGGCTTCCTGGGCAAATGCCAGGACCGTTTGCGACTGTTCAGGTCCGGTATTGGGTGTGAGCAGGGCTCCCGATTCAAATATATTCATTGGGAGTTGCAGAACACGAAAATGATGGTGAGGGAGGCCGGCATGTTTCGCGGCAGACTCAGCGGCCTTGAGCATACGAGAAAGTGATGTGGCTTCGGGATTATCGGGTTTGGCCGTGCAGGTATTGGAGGAGATCCCATAGTATTGCAAACGGCCGGCGGCGATTTGTGTCTCCAGATAGGTAAAAGCTTCTTGCAGACGCCGATAAAACTCCTGCCGGAGATCCTCAAGTCTGAGTGGATCAATTGATAAGTTCCGGTTCTTGGCATCAGACAAAAAATATTCTGGATTGTGCAGGAGACAGACATCCAGGGTTTCCAGCCCCAGTCGGTCAAGAGACAGAATGAGTTGTTCCTCTAGAAATGAAGGATGGAGACAATGCCAGATGCCCTCGCCATATTTGACCATTTCGGGAAACGGTTTCCCGGCCTGTTCCCTGGCCTCGGCGCGTGTAATATTATTTCCCTGCACATAGCCGATTTTTGAGACCACAATGATTTCATCGCGGGAGATCCTCTGCTTAGCAACAAGATCCTTGAGCACCACACCGACCAACCGTTCGCTTCCACCGTCGGCATAATTGGTGGACGTATCGATAAGGTTGCACCCGCCTTGTAAAGATTTTTCAAGAGCCCTTCGGTGGTCTTCCACCCCAACGTCGATCCGGTAACCACCAAAGCCTATGCGAGAAGTCGTCAATCCGGTTGAACCCAAAGACGTATATCCATGAGGAGAAGGGCGAGAATCCTGTGGGCTGGCAAGGATTCTGGCTACGTATTGCCCCGTTCCTTGAGGAGTGGCATGTCCGGAAAGGCCCTGGGTGGTCAGTGCTTGCAGGGGTGGTTCTTTCGTGTGTGAAGTGGTGGTTCCCTGAGGATGGCTCAATGCGTCAACGACCTCTTGAGGATCGGTGATCGGAGCCTGACAGGCAAAGTTTTTACAGACATACAGCGCGGATTTCCCATTCGCCAGAGTTTTTCCGGCCAAAAGGGGATGAGTCGGTTCACCATTCAGCTCCTGCTTGTAGGCCAAAATGCGGTAAGGCACAAAACACGCATTCACTGCTGAACGGAGTTGGTCGTATAGCTTATCGCCGGGAATTCCTACAAGGGCCAACTCGATAGGGCCTCGTAATAGGAGGTCTACGACCATGAGACTTTTGGGAAACCCTCTGGGCACCTGCCCAATTTGTTGTCCATAGGCACGAATAGCATTGGTCGCGGCTTTCCGAAAGTCATCACGATCACCGTGAAATGATAGGCGGGCCAAAGCCGAAGCGGCCACCGCATTTCCACTGGGAGTTGCACCATCGGCGCCTTCCCGTCCCCGGATAATTAAGGCTTCATGATCAGTGGGGGTGGTAAAAAATCCACCGTTGTCCCGATCTTCAAAATCTTCCAGGATACGTTCAGCTAATGAGACCGCCTCATGAAGGTACCGTTCCTGGCCAGAGGCTTCATAAACGTCGATCATGGCTTCGGCCGCATAGGCATAATCTTCCAAACAGGCATTGAGATGGGCATGCCCTGACCGATAGGTGCGCCACAGCCGGCTCTCCGGACCTGAAAGTGTGGTCAGAAGAAAATCGGCGGCACGGATGGCACCAACTAGATAGGGTTGGTGGTTAAATACTCGACCGGCTTCGGCCATTGTCCCGATCATCATGCCATTCCAGGCGGTGATGATTTTATCATCAAGTCCAGGTGGGATTCGTTTCAGACGTGCCTGGTAGACTTCCGGGCGCACACGGCTGATCGTGTCTCGTAGATCCTCGGTGGAACAGCCTAATTCCTCTGCGACCGTTTCTAGTGATTTCGTTGTGCGCGGGATGTTGGTGTGTTCCCAATTGCCTTCCTCGGTGATGTCGTAATAGGCGCAGAAGCGGGTGGCGTCTTGTTCATTTGTTATGAGTTCACGTATCTGTTCCGGCGTCCACACGAAAAACTTCCCTTCTACTCCTTCGCTGTCCGCATCAGTTGCTGAATAAAACCCGCCTTCCGGTGCGGTCATTTCTCGCAAAATGTAATCTAAGGTCTCCGTGGCGACCTGGCGGTATCGATTTTCCCCTGTGACTTGAAAGGCTTCAACGTAGGTCCGGGCGAGGAGGGCATTGTCATACAGCATTTTTTCAAAGTGGGGGGCTAACCATTCATCATCAGTGGAATAGCGCGCAAATCCGCCGCCGATATGATCGTACAGTCCCCCTGCGGCCATGCCATCCAAAGTTTTGGTGACCATGGCGAGTATTTTTTTCTCCAGACTCCAGTGGTACTGACGTAAGAGAAATGAGAGTCCGGTGGCGGGCGGAAACTTGGGCGCTCGTCCAAATCCCCCATAACGTGCATCAAAATCACGGGCAAATTGCTTGACGGCATTTTCAATCTCGGCTTCACCAACGGCAAGCGGAGATGCAGGTTGTAGAGCGGTTCTCAGACGTGTGGTGAATCGACTGGCTTGTTGGGTGATGTTGGATTGATCTTTCTTCCACCCTTCCCCAATGTTTGTCAGAATTGATCCGAATCCCGGACGACCATAGCGGTCCGTAGGAGGGAAATAAGTTCCTGCAAAAATCGGATCCTGATCGGGGGTGAGGAACACGGTCATGGGCCACCCACCGTGACCCTGGTTCATGGCAGTGGTGGCCTGCATATAGATTTCATCCAAATCCGGCCGTTCTTCCCTGTCCACTTTGATATTCACGAAATACCGGTTCATCAGTTCCGCGATGGCCTGATTCTCAAACGATTCCCGCTCCATGACGTGGCACCAATGGCAGGCTGAATAGCCAATGGAGAGCAAAATTGGTTTATTCTCTTTCTTTGCCATATTCAGCGCTTCCTCGCCCCAGGGGAACCAATCTACTGGATTGTAGGCATGCTGAAGGAGGTAAGGGCTGGTTTCGTGACTCAGTCGATTGGGTTTGTGCTCTGTCGTGGATTCAGACATAAAGGTTTTTCACTCAACGTGATCAGGATAATAAAAATTGGAGACGTAGTACTATCTAACAATACATAATTTAGGAGAAATACTATTTTTGTTGGTTTCCGAGGCTTCGTTCATACAGCAACACCTTCCAGCCATCCTTTTCCGAAATGAATCCTTTGGGTTGTACAACAGGAAGCATCCCGGTTCCGGGGACCCGGCCGGTCTGTCCCATGCTTCCGTTTTTGAGGACCCACATCATTTCACCAGGTGTTCGATAGGTGTTAAACTTAGGGTTGGTGAAATTTCTCGGTTGAATGGGAAGGTTTTTTGCCGCCGGCCCATCCCCCTTTCCTTCTGCCCCATGACAACTAATACAACCCCCACGTCCCAGAAAGATTTCTTTTCCTTCCGCCAGGATTTCCGGAGTGGGCTCAATGGGAGGTTTCGCCGATTTGGCTTTGGCGATCTCATTCGAAGGGACCCGGGAGATTTTGATGTTGAATTCACCGCCTGCGGTACCATACCCAGCAGGGTTGGCAGACCAGGCAGGTGGCGCAAGAATGGTGGCGAGGATAAAGCTACTTCCCAAAATAAGCCGGTAGTGATTCATGCAAATCTCCTTCAATGCAAATTTTGGATAGGCAGAAAGAAATTTAATATTGTGGAAATCACTCGCGTTCTTCACCATGTATGATCTTCTAAGGTTATGCGCTCAAGGGTAAACAGGATACCAATCATCAAGGTGAGGGGCAAACCCCGCCTTTAATCACTTGTTTTAATTAAGTCGGCATTCTCTCTTTTCGAGTAATAAGAGTCCCCTTGCTTAGTGGACAGTTGTGTTACAATTGGCCAAAAATTTTCCTTGAGCATTGGCATTATGGCATTAAACGAGCACAATCGACGGAAATTTGTGGCTGGCATGAGTCGGCGGATTTCGAAGCTACGCGACCAATCTGAGCAAAGCTTGGACTTTGCTATTGAAACAATGTTTCAAGAGCGAACTGAGGCCTATCTGCATGTTGAGCAGGGGTTGATGGAGGTTGATCGGATGTTGGGGCTGGTTGAGGGGGAGTTGGAGGATATTACCGAACTGACTACCGCCCAGCGCTTGGAATCCCGGTTAGAATTTATTGAAGACCGTTTTGAAGAGTTTGAGAGCGAAATAAGGCAGCGTCCCCGCCGTCGACGGCACAAGATCAATCTCTTTAATTTCTTTAAGGCTGCCGGAGGTGGAGGAGGGGAGGGAGAGCCCACTTCTGTTCGTGGAGAAATTCGTTCGTCCGTCCACGCCTATGAAGTGCTAGGGGTTGAGTTTGGAAGTCCTTTGCCAGTGGTAACTCGAGCCTTTCGTGAGCGGGCGAAGAAGATACATCCTGATATCCGACAAGGCGACCGCAGTTCCGAGCCGGAACTGCGGCGAATTATCGAAGCCTACCAATTCCTCAAAACCGACTATTTCGGCGGTACGGCATCGGATTCTGTCCAGCGGCCATTCTGACTTTTGGCCAGGCTTTTTCCCCCGCGAGGATTTCGTTAAAGAATTTTGCTGACTGTTTCCGGAGGGCGGGCGAGGATTGCCTGGTCCCCTTTTTGAACCAGAGGACGCTGGATGAGATCCGGGTGTTTGATCAGAATGTCTAATAATTCATCATCAGTGAATTGTGAGTCTTGTAAGTTCAGATTTTTGTAAATCGCTTCCTTTTTTCGAATAATTTCTGACGATTTGATCCCCGCCTTTTTGAGTAGCCCTTTGAGTGTGGATTTGGAAAATGTTTTTTCGTAGTAGTTAATGGTCGTAAAGGGTTGTCCGCTTTCCTCCACTAATTTGATAACCTGTCGGCAAGTGGAGCAAGTGGGTTTGTGATAAATGAGGATGTCAGCCATGGATACGCCTCCTTTGTAAATGGTCTGTCAATTTTTTCACCGCCTTGACCTCCTTTTGAGGCCATGCTACAAGCTGGTCCAGCTGTAGGCGGAAGGAACAGTCTGATGAATTTAAACGACCGAGGGATTTTGCCAGTATGAGCGACCTAAACCCAGCTCAAGATTTTTTTTGTGCATCTGAGACGGAGCGAACCTTAAAGGATCTTCGGCTTAAACGTAAAGGCCAGCCCGTGTATGTGATGGGTCATGAAGATCGGTATAAAGGCAAGGAAGGGGTATTTGAATTTTTTAACGTTCGCCTTGCCGTGGTAAAGTTCCCCGATGAAAAAACGCTAGGATTTGATCCCATAGATTTATTATTACCTTGTGAGATCAACGAGGACGGCGTACCTTTTTTTGAAATTCGCTATTGCGAAACGTGCGATCAAGTTTTTCCTCTCACTTCATCGGAGTTTCATGCTCCGGTTGAGCGGAAAGAATGTCCGGAGTGCGCCCCATAAGTCCCTTTTGAAACAAGGACTTTCCGGCAGGTTGCCAGGCTGGCAAATGGGATAGACATGAATGTGGTTGTGTCGGTTTTAGGGGAATCTTGAAGGCAGGATTTACCCATCCCCCCACTTTAATTTTGTGCGTAACACTTCAAAATAGCTTCGCTCTGGAAAACGAATGAGGTGTGTACGGTGGTCTGATGCTCGAACCTGCACAAGATCACCCGTCAGGATTTCCATTCCCACTTGGCCATCAATGGTGGCCATGGCTGGTTCCTGACTTGTCAGTTCAATGGTGATTGGCACATCACCAGGGGCGAGGAAGGGGCGGTGGGAAAAGGTATGCGGGCAAATTGGGTTTATTAGTAATACTTCCAGCTGTGGATCTAAAATCGGACCCTTTGCCGAAAGGGAATAAGCTGTCGATCCCGTCGGGGTAGCGACGATCAGTCCATCCCCACGCAAGTTTGTCATGAATGCATGATTCACCCATATTTTGGTGGAGATCATTCTCGCTAAATGTCCTTTACTTATTACCACGTCGTTTAAGGCTGAATAGGTGTAGAGGATTTGGTCACCCCGTTGTAGCTGGACTTTTAGCATCAAGCGTTTATCCAGTTGACATTCTCCTGCGAACACTTTTTCTAAGGCTGTGGGGAGATCATCAAAGTTGATTTCAGTGAGGAAACCCAGACCTCCCATATTGACTCCCAGTATGGGAATTCCTCGTTGTTCAACGAGCCGTGCTCCGCTTAACATTGTGCCATCGCCACCCAATACAATGAGAAGGTCGGCTTCCTTGGCAATCTGAATACGGGTGGGATTATCAGAAGTAGGGAACCCTTGAGTGGAATCAAGAATGACAGTTTTGTGATGTGAAACCAACCAATCACGGAGATGGGAGATTTCCTGCAGAATGTTAGGGGCGTTAGGCTTGGTGATGATTCCGATAGTATGGAAGGTAGACATGAGCTTCGATAAGAAATGGTGTTGCCAGGCGTCAGGATGGTAGTGTCTTCATTGAACTGATAGCAAGCGTGGATTTTTTGGAAATGGTATAGGCAATAATATCGGTGTGTGGCAGGAGGCTTTTCTTAGCGTATTTTGATTGGTAGAGTAAATCATCATTACCGTTGCTGGGTCCTCTCAATCCGGCTTCTGACTTGACAGTTTTGAGGGATCACGGATAGACTGAAATTGTGAATTTTTATCGAATTTATGTGTGGATAATAGGCGAATGTGTGAGCGAAAAGTTTCGCGAATAATCGGCTAGAGGAGGTCCAATGTTCGAACGATTCACGGATCGTGGTAGAAAAATTATAATCCTTGCCAGAGAAGAAGCGGAACGGCACCAAAACGATTATCTGGGGACCGAGCATTTGGTGCTCGCCATTCTTCGAGAGTCGGACGGCATAGCCTTGATGATCATCAAAAAGATGGGTCTCTCGCCGGAACAAATCCGTCTTGAAATCGAACGGAATCTGCCAGGGGGTGGAACAACCGTGACATTCGGCGAAATCCCATTTAGCCCCAGAGTGAAAAAAGTGATTGAATATGGTGTCGAGGAAGCCAGGCTTCTTGGCCACAACCATATCGGGAGTGAACATCTGCTTCTTGGCCTTCTTCGGGAGGAAGAAGGAATAGGTGGCAAGGTGCTTCGTAGTTTAGGGGCCAATCTTTTAACGGCTCGCCAGTTAACCGTCACGTTCCTTAGAAAATCAGGAACCAGGGAGCGAGATAAAAAGAGCAGCACTCCTGCGCTAGATGAATTTGGTAGGGATTTGACGCAGTTGGCTCAGGAGGGAACGCTAGACCCTGTTATCGGACGTTCAGATGAAATCCAAAGGGTACTTCAAATTCTCAGTCGGCGTACGAAAAATAACCCGGCGTTAATTGGTGAATCCGGAGTTGGGAAAACAGCTATTGTGGAAGGGCTGGCCCAGCGAATCATCGGTCTGGATGTTCCGGACAATTTATTGAATCGAAGGGTTATTGCTTTGGATCTTGGTTCTTTAGTAGCAGGGACCAAATATCGAGGGCAATTTGAAGAGCGTCTTAAGGTGGTGATGAAAGAAATTTCCCAAGCGGGGAATATCATTCTCTTTATTGATGAACTTCACACCTTAGTCGGTGCAGGTGCTGCTGAAGGGTCAATTGACGCCGCAAACATGTTAAAGCCGGCTTTATCTCGTGGTGAAATTCAATGTATTGGCGCCACGACCCTGGATGAATATAGAAAGCATATTGAAAAAGATGGGGCACTCAAGCGGCGGTTTCAGCCTATTTATGTTCAGCCCCCTTCCGTAGAAGAAACCGTGCAGATCATTCAAGGGCTACGTGATCGATACGAGGAACACCATGGTGTTGAAATTACGGATGAGGCAGTTGAAGAGGCTGTGAAATTGAGTGAACGGTATATCACCGACCGGTTTTTGCCGGACAAAGCCATTGATCTTATTGATGAGACCGGTTCGCGAGCAAAATTGCTAACGTATGCCCTTCCTCCTGAGTTGAAGTCTCTTGAACAGGAACTTAAAAGGGTCGCTCGTGAAAAGGAAGTGGCAATCGGGCTTCAGAATTTTGAAGAAGCCGTAAAATTTCGCGAAGAGGAAGAGCGGTTCAGAAAATTGTTAGATGATTCAAAGCGTGACTGGAAGAAAAAACAAGAAAAGAATAAACCGGTTATTTCCGGTGAGGACGTAGCCTACGTCATTTCGAAAATGACGGGGATTCCTCTCTTTAAACTTGAAGAAGAAGAAACTGAAAAGCTGCTGCATATGGAAGATTATCTTCACAAGCGCATCATAGGGCAGGAAGAGGCTATTTCTGCGGTTTGTCGGTCTATTCGTCGATCGCGAGCTGGATTAAAAGATGCCAAAAAACCCATTGGGTCGTTTATTTTCCTTGGACCGACCGGTGTAGGGAAGACGGAGCTGGCTCGCGCATTAGCAGAATTCTTGTTCAATACGGATGATGCGTTAATTCGGGTAGACATGTCGGAATACCAGGAGAAATTTACCAGTTCACGCCTGTTTGGCGCCCCTCCTGGGTATGTAGGCTATGAGGAAGGTGGACAATTGACGGAGAAAGTACGACGCCGACCCTATTCAGTTGTGTTATTTGATGAAATTGAAAAAGCCCATCCGGATATATTTAATGTGTTGCTGCAGGTCCTTGATGATGGGGTATTGACGGACAGTTTAGGCCGAAAGGTGGACTTCAAGAATACCATTCTGGTGATGACGTCAAACTTGGGTACCCGATTCATTCAAAAAGGTGTATCGCTCGGGTTCCAGCGTGATGTTGAAGAAGAGCATACTTCACGTATGCGAGGTGAAGTCCTGGCGGAGTTGAAGCGTCATTTCAGTCCTGAATTCTTAAATCGTATTGATGAATTAGTGGTCTTCCACCAACTCACGAAGGAACATTTGGTGAGTATCGTTGACATTCTCATTGGGGAACTCAATGCCCGTCTTGTGGAAAGAGGAGTATATTTAGATGTCACCGACGAGGTGAAGCAGTGGTTGATTGAGGAAGGCTTTGAACAACAATATGGTGCACGTCCTCTACGCCGAACTATTCAACGCCGCCTGGGAGATCCTCTATCTGAAGAACTGATTAAGGGGCGGTTTAAAGATGCCAAAAAGATTAAGGTTGTCCTGACCGACCAAACTCCAAATTTCATTGAAGAAGAGGTGTTAGCGAGTGTTTGATTGGAAATAGGGATGGTCAAATCCTAGATGAAACCCTCAGGACCCCATCAGTCCTGAGGGTTTTGTTGTTTTTTACCCAATGAATCTTGGTGCTGAAAAGGACTCTATCCGTGATTTTAGGAATTGAAACATCATGTGATGAGACGGCTGTGGCCGTGTTGGATGGGGATGGTCACATCCTCTCAAATATATTGGATTCGCAGGTTGAGGTGCATGCCCGTTACGGGGGAGTGGTCCCGGAATTGGCTTCGCGTCGTCATATGGAATGCCTGGAACTTTTGACAAGGGAAGCCTTGGATCAGGCCAAGGTTTCTCTTTCCCAATTAACGGGAATAGCGGTCACCAATCGTCCTGGATTGGTAGGGGCCTTACTTGTTGGAGTAAATTTTGCCAAAGCTCTGGCCTATGCCACCAATATACCCTTGGTGACGGTTAATCATTTGGAGGGGCATTTGGCGTCGGCATGGTTGTCCGATCCGAATTTGCCCACCCCAACCATGGTCTTGATTGCGTCTGGTGGGCACACGCATTTGGCATTGGTGCCTCATCGTGGAGAATATCAGTTCATTGGATGGACGATGGATGATGCTGCGGGTGAGGCGTTCGATAAAGGCGCCAAAATGCTTGGGCTTCCTTATCCTGGTGGTCCGGCAATTGACCGGCTTGCCAAACAGGGGAATGCTCAATATGTATCCTTCCCTCGCCCAACACTCCGAAGCCAAAATTTCAATTTTAGTTTCAGTGGGCTGAAAACCGCGCTTCGATATTTTGTGCGGGATGAACAACAAAAGGGGAGCTCTCCCTTGCCCGTAGCGGATATAGCGGCCAGTTACCAGGAAGCGATTGTGGATGTATTGGTGGAAAAACTTTGCCGCGCCGCTCGTCAATATGATGTGAAAGGGGTCTCAGTTGTGGGAGGAGTAGCGGCAAACTCTCGCCTTCGTCTGAGGCTTGAAGAGCGTGCTCGCACATTAGGGCTGCATGTAACTCTACCTCACCGTGCGCTCTGCACGGACAATGGTGCCATGATTGCGGCTGCGGGGCTTGAAAAACTCAAGCGCAAGGAGAGGGCAGCATGGGATGTGGATGCGATTTCTACGTTGCAATGTAAATATGATGAATCCGCAATGGCTGGAGTCCTGTCTCAATGACTCCGATGATACGGCAAAAGGAGAAGAGTTATTCCTGTTGTCCTAGGTAATCTACATGGGTTAAAGGCTAATCATATTAGCCGAATGGAGCGTCTTTACCGTCGACGAATCCCTCCAGAAAAAGTCGTAACTCCAGAGGTGGCTCGGGAATGTGCTGAACTGACCTATGAGACGAGACGGCAAATCGGGCTTTTGGTCAATCGACAAGGCCAAGTTGAATCGGTCTTGATCGGTGACCACCACGAATTGGTCATCCCTCACCTTTCGAGGAGCCGTTCGGGCCTTCGATTATTACGAGGGGTTCGGTTAGTCCATACACACCTCAACAATCAACCGCTGACCCAGGATGATCTGACCGACCTCGCTCTTCTTCGGCTGGATTTAATCATGGCTCTTGGTGTGGGAAAAGATGGCAGCCTTCGTGATGCCTATGTGGCGCACATTCTTTCGAATCCCATCCAGGGGCGAACTACGTTGGAATTACCGCCTTGTGCCTTTCACTCGTTTCAATTGGATTGCCAGCAATTTATTCAATCATTGGAGCAAGAAATTGTTCGGTCGAACCCGGGCTTACGAGAAGGTGTTCGGGAGGGGAGAGCCATCCTGGTCAGTGTCAGCACAGGGAATGCCGCTTCTGAAGAAGGGCGCCTCCAGGAATTACAAGAATTGGTGCGTGCCCAGGACGTTGAGGTCTTAGGGTGTATCACTCAACGGTTAGGAGCGATTCATCCAAAGTTTGTGGTTGGTTCGGGGAAGATGAAAGAATTGGCAATTCGTGCGCTGCAATCCGGTGCCGATACCTTGATATTTGATCAGGATTTGACTCCAGCCCAGGTTCGGGGTATTTCGGAAATCACGGATCTGCGGGTCTTGGACCGATCACAAGTCATTCTCGATATTTTCGCACAACGGGCGCATTCCTCCATTGGGAAAATTCAAGTTGAGCTGGCACAATTGCGGTATTTGCTCCCACGACTTGCTCAATCCAGTACCGCTCTTTCCCGATTAGCGGGAGGAATTGGGACCCGAGGACCTGGAGAAACCAAGCTGGAGACGGATCGCCGTCGAGCCCGTGAGCGCATTCAGCGCTTGGAGCGGGATTTGGAGTCTATGGCGCATGGTCGTCAGGAACAACGGAAAATGCGTATGAAGCGAGGGCTTCCCATCATTTCCATCATTGGCTATACCAATGTGGGGAAGTCGACTCTATTAAATGCGTTGACGAAAAGCCAAGTCTCTGTAAAAGATCGCGTCTTTGAAACCCTTGATACGGTCAATCGGCGATGGTATCTACCTGGATTAGGCGACGTCATTCTGACGGATACCGTAGGATTCATCCGAGATTTGCCAAAAGACCTTATGGCGGCATTTCAGACCACCTTGCTGGAATTGCAGGAAGCCGATGTGTTACTCCACGTGATAGATGCCCATGTGCCGGATCCTGGGCAGCATATCATCGCAGTTGACAATGTGTTGAAGGAATTGGGCCTTGAAAACATTCCCAGCCTGCGTTTTTTTAATAAGGCGGATCTGATGGTCGAAGAAGACGTCCAACTCCTTTGTCAGCGATATGGCGGAATGGGGGGATCGGCGTTACAAGACGCGTCATTGCTCATGATTCAGCAGGAACTCACGACTCTTCTTCGTGGCCTTCAGGCGGAAGGTGGCAGGAAGGGAAATTCTCATGAAATGCCTCTCTATCCTCTTCCGGCTGCGGCCGAGACCTTTCCATGAGGGGTCTTGCTTCGATGAGCCGGCTCAGAACAGCACGACATCCAATTGAATCGCCGGTGGAGGCGAAAAAGCGGGTAGGCCGGATTCTTGCGGCATTGGCTAAATCCGTTCCCGACGTCAGGGTAGAGTTAGATTCATCCAACCGGCTTGAGCTGTTAGTGGCCACGATTCTTTCGGCGCAATGTACAGACCAGAGAGTCAACCAGGTCACGCCGAACCTCTTTGCCCGCTATCGCACGGCACAGGATTATGCCAATGCGGATCCAGCGGAATTAGAAGCTCTCATTCGGACAACGGGGTTTTATAAAAATAAGGGGCGTCATCTTATTGGGTGTGGCCAGGCACTGGTGCAACGTTTTCACGGAATGGTGCCAGGGACGATGGAGGACTTGACTACCCTGCCTGGCGTTGGGCGAAAAACGGCCAATGTTATTTTAGGGAGTTCGGTGGGAGAGCCTGCCATTGTGGTAGATACCCATGTGAAACGGGTAGCCAATCGGCTCGGCTTGACGAAAAGCCAGGATCCGACAAAAATTGAAGAGGATCTTCAACGGCTTTTGCCAAAAGCGCAATGGACGGTTGGAGCCCAGCGCCTCCTGCTTCACGGGCGGTATGTGTGTCTGGCCAGAACGCCCAAGTGTGCTCATTGTGTGATCGCTTCAGACTGTGGATGGGAAGGAAAACAAAAGCTATTATGAAAAGTATGACCGGTTTTGGAAAACGAGAATCCCTCTGTCAGGGAACCATGGTTGGGGTTGAAGTTCGATCCGTCAATCATCGGTTTTGCGAGATGATGGTGCGTCTGCCTAAGTCTCTTTCTCATATGGAGTTGGAACTCAAGGAGCAAGTCAAACGTTCGTGTGAGCGGGGTCGAATTGAATTGACCGTGACCATGAATGGGGGAGGGTCTGGAGCCAATAAAACCGTTCAACTGGATCGCGCCATGGCGAGGCGGTATGTTCAAGGGTTGCGCGAACTACAACGGGAATTCAAGCTGGGTGGAACGGTGGATGTAAATGTGGTGGCAGGGTTTCGGGATCTTTTTTCCACCAGTGAGGAGCCCACGGTGATCAAGGATGTGCCGAAGGTTGTTGAAGGACTAGTCCAGCGTGCCTTGACCGATTTGGAAAAAATGCGCAAGAAAGAAGGCACTGCCTTACAAAAAGATCTCTTACAGCGAGTCCAGATAGTCGAGGAACGGCTTCATGTAGTTCAGCAACGCATTCCTTCTGCCCTGCAGGTGGCCGCTGATCGTCTGAAAGCCAGAGTCGCCAAGTTACTAGAAGGCGAACGGGTGAATGACGATCGAATTGCTCAAGAAATAGCCATGTTGGCGGAACGATCAGACGTGACGGAAGAATTAACACGGTTGCAGAGTCATGTGGCACAATTTCGCTCCACACTCAAATCCAAGGGTGCCGTTGGAAAACGGCTTGATTTTCTTCTCCAGGAAATGGGGAGGGAAGTGAATACCATAGGATCAAAGGCCAGCGATTCCGAAATTTCCGGACAAGTTGTGGATTTGAAGAGTGAATTAGAAAAAATTCGGGAACAGGTTCAAAATATTGAATAATCGGTCCAGCCATGTCATAACGTGGGAGAAACGTTGTCAATAAAGGGGAAGAAATTGTTATTTGTCGTATCAGGTCCTTCCGGGGTAGGGAAGTCGACGCTCTGCCGGCATATTTTGAAAACCATTCCCGACATTCGCCTTTCGGTGTCGTATACCACGCGGAAGCCACGGTCCGGCGAAACGGATGGCAAGGAGTACAGGTTTATTTCGGAAACTGAGTTTCACGCAAAAATTTCCGAGCACGCGTTTGCTGAATATGCAGAAGTCTATGGACGATTATACGGAACACCATGGAAGGAGTTGGAGCAGGAGTCCGGTTCGAACACGGATATCTTGTTGGACATCGATGTGCAGGGCGCGCGGCAGGTCATGAAAAATCTTCAAAAAGCTGTGACGGTATTCATTCTGCCTCCTTCTTTGGAGGTCCTTCGGAGCCGTCTGGTTGAACGGGCGACGGATACATCGGACGAGCAGGAGCGTCGGTTTCAGAAATCCCAAGAGGAGATGCGGAGTTACTCGGAATACCAATATACGATTCGCAATGAAACTCTGGAGCAGGCCATCGAGGAACTTCAAGCCGTCATTATGGCTGAACGCGTTCGAACCACCCATGTCGATGCCACACATGTGTTCCGATAAATGCTGCATTGATGGGATTGATTTGTGTAGACTATTCATCTGATCAGGTGTTTTTCACAGAAAGGAAAGAGGATATCCAATGGATGCATTATCGTTATTACCCGAACATCACCAAAAAGAATTTGATTCACGGTATCGGATCGTATTGATTGCTGCCCAGCGGGCCAAGCAATTGGTTCGGGGTGGAGAGCCCTACGGAGCCAGCAAATTTTCAAAAGACACCTCGAGGGCTTTGGAAGAAGTGCTGAACAAACAGGTCCCGTATTTAATAGGCCAGGAAGCCAAAGAAGCCATTAAAAATGCCAAACGAGCAAATGAACGTCCCATTGATCCGGCTCTCTATGCACAGCCGGATGAAAATGCCCAAGAAATCAAAAAAGAATTGAGTGTGTATATCGATGACACGGCTCAACATCTTGGCACCGTGGTTGAACCTGAAGAACAGAGCTGAATTGACTTGGCGGGAGATTCCATCAGGATGAGCACCGGATTAACAGGGAAGCGGATTGTCCTTGGAGTCACGGGAAGTATTGCTGCCTATAAGGCAGTGGGACTTGTACGGTTGTTGACTCAAGCCGGCGCCGGGGTTCATGTGGTCATGACGGATTCAGCGACCAGGTTCATCGCCCCCCTGACGTTTGAAGTGTTGTCAGGAAATCCGGTGGCGAGTGATGTCTTTGCCGGCCATCAGGACATGAAGCACCTGTCCTTAACGGAACATGCCGATTTGTTGCTCGTGGCTCCCTGTACCGCGAACACTTTAGCCAAAATGGCTCTCGGGTTAGCCGACAATTTACTGGGAACCCTCTCACTCACCGTTCAATGTCCCGTGATGGTCTGTCCGGCGATGGATGGGGAAATGTGGGCCCATCCGGCGGTCCAAGCCCATGCACAGACTCTGCGCCATCGAGGGGTGGTCCTGGTTGAGCCGGAAGTTGGGGCGTTGGCCTCCGGAGAATGGGGACAGGGGCGTTTGGCTGCCGAGGAAGTCATCATGTCGACGGTGGTAGACCTCCTGCATCGCCGAACAGATTGGCAAGCGGAGCGTGTCCTGATATCGGCGGGTCCCACGCAGGAACCCATTGATCCTGTGCGATTCATCAGTAACGGGTCATCAGGTAAAATGGGATTTGCCTTGGCCGAGGCCGCCGCTGCACGCGGGGCCGAGGTCGTCTTGGTCACGGGTCCCACGCAGTTAAAAGCTCCGAAGAATGTGACCGTGATCCCGGTGGTCACCGCAGAAGACATGTTGCAGGCGCTCACGGCACGATTTGAATGGGCAACCACGCTCTGCATGACGGCTGCGGTGGGAGATTTTCGCCCAAAACAGGCGCATGCACAGAAAGTCAAAAAAGACCAATGGCATGGCGAAGGGTTGGATTTGGAACGGACGCCGGATATATTAATGGCACTCTCCGCCCAGCGGACACACCAACGCCTGATTGGCTTTGCGGCTGAAACTGACCATCTTATTGAGCATGGACAGGCCAAGCTTGCCAGCAAACATTTGGATATGCTGATTGTGAATCACATCGGCGGAGAGCAGTCTGCCTTTGGAAATGATACCAATGAGGTGTATGTTCTTACGCCGGGTGCTGCCCCGCACCACATCCCACGCATGCCGAAACGACAGCTTGCCGATATGCTCTTAGATCGTATCGTGTCCCTTCCAGTTCAGCCTTCCAGGCAGCAGAAGACCCTGTCTTCACCGACGTCGTAGTTTGTGCTCACCTGATGGGGGTGTCTTCCCATCCTTTTCCATTCTGAATGAACGAAATCGCCAGAGCCGGAAGGCATTGATTGTGTGGTGAATGGCCACCAAGGGTCATCATGGATTGTGCGTCAGGATATCGATAACGAGTGAAAAATGAAGCAAGAATCTCAAAGAACAAGAAAAAACTTAACTTTAGGAACTCATAAGCCGATAAGAATAGTATGGAAGGATTTTTCATTAATATTGTCTTTTTCGCCTGGCTCATTTCCATGGTTCTTCTGGCTATCCGAAGAATCTAACCCCTCTCCTCCACCCCGGTTCAGAAGAAGGTCTTGGCTCCTCATTGAAACCTTCACAACAGGGACGAGTCAGGGAATGGGGCCACAAGACCTGTTGCTGTCGAGGGTTCTCACGCGTGTGGACCAAATGGTCTGTCCAGGGAATCTTAGGGAATCGCTCGGATTTGAATCCCATCGACCCGCTCTTGAGCCAACACGTCTGAGATAATCACGACCTTATCTCCCGCTTGGAAATGTTCCCGGGCTTTTAAAATTCGAAATGCGGTTTGGAGTGTTTTCTCCGGGTCTGAACTAAAGTCGATCCGAAAGGGATAGACGCCTCGATTCAGCGTCATCGTTCGACGGGATTGACTCCCGTTCGTGAAAGCATAAATGTTCGTGGAAAATGGACGACAATTCGAGACCAAATCCGCCATGATGCCTCGACGGGTGATCACGACAATTCCTTTGGCGTGTAATCCTTCCGCGAGCTGGACGGCGGCGGTGGCCAATTGCTGTTTGTCTGTCGTCAGCTTTAACTGTTTCGCAAACTGCAATCCTGGAATGGCTTCGGTTTTGATGGAGATTTTTCTCAGATACTCGATACATTTCAGCGGATATTTTCCGACCGTGGTTTCCCCGGATAACATTACCCCATCGACTTCCTCATAGATGGCATTGGCCACGTCAGTGACTTCGGCGCGCGTGGGGATGGGATTATGGATCATTGATTCCAGGAGATGGGTGGCCACGATCACGCGTTTGCCGGATTCCGCACAGAGCCGCACGATTCTCCGTTGCACATTCGGCAAATCCTCCAGGTTGATTTCTGCTCCCAAATCTCCGCGAGCCACCATAATGCCATCCGATTCCTGAATAATTTCTTCCAGATTACGGACCCCTTCCTGATCTTCAATCTTGGCAATAATTTTCACTCTCCCCACTTTGTGGCCCATAAGCTGTCGTAATTGTCGGATATCTTTCGCTTCTCGAACAAAGGAAAGAGCAATGAAATCCACATCGGCGGCTAAACCAAAGGCAATGTCTTTTTCGTCCTTTTGGGTAATGGCAGGGAGATTGACGCGGATTCCAGGTAAATTGACATGGCGTTTACTTTTCAATACCCCCCCATCAAGGACCCGGCACTGCATGAGACGATCCTGTTTTTCAAGGACCTCAAAATTAATCAACCCGTTATCCACGGTAATCTTATCTCCGACATTCACAGATTCCATTAAATCGGCGTAGTTGATGTGAATAGAGCTTTCTTCCACATCCATCGGACCACGCGCAGAAATAGAAACGATCGTGCCTTCCTGGAGATTGAGGTCAATCGATAAATCTCCTGTCCGGATTTCAGGGCCTTGGGTATCTAGAAGAATCGGAATAGGAAATGGGACCTTGGTATTGAGCGTCTTAATATGTTTGATCACTTTGGCATGGGATTCGTGGGTTCCATGGGACATGTTCAACCGCACGATGTTCATGCCGGCATCATACATTTTGCGCAACATTTCATAAGATTCGGTTACCGGTCCGATCGTGCAGATGATTTTTGTCTTTTGCATGAATGGGTCCCTATCAGTTTTTCATGATCGTGAATGGTGGAAACGATCTCATCATCCTAAACACGGGTGTCAAAAAGGGATTGGGTGCCCCAGTTTCCGGTTGAGGTTCATCGGATTGTCGGTATTCGTGTCGCTGGAGTGCTGCTTGGCGCGGAAGATATCCCACCTCCCTGTGGGTACTCATGAAGTGTAGCCCACTACAGCGTTAAACTCTAGCATGGTGTATCACCGCGGTCGGGACTCCATTGTGTTGGCGTGGTATCACCCACCGGGTGAGTGAAAGAAGGGCGTCATTTCCACGAGGCGGGAGAACCGTATGCACAGGATATTTGTATCGACAGGAGATGAATCAAATGTTTATGGAGGAGGACGTGCGTTGTCGATAAGGTCGAATCATATTATGATGATGCAAGATGAATATGAAACCAATAATAGCTGAAGAATTTGGTGAGGTGAATAGATGAAAGCAGAAGCAGAAAATCTGGAATTTGTCACGATTAACGGATTGTTATCCTATGGGGAGGCCATTGCCAGGCGTCCGCCGGTAGAGGGTGCGGAGCCTCATCCCCCTTTAACTACATTGGAAGATCGTCCGCAACGGACATTGGAGGTCATGGCCGCCATACGACTGTTTGTTCAGGAGGCTCAAAAAGGGTTTGCCAATGCCGCAGCTTACAGAGAGGCAAGGCAGGCGTTGATCCGGCAAGCCTGCGGAGGAGATGAGTTGGTGTTTTTCGCTGCCTGGAATCAGCTTCTCGCTCAGAGCGAGCTTGCTCCCTTGTTTCGTGCCCCAATCGGGGCCACGAATAAACCTATACGTCGTCGACCCGTGGCGATCGTTCCGCGCGAGCATATGACGCCCAATCTGGCGGAAGGTCGAATCGTCCTGGATATTGGCGATGACCGCTTCTGGTTGATGCCAAGGGATTTAAGTGCCCGCACGCTGTTTTTCACCATGCGGCACGGTGTCTCCCGGATGGATAGTAAGAAGTTTCGGGTGGGGCGCCGGTTGAGAAACGTTCTGGATGTCGAGCGGGGAATTCCAAAGGCCGATGCCATCGGAACCGCCCTTGTCCGGACCTTAGGCTTGGTGGGAAAACAACTGGACTTCCTTCAGTTGGATAACTACCTGGATTCGAAATCCTTTGTGCATATGGTGAGTCAGAGTCCCAATACCCGGCAGCTTTTTGAACGGGTCATCTCTATCCTGTCTCCCGAGACAGCCAAGGCCACTCAGCCCATCACGGAATGGGCCTTAGAATCGCAAGACTTCGGATGGGCCACCGGTATTGAGAAAACAATTGAAATCGAAGAAGCCGCCAGGGCCTTTGGGGTCGATACGAAGACGGCGCAACGTCTGATTAAACACCCGCTGTACAGTTATCCCGGAGGTCACTCTTTCTTTGAACTCTATGTAGAATTGGTTGACGGGTTCCATCAGTTGGGCCAAACTCACCAGGGAAAAGTGTTGTGTTTATATACGCACAGCTCAACCTTGCGTGCACTCTTAATTTTTCTGGATCCTCGTCCATTCAGTGAAGCCTTCTCAGAATTTGGCGCCTATAAGGAAGGACAGGACAACGTCGTCCTTCTCACCTATGAACATGGGCAATTGTCAGGCTATTCCACCGCCGTGGGCCTTTCAGAGCGGGAACGTGCCGTCCGCGAGGCCTTGAAGACTGCGGAGCAAGGCCGTCGGGAAAAGGTCATCCTGAAACCCCGCCAGATTCGGCGGATCGTTGCCCTGGTCTCCGGTGGGGATTTTGCGGGAGCCGGAGCGGCATTGAAGGAGCTCCGCGTGACGGGGAACCGGTTAGGCCTCGAAGTCTATTTCGTGCAACACGGATTTCTGGGGTTGGCCAATAATTGGATTGAGTTGGTGACGGAACAGGACACACGTGGCATGAGCAATCATGCCAGCAGCCCGATTGGCAGCAGCCGGTTTGAAGATTTCAAGGATGAGGCGGCTCAACTGGCCGCCATTCAGCATCTCAAACCGTACCTGGAGGATGGGGCGCTCATTGTGATGGGCGGTGACGGCAGTATGCGTGGGGCCCGTGCCATTTATGAACGGTTCGGCATTCAGGTTGTGGGGATACCCGGTTCGATCGACGATAATATCGCCGGAACCACCTCACTCGGGCTCCAATCGGCGGTCGCCCTGGCTAATCAATCCATCGAGTCGCTGAAGGCAACCAGTGCCGCCATGGGCAGTGTGTTTTTTGTGGAGGTCATGGGGGCAGGATCCGGGCACCTGGCGCTTATGTGTGCCTACCAGGCACGAGCGGAGGGACTGTTGGTCAATGAACATCCTGATCCGGATGCCTACATCGAGGAAGTCATTCTGGGAACATTGAAACAAACGTTGGGGGTCCGGAATAAAAGCCATATTATAATAGTGGCCGAACGCACGCCTCACCAACATCATCCGGAGGGCGGGGTCCATGGCTTGGTGGATTATGTCGGCAGTCGGATTTCCCAGTGGACCCACCTGCAACCGCGATCCGGACATTACCCTCTTTCTGTGGCAACCAAGGCCACCATTCTTGGCCATACCCTACGAGGCGCCTTCCCGACCCCGGTGGACAAAACCATGGCGCAACTCTTTGCCTACGAAGCCATCCGGCGGTTGATCGAACAACCGGAACAGGTCATCGGCTGCATGTTAGCCTACCGGGACCCCGGAACCATACAGCCGATTCCCTTGCATGCCGTGGCACCAAAACCCTTTGATTGGGAACTCTTCGCGCGCATGCACGGAACCGAGTTGGTTTAGCAAAAAAAGGGTTTGTCTTTTTGCTACGTGACAGGCTTGAATTTTTGAGTGTGTCACACACAGGAGGTCGGATGAGTGTGTTGACCACACGGGATTGATTCCTCAACAAGGTCTTTGGTAGTTTCCGGTCCAGGCAAACTGGCCTTTTACCATTCCTATTGCTCCGCGCAAACACGGCCTTTGAAGCGACCATCAGCGCCTGAGTATTGATGTCACGACAGGAGGCCCGCCGTTCCCTACGCGATGGGCAGGAGATGTAAGTATGGCGAGTACGACCGGTATGAGAGGGGGAGGCTTCTACGATGCGCACTCCTCCGGGCAGCGCGCGGCGATGGACGAGTTTCTTCCCTGGATGGTAGAGGCCATGGCCGACTTGCCCTTGCCGGCGCGCGGCTCGCCGATCGCGTTGCTCGACCTCGGTTCGTCAGAAGGCGCTAACGCGATTCATGCCGTGGGCGCGATCATCAAGGCATTGCGCGAACGCACATCGGCCGACATCTGGACCTTCTTCGATGATCTGCCCACGAACGACTTCAATCAACTCTTCGCCAACCTCTTTCCCGACCAGACCCCCTCAAGTCGCACAGCCGGTATCTATACCGCTGCCGTCGGCGGGTCGCTCTTCGAGCGTGTTGCCCCAGCCTCGAGCCTTGACATCGCGACGACATTCAATGCGGTGGGCTGGATGTCCGCGTTGCCCACGACGCCCCTTCGGCAGTTCATCTCACCCTCGCCACCGGCGCAGCGGGCCTTTCGTGAGGGCGTCTCAGTGACCACGGAAGAAAGAGCGGCCTTCACTCAGCACGCCCGTGAAGACATCCTGAGTTTCTACCGGTCCCGTGCCGCCGAGCTGAAGCCCGGCGGGAAACTGCTCGTACAGGTCTTCGGACGCAACGACGAGCACAACACCGCAAATGGCATCATCGACGGGCTGAGCGACGCGATGCTGGACATGGTGGAGGACGGCCGCCTGACGCGCGACGTCTACGAGAACTTCGTCTTCCCCGTTTTCTATCGTTCCCTTCCGGAGTTGTTGCCCCCGGCCGGAGAGAGCGGGGAGCCTCCGGCGTTCCGCGTCGACAAAGCGGAGGCCCGCGAATGCCGGGTTCCGTTTAACGAGGAGTTCGCCCGAAGTGGGGACTCGCGTGTCTGGGCCGGGAGCTACGCCGGATTCATCCGCGCATTCTCAGAACCTGTCTTCACGTCCGGCCTGCCGAACACCCCCGATCGGCCACAGCTGATCGACGAGCTGTATGCCCGGATGGCGAATCGATTCGAGGCCGATCCCGCCCGCTACGAGTTTCATTTCATTTCGCTGGGCGCATTGCTGACGCGGGTGTGAATGGGGTTGCCTGCCAACCTGTGCCCAATGCGGTTTCATCGAGTCCGTATCGTCACACAACTCATCCAGCCTCTCGGTCATTCCCTGAAAAGTCCCATTCGTTTTTTGATGGAAGTCGTGGGTAGAGAATACAGGTTTTAGTCACGTGAAATAACATAGACACGGCCATCGCGTTATGAAAGGGTGCAATATGAAGGTTGATAGTTGGTCTGGAACCATCATTTCCATTCCTTTCCAAAATCACCAAATTGATGGGTTGTTTTATCATCTTGTCACAGACGATGAGCATGTCCGGAACAAGCCTGTCATATTGAGGCTCCATGGACTCCTAGGGAATCTCCTGGATGAAACCGAGCATGATCTTCCTTACATTCTGGCGAAGCATGGGTATTCTTCCATGACCATCAATACGATCATGGCCAATCTGGGCTTATTTTTTGGATTTGGTATTTTCGACGAGGCGATGCCTCAAATCCATGCGGCTTGTTCTTATCTTCGACAGATGGGCTTTCAGAAAATTATTCTTGCAGGACATGGATTGGGAGGAGCCATGGCGATTCGCTATGGCGCGTTGCAACAGCAACAATTCCCATCTCCTGACATTCAAGGAATTATTGCCATTGCCACAGCATATTCTTTGCCCGACACGATCCGGAAACGATGGACACGATTTGGCAGTCAACCTTCCTACCAGGAAGTCTATGAAAAGGCCAAAACACTGTATCATTCAAAGCCCGGGCACGATCTGCCGGATGATGAAACCCTTGTCGTCAAACGGGCGCATGGTCCAACCGTCCGACCAGAGCATTCAGAAATCTATACGTTGAAAACCTGGTGGACCTTAGCAGGACCTGAAGCAGATGGTCCCAAAGCCTACCAACATATAGGGGGCATCAAGGTGCCGGTCCTGTTAGTTCACGGAAAATATGATGAGATGATCGACCCACAGGAGTGTGGCGCACTGGGAGATGTGGCCAAAACAGCAGGCAATCCGGATGTGACCATGCTCCACCTAGAAGCCGGGCACGATCTTTCTGGAAAGCACGAGGAACTCGGACAGGAGGTGGTGAAATGGATTCAGGAGCGATTTGAATAATGATGGTCTTTTACGGGTCTGTCCAAAAATCCAGCCACCAAAGATTCCGATGATCCACCCCCACCAACAATTGTTCCGGCTTCGAACACGCGATGGGTTGATGATGAGTGGGCATCTGATCATCAAAGAAAATGATCTTGATACGAACATCCTCAAAACACCAATTGTCATTGAAGTGCATGGTCTGTTAGGGAACTTCTTGGCACGAGGGACTCCTCGCCTTCTTTCTCAGGCTCTCCGGGAGTGGGATATTTCGTCGTTTTCCATTAACACCAGACTGGCATTCGCCGGGCAAATAAACGGAAGAGGAATTTTCGATGAGACGATCCATGATATAGACGCGGCCGTGCACTTTCTGGCTCAAGAAGGATTTTCTAATATTTTCATCTTAGGCTATAGCCTCGGTGCCAGTATGGTCTTGCACTGGGCAGGGCATCGCCACGTTCCCAATGTCAAAGGCCTCATTCTTGAAGGGACGCACTATGCCATCCCCGATACACAGAGAAAGCGATTGGCCAAATGGGAAAGTACTCCGAGCTATGAGGAATTATATGCCCAGGCCAAGTCTATTCTAGGCGAGAATCCCTCTCAGAGTGATCATGATGAAATGGTGGTGATCTACCAAGCCCGAGGACCAAGCCGGAGCCCATTGCATGATGAAATTTTTACCTATAAAACATGGTGGCACATGATGGGACCGGAGGCGTATTCTGCCATGGCCTACAAACAGATAAGCCGTGTCACATTGCCCATGCTGCTGATGCGGGGGGAAAACGATCCGCTCATCGAGGCGTGGGAAGCCGAAGCCTTACAACGCATTGCACAAGAGGCAGGGAATACCTTCGTGTCTATCAAGGACATTCCTCGCGCGGGTCATGATTGCATGGACAACCCGGAGGCGATGCTCCAAGAAATCCTTACCCTACTCAGACCCTCCCCTTGACCGACCTCCTTCCCGTATGGGCAAGTGACGTGCATCTTCACAAATAGTCAGCCATACAAGATTCAGCACTCCTGCTTCTTCAACTGTTCGTGGGCATCTCACACACGATTGCTCTCGTTGGCGGGGTAGTTGATTTTTAAGACGGAAGGAGTAGAGTAGCGAAATCTCCCGCTCAGAAAACGGGAGGCGAATGGACTTCACCCACCACAAAGAGAGTCATCATGGCAACAAAAAAACCATCCAAGAGACCTGCAAAACCGACCGAGCCTGAACCAATCAACAAACGCAAGGTGAATCCCGCCAAATTTCCATCAGACCTGCCATTGAAGGATCTCAAAGAATTGTTCGAACCGGTCAGCGGCTGGCGCAATGTCGGCTTTTTTGTTTTTCCGATAGAGACCTTGAGCCCCGCCAAGACCGTCGGTCGTGGCCGCACAAATCTGACTCTCATCAGGCCGACCATTGTTCAGGTGGATGTGACCACTTCGAATGGGGCCAAGCCGTATGCCGGATTCGATCGTCGGGAGTCGCCCACCCGAGACCCTGCTGTGTCCATGCACTTTGAGCCGAAAGCCTACGGGATTACAGCCGTTTCGACTTACGTCATGGTGTTCGCGATCGAGGTCTTTGAACGGGCATCGACGTTCAATCTATCCGGGTACGCCGGAGGCGGCACGGTGGTGAACAGCGGCCCGCGGACGCTCAGTGGCCAGACGACGGTGTCGTTGGTGCTCAGGAACGTGCCGCCATCGGCAGAGGTCTGGGGAGCCATCACGCAGACGGCGGGCGGACAATGGAATTGGTATACCGTGCAGGCTCGCTATCCCGCACTGGTCGTGAAAGCGTAAACCCTTGCAGTCCCGGGCTTGAGCAGAGACTTCACGAGGTGAGCTTGACGCTCCACGGAATTTCCTGGACTGGCAGGCTTGGGGGCCAATCCCGAACTATGGAATGATTTAGAAAACTCGCGGGTCTTGTAACTACCATGAGGGGTAGAGGGTGACGAGGCATGTTATGAATTGCCCGTTTGGGCTGATGCGGCCTCACACACTCCTCGAAACCCTGATAAATCTGCGTCTTTTGCTCCACCGGAATTTGACGTGAACCCTCCTTAACATAACCCAGATTCGTTAAATGGTTTTTATGGTTTCTTCAAGAATGAATTAGAACCGCGCGCGCTAATCCATGATGTTAGGTCATAGGCCTATCATTTCTAACAGCCACGGCTAAACTTCCTTTCTACTCAGGTATTGTCCTTCCCTGTCAAAGCAGTGATAATATGGGGCTTCTTCGAGTTGTCCTTAACCGGAACTGATGATGAAGCTTTTCTCTTCTCTCGCCATCCTCGGCCTTGCGGTTGTATTTACTACTCCGACATTCGCCGAATCCAATTCTCCATCCTGTGAGATCGTGTTAGAAAAGATTGATACGGCCCGGAAGGCGCTCGTCCCATTCCGTCGTACCATGGAAATGTTAAGAGCCCATCAATCCGGCGCATATGGTGAAGCGGAGGCCTGTGTTGCCGGGAGCCGTGGTGGTGCGGATAAACCGGTCATTTGTTCCAAGTCGCAATGGCACAGCCCAAAACCCGATAAGTTTGCTTTGGCGGAAATAGACCAATACCGGCAGGAGAGGCGAGCGTTTGAAGAATTGTTTCAACAGGCCAAGCAGATCTGTCTGTTTGAGCCATAACCAGGCACGATGATCGTAAACATTCTATCCGGAATCAATTTGTGATGATCAAAATTTTACCTGGTATAGCTCTCCCTCTCCTGCTTCTCGTTGCCTGGGCGTGGCCTGCCGGTAGCGAACCGTATGCTCCCTCCTGTGGCATCGCAGTAGAAAAAGTGATCAAAGCGCGAAAAAATCTGACCGGGTATCAACGGACGTTACAATCGGCCAGGAATCGGGAGCGTCTAGCTTATGCGGACCTAGGGGTGTTGTGTGCACGAGGCGGAGTGTTTAACGTAGGAAAAGCCGTAGCCTGCAACCAGGCCTCGTGGAAAGCCCCAACCCGGACGAAGGAAGTGATTGAAGCTGAAGAGAACTATCGACAGGAAAAAATTGAATTTGAGAAATCCTTTGAATACGCTGAGTACTCCTGCCTCTTGACCCCATAATTCCTCCCGGTTCTCTCATCCAACATTTGTCCTGGTTTTCCTCATCTTCGGGAATGCAGTGTGAAACCCCGACTCACAGTCAAGTGGCATGGCCCATGCCATGGGGGAAGAGCCGTTCTTCTTACGGGCGGGTTTGTTCGGGAAAGCGTCCCACCCCATTCCCAAATGAGCGGCCGGCTCTTGCCATCATCCATCCGCCGACTCCGCCTGCTGTCCATTCCTTCAATCTCTTTCGACGGTTTAATTTTCTCTCGATATTCACATGGGTATTGGTACCATGGGAGGTCATGTCGAAAACCGGTGAGAATCTCCTCAACGCCTTGAGCTTCTCTAAGTTGCCCGCATCGGTTTTGACCTCCAGTAGTAGCTTTCGCGGGAGGTGCTCCCCCTTGTTCTTTGCGTACACAAAAAAATTCTTCCGTGCCTAACACCGGCAGATAATACTCTCACCAAAGGACTTGACCTCTAGACAACCGTTCAAATTTCGTCAAATTGCCCATGAGGCATGTTTAGAGTCTTAGGCCATACTTCATGATATTGACGACTGTGCATCAGTAGTGCACACTATAATGAATGATTGTCAGTATTAAGCATCGGGGTCTGAAACGGTGGTTTTATAAGGAAGACCCATCGGGCTTAACCCCGCATCTGGTGCCGATCATTGACGATATCCTGGCGCGGTTGAATGTGGCCGAGGGTGTGAAGGCCATGAGCCTTCCGGGATGGAACCTGCATGCGTTAAAAGGGGAGTTAAAAGGGTTTTGGAGTATTAAGGTCACTGGAAACTGGCGCATTATTTTTCGTTTTGAAGGCGGGGACGTCTTTGATGTGAATTTGGTTGATTACCACTAGAAAGGAGTATGTTATGGGACTGCATCATCCACCGCATCCGGGCCGCTCGATCAGGAGGGACTGCCTTGAAGCCCTCGGATTGACGGTTACGGATGGAGCCAAAATATTGGGGATTACCCGGCATATGTTGTCGAGGATTATCAATGGGCAGGCCGGCGTTTCACCGGAAATGGCCGTGCGGTTGGAAAAGGCTTTTGGCGGAACAGCGCAAAGCTGGTTAGCACTTCAGCAAGCGTATGAACTCGCACAGGTAGAACGGGGGAAAATCAAAGTTCGTTCGGTAGCTTCGGTCCGGGAAGAAGCAAGGGTGTAGGGAAAATCGTTTTATGGTGTGGAAATGAGTGGTATTCCCCTGTTTTCACGGACAGGTTAAAGAAGACTGTTGAGCATGTTGCTCCATAAAGTTTCGTGGGGCCAGCCCCTGCTTGGTTCTCCGATCGTAGTTTTCCTATTCGCTTTCGCAATTTTTGCTGCCCTTGGAACTTCCGTCTGATTCGATTATTGATTTGGAAGAAATTTTATTTTCACTCATATCCTGTTCATGTTTTAGCCTTGCAATTTTTTCCCAATTTTCTAGGAGCTTTTCAGCCTTAAATTCGTTTTCATGTTCCAACCTTTCATAATTATTTTGTAGGTCCCATATACGATTAACAAGATGGTCAATGAGGTTAAGAGCGACGTGGAGCTTGGGATTGTCGCACTTCTCCCCTTCAGGGGTACTTAGAAAATAATTAAGTGCATACTCAAATGACTCATCAAAGGCTTGCTTTCGGCCTTCTTCAAAGGCAAACAATAATCCATCATGTTCAATGTCGCTCGGATGAAATGTTAGCCGTCGTAGCGTTTTGTGTGTGTCGTCCTTTCGGTGAAAATTTCCCATGTGCAGCCCTCCTTTTGCTATTGGAATTTCTTTTGCCCGTTTGGGAAAAGTGGGAGACTTTTGCATTTCTCCCCAACCCGGAAACCCCATGCTACACTGATAAATCGGGGTGTTTTCATTATTAGGTGGGAGACTTTTCCCTTCATCTATGGTCAACCCTCCCACAAGAACCACTATCATTATAAAGGGAAAAATCGCACCGCCACCAAAGGAATAGGTCTTTTTTAAAGCTGCTGGGAGTTCCGTTGCCTCAATAGTAATCCCTGCGATCAATTATATCCCAAGACAATTTAATATTCCTGTCTCTTACAACGGCGCATGAGGCGTATCCGTGGAGCAGCCATACGATGTATTTCGAGGCAAGGCGGCTCCGCCCTGGCTTTTCGTCCAGGTAGTCTTGGCGGGGTTTGGGAGCGCACCGACTTCCAGGGGTTTGTCTTAGAGGGGAATGAGGAGGCGATTGAAGCCTTTTACGCTGCCGATCGTTAATCCCCGGTGCTGGGCAGTGAGGCGATTCGCTGGGGACTTCTTCTGACCATGGGGAAGCTCTCCCAGGAACATGCCCGACGTGCCCAAGTGGCGATACGGCCGTTGGTGAGGCGAATCGTGCAGACGGTCGCGAACTTGTACGGTGTGACGGGGGCCTCAGTAAGAACCTGACGACGGGGGGCGCGGGAGAAGGCAGGAAAGTGGCGCTGTATCCCGTTCCCAGCTCTGTGATTGGCCGTTGCAGGCCACCGCGGCCTATTTTGGGTTAACCAGTTACGGCGGGGTTAGCTGGGCTGGCGCCCAAATCCGAGCGAGGCGCTAAACCGAGAAGTCTTTTCGGAAAAAAACTAGAACGAATGAAAAACAAATCTTGCAACAACAGACTTGAACCCTAATTTCGACGAGATTGGATTCTATCTCGGCAACACTTCTTAAACTTCTTAGCGCTACCGCAGATACATGGCTCATTGGGTCCAGGTAAGCGTTGGCCAGCAATTGGCATCGAATGAATATCTTCCTGAAGTAACTTCTCTAGTTCAGAGTCGTGCTGCCACGGCCAATTGGTCCAAATAGCAAAGTGGAATGACTTCATAGGATCGGCAAGGTCAAGCCCGAATCCAATGCTTGTGGTTGCGCGTCGCCGATACTTTTCCAAAATAGATCGCTGATGAGTTGACGCGTAGAGCTGATCAAACTGCATGTTTTTGCAGGCTATCACAGTGATAACGAGATCATTCAGAGTGACGGTATTGCGCATTATCTGCCCTGGTGCAGGGTTCTGCCTTCGAAATTCAGCCATCATCCGAGCAAGCATATGGAGGTTAGCATCAGATAGTCCTAAGATTGAAAAAGCGATCCATCGTGCTCCAGGGTCTTCCTTCCTGCCTCGGAGTTCATACAACAGTGCTTTGATTTCCTCGGGCACCTCCAATTCGATAACAGGCGCTTCCGTTCGGGCACCTCGGCGGTACTCGACCATGAAGTCGAAAGGTTCTTGAAAGCCTTGTAGCCACACAAAGTTGTATTTTCCTTCCTGATTTCGTCCCCACAGGAGATTCGGTTGTAATCGAGACTTCAAGTACGCCCCAAACAGATCCAACTCGTCAGCTAATAATTCCATGGTTTCTTTCTCAAGCATAATTCTCCGATCCACGTAGTGGAGGAATGCATCGGGGCCAGGGCAGAATTCAGTTACAACTTCGAGATCTGCAATGGACATTGCACAGGGGTACTCACGATCCCGGAACAGTCCTAACGAAGCGACGGATGCTAAACGGGTAGCTATTTGCGAAAGGTGATGAAGGCTGATGGTGAGAATGTATGACTTTTCGATATCCGCCTTCTTAACGACCAGCTCTTTTCCAGTGATCTGCTCGATAAATTTTGCGGCATTCGTAGAATCAATGTATCTCGCAGCCCTTCTCGCTTGTTTGAATGCGTCTTCTATATTTGCCTTGAGGTCTGACCGTAGTTTAGCGATGTCCCCAAGTTGAGAAGCTAGGCGAAACTGTGCGGCTTTAGCTTCAACTAGAATTAGAAACGGAGGCCAGTGAATAGCAAAGTCGAGCTCCGTAACGCCTCCCGGTCGATCAGGGTCTGGATATGACAGTTTGCGGTATGTATTAGCCTTTGGGAAAAGACGTCCCATGTATTCAGCTGTCTTTTGTTCAAGCCAAATTCCTCTTTTGGATGAGTATGGCCCACTGTAGAAAGCCTCTTCAGCTCGTGCGACTTCCTCAAACGCGGTCCACAATTGATCAAGAGCATTCGACGTGTCACACAGGAGTACCCGGTTTTGTGAGACCACGAAAAGAGGGCGCCTGCTCACGTCTATCGGTGCAATCATCGTCTTTCTCGTCTCATGTGAACATCCAATCAAGTTGATCAAGGCAAGCCACTCCTCCTCTGATGGTTTTGGCTCAATCTGAATGGTTTCTCTAGATGTCGGGATCTTGTCGGGCGAAAGCTCCAGCAGCTTCTCTGCGTAACTTGAAAACCCAGCATGTTTTGCCGTTGGGAAGCAGCTAAAAAAAGTCCGTGTTTCGGCCGTTGAGACCTTTCGTTTTCGCTTGCGAAGCTCCTTCCATAACTTAATGCCTTTTGCATAGGCAGATTGGAGCTGGCTCAGCCATTCATTTGACTGAATCTCCTGAGTCTTGATGATCGCGAAAAGTGGCGCACAAGCTCGTGTCGGTCCAATGCCTGCGCGCGCTTTGAACCAAGATTCAAACTGGCCCTGTATGCCAGAGATTTCTTCCTGGGTTTGATGGGGGTATGCAGACCCTCGTATAACAGCTGTCTTGCGTGCTAACTGTGCTGCGATGGCTTCTGCCTCAGTTGGATGTTCCCCCGGTCCCCGCTCGAAGGTATGTATCTGCATCGTGGCATTTAGTGCTGCATCCAACGATTCCATTGCGTGGTCTATGTGATTGGGGTGGATAGCTCTATCTTGACTAACACCAAATAGAGGAAACAGATGATAGGCGAGGAGTTCACTCTTTACCGACACTGTGCCATGGGTGGATTCCCGAGACGAATCTATAGGAACCATACTGAGCATCACGAGTAGGTGAATGAATAAAATCTCGGCATCTATTTCCTCGCCTAATCGCACGAGTGTTTGTGTCGCAGTTTCTAGGCGTCTCTTGGCATCTAGTGAAACAGCAATGAAAGGATCTAGGTTTGACGGAGGTAACTCGTTATGTTCTGTCACCTGGAATCCATTGGGTGATGAGGTATGGAGACGCTAATGAATGTGGATGGCTTGGTCAAGTGGTCTGAGCTTAAAAGAAAGGAAAGGAGCACAGTGAACTGATCCGGGTTTGACGGACGCCTCAAAAGGTCGAAACAAAGGGGGCGGGAGTCATTTTCGAAAAGTCTTGCCATGCCAGCCGCCCACCGCGTACGGTTCTCGTCGTTTGTGTTAGTCTCATCAATTGACGACAGCACGCACCATTCCAGCCTAGCTGTGATTGCGGTGTTTAAGGCGGTGAAAGGTTTATTGAAGCCACCAACGTCTTCAATGGGCTAATTCCGGCAATCGTAATAGCTGGATTTCCAACCCGGGTAATCGCCCGAATACGAATTTGGGCAGGCTTGAATGGCTGGCAACGACTCTGCATACCGTTTAGTTCGGCTTTCAATACAAGTTCTGATAACCTATTCCGGTGTAGCCGTGCCATATGTAAGGCTACGTCATATCCAGACAATCTACGGGTTACCGACTGACGCCGCAGGCATCCGCTCAGAAAGTAAACTATACAGCATGGCACCAGCTTGGGAAAAAAGACCTGGAATAACAATATCGGCCATATTTGCGCTTGCCGTGGTGCTGGGTGCCATGTTTGCCGCATGCACAAACGGGAGCGGGCAGGATGACATTCTGGAAATTAAGTTCTGGGCTATGGGTCGTGAAGGGGAAATTGTTCCGGAGGTTCTCAAAGAGTTTGAACGCGAGAATCCTGGGGTTCGCGTCATTGTCCAGCAGATTCCCTGGACCTCGGCTCATGAAAAACTGTTGACGGCTTTTGCCGGAGACGCCCTGCCTGATGTCGCCCAGATGGGCAATACCTGGATAGCGGAATTTGCTGCGCTTGATGCCGTTGCCGGGCTGGACGAGAGGGCAGGTGCTTCTTCCGTGATTAAGGAAGAGGATTATTTCCCGGGGATTTGGGCGACGAACGTCGTTGGCGATACCTTGTACGGGGTGCCCTGGTATGTGGATACGCGGCTCCTCTTTTACCGGCAGGATATTCTTAAGGCTTCTGGAATTGTTCGCCCCCCACGTGACTGGGCTGAATGGATGCAGGCCGCAACGGCCGTGAAGCAACATGTTGGGAAAGACAACTTTGCCTTTTACGTGCCACTGAATGAGTATGAGATGCAGGTGTCTCTTGCTCTTCAACAAAGGGTGCCGTTGCTGCGGGACGGAAATCGGTATGGCAATTTTTCCAGTCCTGAGCTGGTGTCCGCTCTTGATTTTTATCTCGACTTTTTTCGAAAGGGGCTGGCACCACCTTCCAGTGAAACCGACATTGCCAATGTATGGGATGAGTTTGCACGCGGCCACTTTACCTTCTATCTGACCGGGCCGTGGAATATTGGCGAATTCCGTCGCCGGTTGCCTGCCGATCTGCAGGATGATTGGATGACGGCCATCCTGCCTGGGCCTTCGGGTCCGGGTGCCTCTACAGCGGGCGGTTCCAGCCTGGTGGTGTTTAAACATTCAGAGCATCAAGATGCAGCATTCCGGCTGATGGAATTTCTGTCCCGTCCCGAAATCCAGCAACAGTTTTATGAGATCAGCGGGAATCTGCCGCCGCGTCGGTCAAGCTGGCGCGGAGACCGGCTTGAATCAGATCCGTACCTCGTGGCCTTCAGGGAACAGCTTGAGCGTGCGCTACCGGCACCGAAAATCCCGGAGTGGGAACGCATCGTGCAGGAATTGCGCATGGTGACGGAGCGTGCAGTCCATGAGCAATGGACGGCTGAAGAAGTGGCGCGTGAACTGGATAGCCGGATCGATCGCATTTTGGAGAAACGTCGCTGGATGCTGGCGCGGGATGGGGGAGACGGGTCGTGAAATCGTCTGTGAGAAATCCCACTTGTTTTTTTTTATCGAAAAAGCGCTGGCTGGTGATCGCATCGTAATGATTTCCCTGCTCTCGTATTCACATGTTTTTCTGTGTTGCCGGGTTTCGCCCCTGTTAGGCGAGCCACTTTTGTTTCGGCAAAAGTAGCCAAAACCATGGACGCCCCGTCTGGCCTCATAAGAGGGGATGGACGCAATTCGGAGGGCGGCCCAACTCGCCTGGCTCAAACAAGGTCCGCCATGAGAGCGTCCCTCCCTTGGGCCAGCCGGCAGGCGTCAGGAAGCGGCGAGGGGGCAGGCGGATAAAGAGGCCTTTGGGAATTCATTGGAATCACAATTGGAAAAATGCGTTGTGATGAGACCGCATTGCACTGGTGGCTGGAAATTTCGTTGCCACCTGGTTTTCTATGTTGCCGGGTTTCGCCCCGGGTGGCGAGGTCCTTTTGTTTCGGCAAAAGGACCCAAAACCAGGTTGGCCGTGGTGTGGCCCTTCGGGTTCCCTGCGCGGTTCGCCGACTCCGGCGTCGCGCAAACTCGCTACGCTCAAACAATGCGCGACTTTTCTCCGGTGTCGGCTGCACTGCTCGGCCACACCACAAGGCCAGGAGCGACTGCCTAAACTATGTACCCCTTAATTAAAGTGTCCCAGCTCGCGGAACCTGCCCTGAGTTTTCGAAGGGCTCAAACAAAGTCCGCCCATTCATAAGAGCGTCCGACCCAAGGACCGGACGGCAGGCGTCACGAGTAAAAACCATCAGTCATTCTTTCGCGTCAACTTGGTTATTCTGGATTCTACCGTGTTGTTCATCTGGCCAATCGGTTTTTCGTGTGATATGGTTTTAACCGGCCAATTTGAGATTTGAGTGGAACACCTCTAAAGAATTTTATGAGCACGGAATCTGAAAATGATAAGATGAGAAAGGAATATGATTTTTCACTGGGTGTGAGGGGGAAATATGCAAAAGCCTACCATCAAGGATCGAACGTGGTTGTTTTAGCCCCTGATGTAGCCGAACGATTTCCCAATTCCGAATCGGTGAACCAGGCGCTTCGTAGCCTTGCAAATCTCATGGACGGCAAACATCAGCCTCAGTAAATCAACGGTCCGTACGTGCGACCCCCCATAGGGTCAACCATATTGATCAGAAACCTACGTCGTCCCTGTCCGGCCCCCCCCGCCTGGACTTTTGCCCATACCCAGCTCACGACGCTATAGCTCTCCACTCCAAAGTGCATCGCTGTTTCCTGAAACCTTAAATCATACAGTCACTTGATCAGATACATCACCACCTTGCGGACATTGTGATACGTGATGAAGGTTTGCGTGATTCCCAAGACCCGACATGATTTTAGAAAGGGGGAACATCCCGTGCAAGAATTGCGCGTTGTGACCGAGCGGTCAGTCCATGAGCAATGGACGGCTGCCGAAGCGGCGCGTGAACTGGATAGCCGGATTGGTCGCATTCTGGAGAAACGTCGCTGGATGCTGGCGCGTGAAGAGGGAGCCCCGTCGTGAAATCGTCCGTGGCAGGCTGGCTGTTTGCCGGGCCGGCGCTGGCGATCATTGCCGTCTTTTTCTTTCTGCCGGTGCTGGCGGCCTTGGCTCTCAGTCTGACGGATTTTGATATTTATGCCCTGGCCGACCTTTCCAACCTGCGATTCGTGGGATTCCAAAACTATATTGAGCTGTTGCAACGACCGTTGTTCTGGCAGGCACTGGGTAATACGCTGTATTTTGTGCTGGTCGGTGCCCCCCTCTCGGTGTTCGTGTCACTGGCGGGAGCACTGCTGCTGAACGGGCAGATGGTGCGGTTTAAGGGATTTTTCAGGACGGCACTATTTGCGCCGGTGGTGACGACGATTGTGGCCGTGGCGGTGATTTGGCGTTATCTTCTGCATACCCGTTATGGCTTGATTAATTATTCCCTCGATTGGTTGGGCCTTCCTGTTGTGGACTGGCTGGGTGATCCGCATTTTTCCATGCCGTCCATCATTCTTTTCGCGGTCTGGAAAAACTTTGGTTACAATATGATTATTCTCCTGGCGGGTCTCCAGGCGATACCCGGCGATTTGTATGAGGCTGCACGGATTGACGGGGCCAATGCCCTTCAGCGTTTTTTCCATGTCACATTGCCTTCCCTTATTCCCTCACTGTTTCTCGTCGGGGTGCTGACCATGGCCGGATACTTCCAATTGTTTGCCGAACCCTATGTGATGACACAGGGCGGACCCGTCCAGAGTACGCTCAGCATTATTTATCTGATGTATGAAGAAGGTTTTAAATGGTGGAGCCTGGGGTCGGCATCTGCCGTGGCGTTTATTCTCTTTGTTTTTATGATTGTGGCGGCAATCGGCCAGCTTATGGTGATGCGTCGGTATGGGAGTGGAGTGTAGGTTTGTTGCCGGGTTTCGCCCGGCAGCCGAGCCACTTTTGTTTCGGCAAAAGTAGCCAAAACCATGGACGCCCCGTCTGGCTTCAAAAGAGGGGCGGGACGCAAATTTCTGGATGGCGGCCCAACTCGCCTGGCTCAAACAAGGTCCGCCATTAGAGCGTCCCTCCCTTGGGCCAGCCGGAAGGCGTCATTGCAGGGGCGAGGAGGGCATACGGATAAAGATGGCTTTGAAAATTCATTGGAATCACTATAGGAAAATCCTGTTGGGATGAGAGCGCATCGCACTGGTGGCTGCTACTCTCGTGTCAACGTGATGTTCTGTGTTGCCGGGTTTCGCCCCGGCGGTCGAGCCACTTTTGTTTCGGCAAAAGTGGCCAAAACCATTGACGCCCCGTCCGGGAACATTAAGATGGGTCGGGCGCAAGATTGAGGAGGGCGGCCTAACTCGCTACGCTCAAACAAAGTCCGCCAGGTGATAAGAGCGTCCGACCCAAGGACCGGACGGCAGGCGTCACGCAGCGCCGCGAGGAATCCAGATAGGGATGACTTTGGAAATTCATTGGAATCACTATCGTAAGATCTTGTTGTGAGGAGAACGTGCTCCTTGGTCCGGACGGCAGGCGTCGGAGCAAGCGAGTCAAGACTTTCAGGGATGCACATGAAGTGCGGGGAGCTATAAATTCGGTATGATTGGTAAGCCTATGAGACAACTATGGAGAGGATCCGGCGTGAATATCGGCCTGTCGTTTCTTTCCATGTTTGCCCTGTTCCCGTTGCTGTGGATGCTGAGTGTGTCCTTTATGGCTCCGGGAGAAGCCAGCAATTTCCCGCCGCCGCTGTTGCCGGAGCATCCGACGGTCGCCAATTATATTAAGCTTTTTGAATATTCCAGCATGGGAAGAAACTTCTTGAATTCCCTGTTTGTCGCGACGGCGGCTACCCTGTTGTCACTCACGTTTAATGTGGCTGCCGGATATGCGTTTGCCAAACTGGAGTTCAAAGGTCGGCACCTGTTGTTCCGCGGACTGTTGAGTGCCCTGGTTATTCCGGCCCAGGTGTCCATGATTCCGCTTTTTTTGATGTTGAAAGGGATGGGGTTGGTGAATAGCTGGATCGGTGTGCTGATCCCCTTTGTGGCCAGCATATTTGGTATATTCCTGGTACGGCAGTATGCTTTGTCCATTCCGACGGAACTGATCGAGTCGGCCAGGATTGAAGGGGCCAGTGAACTACGCATTTTCCGGTCGGTCGTGGTGCCGTTGCTGACACCCATTCTGATCACACTGGGGCTGTTTACCTTTATGGCTGCATGGAATGATTTTTTATGGCCGCTGATCGTGCTGACCGACAGGGATAAATATACTCTGCCGATTGCGCTGGCCTCTTTGTCGCGTGAGCATGTGCAGGATGTCGAACTGATGATGGCCGGGGCCGTGATCACTGTGACACCGGTTTTGATTCTTTTTCTGATGCTTCAGCGTTTTTATATGAGCGGAAATCTTGCGGGAAGTGTCAAAGGATGAGAGGTTCATGGCGGACATCATGCTGCCTGTTTGTCGGCATGGTCTGGTTGTTATTGCCGGTGTGCGCATTTGGGGAGAATCCTGCCGCCAATGATTTTCGGTTGCTTGATGGTTTTGAGAATGTCGGGGAATGGAAGACCATCGCGACGGAATACAGCGAGGCCTCGCTCAGGATGGCAGAAGGCGTGAAGGGCAGTGCGCTTCAACTGTCTTATGAACTTCGAACTGCCGGGGCCGCCAATGCACATCGGGCCATTCAGCTTGATCTGTCGAACAATTTCGAGATCGCATTTACACTCAGGGGGCATGCGCCACAATCTACTTTTGAGATTCGGCTGGTTGATGTCAGTGGCGCGAATGTCTGGTGGAAGCAGTTTCATGATTACGAATTTCCTGATGACTGGACAACCGTTCGTATCCGGCGAAGCGATATCCATTTTGCCTGGGGTCCGATCAAGGACCAGAATCTGAACACCATCGCCAAATTTGAATTTGTGATTCTTGGCGAAACCGGTGACGAGGGTACGGTCGAGTTCGATGCCCTCCAGATTCGTCCGCTTCCTGAGCCGCCCGCCGTGATTCCGCCGGTCGTGGCCATGGCCGGCGACATCCCTGTCCCTGCCGTCCTTGACGGTAATCCGGAAACAACCTGGACGGCCGAAATACCCACGGACCTGATCTTTGATCTGGGCTATTTGCGCGATTTTGGCGGACTGACCTTGCGATGGGCCGAGGGCCAGGTTCCGGAGGCGATGGACCTGGCCCTTTCCGAAGATGGAACAGACTGGACCATGCCGGACTGGGAACGGGGAACCGGGCCTTCCTCGCCAGGAATTATCGGGTATGTGCGGACGGCAGAGGCGTTCGGGCGTTATGTTCGTCTTTCACTTACCCCGGCATCGGAAGGCCGGATTGGCTTGCGGGAAGCTCGGATTGAACCACCGGAATTCGGGCAGAATGACAATCAATTTCTTCTGTCCTTAGCCAGGGAAGCCAAAAAGGGATCGTATCCGCGCAGTTTCTTTGGGGAGCAGATTTACTGGACCGTCGTTGGCCCTCCACAGGGTGGCCGGTCGGCCATGCTGTCTGAAGATGGCGCCATGGAACCGGGCCCCGGCGCATTCTCAATTGAGCCGTTTCTTCTTGAGAATGGGTCGGTGCTGAGCTGGGCCGATGGCGAACATCATCACAGCCTGCTGGATGAGTATCTGCCCTTGCCGCGCGTGCGCCGGACTCATGAGGACCTCTCATTGGAGATCAGTGCACATCGTCCGCCTGTTCCTGCTGGACGGGAAGGGGGAACGGATGGCCATGCCCGGGATGTGGTGACCAGATATCGTGTGGTCAATACCGGCGCGATCCCTCGAACGTTCACCCTGGCTCTTGCCATCCGCCCCATGCAGGTCGATCCGCCTACGCAGATTCTGAACCTTGTGGGTGGTGTCAGCAACATTGATCGAATCGGCTGGGATGGTGCCGCGTTTCAGGTGAATGGTGACTGGTCCGTATATCCTGATCTGAAGCCGGACTATGTTTCGCTCGCGGAATTTGAACGGGCCGGGTTTCCGCATGTGCAGGATGTCGGAGCAAGCACGGTTTCGCAAAGCCTTGTGGCGCCGGGAGGCTTCGGTTCCGGGGTCATGTATTTTCATGGTGATCTGAAGCCGGGTGAGATTTACGAAGTTTCTGTCGTTACGGTGCTCGGTTCCGATAGGAGGCGTGCGCCCGACCTGAACCGCAGGGCCATTGATGCCGGAGAAAAGGCCGCAGCCGAGGAATGGCGGGACATGCTCAATCAGGTGACCATTTCGGGCCCGCCTGAATCCATGCCGATGCTCAATAGTCTGAAAACCGCGTTGGCTCATATGTTGATCACGCGCGACGGGCCGGCACTGCGTCCGGGTCCACGCACCTATGCCCGTTCGTGGATACGTGATGGTGCGATGATGAGTGAAAGTTTCCTGCGTCTCGGGCACAATGACCCTGCGGTTGAGTATGCCCGCTGGTACGCACCCCACCAGTTCGCCAGTGGCAAAGTTCCCTGCTGTGTGGACAAGCGTGGCGCGGATCCGGTTGTGGAGAATGACAGCCATGGAGAACTGATTTTTCTGATTGTGGATATTTACCGGTACACCGGGGATCGTGCCTTTGCCGAGATGATGTGGCCTCATGTGGATAAGGCGGCGGCGGCCCTCGATACCTTGAGGCTGTCGGAACGCACGGAGCATAACCGTCAAGATGATCGCAAGGCATTCTATGGTCTGTTACCGGCATCGGTGAGCCATGAAGGTTATTTGGACCGTCCGGCCTATTCATTCTGGGATAATTTCTGGGGTCTGAAAGGATTGAATGATGCGGCGTTTCTGGCTGAGGAACTGGGTCACGCTGACCGGGCAGTCGACATCAGGGCCGATGCCGCTGAATTTGCGGCAGATATCAGCGCGTCTGTCAGTTTGGTGGGCAAAGAACTTGGGCATGTGCCGGGGGCCGCAGACCGAAAAGATTTTGACCCGACATCCACCACGATCGCGCTTTCACCGACCGGGGCGGCGGCAGCCCTGCCACGAGAATTGCTGATAGCCACGTTTGAAAAAGCCTGGTCCGAGTTTGTATCCCGGCGCGATGACCAAAAAGCGTGGGAGGTCTATACACCATATGAATTTCGGCAGGTCAGCGCGTTTGTGCGCTTGGGAGAGGTGGAACGTGCCCATGCCCTGCTTGATTTTTATATGCATGACCGTCGCCCGACCGCGTGGAACCAATGGAGCGAGGTGATCGGCCGGCAGGAACGGGTACCGCGTTTCATTGGTGATATGCCCCATACCTGGGTGGGATCGGATTTTATCCGGGCGGTGCTTGATCTGTTTGTCTATGCCGATCCAGAAACCGGCTCTCTGGTCATCGGTGCCGGTCTGCCGCGTCATTGGTTACAAGGTAAAGGGATTCGGGTGCGTGGATTGAAAACCCCGTATGGCGAGGTCTCATATACGGCGCGTGATGAGGATGGGCAGGTACTCGTTGATTTGGAAGGATCCTCCATGCCACCCGGCGGCGTGGTTTTTCCAGCTTCCCTGAAGGGAGACCTCAAGGTAACATTCAACGGAGACCCTGTGAACGTGCATACAACATCCCAATAAAACCGGTTGGCGCGAATTGGATTGCGTGCCAGCATTTCTGTTGTGGGTCTCTCTCCTTTGTAAGGAGAGGGTAGGTGAGGTAGATTCCGTGGGCTATCAGTCAATCAGCACCGGAGCAACCAGTAAAGGCTCCGCAGAGGCTACCTCCTCTTTGTCTTTGTTCCTCTTCTGAACAAAGCCTTACAACGGAGGAGAATTCCAGGCCGGTGCCTGTCGAACAAGGAGCACGAGAAGGGGATTGACCTGTGAAAAAAGCAGATAAAGAAAAAAGGATAAGGGTGAATGAACAAACAAGCGACATTTCCCAAGGGGTTTCTTTGGGGTGCGGCCACATCGGCCTACCAGATTGAGGGGGCACCGCTGGCAGATGGCGCAGGTCCGAGCATCTGGCAGCGATTTTCACATACGCCGGGACATACTCTGAACAACGAGACCGGTGACGTCGCGTGCGACCATTACCATCGCTGGCGAGAGGATATCGCCCTCATGAAGGAGCTGGGGTTGCAGGCCTATCGGTTTTCGGTGGCCTGGGGGCGTATTTTTCCCGAAGGCAAGGGGCGGCTGAATGAGAAAGGCCTGGATTTCTACGACAAACTGGTTGATGGCCTTCTGGAAGCAGGAATTGAACCGCTCCTGACATTGTATCACTGGGATCTGCCTGAGGCGTTGGACGATCTCGGCGGATGGTTGAATCCGGACATTGCGCATTGGTTTGCCGACTATGGGGAAGCCATGTACCGACGGCTGGATGGCCGGGTCAAAAAATGGACGACACTCAATGAACCCTGGGTCGTCACGGATGGCGGCTATTTAAATGGTGTTCTGGCCCCCGGACATTCCTGTCACTATGAAGCGCCCGTTGCCGCGCATCATCTGATGCGTGCCCATGGTGCCGCGGTTCAGGCCTATCGCGCTGCCGGTGCTCATGAAATCGGCCTCGTGGTGAATATCGAGCCCAAGTATTCCGCTTCAGATGATCCCAAAGATCTCGCAGCCACCAATCGCGCGGATGCGTATATGAACCGGCAGTTTCTTGATCCGGCACTTCTGGGATCCTATCCGGAGGAAATGAAGGAAATATTCGGTGACGCCTGGCCTGAATGGCCGGCCAAGGATTTCGACCTGATTTGTCAGAAGATCGATTTTGTCGGACTGAATTATTACACCCGGGCCGTGACCTGTGATAAGCCGGATGCCTTGCCGGTGAGGGCCGGGACCGTTCCCCAACCCCATAAGACGTATACGGAAACCGGGTGGGAGGTCTATCCCGACGGACTTTCCGATACGTTGGTCTGGCTCAAGAATCGTTATGGTGAGATGCCGCTGTATATCACCGAGAATGGCTCGGCCTTCTTTGATCCGCCGAAAGCGGTGCATGGGCGGGTTATTGATCCGGTACGGATGCATTACCTGAATCAACATCTTTGCGCGGTCCGGACCGCGATTGAGCAGGGCGTGGATGTCCGCGGATATATGGCCTGGTCTCTGATGGACAACTATGAATGGGCACTTGGTTATGCCAAACGATTCGGCATTGTGCATGTCGATTTTGAGACGCTTGAACGCACGCCGAAGGATACCGCCCGGTATTATTCGAAAATTATCGAGTCCAATGGAGGAATTCTGGACAACCCCTTTCTTCCGGTCTCTTTGCATTTGCGTCATGGCTAGTCTGACCCTAAGAAATATTCACAAGAGTTTTGGCAAGACCGCCGTGTTATCGGGCATTGACCTTGATGTCGCCGATGGGGAGTTTGCGGTGATTGTGGGCCCTTCGGGTTGCGGCAAGTCAACCCTGTTGCGTACCGTTGCGGGCCTAGAGGAGATCGATAGAGGAAGCATTAAAATCGGTGAGATCGATGTCTCGAGGCTTCCCCCCTCGGATCGCGGTATTGCGATGGTGTTCCAGTCGTATGCGCTGTATCCGCATATGACCGTCTATGACAATATGAGCTTCGGGATGAAAATTGCCGGAGCGTCTCCGGAAGAAATCGACCAGGCTGTGCGCGCGGCTGCCGAAACGCTCGGCCTGACCGCGCTGCTTGAGCGGAAACCGAAAGAGCTTTCCGGTGGACAGCGCCAACGCACGGCTATTGGCCGGGCGATCGTCAGGCGTCCGCGAATCTTCCTCTTTGATGAACCGCTTTCCAATCTGGATGCATCCCTTCGCGTGAAGATGCGTCATGAGATTGCCCGACTGCACGAGACGCTTGAAACCACCATGATCTATGTCACGCATGACCAGGTCGAGGCCATGACATTGGCGGATCGCATCGTGGTGCTCCGGGAAGGATGTATTGAACAGACGGGTTCCCCGCATGAACTGTACAAATATCCTGTCAACCGCTTTGTGGCCGGCTTTATCGGATCGCCTGCCATGAATTTTCTGTCCGGGCTCGTGGTAGAAAGCCGCCCGGATATCACCACGGTCCGACTTGAAAGCGGAGCGATGATTCAGGTGAATGGCGTTGCCGGAGCATTACCCCCTGATACTCCGGTCACGCTTGGCATTCGTCCGGAGCATCTGGCGACGGGAGGTGATCACAACCTCGTCGAGACGCAGATCAAGCTGGTGGAGCCACTCGGCAGCCATTCCTATGTCTATCTGGAAACGCCGGATGTCGAGGACCTGCTGATATTCCGCGCATCCGGCGATTTTAGTTTTGCGAAGGGAGATAGGCTGACGGTGTGTATTGCGGCAGACCAATGCCATCTTTTCGGAAAAGACGGTAGGGAACTTCGGCAAAAACCTTCCGGAAACCTCACGACAAGTCAGGGAGATCACTGATGACGTTTTTCAAAAGAAGTCTGTTGACGTGTGTGTCTATTCTGGTCCTGCTGGTATTGCCCCTGAGAGCGGCGCTGGCAACATCGAATATACCGCCAAAGAACACCTGGCGGGTGACTGCTTCTTCGATTCAGAGCGATGAATTCCTTCCGGGGTATTTGGCAGATGGTGACATGGCGACCCGCTGGTCTAGTCAGGCTAAGGATGAGGAATGGGCTCTCATTGATCTTGGAGAGGTGGTGGAGATCACAGGCTTTACCCTGCATTGGGAGAACGGATTTTCGAGCAAATATAACCTTCTGATTTCGACCGATGCCAAGGTGTGGACGACGGTCTATGAAAATAACGACAGTGACGGGCAAATGGATGATATTTATATCCAACCCATTTCCGGAAGATATGTCCGGCTGGATACCAGGGAGAGAGCAACCGCTTGGGGGAATTCTCTCTGGGAATTTGATATTAAGGGGATGGATGACCTTGTAGATATATCCGTGGTTGCCGGAGGCGGGGGCGATGTCAGGGTCATGATGGATGGTCGCAAGGATACCGTCTGGAAAAGCGACGCGGTTGACCGGGCTGAATTGCTCTTGGACCTGCGAAAGCCTAGAAGTATTACCGGGTTGCGCATCGACTGGGGCGAGCTCTATGCCGGTTCGGTGGACATGGCGATTTCCCTGGATGGGAAGGCATGGAAGCAAGTTTCTTCCGTCTCCGTCTCAGAGGGTTCACAGGGGCAATCCACTTTTGTGCCGCATGATGCGGCCGAGGTCCACTATATCAGGCTTGTCCTGACTGACCCTCTTAAAGCCCAGGGTGGTTTTGGGATTGGGGATATTTCGTTGCGAGGTCCCACGGAAGCCTTCACGCCTTTTGTTCAGTATCAATTTGATGCCCGAAGGGCTCCCTTCGGGGATTATCCCCCACATCTCAGGGGATACCAGACCTACTGGACCCTGGTTGGTCTTCCAGTCGATACCGAGGAAAGTCTGTTTGATGAGTATGGCAATCTGGAATTCCAGGCCGATGCCCCCATGTTGATGCCCTTTATACGAGAGGGTGAAAATCTGTATTCGGCTGCCGGAGCTAAGAAAATAACCCAGCACTTGCAGGACGGGTACCTCCCGGTTCCCATCGTACAATGGGAGACGGGAAACGGACTGCATTTCAGGTCCGAGGCTATTACGAGCGGCCCTGTTGATGCCAGCATCACCTATGTGCGACATACGCTTGAAAATCGCTCCGATACTGAACGCAAGGGGGACATCATCGTCACAGTCAGGCCTGCCCAGATTAACCCTGAGTGGCAACATGGCGGACTGTCGCCGATCAATTCGATCCGATACAAACACGAAACCGGGAAACCGGTGATTATTAATGGCAAAGACAGCTACCTCTCCCTCTCGCCTGCCGACAGTTTCCTCGCCCCGCAATATGCTCACGGAGATATTGGCAACGCTCTGCGAGGCAGGGTCGTCCTGGACGCAAGGGCAGATAAGCCAGGCGATACCGTCTCTATTGGTGACGAGACCAGAACCGGTCTCCTCTCGGCAGCCTGGACGTATGCGTTTGAATTGAAACCCGGCGAAACCAAGGAGGTGGTGCTTGCGGCCCCCCTGCATGACACCCTTGAACATATGAAAACGGCCGCTGACTTCGGAAAGTTGCGCGAGGAGTATGTGACTTTCTGGACCGACAAGCTTGACCGTGTGGGATTTTCTCTTGCGGCGGAATCGGTCGTGAATACGGTGAAGTCGCAGGTAGCCTATATCCTGTTGAACAATGATGGCGTGGTCATTCAGCCCGGTGCCCGTAGCTATAACCGGACCTGGATGCGGGATGGCGCTATTATTTCCTCCACCCTCATGCGACTTGGTTTTTTCGAGGAAGTCAGTGGTTTTCTGAACTGGTATGCCGAACGTGTGGAACCTGATGGTCTCGTGCCTCCCATTCTCTTCACCAGCGGTGAGGTGTATGACGGCTGGGGCAGAAATATCGAATGGGACAGCCAGGGGCAGTTCATCTTTGCGATCATGGAGTATTATCGCTTTACGGGTGACAGGGATTTTCTGGAAAAGCACTTTGAGGCTGTTCACCGGGCGATGAAGTACATGGTCATCTTGCGGGAGCGTACGCTTGATCCGAAACATTATGAACATCTTGAGGCCGGTGAACGTCTGAAAGGCATTCTCCCCCCGTCCATCAGCCATGAAGGTTTCATTACCCCGATGCACAGTTATTGGGATGATTTCTGGGCTATACGCGGTTGGGCGGACGGTATTGAAATGGCGGAGATTCTGGGCCGGAAATTTTTAGCCGATTGGGCGAAGGAGGAGGCGAAAAATTACAGTACGAGTGTCAGGGAGTCCATTGAAAAGACCATTGCCTGGAAGTCTCTCGACTATATCCCTGTGGATGCGGACAAAGGCACTCCTGATCCGACCTCCATTGCCATTGCCATGTTTCCCACTGAAGCCTGGCAGGTTCTGCCTGCCGATATCCTGGACCGGACATTCCGGGAATATTATCAAATGGTGAAAAAACGGGATGCCAGTTCTCTACCCTATTCGTACACGCCATACGAGGTGCGCAATATTCTGGCTCTTGCAACTCTTGGATATCGCAAGGAAGCTTTCCACTTGCATGAAATTCTCTTTAAGGGCAGGCGTCCGGCCAATTGGAATGAGTTTGCCGAGGTCGTCCTCTCTGACAGTCGGAAGGGTGTGTATATTGGTGATATGCCACATACGTGGGTCGGGGCGGGATATGTCAATTCTGTTCGTGGACTCATCGTGATGGAGGAGGACAACAGTAAAACCTTGAACCTGCTGTTTGGTACGCCACGTGAATGGCTGGTGGGCGATGGGATTACTCTTTCGAATTTTCCCACACATTTCGGAAACCTGATGATGCAGGCAAAGTGGGACGACAACGATCAGAAGCTGAGTCTGGATGTGGATATGCAAAAAGACATCGCCAGGAAGATTTATGTTCGCTGGCCAATCCATAAAGAGGGTAAGCCTGAGCAGGTGACCGTTGAGGGCGATGACAACTACCGCATTGATGATCACGGTATCTGGTTGTCAGGCAATAAATTCAAGTTGGTGGCCAAATGGTAAATGGCCGGTTTGATAAGGAGTAAAGAGTAAGGGTCAGGGGTGGGATGAATGACTGTAGCCTATGCCCCTGTCATGAAGGTATTCACCTGATTTTTTGCGGAGTCTTTGCCATGGCTTAGGATCTCCTTTTTCAGGACCCTCCTTTGTCGGTTGTCGTTCACCCGCTACCGGGGTTCATGTTCCTGGACGTGTCATAAATTTTGGAAGAACCGTGCCGCCGCATGCCTATGGGGAGTGTTGAATAATCCTAACTTCGATGGGCATATTGACTCACAGGCACGCTGCATATCAACAACCTCGGGTAAGCAATGCACCCGTCTGTCGAAACCCGGGCAACATGACAATTCACCAATCTACTGAAACGTAAGGAGATCGCTTGATGGGTATGGGTTGGCGTATAGGGAAGACAAAGAATCTGGCGATCATCGTGATGCTGTGTGTGATGGTGGTGGGCTTGCAAAGCCCCAATGTTGCGGGTGAGACCATTGGGCGGCACGCCAAGAATATGAGTTTTCCGTCGCAGTGCGCGGAAGAAGACAATGTGAATATTCCGGTCTATGGCGGCTATGTGTCCGACTATCAAATCACCGCGACCTTTCCTACCTACTATCCACTCAAACGTGGTCAGAAGGATCTCTGTATTGGGGATCTGACGAACTGTGAACAGGCGTGGGACATGAGGCCGACGGCGCAAATCGCCTACTACGATGCGGCGCAACAAAAGCTGAAATTTGTCTGGCAGTCGCCTGGCTTCTATTGGTATCCGATTGAAACCCCGGACGCGGTGAATGCGGAAGTGGGTCAATATGTGTCCCTGGCGTATCCGCCGACAGATCGCTATTGGGTAGGCTTAGGCTCGCCACCGGCCATGGCGTATTATGACGCGTTCAAACAAAATCTCATGTACATTGTCCGGGATGAAAATGGGAAGTGGCGGGAGCCTGAGATTGTCGATTCCACCGGCGATGTGGGGCAGTTTGTCTCGCTACGCATTAGCCGGGATAGGCGGCATCATGTGGTGTATTACGATGCGGATCACGGGGATTTAAAATATACCTACAAGAGCAATCCGGATGCGGTGGGCGGATGGGCACCCCCGACAATCCTGGATGCCACCGGCAATGTCGGGCAGCATGCCGCCATGGCGATCAGTCCATCGGGCCACCTGCATGTGGTGTACTACGATGCGGACAAGAAGGATTTGAAATACGTCACCAACGATGATACGCATGGATGGACGGCCCCCGTGGTCCTGGATGCCGTCGGGGATGTTGGAACCTACGCCTCAATGAGCGTGTATTATGAGGGTTGGACGGAGAAAATGAACGGAGCATATGAAGGTCATTATCCGCATGTTACGTATTACGATGCGAGCAACGGGAATTTAAAATATATCTATCAGGATAAACAGGGGTGGTCGACCCCGCTGGTGTTAGATGCGGCGGGAGATGTCGGTCAGTATTCGTCGACGGCGTTTGGTCCGGATGGGGCTTTGCATGTGGCCTATTATGATGCCACGAATAAGGATCTAAAATACCTTCATAAAGAATCTCCCTCGGCACAATGGCCGGTGGGGATCGTTCTTGATGCGGCGGGGGATGTCGGCCGGTATGCCTCGATTGGGGTTACGGCAAGAGGGAATCCGAATATTGCCTATTACGATGCCGACAAGCAGAGTTTGAAATTTCTGGCGAAAACGAAAACGACCGCACCGCAGTGGGACAATCCTCAGGTCATCGCATCAGGTTCCGCCGGTCAGTATGCGAGTTTAGTGACTTCGGGTTTTGTGGACATTGCCGATCTCGACGGTAAGGACATTTACAATGACGGCGATGTGGCGGTTCGAGTGATGGATGTATCCGGGTGGCCCTATGAATCGGGTATGGCTGTTAATATCGTGGGAGGGGCATCGGAGCCGGACCACGATTTCATCCAGTTCCTCAAACGAACGGACGATGATCATGCTCCCCCGCAAATATTTGTGCTCTATGCCAATGGATACGCACGGATTATCACGCAACCCCCGGTGGGACGGGAGGAGCGGGTCTGTTTCGGATCGTCGATGATCATTGGGCCGGCGGCAGAGGATCCCCTGTTTCCGTTCATTCCGATCGAAAAGTTGGATATCGATCCCCACACGATGACCATCAAGGTGCGGTATAAAAACGGATCGTCTGCGGTGCTGCAGCTTCAGGCCGAACCGGGCAAGACGACGGTACGGGTGACGGATGTGACGTACGATACCCTCACCGCGCCGTTTGTCACGATGCGGTCCATGTGGGTGGCCAATGATAATAGCGATATCTCCCGCATCCAAGCTGAATCATCGTCCGGTGTCGTGCAGACGTATACGATCGATCCGACGCATGAGGAATGGACCACTATCCCGGGAGATTCCTGGAGTTTTGACCGGCCTACCTATTCGCGGCATAATACCTCCTGCCCGGATTTCAAGATCGATGTGCTGGAACCAACGGGCTATTTCGTGACCCGGCAGGCGGAGGACTATCGCTCGGGGACCTTGAAGAAAACGTCCCGCAAGACGGCATCCGGGGGGCAAACGGTACAAGGGATGGGGGAAGCGACCTATGTGTTGAACCTGACCGAGGAGATTGCGAATCCGAGCATTCGTTTGCGATATACCAAGGGCAAAGGCGCTGGTGATGTAGTCAATATCTCTGTTGATGGCCGAATCCAGTCGAAGATCGAAATGATTGATGAGGGTGCCATCGGTGAATATATGGTGACGCCAGAGATGCGATTATCACATCCACTTCCTGCCGGTTCCCATACGATACAATTGGAAGTGCAATCGAATACCGGAGCATTGGAATTGGACTATTTTGTCATCCACAGCCAGACCGAACATCCTGGTCAATAGCAGTCAGATGCTTCAAGATATTTCCTCCACCGCTGTTTGTGCCTCGGTACCGGTGTGCATCGGTGAAGATTGACCTTGCCCATGACGCGATGCCATTTCCTATGACCAGTCAACCTGAATGTATTTTGTGTGTTGGCAGTTGGTGGAACTTTAAGGAGCTGGTGCGGAAATTTATATTTTTTATATTTTCTCCACGCGATTTGTCCGATGAAAGTTGGATCATACCGAAATTGTAGCTCAAACCCTTCGACGTTACTTTCAGGCCAAGCTCTAGAAGGCTCCGTGCCTCTGCTTGTCATCCTCACCCGTTTATGGACCCCATCAGAATTCATTTGTTCAGAATGATGAGCGTTGTTGGGGGCATGTCAGGACGGTTGCATATTGCAGTCGGTTTGAATAGGCCAACCGCCTTCACTCCTGATCGTTTTGTCTCCACTGATTATTATCGTTTCTAGAATTCCGGCCCGCCCCACAAAGATGCCACGTGAATGTAGGCCGATATGCCGTTGGCATATTATTATTCAACCTTTTTTATTCTATTCTGTTTTAATCTTTTAGGGATTTCTCTGAAAGGATTCTCAAAGTCCTGCCATACCCTCCTGTGAAGCGGCATGGGGCCGCTGAAAATAAGGAGGGACCACATGAAAGCGGTAATTGACAGGAAACGATGGTGGGCGTTGGGAAGTGGAGTGGCGGGGCTTCTGGCTTTTGCTGGAGCGGGTTTTTTGGGTGCAGGAGTCACCATTCCTGTCCCGGTAGCCTATGCTGAGGCAAATCTCAATGATGGATGGGGCAATGGAGATCAATCCGGAAGCCTGATAGGGCTGGATCCGGAAGGAAAATTCACCCAAGCCTTTCCCCTTAAACACACGGATGTTTCCATTCAGGTCAGCGGCCCCCTGGCGCGGGCTCAGGTAACCCAGCAATTCGAAAATCCTTATCCCGGCAAGATTGAAGCCGTCTATACCTTTCCACTTCCACAGAGAGCAGCAGTGGATTCGATGACGCTTACGGTTGGAGACCGGGTGGTGAAAGGGACGATTAAAAAGCGAGAAGAGGCGAGAGCCATTTATGAAGCAGCGAAACGGCGAGGCCAAGTGGCGGGGCTCTTGGATCAGGAACGGCCGAATATCTTCACACAATCGGTCGCGAATATTCTTCCGGGGGAGAAGATTACGGTGACGATTAGTTACGTGGAGACACTCTCCTATGAGGATGGAGTCTATTCGGTGATATTTCCGATGGTGGTGGGGCCGCGCTATATCCCGGGGAAACCCATAGTCCAGATCCCATCGCTCGGCGAGGGCTGGGCCTATGACACTCATCAAGTCCCTGATGCCTCACATATCACGCCGCCTGTTTTGAAATCGGGCACGCGATCAGGACATGATCTGTCGTTGTCCGTCAGGATCGATGCCGGTGTCCCGATTCAACAGGTCCAATCTGCAACCCATGATATTGATGTGAACAATTCACAAGCTTCTCAGGCGGAAGTCCACCTCAAACGGGAAGCGACTATTCCCAACAAAGATTTTATCCTGACCTATGCTGTGGCGGGGAATGATATTCACGATGCGGTCCTGACACACCGAAATGGGGAAAATGGTTTTTTCACGTTGCTGCTCCAGCCGCCTGATCGGGTGAAGACTGATGAAGTCACACCCAAGGAATTGGTCTTCGTGTTGGATACCTCCGGGTCCATGTCGGGTTTTCCCATCGAAAAAGCAAAGGAAACCATGCGCCTGGCCATCGACGGATTGAACCCCCGCGATAGGTTTAATCTCATCACGTTTGCGGGTGATACCCATATTCTGTTTCCCGAACCGGTTCCCGCAACCCCGGCGAATATCCTGAAGGCCCAGAAGTTTCTGGCCTCACGGTCGGGCGGCGGTGGAACGGAAATGATGAAGGCCATTCGTGCGGCGCTAGAACCCTCCGATTCGCAAGAACATGTTCGCATCGTGTGTTTCATGACTGATGGGTATATCGGCAACGATATGGCCATTCTGGGCGAAGTGCAGAAACATCCTAACGCCCGAATCTTTTCGTTCGGGATTGGTAGCAGCGTCAACCGGTTTTTATTGGACAGGATGGCCGAACAAGGCCGTGGAGAGGTGGAATATGTGGGTTTGAATGATGACGGCTCGGCAGCAGCCCGGCGCTTTCATGAACGGGTTCAACATCCGTTGCTCACGGATCTGTCCGTGGACTGGGAAGGGCTGGATGTGGCGGAGGTCTATCCAAAGCGACTCCCTGATTTGTTTAGCGCGAAACCGTTGGTGTTGACCGGTCGGTATACGACACCAGGCAAGGGCACGATACGGTTGCGCGGCAAGGTGGCAGGGCGTTCAGTGGTGCGGAATATTCCCGTCGATCTACCCGGTTTTGCTCCAGAGCATGATGTCTTGGCTTCTTTGTGGGCGCGAACCAAAATTGCGGAGCTGATGGCGCAGGACTTCGATGGTGTTCAGCAAGGAAACCCCCGGAAGGATGTACGGGAAGCCATCACTCAGTTGGGCTTGGATTTTCGGCTGATGACCCAGTTCACCTCATTTGTCGCGGTGGAAGAGTTGATTATCACGGAAGGTGGACAGCCACGACGTGTAGAAGTACCGGTGGAACTGCCGGAAGGGGTAAGCTACGAAGGCATTTTTGGAAGCGGTGACGAACACGCAGGAAGTTTTCGGCAACACCTGATGCAATCGCCAGCGACAATGAGTCAATCTTTTCTGGGAGGAAAGGTTGCCCGGGAATACGTGGCCTCCAGTCCCCCGGCTATGGTGGATCGTGTGGAGCCTGAAAGGGATGATTCTCGTCGTGGGGACTCATCTAACAAGATGAATTCTACACTCGAATCGTTGGTGGCCCATGTGGAGAAGGCAACCGTGTTGCCTCAGGACGTGGCACAACATGTGACCGATGGGAAGGTATTGCTTCAAGTCTGGTTGACGGATACCAATCCTGAGACCTTGGAGAAGTTGAAAGAACTGGACTTTGAAGTGGTAGCTCAGCCCAAGACGGGCACGCTTGTGATCGGGAGGCTGTCTGTTGAAAAATTAGATGTCTTCTCAAAATTGTCCGTGGTGCAGTATATCACGTTGCAACGTGCAGGAACGTAAAACCGAGGTGGTTAGAATCAGGCGGCTCGGGTATTTCATCCGAGCCGCTTTTTTTTGCGTTATTCCTGGATGCCTTTAGCAGGAATCCATCTTTTCTACCCTGCTGAGTGAGTAAAATGGACGCCCGCCACAAAAGGCGATAGGCCTGAAAGACGATGTTCTTAAAGTTTCCTGAAAATTTCACAACCGGCTTGGATCAAAGCGCATTCTCATTGTGGGCATTACGTCATTTTTCTACTCAATAAAGGCGGTTGATGTCCCCAGGTCTGAGTGCGAAGGACACTTTGCCGATAAGTGAAAGCATAATAGTGAGCGTTTGAGTGCGTTTTTCGTGTGATAGCTATGACCCAATTATCTCAGAGCATTCCTCTGAAAAAACTTCCCGTCCTGGCGACGATTCGAGAAACCCTCATGGTTTCATGGCAGCATCGGATTAGATTGTTCCGCTGGATTATTGGATGTACCCTTATCGCCGGGACCCTTTGTTATCTCCAAGAGTACCTTCGTAAAGTACGTTTGGGCCAATAAGGACTGGAATCCTTTATCAGGTAGAATTTTCCTTTTTATTTTATCTGCATTTCCCACCCTAATGATTTCTGCAATGTTTTCGGTTTTTTGCCATCGTTTAGTTTTAGCAAACGGGGAGGGGAACTCCTTGAGTCGTATTGAATTTGGTAAACGCGAGTGGCGATTATTCTGCTGGAATTTAAATCTATGTTTGGCCGCAATTTTCATTGGCCTTCTTGCAATAATAGTCCGTTACCTTTCTCTGGAAATGTTGGAGAATTTAAAAGGGTATTATGGGGGCCTGGTGTTGATAAAAACATTCTTGGATAACTATTCATTGGATATTTTGTTCTATGGAGGATTTTCCTATCTTCTTGCACCCTATTGTCTGGTTCTTCCAGCAACTGCAGTTGATCTTAAGCCATCTTTGGCATGGTCATCCGAACAAACTAATGGGAATGAATTGAGGCTGGCACTATTATTTGGAGGCCTGCCGTTTGTTTTCGGGTTTTTGTACTGCCCTCCCTCGCTATTGACTTGGTTGGAAAGTGATCAAATGTTGATTGTGAAGCATGTGTTCAGGCCATTTCTTGTGTATTTGGTTACTCCGATCATCGTAATCGTGTTATCCATCGCGTTTCGTGAACTTACCAATTGGACTCCATCTTCCTCCCATTCCGAAAAAGCCTCTTTAGCTTAAAGCCCCTTTGCGCAATTTTTTGTCCTGTTGCCAGTAACACATTGGTTTCAAAGGCATCTACCAGGCGGTTCGGACGGCATATTGGGTAATGAGTGGGTCAGGAGTGAGGATGGTCAGTTCATGTTGAATAGTTTGGCAAATGAGCATGCGGTCAAAAGGGTCTTTATGAAGAGCAGGAAGTTTGGGCAGGTGTCTGGTTGCGGCTTCTTCCAACGCGAGTGTGCTGATGCCATGCCGCTCCCGCTGTTGAAGGATGAATTGATCCACTGGTGTGGGGAGGGGAATCTTACCCAGAGAGTATTTCACGAGAATTTCCCAGACGGAAATCGCACTCAACAAAATTTCATGCGAGGGGTCGGAAAATATCTCCCGACTTTCTGGCGATAGGGTCTTGTCGTCTGAAATGATCCACAGAAATGTACAGGTATCCAGCAGAACTTTCACTCAGATAGTCCGGAAAATGCCTTGAGTAGGTCATTGGGGAGAGGTTCAAAAAAGCTATCGGGAATGGTGAACTGACCTTTGGCTAAGCCAATAGGTCGTTTGCGGGATGGGTAAGCAGGTAACCCTCTAATTTCCGCCACCGGTTTATTGTGCTTACACAGAAGAATCGTTTCTCCATTTTTAAGTTTATCCAAATAGCGGGATAAATGGGTTTTGGCTTCGTGAATATTAAGTTTAATCATAGTCCAAATATAAACTAAAAATTAAACTAAGGCAAGGTCTGTGGCATTTTGGAGGCTTAGCCATGGGTTTTCGGTTCAACCAGGTACAATTGGGACTTTGCCTCTGGCTATTTCTGCTCGCAGCCTTTGGTAATCCCACCAAAGATTCAGAGTTATTGGCTTTCAAAGGGAGAAATGGGTATTCATCGTTTCTTTGAAATGAAATTCTCCACCTCCACTCTAAAGCAGAGCCCAAACTCCTCTCCTGCGGCCATTCCAATTAACCGATATTAATTGGAGAATCCATCGCCTCAAATTACCGGTGTTTTTGCCTTTATGGACACTCTGCAACTTAATCCTTCTCCTAAACCACTCAAAGTTTTGCCCATTATTCGCGAAGCTTTTAGTTTTGCGTGGGATCAGCGTCGCGCACTTTGGGGTTGGATCGTTGTTGGTGCATTCCTTTCCGGATTAACAGATTTAGTCGATCCATTCTTAAAAATAGAGGAAGAAGGGAAAGTTGATGCTTGGCCTACTGTTCTGATGGTGATGCAATATTGTTCGATATTATTTTTGGCGTCGACACCAAGCACTTTGGTTTTTGTGATGTTAGCAATTTATTGTCATCGTTCAATTCTTATTGATCACGGGGGGAAATGTCCCCATCTTCGATTGATTTTTGCATCGAGGGAATGGAGGTTTTTTGCCTGGATTATTGTGGTGTATACGGGAGCATTTTCATTTATCTTTCCAGGAATAACCCTAATAGGGATAGGGGCCATGGCAGGGTTCTTCTCACCGGAAATGGATAATGTATATTTGAATAGTGTTTGGTTTAAAACCCTGGCTGAGTTTTTGTTTATGTATGGAGTTTTTCTCAGCCCTTTCCTCTACATTCTTGGTCGCTGGAGTTTAGTGTTTCCTGCCATTGCCATTGATCATCGACCAAGTTTAAGTTGGTCATGGAAGCAAACGAAACATAATGGTTGGCGCATGGCACTTTTAGTTGGCTTTCTCCTACTGATTGTAGGGAATCTTAATCATGTTTTGCCTTTCATCGGACTCTCTGAATTCCCTATGTTCAGCTCCTACATTAGTTCCTTTGTCTGGTTTATATTTACTCCTGTTGAAGTAGCAGTGATCTCGTTTGCTTTCAGAGAACTCACTAATTGGAATTCTTCTGCTCCGCTATTTTCCCATCCGGGGGAAGCGTGAAATTTTTCCTGCTCCTATGGGAAAAGGTGCTGAGTTCACGCTTTTTTTAAAAAAAAAGGATACTCTTGAAGCGAGGGTTGGATGGCCACTTGTGGTAAGCAACGGACAAGATTTTTGGAAGTGCGAGGAACCGAAAAGAATAATTAAAACGGGACTTCGCCGGCGCGGAGCTTGATGAGGGCGTCTTTGACGAACTCCATGTCTTTGCTGCCGGGCTCCATGTTTTGTGCGGCGAGCGTCCAGGCGGCATCGGTTTCCTGGCGGCGATTCAAATACCACAAGGCTAAACCTCGATACCAGTTGACGGCAGGTTGATTAGGTAGATCCGCCAGGACAATGTCGAAATGAGTGAGAGCCTGTTTGAAAATTTCCGGATCGTCAATTTGACGCGTTTCGATTTGGATAACGCCTAAATTGTAGTGGGCTTCATGCTGCTTCGGGTCCAGCTCCAAGGCTTTTTCCCAGGCCTTTTTCGCTTCAGGGATACGATTCAAGGCCTGATAGGATCGTCCGGCCATAATTTGGCCTTGCAGGTCATCAGGATTCTCTTTGAGGCGTTTCTCCAGTTTGGCGACCATCTCCATCGGATTCGGGCCTCCTCCCATTTCCGCTTCAATGGCCATCAGTTTTTGTGCGGCTTTGAACTGAAGCGCCCCGTAAATGCCGATGGAGGCAAGTAAGACCACCAAGCCCGAGGCGATGGTTGGAACCCAATTTATTCGTTTCGAGGCTGTAGATTGCTGTTCGCTGGTTTCGTCGTGAACGACGTCCTTGAATGTGTCCAGCCGGTCTAACAGACTGAGGAGACGGCGTTCGTCCGTGGCTTTCAACCGTTCGTAGTCGGACGGGTCCATCCTTCCCTGTGATAGTTCCATTTCGAGGTCCTGTAGAGAACGGGCCACAGTTTCTCGTTCGATTTGAAGGTCAAGGAGTTCCTGAGCCCGGTCATCGTCCAGGCCAAAGGAAACGGGTGAAGGATCCCGCCGCCAAAACGGAAGGGTAAGGGAGACAAGCACGATCCCCAGGATGACCACAAACGGAATTACGAAAATAGCGAAAGTCGACATACGGGATTGAGACTATTCAGGACTCGAGTTCACGCTCGATACGTTTTCGAGCCTGATCGTCCAATGGCGGTTCAGGTTGGCTGGGAGGAGTGGGTGTATCACGGACCCAGTGAGTCACTTCCTTATAGAGAAAGAATCCCCCGACGAGGAGCAGGAGAAACGGAGCCACCCAGATGAGCCAATTGACACCATGCTTTGGGGGTTCCATGAGAATATAGTCCCCATAGCGGCTGAGGAAATAGGCGCGAATCTCTTCCGTGCTGTGTCCCAGGGCGATGCGATCACGAATCACTCCCCTCATCTGTTGGGCCAGCGGTGCGCCAGATTCCCAAATATTTTCTGTTTGGCAGACGGTGCAACGGAGCGTTTTGGCAATTTCCCTGACCTGAATGTCAACGTCCGTTTCGTCCTGCACGGCAGCGAACAGGGGAAGAGGAATCGTCAACAGAGCCACAAGGCACCAGGTAAGTCGAATGGGCATTAGGACGTCGTCGTTGTGGTGGGTTGAGCCTTGAGCAACGGGGCAATGACTTTTTGTGTGATGTTGGTATAGACCTCACCGGTGATCGGACCGACCCATTTATGGCGGATTTTCCCCTGTTGATCAATCACAAATGTTTCGGGTACCCCATAGACCCCGTAATCAATGGCCAATTGTCCTTTGAGGTCACGGACATGGGAAAACGTTGAGCCGTATTCTTTTAAATATTTTTGGGCATCCGGTAATTCGTCCTGATAATTCACCCCCAGCATCACGAATTCGGGATTATCTTTAAAGAGTTGATGAAGCTGTAAGATGCTTTCGTGCTCCACCTTGCATTCATAACACCATGACGCCCAGAAATTGAGCAGGACCACTTTCCCCTTGAATTGTTCCAAAGAGATCGTTTGTCCCGTTTCCACATCCGGTCCTTCAAAGTTGGGAGCATCGGTTTCAATCAGGACAGTGGGAATGTGTCGTGGATCTCCCCAAAGCCCCTGGTAAAACAAGGCGAAAAGTCCTAACAGGCAGAGGATGAGTGTCAATTGCCAGCCTTTACTCATTCTTCCTTCTTTCGGGGGCGGAGGATATTCAAAATCACGCCGAGCCCCATGATGACACCGCCTCCCCATACCCACAGAACGAGTGGATTGAGCACGCCACGGGCGACGGCCACCCCGTCTTCGGACACCTCAGGCATGGTCAGAAAGACGTGCCCCATTTTCGTCGCATAAATGGCCGATTCCGTGGTAGGCGTTTGAGTGGCCGAATAGATTCGCTTTTGGGGCCGGAGCTCCGTAATCAAATCCTCTCCCTTAAAGACTTGAAAGACGCCTTCCTGAGCATTCCAATTCCCGCCGGCCACTTCGTGAATTTTCGCCAGTTTCATCCGATAGTCCCCGATCGCGAATTCGTCTCCCACGCGCATCGAGACGACTTTTTCCGTTTGATACACGGTGGAGGCAATGATGCCGACGACTAGGACGAGGACCCCGATATGGGTGAGCATGCTGGCATATCGTCGTTGGTTGGCGGTAAAGGCCGCTAGACCGCCCTGGAAGATATTACTCCCGTTCCGCTGCGCATACAGTTGCGAAATTTTTCCAAAGTCCAGGACGATTGCCATGCCGGCGAAGGTCACCACATATCCCCCTGCCAGGGCATAGAGGTTATGAATGCCGGTCACAAATAACAGGACGACAATGACCGCTCCTGCGAGAAGGGGTGTGGAGAAACTTTTTTTCAGGCTGGCCACCGACGCTTTGCGCCAGGGGATATAGGGACCGATTCCCATGAGAAATAACAATCCCAGTGCAATGGGCATAAACACCGCATTGTAATAGGGGGGACCCACGGTCACCTTGGCGTCCTGCAGTGTTTCGAGGATTAATGGATAGAGGGTGCCCAGAAAGACCGTGGCGGCAGCCACCAGAAAGAATAGATTATTGAAGAGGAAGATCGATTCACGGGAAACCAACGAATCCATCTCGACTTGTGATTTCAATTTATTGGATCTCAGGATTAATGCGCCGAAGGCGATCCCGATGACGGTGCCGACGAAGATGAGAATATACAGACCGCGCTCAGGATCCGTGGCAAAGGAATGGACCGAAGTGAGCACGCCGCTCCGCACAAGAAAGGTCCCGATCAGAGACAAAGAAAAGGTGACGATGATGAGGAAGAGATTCCAGACTTTGAACATCTTCCGCTTTTCCTGCACCAGAACGGAATGCAGGTAGGCGGTACCCACCAGCCAGGGCATAAACGACGCGTTTTCGACCGGATCCCAGCCCCAATAGCCGCCCCAACCCAGTTCGTAATAGGCCCAATAGCCGCCGAGCAGGATGCCGGTTGTCAGGCACATCCAGGCAAACATGCTCCATCGCTGTGTTACCTTGATCCATTCTTCTCCTAACCGTCCGGAAAATAATGCGGCCATGGCAAAGGAAAAGGGAATGGAAAATCCCACATAGCCCATGTAGAGCATGGGTGGGTGCATGACCATCGCGGGGTCTTGCAGTAACGGATTCAGGTCTTTGCCATCGAGAGGAACAGGTAGAAGCCGTTCAAAAGGACTGGAGAGAAAAACAATTAAACATAAAAAACCGAAGATGATGGCCGATTCCACGGCAATCAAATACGGCATAATGGTGGGCTGAGTGCGCCAATGCAGCCAGACGGCCAAGGTGCTGAAGACGGAAAGTATGAAGACCCAGAGCAGGAGCGAGCCTTCATGTCCGCCCCACACCGCCGCGACCGTATAGAAAAACGGGAGTTTCGAATTTGAATTGTTGGCGACATAGAGAACCGAGAAGTCCCGGATGATAAAAGCATAGACCAATGAGAGCATACCCACACCCAGCAAGACAAAGATGAGGGTGATAGCCATGCGCCCGGAACGGGCCCAATCGGGATTGCGTGTTTTGAGGGCCAGCGCGGCGCTGGCCATGCCAAAGACTGATAGCACCAGGGCAACAATGGTCGAAAAATGTCCAATTTCAATAATCATAGAGAATGGCGAACAGGGTTAGGGAGAGAGGGTTTTCATGAAATCTTTTTTGGGAAGTTCCACACCTGCTTGTTTGAGTTCCATGGGCATGTAGTCCTCGGAATGCTTGGCCATGATCATCGTGGAATGAAACGTCCGGCCGTCCCGCCATTGGCCTTCCACCACCGCCCCTTGTCCCTCCTTAAACAAATCCGGGGGAATACCCTGAAATGCCACAGGAATAGTCGAGGCACCATCTGTGAGCTCAAAGGTCAGCCCTACCGGCTCGGGTTGGGTTTTGAGACTGCCTTTGACCACCATGCCACCCACACGAACTTTTTTGCTGTAGGCTTCGGCGGTAAAGGCTTTTACCTCAGAGGGAGTCACGAAGTACACAATATTTTCCCCGAAATTCCCAAACGCGAGATAGCCGAGCGAACCGGCAACCAGGAGTATGCTGACAATAATGGCGATTTTTTTATTCTTTGTACCCAAGGGAGTCTGCCTCTGGTTCGTAAAGTTTGGATTCTTTGATCTCTTTAAATAAAACCATGACTCTTTGGCTCATGGCAAATACCATCCACCCCAAGGCCAGGACGGAAATCAGGTAGGCGGCGGCAACAAATCCAAAATTATTAATCAACGCGGTGTCCTGCGCACGAAAAATCTGTGCCTGGCTGTCCCAGCGCCCGATGAGAACCAGGGTTTTCAATTCGCGAATGTTTTCCAGGGGAGGACCTTGGTATTCCACTGCAAGACTGGTATCCCCATCCACAAATTCAAATGTGGCCTGCCCATGTTCTACGTCACCCTGCAAGGTACCACTTTTGACCATCCCTTGTATCCTGACCGGTTGGGTAACCGGAGGACTGCTCAAAAGCGTTCCCATGGACAATGTGGATAAGTGTTGCTGGTAATGCTGATAGGTCAGGATGGCGAGTAGGAGGGTTGCCCCCAGAATTAACGCCCAGCGTGTGTATAACCCGGTCATGGAGTCGTCTGAGAAAAATGGGTCTGACTGAGAAAGCGACCTTTTTTGGCATGCAATAAGTCAGTCAAGTACAAAATTTGAGTGCGGACCATTACCATATAGGCAAACAATAACCAACAGCCAATGCTCATTAACGTCAGGGGGACCAGAATGTCTTCTGAAATGCTGACTCCTCTGGTGGAGAACGACATGGGTTGGTGGAGTGTTCTCCACCATTCCACCGAAAATTTTATGATGGGCAGATCGATGCCTCCGACAATAGCCAGAATTGCGGCATAGCGGCCGCCCTGAACCCGGTCATCCACGAGGCGCCGAAGCATGATGTACCCCCCTAAAATCAGGAGAAGCACCGTAAACGAGACGAGGCGTGGGTCCCAGGTCCACCATGTGTTCCATGTGGGCTTGGCCCAGATCGAACCGGTGACGAGGGCCAGTGAGGTGAAGAGGGCACAAATGCTCGCCGAGGCCTGGCACATATTATCCACAAGCGGATCCCGTTTCCACAAATACCAGATGCTCCCGAAAAATAATACGGAATAGGCCAGCGTGCTTGTGTGAGCCAGGGGCACATGGACATACATGATCCGGACCAGTTCCCCTTGATAATAATCAGGCGGTGAGGCGAGCAGGCCGATATACAAGCCTAAAAAAATGCAGAGAGCAGCCCCTCCGCCAAACCACCCTTTATAGCGTTGAATCTGACGAATTATGCGATTGATCATGTGCTGTATTGTAAAGAGAGATTCCTCAGGGGGAAAGGTCCGTAGGAACTAGACTTTTAAGCCGTTTTCAACATTTACGAGTCGAGGATGAATTCAAATAGCCAGAATGAGACGACGGTGAAAATAATGTCAAAGATGATCAGAAGTTGGATCCATTGCGAGTAAAAGGAGAATGGATCTCCACTTAATGCCCCTCGCGTGGCTTCCACGGCCGCGATCATGACCGGAACTGCCAGGGGAAGGAGCAGGACGGGGAGCATGACTTCCCGGGCTCGAATCTGAACGGTTAAGGCTGAAAAGAGTGTTCCGACGGCGGATAACCCCAAGGTGGCCAGGAAAAATATTATCAAAAGGGTTCCTACGGCTTCAATGACATCCAGATTAAAGAATAAGACGAACAAGGGAAATAAGAGGATTTCGACTGAGAGCATGAAGAGGAAATTGGCCGCGACTTTTCCGAGATAAATGGCGCCCTTGGGAGCGGGGCACATTTGCAGGGACTCCAGACAATCGTTTTGCAATTCCGAGGTGAAGGATTTCCCTAAGCCGATAATGCCCGTAAAGGTAAAGGCAACCCAGATGATTCCCGCAATCAGTTGGCGTGCCGCATCCTGGTCCATGGAAAAGCTGAAGCTAAACACCAGAATGACAATGAGGGCAAAGAATAGCATCGACGACATGGTTTCCCGTGTCCGCCATTCACTGATCAGGTCCTTCCAGACGACCCAGCGAATTGTGTTAAAAAATGGCATCGGTGGTGAGTTGCTCAGGGGAGAGAAGTTGAAGGTGTCCGCCTTTGAGAATCCCGCCACGTGTAGCGATTTGGGTGGCCTTGTCACGGTCATGCGTGGTCATGAACACGGTGCCGGCACGGTCCAGCGTTTCCTGGATGAGCTGGTTGGTGATCGCCACCCCGTCATGATCCAGGGCGTTGTAGGGCTCATCGAGTAGCAGCAGTTGTGGCTGAGCCAGAATGGTTTTGGCGAAATCCAATCGTTTTTTCATCCCGGCCGAATATTGACGTATTTTGAGGTCCGCAAAGGCCCCGATTCCTGTTCGATCCAGTGCCCGTTTGATCTGAGGCGGGGAAGGGGCTTGACCACGCATGCCCAGGGCAAATTGCAGATTTTCGGTGGCACTAAGTTCATCATATAAATGGGACCCATGGGCGATGAGCATGATGATTTCTCGAACGGTATCCTTCTGTGCCACGCCATCCTGGCCAAAAATGGTAAACTGACCATGAGACGGCGCTTGGAGGGTAGCTAAAATACGGAGTAACGTCGTTTTCCCTGCCCCGTTGGGGCCAAATAAGGCAAAGCACTCTCCCGGATGAATGTCAAAAGACAGATCCTCAAAAATACGATAGAAACCGTAAGCTTTGGAGAGGTTGCTGACCTGGATGGCGATCATGTCATGGTATGAGACTTGGAAAAGTTAGCCTTGCAGTCTACGAAATGTATTGGAGGTTGTCTAGGAATGTAACAAGATGTTGGAAACAGTCGCTAGCGATGGGCTTTCATTATTCATAGATTTCCAGGTCTCGCAGGTTATAGGGTTTCGTTGCGGGATGCGGCCTTGTCGGGTAAATTGAAAGACATCTTTGGCAATCCGATTTTCGTCGAGACCCTGTCATATTTCAGGGCCTCCTCAAAAATAGGTAATTGGCAGACAACAAATACCATAAAACTCAAATAATCCTGGTGGGTTGCCTTATATAGAGTGAGCATCGCGTTGACGATGAAATTTATCGGGTCTTATGATGACGGTTGGTTGAAGGAGATTTCCGGTATCGTGAATCGGGGATTGCTTGAATTTTTCTGTGGGGAGGCAGTGAGTTGAAATCAATCCTTGGGTTGAGGGCCACCTACCATTATCTCTCGAAATCCTGGCCTTTTTTGGGGGGGATAGGAATCTTTTGCGCTCTTCTAGGCTGCGATTCCGGCTATTCTGAAAGTACCTATACCGATGCCCCATCTACCCATACTGTAGCTTCCCGTCCTTCAAAGGGATCCCCCGCGCCGGATTTCCGTCTGATGGATATGCATGGAAAGGCTGTCTCGCTTTCCGATTTTCAGGGAAAAGTGGTGTTGCTGAATTTTTGGGCGACCTGGTGTGGACCATGCCGGGTTGAAATGCCCGCCATGGAAGCCTTGTACCGCAGTATGCAATCAAAAGGGTTGGAAATTGTCGCGGTCTCCGTTGACCAACAGGGCACAGCCGTGACAAGGCCTTTTCAGGAAGCGATGGGGTTGAGTTTTCCTATTTTGCATGATCAGGATTATGAGGTGGGGCTGACCTATGGCGCACGTACGCTCCCCATGACCTTTGCGATCGATCGTCAAGGCATTATCCGGCAGGTGGTCTTCGGATCCCGGGATTGGAACAGCCCTGAAGCTCGCAGGGGAATTGCCGAGGTCCTTCAAGAGCCGGTTCCAGAGTCTTCCCAACGGATGTAATACAGTTATGATCGATTCGATTAGCCAGGTGTCTTTGCTTGCCGCATTTAGTGCCGGACTTTTGTCTTTTGTTTCTCCGTGCGTCCTTCCGCTCGTTCCTTCTTATCTCTCCTATATCACCGGGCTCTCAGTGGAAAATCTCGCGAAAGTTGAGGAGCGAGAGCGTTTTAAGTCTGCGATTATTCTCAATGCCCTGTTGTTTATTGCCGGGTTTTCTACGGTCTTCATCGCGTTTGGGGCATCGGCCAGCCTGATGGGGCAATGGTTGTATGACTATCAAGATGTGATCCGGAAAGTCGGGGGTGTCCTGATTATTATTTTCGGACTATATTTGCTTGGAATTTTGAAATTAAACTTTTTTATGACCGAACGACGTTTGATGCATTTTGAGACGCGTCCTGTCGGCTACCTGGGTTCATTTCTCATCGGTACGGCGTTTGCCGCCGGCTGGACGCCTTGCGTCGGACCGGTGTTGGGGGCCATTCTGGCCTATGCCAGTACGACGGAATCGATGTCCAGCGGGGTGATGCTCCTGTCGGCCTATTCGTTGGGTTTGGGTCTCCCGTTTTTTCTGACGGCATTTGGGATGGATACGTTTTTGAGCTACTTCAAGAACTTTCGGTCCTATTTAGGCGGGGTATCGTTTGTTAGCGGCGGGCTGTTGGTCGCGGTGGGCGTCATGATTTATGCGGATTCTTTGACCCTCATCACCAGCTTTCTTGAACGCAACGGTATTGGATGGTACATCGGCCAATAAACCGGCTTGTACGACCTGGCCTATCCACCTCTTTTTTCTTTCCTTGTCTTTCCACTCGCTTGTATAGTTTCTGCAATGATGGTGGGCTTAAGAGATGTAGGGGTATATTGGAGCAACCAATATTCATGGAGGAGCGACGGTCTTCTCTTGGTTATGGAGTGGTAGGGGCCACGGGAAAAACTGGACAGAGGATTCATGAACGGCTCTTATTTCTTTGAGCCACCGGCTCTCATTCATATGTACTAATGGTCCTCAATTCACTTCTATTCCTTACCGATCTATTTCTTGACGCACCTTTCTTCTCAGTGTAGGGTCCCACCACATTTTTTGAGACTCTATATTATGGAATCGTTGGCTTGTCAGCATTGATGTGTCCCTGCAACCTTCAAGTCATGTAAAAAGGGTCAACATGAAAAGAAAAGGCAGCGGGCTATCTCAATTTCAACGGGAGCGTTCTCATTGATTCTCGTAACAGGCGGTGCCGGCTATATCGGGTCACATACTTGCGTTGAACTCATCCGTGCCGGCTGTGATGTGACGGTCTTTGACAACTTCTCCAATAGCCACGCTGAGTCCCTGGCACGGGTGCAGCGTATTACGGGGAAGTCCCTTCGCCTGATACGCGGTGATTGCCGTGATCGAGCTGCGGTGGTGACGGCTCTGCGCGAGAGCAGGGCGACCGCAGTTATTCACTTTGCTGGCCTCAAGGCGGTGGGAGAATCAGTCCAACAACCCTTGGCCTACTATGACAATAATGTGGTCGGATCCCTTCGCCTGTTGGAAGCCATGGGCGAGTGCGGCGTAAAACAACTGGTCTTCAGCTCTTCTGCCACGGTGTATGGCGATCCCCAGCGTCTTCCGCTCACGGAGGACCACCCGCTATCTGCGACCAACCCTTATGGTCGAACGAAACTGATGGTGGAGGAGATCTTGCGTGACGTACATCGTAGCGATTCCTCCTGGCGGATCGGCATCCTGCGGTATTTTAATCCGGTTGGGGCACATGACAGTGGTCTGATCGGGGAAGATCCCCAGGGTATGCCGAATAATCTCCTGCCCTTCGTTGCGCAGGTTGCAGTGGGACGGCGGGAATACTTGAACGTGTGGGGTGACGATTATGCGACTCCTGATGGGACCGGAGTGCGGGATTATATCCATGTGGTTGATTTAGCATTGGGGCACCTCAAAGCGCTGGAAGCGCTGGCTCGATTGGATGTCCCGAAAGAGTGCTTAACGGTTAATCTTGGTACGGGCAACGGGTACAGCGTATTGGAGATTGTGCGGGAATTTGAAGCCGCGAGTGGCAAGCCGATTCCCTACAAGGTTGCCCCACGTCGTTCCGGTGACATTGCCTCTTGCTATGCTGATCCGAATCAAGCTTTCACCCTTCTGGGTTGGCGTGCGGAACGCGGGCTCAGTGAGATGTGCGCGGATGCCTGGCGATGGCAACGTGACAACCCCCAGGGATACGCAGGCTGACTTTTTTTCCTTGGATATCCGGGCACCTCTGTGGGGGGAGCCGTTGACGGCCTGGTGCCAGGGAATTCCGGTGGATGGTTGCTTCATTGCCGTGAAACACTCTCTCGGTGCGATCATGTGGTCGGAATCCTCGCGTGGTCATTTAGGGCCTCACTGAAGGCGGCAGTCCCACCATGGTTCCTCAACTTAACCACATTCCACGTTCAATCTAAAAAAAACGGGTCCGTGAATTTCGCGGTAGTTCTCGCGGGGTTCGTCTTTCTGAGAAAGCATCCCGAAAGTGGTCAGGAGCCTGCTCATGGAACGTTTTTGAAAGGTGATGGTCTTCGGTCAATCGATTGTAAGGATTAGGCCACCCAGGGCAGGTACCTTTGGATGGCAAATTGGTGTTGGTCAGAGAATGTGGCCAACGGAGTCAATTGGCCTCTATAAGATTACGCGAAAACAAGGTTCAGGAAGGTCGTGGGTTAACACCATTCGCCGGTTTTGCAGGATTTGACGTTACTCGATAATTGGGTAGGTGGGGTCGTGATCGTGGAGGATGGTGAGTCACACCAGGTCCCAATTGTGCAGGCTCCGTCGGAGACAGGCGGCTTTGATGCTATTGAGTAGCTCAGCGTGGTCGGTGTCAACGCAGGTGAAGGGGTGCCGACTGAGGATAACAATGGGGATTCCGGGCTATGGGATACCGTCCGTACGAGGGTTTGATTCTCAGGTTTTTGCTCTATGGTTAAAGGTTTTGGGTCGGTTTGTTCATCCATCGCGGGATCGTGGGGAAGGGAAGCTAGAAAAGTCGGATTCTTTTTTTGTAGCTTTGCCAAGAGTTTTTGGCCGTCTGAGTGATAGGAGTTGTTAGGATGTTCATTGACCAGGGCAAGTAACCATTCCTGTGACCATTCTTCGATACCCAGGTCCTGGTAGGTTTTCGCCAGATGGAACATGGCATCCCCGGCAGTTTCTAATTCAGGAAACTCCTTGATAATTTTTTCAAATCGATGGGCAGCAGCGAGATATGAATCCCGGTTGAGGTAGAATTGCCCAACCATCAAATGTCGTTGGGCTAATTGTTCTTTGCAAATCAGAATGGTTTGCTTGGCTTCGGTTTCATAGCGGCTTGCCGGAAATTCTTGAAGAAGTTTGTCGAAGTTCTGAATGGCTAGATCCAGGGGCTCAGGGTCACGATCGACTGTCCGGTATTGTTTGAAATGGCTGACCCCAATTTTGTATTGGGCATAAGGTGCCAATACATGATTTCGGTGGAGGTCGAGGAAATGTTTGTATTCCACGATGGATTCCGCATAGGATTCCTTGTCAAAAAATGATTCGGCCCGTTTCATGATCACGTTCGGATCGTAATTCATTTCTACGGAATCACCGACGAAAATTTGTTCGTCCGTTGAGGACACTGCTTGTTTCGATGTGGTGTCGGTTGGTTTGGGTGTGGAGGAACATCCAGCGATCATGACAAGAGCAGCGAGGAAGGTGGTCGAAAGAATCCGAAAATTGACAGGAAATGTCACAGGTAAGTCACTCCGGGCAGTAGATGATCATGGGCTGAGGTGAATGTCGATACAGAGAGTATGAAATAGCCTGTAATCTATACAAGATTCGGACCAATAAAAGAAAGTCTTTAATATTGCGATTAGGTTAAATCTTTTACCGAAAATCGTCTCTTTTTTGCCACATTATTGAGTAGGCATAAAATAAATGCGACAGTCGGTATTATTGTGAATTTAACGAATAGGCCACGAGTACATGAATGGCAAACTCTCTAGAATTGTGGGAACCGGATCCTTTCTCCCCAGTCGTCGGGTAGATAACCAGGAGGTAGCAGATCTGCTAGGGATTGAGCCTTCGTATATTTTTCGAGTTTCAGGTATCCGGACCAGGTTTTGGGCCGGTCCACAGGAGGAATGCTCTTTCTTGGCAGAGCAGGCTACTCGAAGGGCATTGGATCAGGCCGGGTTGGTCCCGGAGAATCTTGACGCCATTCTTGTCTCCTCCACCTCTCCAGAGATGATTTTCCCCTCCACGGCCTGCTTGCTTCAGGCTCGATTGGGTATCAAAGGCATCCCGGCCTTTGATCTCTCTGCCTCCTGCTCGGGATTTCTCTATGGCCTTTCCATGGCGGATTGTTTTATTCGGGCCGGACAGTTTCGAAGATGTCTCGTCGTGGCTTCGGAAATCAAATCCCGGTCTTTGGATGTCAAAGATTTGAGTACAACCATTTTATTCGGTGACGGGGCCGGTGCCGCCATTGTCGAAAAATCATCAAATGCTGACATGGGCGTCGTCAGTATTCGACTTCACGCCGACGGGGCATATCATGATCTGGTCAAAATTGCCGGGGGGGGGTCCCGTCAGCCTTTGACTCAATCTGTCCTTGGTTCCAATGAGCATACCATGCGAATACGGGGTTCCAGGCTGTTTCGCATTGCAATCAAGCGCTTAGGTCAAGCGGTCCGCAACCATTTGGAGCAGGAGAAATGGGATGTCTCGGAACTCGACCAAGTCATTTTCCATCAAGCCAATGGACGGATGCTTGCCCAGTTTTGTGAAAATATCGGGATCCCTCATGAGCGATGCCTCACGATGATCGAGCAAGTTGGAAATACCTCCTCGGCTTCATTGCCGATGGCTTTAGACCATGCGAATCGGGGGCAGAGACTGAAGAAGGGCGATCAGGTCATGTTGGGGGCCTTTGGTGGAGGGCTGACGTGGGGCACGGCTTTGGTTCGGTGGGGATAAAATTGCCCTTTGGGCGTAGGTCCACTTACCGGAGAAACCTGGTTGGGCATTGTGTTGTATTGACGATCTCTTGCTATTTGGCCTATCGTGCGCAAGCAATAGGCATGAGTGGGATAGAGGTAGATAATTAAGAATAGATAAAAGAAGGAGGGGTGCGTTGAAAATCTTCCTGGCCAATCCCAGAGGGTTCTGTGCGGGAGTGGATCGAGCGATTGAAATCGTCGATTTGTCCTTAAAGACCTACGGGGCACCAATTTTTGTTCGGCATGAAATTGTCCATAGCCGTCATGTGGTTGAGTCCCTTCGTGGAAAGGGCGCTATTTTTGTGGAAGAACTGAATGAGGTGCCTGATGGCGCCATTGTCATTTTCAGTGCACATGGTGTGGCAAAAGAGGTGTGGGAAGAATCCACCCGACGAAATTTGAAAGTCATTGATGCCACATGTCCCCTGGTCATCAAGGTCCATAACGAAGTCAATCGGGATTACTCCAACGAATATGAGTTGATTCTGATTGGGCACGCGGGTCATCCTGAGGTGGTGGGAACCCTGGGGCAGGTGCCTGATAAATTTCATTTAGTTTCCTCGGTTGAGGATGTTGACTCCTTAGAAGTGGAAAATCCTCTGCATTTGTCGTATGTCACCCAAACGACATTGAGTGTGGATGAGTGCAGAGATATTGTTGCCGCATTACATCGTCGATTTCCCGGTATTAAGGGGCCACACCAGGAAGATATTTGTTATGCCACGCAAAATCGGCAAAATGCGGTCAAAGAGCTGTCACGTTTTGTTGACGTCATTCTGGTCATCGGGTCTCCTAATAGCTCCAATTCCAACCGATTGAGAGAATTGGGCGAGCGGTGTGGAATCCCTTCATATCTCATTGATTCTTATCAGGATATTCAAACTCAATGGCTGGAAGGTGTGAACGCAATTGGCATTGCGGCGGGGGCCTCGGCTCCAGAAGTGTTGGTAGCTCAGGTTATTAAGTTTTTGAAAGAGCAAGGAGCGACATCGGTAGAGGAGTTGACGGTGGTGGAAGAGAATGTTGAATTTCTTCTTCCCAAAGAATTACTGATGGCAAAAGTGCCGCGATAAGTTCCTCTGGATTTCCGCTTTCCAGGTGGAGGGCGAGCGTATCTTTTCCGAATTTATCCTTCCTCATTATCTTTCCCAATATACTGAAGCCGGTGGATCTGTTTGATTGGGGACTCCTCATGGCAATAGAGAAACCTCCGTAAAAGGTTTCATGGTTTTATCCTGTTGACAGGAACCTTGGTTTTGGCAATATGTCAAGATATTGAATAGGCTGCTAGTCAGCCCTACCGTATTTTGTGGAAAATTTTGATTTTTCTTTCTTCTTTATGGTACTGATTTGAGCCAAATTACTGCCCTGTCATCCACTCCATTCTGGGAGGGAATATGTATCTTCGTACTCTAGTCGTCAGTGGGTTTAAATCCTTTGCTGAGGCAAAAATAGATTTTCCGAATGGGATAACCGCTGTTGTCGGTCCCAACGGGACAGGTAAGAGTAATATCGTGGATGCCATTCTGTGGGCGATGGGTGAGCAAAGCGTGAAGAGTTTACGAAGTGAGCGCATGGAAGACGTGATTTTTAATGGGACTGAACAACGTAAACCCATGGGAATGGTCGAAGCCTCACTCATTTTTTCCGAGGTGACGCCTCGGGAGTTGGAGCCTGTCTCTGCCCTTCTGGAAGGGCTTGACCAGGCAACGGATGTCATGATTACCCGCCGGCTTTACCGCGAGGGAGACAGTGAATATTACTTTAATAAGATTCCCTGCCGACTCAAGGATATTCGAGGATTTCTCTGGAATGCCCGGGCAGGAGCTCGAGGGCAGTCTGTCATTGAACAGGGCAATATTGAACAGTTGCTCAGTGCTTCCCCACAGGAACGGCGTGAGTTTATTGAGGGCACGGCAGGTATTATTCGATATAAAAAGCAAAAGGCGGAGGCGTTACGGAAATTACAAAGTACAGAAAATAATCTTTTGCGGGTTCGGGATATTCTAGGAGAAGTTCGAAGCCAGCTTCGGACACTCAATCGTCAGGCGAAACAGGCAGAGGAGTATCAGACGTTCCTCCGTGAAGCTCGGGAGCTTGAGGTGCGGTTGTTGACCCATGACTTTCGCCGGTTTTTTCAAGACCAGTGTCAGTTTGAAAACGAGTTACACGAATCTGAAAATCAGGAGCTTTCCTGCGTGGCTGAAGAGGCCAGGCTTGTGGCCGAGCACCAAGAGGTGCAATTGGAGTTGACGTCTTCTAGCGAAATTCTCAAGGAAGCGCAGGACCGATTTCGAGAGATTGAGCAACAAATGTCCAATGCATATACGGCGATTCAGATTGAACGCAACCGGCTTGATCAGTATGAACAGCAACATGAGCAGGTCATGGAGGAGCGGGCTCGACTGAATGGGGAGGGGCAGGATGCCACGGGTTCCTTGGAAGCTCTGAGAGAGCGGCTGGCCCAAATTCGGTGTGAGATGGAAATTCTCTCTGTCACGGTGAAAGACGGAGAGGGGGCCATAGCGGATCTCGCCGTTCGCCGTCGGGAAACTGCGGAGAAGGTCGACAAGGGGCGAGAAACCATTCTGGCTTTAGCGGTAGATAAAACAAATCAGGAAAACCGCTTGAGAAGTATTGGTGAAGGGCAGAGTTCGATGGCCAGGCGGATTGAACGATTGGCTGTGGAATATGCTCAATCGCAAACCGATCAAACCACACTTCAATCGGAAAGCGAAGCCCTTCGACGGGAATGCTCATCTCTCGAAAGTCAGCTTGATGAACTTCGAAACAATCAGGATCGCTTAGAGGTCAACCTCCAAAGTCAGCGAGAAACCAGGGAAGAGCTTGATGGAAAAATTCTCGACTTCCAAACCCAAACAGCTGGTGCTGAATCTGAATTACGGGCCATTCAAAGCGTCTTTCGGGAAGAAATAGGGTATGGCCATCATGGTGAGGGTGATGAAGCCTCAATTCGCGTCGCGTGTTCGTGCATTCAGGAGGCGTTGGCCGAACGGATGGGAGTGCCAGAGGATGTTGAAAAAGCCATGGAAGCAGTTCTGGGTGAGCGGTTGCAGGCGTGGATTGTCCAATCGCCCCAAGAGGCAGAAATGTCCATTGCGCAATTCAAGCAACATGAATGGGGAAAAGGCAGCTTTATTCCCTTGAATATTCCGCGACAGGGTCGAGGGGGGCCAGCCGATTGGTGGAGCATCGTTCAGCACGACACGGAGGTGCTGGGCTTGGCTGTGGATTTTGTTCAGGTTCCTGACGAGTTGAAGCCTGTGGTTGAGGCCTTGTTGGGGAATACGGTCATTGTCAAATCATTGGCTGGAGCGTTGAATCTCATGACCAGGCATTCCTGGTTCCAAGGGAACGGTCCGCTTTTAGTGGCTTTGGATGGGGAGCTTGTGTCTCCATCCGGGGTTATCAGTGGTGGGTCTGGTGGAGAGGCAGGTGGATTATTACGTCGTCGTAGAGAAATTCTCGCATTGGAAGAAAGGTTGAATACTCTCTCTGTGGGATTGGAGGAAGCCAAAGCCAACCGGAAATTGCTTCTACAGGAAATTGAGGACCTGTCGCAACAACTTGAAGAAGCCACGTTGTCTATTCGCGAGATGGAATTTCAGATGTTGACCATTCAAAAAGAGGCTTCTTCCAAAGAGAAGGCTCTTCCCGATCTCGTTCGTCGGTTAGATGCACTTCAGCAGGATCGATTAGCGGAAGAGGAGGAATGGGGCCAGCTCCAGGTTGAAGAGGTAGAGGTTCGAACCCGGCTTGAGCGTCTTAATCAGACACGGGCTCAGGAAGATGAGGCTCTTCGTCAACTGTTGGACTCTCTCAATGCATTAGACCAAGAGCGACAAGACATGTTGGAAAGCCTCAATGATACTCGAATGAATTTTCAGTCTCTGAAGTCCCAATGGGACCATGAACAAGCTAATGTTGAACGGATTGAACGGGAAGAAGAGCATCGGAACAGCCGTATTCGACAGATTGATGGACAATTGGAACACCTCTTTCTCCAAAGTCGAAAAAGCCAGGAGGAACGACTCACCAACGAAGATTTGGTCGAAGAATTAAGCATTCAAAAAGAGGCTATTGCCGGAACATTATTGGAGCTGGGGAACCGGCATGCAGAATGTATGGAGGGAGTGAAACGATTGGATGGTCTGATTGCCAAGGCTCGTGAAACATTGAGCCATATCTTCAAATCCCGAGTGCCAATTGAGGGGCGTTTAGCAGAGGTTCGGGCGAAGTTCCATGCTGTGCAAGAAACGCTGACCATGACGTATGAAATTTCGACGGATGACCTCAAATATTCCCAGGATGCGGAGCAGACTCCTGAAGTGCTGGAAGGGACTGAACAGGCATCTGACGAGGAGAAAACCGGGCAGTGGAGAGAGCAGTTGCAGGGTATCAGAAAAAAATTAGAGCGGATCGGTCCGATTAACCTGGCCGCTATTGAGGAGCATGCTCAATTAGAAGAACGCTTTCAATTTTTATTAGCGCAAGAAGAAGATTTAGCGGGTTCAATCCAATCCCTTCAAGAAATTATTCAGCGATTAAATCAGACAACCAATAAGCTATTTGTGGATACCTTTAAAGAGCTGCAGGTGAAATTTAGTGAAGTCTTTTCAGCCTTGTTCGCTGGAGGACGTGCTGAGTTGATTCTCGTGGAAGAAACTCAGGAAGGGCAGGAATCTGAAGCGCCAGCTCTTGAGCCAGGTGTGGAAATTGTCGCCCAACCACCAGGGAAGCGCTTGAAAAACCTCAATATGCTCTCTGGGGGGGAAAAGACGATGACCGTGATGGCTCTTCTATTTGCGAGCTTTCTGATTCGTCCTTCTCCATTTTGTGTATTGGATGAGGTGGATGCGCCATTAGATGAAACGAATGTGGTCCGGTTTGGTCAATTTTTGAGACAAATGGCGGACCGGTCTCAATTTATTGTGATCACACACAATAAACGCACCATGGAGACTGCCAACTCTCTGTTTGGTGTGACGATGGAGGATCCTGGTGTTTCGAAGTTGATAGCTGTTCGGCTCCATGAATTAGAAGAGGTGAGCTGAGCATTTACAGTGAGGCCCATCATTTTTGGGAAGTCTCAAATAAAAAGCCCCTTCCGTAGAATGTCGGAAGGGGCTTTTTTGCCGAACCAGGTTTTGTATTTGGTTAGTTTCGAACGCCGGCCCAAACTTTCGCTGGGTCAATTTCTTTGTCAGGATTCAGCTCTTTGGCCTTATCCAGTAGCGTATCAGTTGTCTCAGGGATTTCTGGATCAGGTATACAGCAATCATCCACAGGACAGACTGCCGCACATTGAGGCTCATCAAAATGACCGACGCACTCTGTGCAGCGCTCATAGGTAATCACGTATACCGTGTCTCCATCACCCTGACCTTCACCGACCTTATGGCCCTTTTCTTCTGCGGCGCTACGTGTCTCAAAAATTGCTTCGTTGGGACATTCGGGGAGACAGGCACCACAATTAATGCACTCTTCTGTGATTAGCAACGACATAATTCCTCCTTAGGGGACAGGTAAACCGTCATGTCAATTGTAGGAAGCCAACGCCTACGATTTTTAATGAAAATTCCCTTGGCATGAGGGCTCGCACGGTATCAACTCTTTGGCGATTTTAACGGTGTAAATTTATTTGCGTCAACCGGACAGAAGACCTATCTGATAAGCCATTCGGGCCTGCGGTAAAATTAGGTGGACTCAAAAACCATTTTAAGAAATTGTTGGGGCCAATAACCATACAAATTATGGACACATGTCAATATTTTGAGGAAAGGCAGTAATTTGGTCTGACCTTGACGAACCTTTGGACGATTGTTATAGCACCGATACGTCATTTATAACGGACGAGAGAGGTTCCGTCGCATTTTGAGAGTCGCGTTTGAGGTTTGAGGGTGTTTGAGTAATATGAAGCGAAGGATTATGTCTGTGTGGATGAACCCTTGGTAGGCTCATCTCAGGGTATTTTCGTGATCGGGGTTGTTTTTCCTGGTAGTCCAATCGGGGTTAGACACCTTCCGTATTTTTCTTCCCTTTTCTTGCCTGCTTTCCTGTGAAAACAAATAGCTCAGGATCCTCAGTGTTTTCCGCCTATGTTGCCCTCACGACGGCGGCGATGGTCTGGGGAGGATCGGTGGTTGCGCAAAAAGTCGCTTTAGGTCCATTCTCGCCTGTAGAGGCGTCTGTTTTCAGAGGATTAGGAGCCTTACTGATCCTTATTCCTCTTTGGCTGTGGAAGGAAGGAATTGTTTCTTTTTCCCGAAGAGATTGGCGGAATTTTTTTCTGTTGGGATTGGGAGTCCTGGGAAATCACCTGTTCGTGCTATTTGGCCTGCAATTTATTGGGGCAGGGGCAGCGGGTATTATTATAGGTGCGAGTCCGGCAATTACCGCCTTTCTGTCCTCGTTAATCCTGAAGGATGTACCTCTCCGGGTAATTTGGTTTGGTTGCCTGGTTTCGTTTTTTGGAGTATTGAGTATTTCCGGGCGCGAGGCGGTGGAGGGATTAGGTACCAACCCCTGGCTCGGAGGGAGTCTGGTGGTGTGCGCCTTAGTCAGTTGGGCCCTCTATACGATTGGCTGTCGCAAAACCATGGAACGGTTCTCTCCGCTGACCGTGACGTGGACCACTCTTCTGATTTCTTTGATCTTTGAAATCCCGTTGTTGGCCATGAATCACAAAGTATTGGGTGCGGGGTTGGCGACGGTTCCCGTGTCTGGTTGGCTGGCACTCCTGTATGTCATGGTATTTGCCACGGCGTTGGGTCAACAGGCCTGGTTGTATGGCGTCAAGGGCATTGGCCCTTCCAGAGCAGGAATTTTTGGCAATCTTATTCCGGTGTCCGCCTTGTTTTTTTCCCTAGTGATTTTGGGAGAGCCGGTTGGCATGAGGGAAATAAGTGGGATAGGATTGATCTTGCTCGGGGTCTGGTTGGTTGATCGACAATCCTGTGCCGTATTAGTGAAAGTTACATGATCTGGAAATAGGCGGAAACGAAGAAAGAGAGCGCACTATGCTGAAGGAACGGATTGAGGAAGTCACACAGATGAATGAGTTGTTTTATCGTGGGTTTGAACAGCTGGATGTTGCGCTGATGGATTCTATCTGGGCTCATCAGGAGTATGTGACCTGTATTCATCCAGGGTGGAGTATCCGAGTGGGGTGGCCCGCGGTTAGGGATTCCTGGGTGGTCATTTTCAATAATACATTTTCGATGAAATTTGAATTGACTGAAGTCCAGGTCCAAGTTGCGGCTGATGTTGCCTGGGTTATTTGTACAGAAAACATCACCAGCCGGGTGGGAGAGAACGAACAGAATAGCCAGGTAGTGTCAACCAATTTATTTGAGCGGATTGGAGACGAATGGAAGATTATCCATCATCACGGATCACCGCTCATGGAATAAGATCTGAGTGTGCCTTGGCGGTGGGTTACTTCTGAGGCATTCAATTCACTATTTATTTGTAAATTTCTTACATTTTGTGGTCAATCGGGAAGGTGCAAGGCCAGGATAATGGCCAAACAGGTGTGGCTTGGAAAATGGAGTTTTGATCAGGAGGAAGAGCTACTGAACGTTGACTTGGCCCATTCTTCAACAATCACATCTCGTTCTTCCATGTTCAGGGCGCAATATTTTTTAAACATACCCAGTCCGCCTTTTTTTCTGCGCCACGTGACGAAATGTAAAAAGTGGTCCTTGCATAACGATTGGGTTCCGGCAGGGGCGTAGAGGGGTTCGGTGCATCCCCCAATCAGACACGTATCAGCATTCATATCCTGGTCCTCCTTTTAAGTTCGCCTGGCAGTGTTCAACAGTCGAAGTATGCCCAACCGCGAGGGGAGAAGGCAATCAATTCACGCCAGGACGATTAAGAATTTTACGTGAATGCCATTATAGAGGAGATGGGGGTGTTCCCTTGCTTTCTCTGTTTAATGGCGGGTATCGTAGGCACCCAGTAAGCGAACCATTTGACATATATTGACAGTGTTGTTGAAGAAAGGAGCGTGTTCTGTGTTGACTGCTACAGATGTATTTGAACAAACAAGAGAGATGGCCTTGCGCGCCACGAGTCAGGAAGAACGGGCTCTTCAAATCGATTATCCGGCGTTGGGAAAGAAGATTGAGCAGGCGTTGACAGGCCGAAAAATTAACCTTTTGTATGTGAATGAATTTTTGCCGGAAGGGTATGAAGATCAAGGGCGTTTTAACGTTATGGTCATGACCGCTGGCAATGTTCTCTTTGATATGGTTATCGGGGATTCGTATTTTCGATACGACATTTTTTCTTGCTGTGATTTAGATAAGATTCAATTGATCGACGGGACATGGGATAACAAAGAAAAACGCACGGAAGAATCATTTTTGAGTCTACGGTTAATGCATGGGGATGAGGCACATATTCTTCTCGCGCTCAAGGACGAGCAACGTCCGGCCGTGTTGTCTTTTGCCGAAAAAATCTCTCATAGTCGACATCCAGAAAAAGTCTGATGGATTTTTCTGAGGTCTGAATAATCGTTCTTGAATCTCGTAACCGCTTAAAGGGCGGTAAACGGCAAGGCACAGACAGAGGCCGGAAAGCGTTGGTCTCGGATCTCGATTTCCAGTTTTGTCTGGGGTTGGGTGAAATCTCGTAGGGGAAATCCCAGTGCAATCGGTCTTTTGATACGAGGGGAGTGGGTTGAGCTTGATACCCATCCCACTTCCCGCGTTCCACTAAAAAGTTTCGCCCCCGCTTCCGGTAGTTGTGGGGGTTCTACTTCAAGAACTAACCCCACCATTCGCCGTTTGACCGATCCGTAGGTATCCATTCTGGCTACAACTTCCTGCCCGGGATAGCATCCCTTCGATAAGCTAAAGGCGATACCCTCCAAATTCGCTTCCGGCGGAACGATTTTTTCATTCAAGTCTGGCCCAAGGCGAGGCAATCCCCCTTCAATCCTGGCGGTCTCGAGTGCCTCCCTTCCGACCGGCTGAAGGCCGGCCTCTTTCCCTATCGTTAAGAGATGAGACCACAGCGCGGGAAGACCTTCGGCCTGGACAAATAATTCAAAGTCCTGCCCACCCGTTTCTTCCGTTCGAGCGATTACCCCTTGCATGTCACCAAATGTGAATGAAATGGTATCTAAAACCTGGAGGGAATTCACTTCTACACCGAGGGCTTGTTTGAGAATATCCGGACCATTCGGCCCGGTAACCATGAGGAGTCCCCAACTTTCCAGGCCATTGTGGAGTTTGGCTTTTGTCCCATAGAGCAGAAATTTTCGGAGGGCTTGAAAGGTCAGGTCATCCACCTCTCCGACATCCTCAATGATCAACGTCTCCGGTTGCAGAAATACTCGAAAATAGGAAACCATTTTTCCTTTATGATTCATGAAGGCCGAGTACCGACCCTGACCAGGCTTAAGAGGAAGAATATCGTTGCTGATGATGCTTTGGAGCCATGAGACTCGGTCATCACCCGTGACCATGATTTTTCCTCGTAATGATAGATCGGCGAGGCCGCCTCTCTGATGAATGGACTCATACTCTAACAGAGGGTTGCCGTAATGAAGGGGGACTTCCCATTCGCCACAAGGTTGAAACCTGGCGCCTAGGGCTTCATGCTGTTTATGAAGGGCAAGGGTCTTCATGATGTCGCTGCCGTCGTGATTTCCTCAAATAGCGCGAGTGTCCTCGCAGAAAACTCATTGCGCGAGACAATTTTTTGAATTCCAAGGTCTTTCGCCAGTTTCCATGTTTGAACTTCTTCATGATTGGCAAAGGCCAGGATGGGTAATGCCTGTGTTTGAGGAAGTGTGCGTAGCGATTTCACAATATCGGATGCATTGAGCCGATCATCATTCATGTTGACGATAATGCCCATCGGCTGGCTGGCAAGAGCTTTCGTCTGCCAGTCATCTCCAGTGCGGATACGTTCCAGTTTATAGCCTTGCGGTAAAAAGGCGTCGCGTATTTTGGTGTAGAAGAAGATATCACTAACCGCCACAAGAATCGTTTTGGTGTCTGACATTTGGTAAGGCCTTTATTCGTTCTAGTTCATAAGAGTCAGAATGCGCATGAGCGCTTGTTTTGCTGTCTTGTATTCAGGGTTAAGAGCCAGGGATTTTTTGTAGGAATCGACTGCCTGGTCCCATTCCCCTTGTCGTTCATACACACGGCCGAGATTCATGTGAGGAAAAGAAGGGTTTTCATATCGTTTGGCTTTCATCGCTTTTTCAAGCCAGGGAATAGCCTCGTCCAGCTGGTTGAGCTCAATAAGGTAAGCCCCGATATCGTTATAGGGATTTCCGAATTCAGGGTCCTGACGAATAGCCACTTGGCATTCCTCAATGGCTTCCTGCAATTGTCCCATGAAACTATAGGCCCATCCTAAAAACGTATGTGCTTCTGCAGTCGGGAAAATGTCGATGGATTGTTTATAAAGATCCACGGCTTCTTCCAGTTGCCCTTTCATTTGGAGTTCATAGGCCTGCTGGAAAAGGTTCCAGGCCGTCACCTTATCTTCTTCGTGGCCCTCACCCTGGTCGAGAAAATCTTGAATATCCATAGGAAATTGTGTTGAGAACAGTCCTTTTTGTGTCTCTTAGGAAAAAAGGTGATTATTCGCCTTTGAGTTTACTCTGAACCAACTCAGCTGCACGTCGGCCGGAAAGTAACATCGACCCAAACGCCGGTCCCATCCGTGGACTGCCATCAACTGCAGCAACGGCCAAGCCAGCGACAAAGCAATTTGGATAGATTTCACGGGTATTTTCTACCACTAATACTTCGGAACGCGCCACCCACATAGCCCCGTTTCCAGGCACCTTCTGATATAAGTTACGTTGGTGGAGGAGATTAACCACGACGGCATCATGACCGGTGGCATCAACCACAATTTGACTTTCAAGGGCAATGGGGTCTACGTGAATGGTACCATGCCCCGCCATTTCCACGGTGGAATTATTGACCACCACACCTTCGATTCGCTGATCTTGCCGAAGAATGAGATCGACGACTTTGGTAAGATTCATAATCTTGACGCCGGCTTCGTAGGCAGCGGAGATGAGCCTGCTGGTCACATGAGGCGGATCAACCATGGTCATTCCCGGGCAGTCTTTAATCGGTTTAAAGGGAATGCCCAATTCTTCAAGAATCCGATCCGCTGGTTCGCAAATCGTGGCCTTATTCATGAGAAAACCACCAGACCAAAAGCCGCCACCAAGAGCTAGTGATTGTTCGATGAGCAGTGTCCGGAAACCGGTCGCGGCAAGGTCTCTGGCGCAGAGGAGTCCGGACGGACCTCCTCCGACGATGATGATATCGCTTTCAATCAGTGAGTCGAATTCTTTGTAGTACTCCCTGGCAATGTGACGGGTGATATCCCGTTCTCGTAAAGGAGCGATGTTGATAGGATTCATAGGGGAGCTCCAGATAATATTTCGTTTTTATGGAACATCAAGTACAATCACGTTTTGTTTTTGCCTATTACCAAAACTCTGTTGATCACCTGCTTGTTCCACCATGAACTTTTACCGCTTTACAGATATAAGTCTCCACCGGTTTTCCGGAACTCTTCGGATTTTTCCTGCATGCCTTGTTTCAGTGCGGCCTCATCTGCCAATTGTTTTTCCGCAGCATACTCTCGCACGTCCTGGGTAATTTTCATGGAACAAAAATGCGGGCCACACATGGAGCAAAAGTGGGCTAGCTTCGCTCCTTGCGCGGGGAGTGTGGCATCATGGAAATCCTTCGCCGTTTCCGGGTCAAGGGATAAATTGAATTGGTCCTGCCATCGAAATTCAAAGCGCGCCTGAGATAGGGCATTGTCCCTGTGTTGGGCTCCGGGATGGCCTTTGGCCAAATCTGCCGCATGTGCGGCGATTTTGTAAGCCATGACTCCGGCCTTCACGTCTTCTTTGTCCGGTAGGCCCAAATGTTCCTTGGGCGTGACGTAACACAGCATAGCGCATCCATACCAGCCGATCATCGCCGCGCCGATCGCCGAGGTGATGTGGTCGTAGCCTGGAGCGATATCCGTGGTGAGGGGGCCCAGGGTATAAAAGGGGGCTTCGTCACAGACGGAAAGCTGCTTGTCCATGTTTTCTTTAATGAGTTGCATGGGAACGTGTCCCGGACCTTCAATCATGACCTGCACATCATGCTTCCATGCAATATGGGTGAGTTCTCCCAAGGTTTCCAGTTCGGCGAATTGAGCCGCGTCGTTGGCGTCTGCCAAAGAACCAGGGCGCAGTCCGTCGCCTAAACTGAAGGATACATCATAGCTTTTCATAATCTCGCAGATTTCTTCAAAATGCGTATAGGCGAAGTTTTCCTGATGGTGAGCGAGGCACCATTTGGCATGGATAGATCCGCCTCGTGAGACGATGCCGGTCATGCGAGAGGCGGTCAGTGGGACATAGGCCAGGCGAACACCGGCGTGAATGGTGAAGTAGTCCACGCCTTGTTCGGCTTGTTCCACGAGAGTATCTCGAAAGATTTCCCAGGTAAGTTCCTCAGGTTTTCCTCCAACTTTTTCTAATGCTTGGTAGATGGGAACGGTCCCTATAGGTACTGGAGAATTTCGAATAATCCACTCACGAGTTTCGTGGATATTTTTCCCTGTGGAGAGGTCCATGACGGTGTCGCCACCCCATCGGATAGACCAAATCAATTTTTCAACTTCCTCTTCAATGGAAGAGGACACGGCAGAATTGCCGATGTTGGCGTTTATTTTAACTAAAAAATTGCGCCCGATGATCATAGGCTCAATTTCCGGATGATTAATATTGGCAGGAATAATGGCCCGTCCCCGGGCAATTTCATCACGAACAAACTCCGGGGTGATATAGGAAGGAGTGGACGCGCCCCAATTCTGGCCAGGATGTTGAGTCACCCCAAAGGTTTGTCCGGTCCCTTGTTGGGCGGATTGGTGTTCCTCTCGTGCCTGGTTCTCCCGTATGGCAATAAATTCCATTTCCGGTGTGACGATTCCCTTCCGAGCATAATGCAATTGGGTGACATTTCGACCTGATTTTGCCCGAAGGGGTGGGCGTTGCAAATGGAATCGGATGGCCTGTAAGGCGGGATCGTTGGCCCGGGTTCGTCCATACTGTGAACTGACCTCTTTTAAAGGTTCTACGTCTTGCCGTTCCGCAATCCAATCCTTTCTGAGGGGATGGAGACCTTTGCGCACATCAATGTGGAGAGCAGGATCCGTATAGGGTCCTGAGGTATCATAGACGATGACAGAAGGGTTCTGAACTTCAGTGTGGTCTTGAGGACTATGACTTGGGGTTTGATGAATCTCGCGCATAGGGACTCGTACATCTGGCCTCGAGCCGGTTCGATATATTTTTTGTGAGCCCGGAAATGGTTGAATCGATAAGGAGGAAAGAGGAATACGGGGCTCCTCAGAAACGACGCGCAATGCGGGTGTTGGTGGGCTAGTGGTTGTGGCTTGGGGTGGTGTCATGCAAACCCTCTCTTTCTGGGGTTAGGAATTGATCCAGGGAGCTGACTCCAAAATACAAAAGCCGCCCCTTTTTTTGCTAAAGAGTGCGGCTGCTCGTGCGGGCTTTCGTGTCTCCTGCTTCCCTACGCTGGTATTATCCAGGTCAGGTCGTGAGGGTCGTCCCCGCTTTTGGGACTCTCAGCTTGTCGCACCCCTAGCAAACTCATGGTAAGTCTCGTTCTGTTTGTTTGTCAAACAGTGCCAGTCCCCTATTCCCTCAAAGAGAAGTAATGTCAACCTCCATCTCTAAGTTTCTTGTACACTGCGGTTATATCCTCGATTCCCAATCGAATGTCCAAATTGGCCTGACAAAACTCTATGCCACGACCACCAAGTTCTCTTCCATGGTCAGGCAGTGTCAGGATCTGTGCTACTGCCGCAGATAAACCAGCAACACTTTTATTGGGTACTAAAATCCCGTGACCAACCGTTTTTAAAAGCTCGGTTTCACAGCCCGTATCAAACCCTATGATGGGTAAGCCCATAGCCATGGCTTTATAGGTTGAAAGATTGGTCTCCTCAAAAATCATGGTACGAAGAAACATTGTGGCGGCTGCGTAATAAGGTAGGAGGTCATCCTGATAGCCAACGAGATGCATATGGGTATAAGTGCCTAAATCTTTTGCACGGTTTTCTAGTTCTGCACGTTGCTTCCCATCGCCAACCAAAAGCCAATAGAGCTTAGGAAACTGTTGTACAAGGCTGGAAAGAGCTTCCAAGGCATATATGTGCCCTTTAGAGGAGTCCAGGCGACCGACAGAAAGTGCAATAAAAGCATCTGAAGGCAAATGATAATTTTCTCTGATTGTCTTATGGAATTGTTCCCGTTTATGTCGAATCTTGTTGATTTCTTCAAGGTCAAGAATCCCGCGAAGAGGAACAATTTTGGAATTGGGAATGCCTACTGCATGCAGTTCATCCTGACAGCGGGAGGCAGCAGTGAAGAAACAATCGAATAAGCCATGAAAACGGGCATACAGTCTTGGAACCCAGGGTTTTCCTTCATCCACCATTTGGGAAAAGAGTGACGGAACCAGATGAACCACTGGGCGCCGCAACAGGACTTTTAATGGCACGCCAATGGTTAAGGCATAAGTTGTATGTACATTAATAATGTCCGGGCGAAACCAGATTAAGGCTTTACAGACATGCCATATTGTTGAAATGTACCGGCCAAGAAACCAAGTCAGGGACCAACGATCTAAAAGTTTTAAGATACGGCGTTTAGGAACTTGGCCATAGGCACCCTTCTCTCGCAGAAGATCTGCCGTTATCCATTTTCCTTTATCAGGCGAAAAGCTAATGACTAAGTGTTTGACCTTATCCGGTGGGGTCAAGCGCACAATATCCCAGAGCAATCTTGTTGTGCCATAGCCGGTTATTCTATCAATCAGATGGAGCACTCGGACCGGCGTATCATCCTTGATCTTTTTGTTCACTTTTCCATCCCCGTCTGCTTCCGAAGAGGTCTCGTTGAAATAGGGCACTAAATTACTGCCTTCGTTTTTTAATGCATGCTTATTCGCCTGATATGGAAATTTGTTAGATAGGTCCATGAAATTAGGGTTAGACCAAATTGGTACATTAAAATTGGTACATTAAGACCCCAAGCAAAGTACGAGATTCCAAGAGACTCTGTAATTGGGTAAAACCGACGGCTTAGACTCTCGCTGTATTTCATCATGTTAAATTTCTTTTTTGGAAAATTTAACCATCTGCAAAGTAATCATTTCAGCAATTATTTTATGGGCGAGTTCATTTGGGTGTGTATCAACGAGAGTCGGGGGTTCACCACGCCAATGGTTGTAGTGTCGTTGGAAACTTTTTTCATCGATGGTTGGCAGCCGGTTTAGTAACTCACTGTGCGCATCTATTACTACCGCATTCCTCGGGAAAAGATCTTTTGAAATTGGGACAGGAAGATGATTTTCTCCCAGTATTACTATGATCATCCTGGCGTTATTTTGTTCTGCCATGTTGGCGATTTCTTTATATGCGTCTTGTATGACCGCCGAGCGATTTTTTGTGGGACCATTTGTCAATCTCAAAAATTTTGCGAGAGTGTATTTTGTCATATTGAAATCATCGTGAAGTAGGAGAGGAAAGCCGATATTCACCGAAAAAAGAAAAAAATCAGAAACTCCTTTTTGGGTATTTCGATAGTTGTCGATAGGTAAGTCAAATACCTTGGTTTGAAAGACGGCGGGTGCTATCCCTAGGGCGCTTTCTCCAAAATAGCAGGGGTTAGGGAGCTTTCCGTAATACGAAGGCGCAAAGGGTTGGATTGCTCGTTTCACAAGCCAGGGCGAATATTGAACAATGACATAGTCAGGCTTATGGCGAGGAATCAATAGTTTCGCCATTAACACCATTTGTGAAAGGCCGTAACTACAAACACCAGCATTCTTTGTCGATACGCCGAAATCGGCGCCAATCAGGTAGGGAAAGGTATTTTCAGCATGAGTGGCAGCTCCATACGTGAAGGAGCATCCTAAGGTGAGCGCAAATGGATGGTTGTTTGTGGTCTTTAACTTTTCATCCACTGGAATTCTAAATCCGTCCTTGTCATATCGTACCGGAATGTCAGGGCCTAAAGGCATTATTTCCCAGCCATGGGAATTGGGAATAGGTGCATATCCAAGTTCTTTATGAGCTTGATGGACTTGTCCGCTCCAATCACGCTGATCGGATTTAACGTAGTTATAGAATTGGACTGTTCTAAACGTTGTGTACGCAAGATAGGTTAATACGAGGGTAGTGATCGGGATAAGCAATAGAACTATATGAAAAAATATACTTTTCTTCGTGGAAGGTTTCTGCTTGGACATCACCAATACCCCAGCTTCAAGAGGCAATCTCCATGGATCTCACTAACTTTCGGTAACTGGTAAACGGACACCGCTTTTTGGCAATTGATCAATGGTAGTTTTTCCAAATGTGGATTCCGCTCCCCAATGTTTGAGTACCTTTAAACTGTAATTCCTTCGGTTCCCCATGCCCCCCGCTCGCCAAGTATTGGGTTTTTTAGATTTATCCCTCAAGGCAGAGGTAGACCACACCTACAATTGAACCCAGAAATGGTAATAATGCTGAAGCGATTCCAGTTTGTACCCAAACCTTTCATAAAATTTACAGGCTCGTATATTGTTTTTCTGGGTAACCACTTCTGAAGTATGTATACCATTTGATATCAGCCATTCATGTAGAGTCTTCATCAACAATGAGCCGATTCCTTGACCTTGAACTTTTTTTTGAACCCCCATCAAGCCAACTTTTCCAATGCCATTTTTGACAGACCCGGTCACCATTCCAAGACAATCTTCCATATTTGCGGAATTCTTCACGATAAACACCACATCGGCAATTTCATGTAAAGTGCTTCGGTTAATCCAAATATGGTACATGCCTGCAAATTTTTCCTTCGAAATACATGGATCGTCGTGAAATCTAGAATGGCCGCCTGCGATCAACGCAAGAGTTTTTAACTGCTGATTGGCCTGCGATCGAGGGAATTCAATTACTTCAAACGAATGACTTGGGTTCTTAATCTCGCCGAAGGTGAATTCGGTACTCAGCTTCCGTTGATAGGTAACTTTTCTGTCTACCAGGGAACCTGAAAAACTTTGAAGAAGAGGCAAAGGGATCATTCTGTCGGGGCAAGTGGCCCAATAAATCAAGTGGTAGCCCTGTTCTTTTGCATAAGACAGAATGTTCTCAAGTTCAGAGTTCGTTAATGCTGGAGAAATAATCTGCCCAACGGAAATCTCAAAATGTTGAGAGTCCCAGGGTAGTGGCACAAGAACCGTTAAAAGATTATTCTTAATTTATCTCTTCTCTCTTTGTGCAAGTGTTCTACTAGGTAGAACCTCCTCGCCACTATTGGACAAATCTGAGCGCTGGAGGTTCCTCTCGGTTTAGCTTTATTTTCCCTTTCACGGTTTCTAGCCCTTCGGTTATACATTTTATGATGTATTCCTGCTCTTTTTCAGTCATTTCGTAATAGAATGGCAAACGAAGCAGTCGACCGCTCAATTGTTCTGTGATTGGGAAATCGCCCTCGATATATCCAAACTTTTTCCCCATTGGCGAACTGTGCAGTGGAACAAAATGAAAAACCGCCAAAATGTTCTGTTGCCTTAAGTACCCCATGAGGGCATCTCTTGTTTCTATATCTGAAAGAAGAATGTAAAACATATGAAAATTACTCTTGCAATCTCCTGGTATGGTAGGGAGACTCAATAGACCTTGAATTTCAAGGGGTCGCAGGAGCATCCGGTACCGTTTAAAAATTCCCCTTCTGCGCTCTGCAATCGAGTCCAACATCTCCAATTGGGCATAAAGGAATGCACAGACGATTTCACTGGGCACATATGACGATCCAATGTCGACCCATGTGTACTTATCAACTTCCCCGCGAAAAAATTCGCTCCGGTTGGTTCCCTTGTCTCGAATGATTTCTGCCCGCCTTATCATTCCGGGATCGTTGATGCAAAGTGCGCCCCCCTCACCACAGATATAATTTTTGGTCTCATGGAAACTATAGGTTCCGAGATGCCCAATAGTTCCGAGTGCCCGGTTTTTATAATACGCCCCCACTCCTTGCGCCGCATCTTCTATGACCAAGAGTGCATGTTTCTTTGCAATCGCCATAATGTGGTCCATTTCGCACGCGATTCCGGCATAATGAACTGGCAAAATGGCTTTTGTTTTTGGAGTAATCGCTTCTTCTATTCGATTTTCATCCAGATTCAGTGTGTCAGGCCTGATATCGACAAATACCGGTTTGGCGCCCAACCGAACAATCGCATTGGCGGTCGAGACGAAAGTATAGGAGGGGAGAATGACCTCATCACCGGGTCCAAGGTTACAAAGCATTGCGGCCATTTCCAGGGCTGCCGTGCAGGAAGGTGTCATAAGCACTTTGTGAACGCCGAACTGTTTTTCAAACAGTTCAGAACATTTTTTAGTGAAATACCCATCACCAGCCAAATTTCCAAACGTCACCGCCTGCGCAATATAATAAAGCTCCTTTCCCGCAATGAACGGTTTATTGAAGGGGATGATCTTTTCCATCTTTCTTTCTCCATTTGTTGGAAAATACCTTTCTATGCGTCAACGGCAGAGGTCTCTTGCCTGAAATTAGAATTTCGTGCCTCACACCGTTCTGAAAATACTTGGCGTAATCACCCTTGGAGGGTGTTACTCCCAATGAGTCGTTGCCCCAAACCTTTTTGCCGGTTCACCTCTTCGAAACACCTACGGTACATACCCTGCTTAAGTTGCATGATTTCGACAAAGTTTGGTTACCTTTACAGAGAATTTTTGGCACCTCTATCAAGCCAGGCAAGCCCACAACCAAGCATTTCTATGTAGGGTTGTTGCCGATCTAAGTCGTTGGCTCACAGCAGGGATATCTCATCTCCTTACGGCTGAAGGCTTTAGCTATCGGGAATTCTGGCTACCTGATTACCCAAAGGGTATAAATCTGGGAATCTGGGATTGTGTAATGAGAGCGGGGCGGTGACGGCTTTCTTCCGGGAAAAATTTTCATCCCAGGGCATTAGATTTTAACATCCATTCTGGAATCTAACGGTGCCATGGTCCCCCCTCGAACAACTCGGTCCAACTTTTTCTAAGGACCCGACAAATTACCCGTTGTCCTCAAAAAAACAGAATAAGTACTTAATCGTTGTCAAAAAAATCGGCCACCACTGAGGAAGGAGCATGCTCTTTTCTTGAAGTTTACCTGAAAGGCACACTAATGGGAATTCCCAATTTTTCTTCATCCCCTGGCAATACCAATACCTCAAGGATTTCATTGGGAGATTCGATATACCCGGTATATTGTTGATTTCGGCCTGTATCAGCCTCGACAGAGGCAATTAGCTTATTGTCCGATCCAAGGTTGCAGGGTTTTTCCCTCAACAATGGACAAATTCTTTCGGGTTTCCAAATCCAGGGATAACGCCAAGCCTAAATATGAGGCAATGCCATGAAGATACAGAGCGCTGGAAGTGGGAGTGGTAGGCGCATCGGGACATTTTTTAGCCGTGGAGTAAATGGTGTTTCAGAACTTATTAACGGGACTTTGTTAATAAAAAATGACGGAAATCTTAGGCTGTAGAAGTAAGGCTGGTGGAAACATACCCGATATAAGAAAAGGCCTATTGGTTGAACTTGAATTGGGCATCATCCTTAATCCGAAATTGTACAGGTGGGGGAATGTAATGAACGTTTTGTCAGTCGGCTATTCCGGCAATTTATGCTAATAGAAGATAACAGATTCTCCTGGACTGCTCCTTCATCAACAGGCCCATGCGGATTTTGAACTTAGTTGTTCTGTATTGATTCCAGTGCAGGCTCTTTTTGTGCACCATTGCTCGGATAGCGAAGAGTGGGATTGATATGTCTCGGTGGCAAAACCGATTCCCCAGGGAAAAGGCAGAGAGGTATCTGTGTGTATAGCACCAAAGGGAAAACGCATTTAGAAAAGGATTAACAGACCGTCTTTTTGATTTATCGGGCTTAATAAAACACTGGAAGTCGAGCCTTCTGTAGTCCCCGCAGGCACGGAAGTCGATTGTCGGCAGGTGGATTGTTGTGGAGCAGCTCATATAGTAGCTATTTAAGGAGAATTCCTTTCATAGGTGCCTACAGATTTGGTAAGCTTAATTTCTGTTCCTTGATTTCGTTAAATTGGTAGTTAGTATCAGAAAATACAGCCATCTTTGAACAAAAAAACTCGAAAACGTCTTTGGAAATAATTATGCCCACTATTACAGAATTTCCTATTACTGACTACCAAACTCTTCCGGATCAGGAATTGTTTGATCGAATTGTCGACGCAAAAGCCATATTAGGTCGGAAAGTATTGCTATTGGGACACAACTATCAACGGGATGATGTAATCATCCATGCCGATTTTCGAGGCGATTCTCTTCTCTTGGCCAAGTATGCGGCTGAGCACCCTGAATTTCCTCATGTGGTGTTTTGTGGGGTGCATTTCATGGCTGAAACAGCCGACATTCTCAGTCGTTCCAATCAAACGGTCATTCTGCCCGATATGGCTGCTGGCTGCTCAATGGCGGATATGGCTTCCATGGAACAGGTGGATGATTGTTGGGAGCGGCTCGCCCGGGTGTTGCCTGTTGAGGAGACCGTGACCCCCATCGTGTATGTGAATTCAGCTGCTTCTCTCAAAGCCTTTTGCGGAGAACATGGTGGGGTGACCTGCACTTCTTCAAACGCCAAAGCCATTATGAACTGGGCCTGGGAGAGACGGGAGAAAATTCTTTTCTTCCCGGATGAGCATTTAGGGCGGAACACCGCGAATGCGATGGGATTTCCCCCTGAGGAGATGATCGTCTGGGATCCCTTTCAACCCAATGGCGGGCATACTCGCGAAACCATACACAAGGCTCGTCTGATTCTCTGGAAGGGGCATTGTAGTGTGCATCAGATGTTCCAACCGGCACACGTTAGCTATTTCCGAAAGCAGTATCCTAATGTTCGGGTTATTGTGCATCCTGAATGTCATGAGGATGTGGTCAATCAGGCAGACCTGGTGGGATCGACGGAATTTATTATTCGGACGGTGACTCAGGCCGATCCAGGAACAATTTGGGCGGTGGGAACCGAACTGAATCTGGTGAATCGGTTGAAACAAGATCAAGCCGATAAGCAAGTCTTTTTCCTTTCCCCAATGGTGTGTCGCTGTTCGACGATGTATAGAATTGATGGGCCTCATTTATGTTGGGCCATGGAAAATCTCGTGCAGGGTCATGTGGTTAATCACATCCAAGTTCCTGACGAGGAGAAAGTGTTTGCCAAGTTGGCTTTGGACCGCATGATGGATTTGAGCTGAATACCTTTCTTCTGTGGTTCCCCCCCTTCCCTTATTTGTTGCGCTTTCATATCAATAACACGGTTGTTTTCCATTGATGTGTTGTCGCGATATGACTGAAGGGTTATGTTTGACGGGTTTGGGAGGCATGGCTAGAATGGCCTTGAGTTTATCCCACTATTCTTGAGAATTTCCCCATGGACTACAAAGCGACATTGAACCTTCCCCGGACTGAGTTTCCGATGAAGGCCAATCTGCCACAAAAGGAACCGGAGCGATTAGCCTGGTGGGAGCGGGAGCGGGTGTACGACCGTATTCAGGAGGCCAGAAATGGCAGCCACCGTTATATCCTTCATGATGGCCCTCCCTATGCCAATGGGCATATTCATATCGGGCATGGGCTGAATAAAATTCTCAAAGACATCATTATTAAATCGAAAACCATGGCGGGGTTCCAGGCTCCCTATATCCCTGGATGGGATTGTCACGGGTTGCCGATTGAACATCAGGTGACCAAGCAGCTCGGTCCCAAGAAAAAAGATCTGAGTGCGGTGGAACTCCGGAAGCTCTGTCGCGAGTATGCGGAGAAATTTGTTGAGATCCAACGAGACGAGTTTCGCCGGTTAGGGGTATTCGGGGATTGGGAGCATCCGTATCTGACGATGGATCATGCCTATGAGGCCGCGATTGTTCGAGAGTTTGGAAAGTTTGTGGAAAAGGGTCGCGTCTATAAGGGATTGAAGCCGGTGTTGTGGTGTACCGTGGATCAAACGGCGCTGGCTGAAGCCGAAGTGGAATATGAGAATCATCTCTCACCGTCGGTATATGTGAAATTTCCCTTTACGGTCCTGCCGGCTGAAATGGGTTCCGACCAACGATTGGGTCTGCCAACCGTCAAAAAGTTGAAAGCCGTTTCGGCCGTCATTTGGACAACGACCCCTTGGACCCTTCCCGCGAACCAAGCCATTTGCCTCCATCCGGATTTTGACTATGCCGTTCTTCAAGCTGGAGAAGAGGCTTTTATCGTGGCTCTTGGATTGGTAGACGCATTTGCCAAGGCCTGTAAGATTGAGAAATTTGAGGTATTAGGAAAAAAGAAAGGAAAAGAATTCGAAGGGTGGACGTGTCATCCTCCATTTGCCAAGAAGGAGATCCCTATCCTCAATGGAGATTTTGTCACCTTGGAGCAAGGGACCGGGTGTGTCCATATTGCTCCTGGACATGGGATGGACGACTATCTTTTAGTTCTGAAATATAACAAACCCCCTTATGTCGAAATGCTTCCTGATCGGAAGCCATTGGAAATCCTGGTGCCGGTCAACAATGCAGGACGGTTTACGGATGATTTTCCTGAGTTTGCAGGACAACCCGTTTTGGAGGCGAATCCCGGGATTGTGGAAGTCTTGAATGCTAGGAAGTTGTTAGTTGGTGAAAAAAGGCTTGAACATACTTATCCTCATTGTTGGCGCTGTAAGCAACCGGTCATCTTTCGGGCTACACACCAATGGTTTGTGTCCATGGAGGAAGCCGATCTTCGCCAAAAAGCCCTGAAAGAAATTGATAAAGTCCAATGGATTCCAGAGCGGGGACGAGATCGTATTTACGGGATGATTTTGAACCGTCCGGATTGGTGCTTATCTCGTCAGCGAATGTGGGGGACGCCCATTCCTGTGTTTTCTTGCCAAGGCTGTTCCACCTCATTAACTGATTCCAAAGTGATCGAGCATATCAGTGTTCAAATGCAGGAGAGTGGGGCCGACATTTGGTTTAGTCGATCCGCCCAGGAATTACTTCCCCAGGGAACCACATGTGTGCAATGCGGCCATGGGTCGTTTAAGAAAGAACATGATATTTTAGATGTCTGGTTTGAATCGGGGGTGAGTCATGCGGCGGTGTTGAGGCCTCAAGGTGAAGGCTGGTATCCCGCAGACTTATACCTTGAAGGTTCCGATCAACATAGGGGATGGTTCCACAGTTCGCTTTTGACATCGGTGACGACGGATGAGCAAGCACCCTATCGGGCCGTCTTGACGCATGGGTTTGTTTTGGATGGGGAAGGCAAGAAAATGTCGAAATCGGCAGGCAATGTCGTGACCCCACAGGAAATTATCAAAGAGTCTGGTGCGGAAATTCTGCGACTATGGGTGGCCTCGCAGGATTATCAGGAAGATCTGCGTATCTCAAAAGAGATTTTAAAACAATTGACGGATGCGTATAGAAAAGTACGCAATACCTGCCGGTTCCTCCTGAGTAATCTGTATGATTTTGAGCCGGGCGTTCATTCCGTGCCCCATGCCGATTTGCCGGAACTGGATCAATGGGCCCTCTGGCGGCTAGGGCAACTGATCGACAACGTGAAAAAGGGATATGCCCAATTTCAGTTTCGCCAGGTCGTGCACGAATTGGATTATTTTTGTTCTACGGATATGAGCGCGACCTATTTGGATATCTTGAAGGACCGTTTATATACCTTTCCAGCAAATTCGCTACTTCGGCGTGGTTCTCAGACGGTTTTGTTTGAAATCGTGTCCTCCTTAGCAACGCTCATGGCTCCGATCCTGAGTTTTACTGCTGAAGAAATCTGGCAGGTTCTACCAGAATTCACGGTAGAAGGATCTAAGCCGATGAGTGTGCATTTGGCCGACTTCCCGAGATCCCCCACAGTCTTTCAAAACCCACAGCTCCATACGACGTGGGCCTACTTGTTCCAAGTCCGGAGTAAGGTGCAATTCGCTTTAGAAAAATCAAGACGAGACAAGGTGATTGGTTCTTCCCTGGATGCCACCGTAATCTTGCATGCGACTCAACCAAATTCTGCGTTGCTCGAAGGGTATCTCACCGATCTGCCGGCATTATTTATTGTCTCGTGTGTGAAGGTGGAAGCGGTTGGGTCACTGCCTGGAGGGGAATTGGTGGATGCGAGCCTGGGTTTAACGATAGAAATCGTCAAAGCTGAAGGTACCAAATGTGATCGATGTTGGAATATCCGCCAGGATGTGGGTTCACAGACTCAACATCCGACGCTTTGCGGTCGATGCGTGGAGGCGTTGCGATGAGCGGGGGCATTCATCGGTTTGTGTTGTTAGGCCTCGTCGTCGCGTCCATCATAAGCCTTGACCAGGTTACCAAGTATTATATTGCCAGTTCGATGTATCTTCATGAATCCATCCCCATTATTCCGGGATATTTTTCTTTGACCTACATCAGGAATCCTGGCGCCGCATTTGGGATCATGGGCACAACCAGCAGCGGGTTTAGGCTCATTTTCTTTTTCCTGACTTCCCTCTTTGCCATGGGATTATTAATCACCATCTTCTTACGGCTGGAACCTCACGATTGGTGGGGGCAAATGACCATCGCGTCTATTTTTGGGGGTGCGATTGGAAATTTTATCGATCGCCTGCAATATGGAGAGGTCATCGATTTTTTAGATTTCTATATCAATGGCTACCATTGGCCCGCTTTCAATGTGGCCGATTCGGCGATTAGTGTGGGGGTGTGCTCTCTTCTCCTGCTGTTTGCCTTTGAAAAACGGAAACCCAACTTGACCCCTCAAGAAAATCCTCCTCTTTAATCTTCCGGATTATCTGCAGTTGCGAGTCACGTGTGTACCCGCTTATTTTGCTCTCATCATATGATGTTCATGTGTAAGTATGGAGGGTGAAGATGTTTCCGAGCACTGCCTATTCGCGACCAAATGGGGTTGGCCTGTCTATTTTTTGGATAGTGTTGTTGCTCAGTGTTTCGGCAAGTTTCGGTGAAGGGTTGCAGTTACCGGTTAATACCTGCCCCTCTGAAGGGAAGCCCATTCACATTCATGTGCATGGAATCAAAAGCGCTGCAGGATCCCTAAAGGCAGTCCTGTATGGACCAGATCCAGAGAGTTTTTTAGTCAAGGGAGCCAGGGCTGATAAAGAACGGGAACCTGCCCAAAAAGGTTCTATGACCATGTGTTTGGCTGCACCGATAGAAGGAAAATATGCCGTGGTTGTTTATCATGATGAAAACGACAATCATAAATTTGACCGTAATCTGATTGGCTTGCCTACCGAAGGGTTTGGCGTGTCGAAAAATCCCTCGTTATTTTTAGCCGCTCCGAATTTTGAAGAATCCTCGTTCGAGGTGATTGGGGAAGTGACCCATGTGGATGTTGACATGAAATATTAGTGCCATATCATCACCGTTGCCTGGGCATGTAAACGCATTCAGCCACTTGGATTGTTGCTATAGGGATAGACAGGTAAACTGGAGATGTGGTCACAGAATCTTCGACGTCATTTGATTGTCTGCCAGCTGGCTATTTTGCCTATTGGCTGGAACCTTCAAGGGGATATCCTTCCTGGCCATGATGATGCTCTCTTACCGGATAGAAGTGTCGTGAGATTGGTTTCCGGCAACCATATTGATTTGCTATGAGGAGCGGGGCTGGATATGACGAGAAGCCTTATTTTTCTCATACCGCTTTTATAAAGGGGGGTCCAAGTCCGTTACGATGATGGTGCATATCGAAAGGTGTTCCGCACGTGGTCCTATGAATATCACGCCTCTTTTAACGTAGCCATTTGAAGGGATATTAGTGCGCCGACATGAGTCGGAGATACTTTTCCGCGATCCTGCCTACTTCGAACTCCGTAGCGCGGGCACGCAACTGTTCCTGGCCAAGTGGATGGTCAAGGACTTCGAGAATAGCTTCGGCCAGCGCTTTGTCATCACCGACCGGTACCAATGGTCCAAAGGCCCCCTTTTGAAGAATCTCGGTAGGACCGCTCGGGCAGTCCGTGCTGACAATCGGGCATCCACATGCTAGCGCTTCGATCAGCACATTCGGACAACCTTCCCATGCTGACGAGAGCACAAATACCGAAGCTCTGGCCATAAAGGCGAAGGGATTGTCGACAAATCCTGGCATGGAAATATCTTGGGTTAGGGCCAAGGTTTCAGCCAGCTCTTCAAGCTCATTCCGCATCCTTCCCTCCCCGAGGATCACCAGTCGGGCTGGACGCACAGAACGAACTCGTCCAAAGGCCTTTATGAGACACGCGAAGTCCTTTTGTGGCACATGTCTCCCTACACCTAGGATGACCGGTAGAGTATCTGCTGGAAACCACGGATGGTCAACCGGGATGCGGGCTTTTTCTTGTACCTGGGTGAGGGCCACCGGATTGAAAATCGTCGTAATACGATCACGTTGGATTCCCGTTAACGAGGACACATCTTCCGCGACGCCATCCGCCACGGTCGCGATTTCATCTGCCCATGGGTATACGCGTTGTAAGAGAGGTGCAAGAAAACGCCAACGCCACTTTTTTGATGTCTTGATGATGGGAGACAAGCTGGTTTGTTCGTTGATCACAATGCGAGTTTTGCCACCTGCAAGGCGTGCGGCTAACAAGGCTATGAGGTTCGCAGGAGTTTTGGCCGTGAGCATCGTATCTGGTTTCTCATGCCGTAAATATTCAACCAGATCCGGGAGATATCCGATAGTTTTGGGAGGATGAGACGATAGCAAGATCGGGAGGAGCATTGACCATAAAGCCCCAAAATCAGCTGACACGGCATGGAAGCATCCCCGCCATTTTGTCCCCCCCTTGAGCCCGATGACCTGAACCTTCGGGGAAATGCTGTCCAGATAGGGACCTGAGACCTGACATAAGATCAGGTCCACTCTGTGATTGCGATCGGCAAAGGCCTCTGAGAGATAGACCATAGCCCTTGCGACGCCGCCCCCGGCTAGAGATGGTAAAAATATCGCAAGATGTTTACGGTCTGGTGGTTCACTTTCTATATTTATCGATTGACTCGGGAGTGGGGCGAAATCCGAGGAATTCGTCGTCATCATATGATTAAAGGTCGCTTGAGACTTAATTGAATAGATACTGGGCTGATCAGGTGAGAACGTGTTCTCGTATGGTATTGCCGAGGCTTTTGCGCAGGGGGGAGTGAACATAATATTTCAGGGCTTTCCACCCCATGCCGTTCCAGGCCGCCCAACAGGTCCGTATCCACTTTTCGCGGACCGCTTGTGCAATTGCGCGCTGCGAATACCGGTGTGTCTGCAAATTGGCTTCTTGAAGTTTTAGTAACCAATTTTCCGCCCATTGAAGGTAATCATCGTCCGGCGTAAATTGGGATTTTCGCATGCGAGACAACGTCAAATGCGGACCGAGATCTTCCTCGGTGAAAGGCACCCCCAAGACGTTGAGTTGATGGCGGATGATTGCCCGCTTTTTTTCATCACCCAGCTCCACTGTTTGACTGGTAATTTGATCGGCGTGTATACGGCCGTAAACCAGGCACTCAGGGAGGTTGGCGAGTTTATATTTTTGGGCCAGTCTCACGTGGAGGTCATAATCCTGACAGCGTGGGTAGTCATTTCGATACCCATATTCCCGCAAAATTTCAGTGCGAGCCATTATCGATCGGTTACTCAGGGAACATCGAAACAACAGTTGAATGTCGACGTCCTCGGGTAAAATGGGCTGTCGCTTGATCCGTTTTAATGGCCGACCTTGTTCGTCCATCATGCGGCACCAGCTTCCTACTTGGGCATAATCAGGATGGGCATCCAGAAAGTTGACCTGTTTCTCCAGTCGTGTGGGAAACGCCTGATCGTCGCTATCTAACATGGCGATAAATTCACCACGAGCCTGTTCAATGCCTTTATTGCGGGTCTTGGGAATCCCGAGATTGTGTTCATTCTGGATGATGCGCACACGAGGATCGTGATATGAACGCATGATTTCACTGGTACGGTCTTTCGAACCATCATCTATCAGGAGTATTTCGAAATTGGTAAACGTTTGTGCCAAAATACTTTCAATGGCGTCTCCAATATATTTTTCGCGGTTATAAGCCGGGATAAATACGGTAACTTTTGGGTTGTTAAGCATCGTCGTCTGACCGGAATGTTTCAGTTATCCCGGAGGAGTTCTCAATTCATGCGCTATTGGAGCTAAAATTAGATAAGATATTGACTCTTTTTTAAAAAAAGTTCATAACACATCTCCTGAAAGTTCACGTGCCGATAGGGTAATCGGAGCTTCTCAGGCAGGCGGTAGTAACGCATTCTTCTCTAGGGGTATCAAATCATATCCGATGTATCCCCTGTTTTCCAAATTTTTGGTTTTTTGACACCACCGGTTTAACCCAGACACTCTTCAACACAATGTCTTTTCAATTACAGGTCAAACAACGATCGCCCTTTTTCTTGAAGCGAGCCCGATATTTTTTATCTCGGCTTTTTGGAGTTCGCTTGCAAAAGGACAAAAGCCTGCATTTTGTGACAATCAATGGGCAGCAATTTAAGCGATTGGTTTTTTGTGATTCTTCCCTGGCTGTTGAAATTGAGCGGAATCTTGAGTGCTTCGGGGGGGCCGGGATCTTCCCAAATATGGTGATTCGTTATGAGCGGGAAATCTGGGTGGAGTTTGTTCAAGGGCCTCTCATCAAAGAGGTTGATGACTCACTCGTTGAAAAAGTGGCCATGTTTTATAATCGTTTATACTCTGAAGCTCCCCGGTTGGTGGAAACGAATACGACCATGTTCCCTGATCGCCTGGATCGGGATCTGCATTTTCTCAATCAGATTGGGATTCTTTCGAATGGATTGTTGGGGGAGCTCAGAAAATCCGTGGATGTCCTGCAGCCTACACACTGTTGGATCGGGTTCGATTATACCGACCCCGTTAAGAAAAACTTTGTCCTCAATCCCAAGACCCATTTGCTGTGTGCTGTCGATGTGGAAGGCCTCGTCAGCGAGCATCTCATAGGCATGGGTGCTGCCAAAGCCTTGGTGCGATGGCTGAATCCCTTCAAAAACGAGTTTCTCCGATTGTTGGCGAGTAAGGGCGCGCCGGATATTCAAGCCTATTATGGATTTATCGAATTGTGTTTTCTCGCCCAGTGGACGAAACGGGCATTTTTTGAACGAGATTGGAAAGCCATAAAGCCCGACTATTTCGAAGGGTATCGGGGACTGTAAGAGTATCGGCAATGAGGGTTGGAACGTATTGAGAAAATCAGTACCCCTTAGGGCCTTTTCCAAAGACCCGCTGGATTCGGTCAGCCAGCGAGAGCCGATTGATGACGACAATGAACACCTTTCGCATGTGCCCTTCCGGGCATTGAACGGGGCGGACCCCATGCCAGGATTTATCCAATCGTTGAAATAACAGACTGAAATTCCCAATGGCTGTTGAAGCCAACGATTGTGGGAAATCTTCAAAGCTGGGAGCGCTTTTTCGGCTAAATTTCCCTTGATCGTCGAGAATAACGGTCTCGCCACCCCAGGCGGGGTCCCAATCCTCTTTCGTATTAAAGTAGAAAATGTGAGACCCAAGTTTATGTTTGGCATCACAATGTGGAGAAACAGAGCATCCATTGGGGGTATAGTGCCAATGGAAATTCAATTCAAGGGACTTGACCCCAAATAATCGTTTTAAAAAATTCAAATAGGGTTTTCCCTGAAGCTCGGCTAGAAATTGATTCCAATGAGGAGAGAGAGGTAAGCCAGGGCGATACTCTAATGTGTAGCGATCATGGCTTTGTTGCCCATGAGCCCGTTTGACCCCAAAACGCTTTTGAAACATGGAGACATTCGGAAGGGTCTCAACCAGGCCTTGATAACCTGCATCCGTCAGGAGATCCGCGGGATTCATCCACGGATAGGGCTTGGCTTCCTGAAAGGATTGGGCTGAAATAGCTTCTAGGGCGGCAAAGTTTAAATACGTCATAACCACAAACGATCAATAATGAACTTAGGGGAGGCAATATTTTAACAACTTTTGTGTGCAATCCTTCAATTTCGGCTTCCATCTCATATAGGAGTAGCTGACAAGATTGCCTTTGGCGTCAAATTTACAGACCAAGGGTTCTCCGGTTCTAATCGTGATTTGTTTGATACTGGCTTCATCGAGATGGAGAAGAAATTGTAGCAAACTTCGGATACTATTGTTGTGTGCAACCAGCAGAATCCTTTTTTCCTCTTTAAGCAGGGGAGCAATGTCTTTCTCCCAGCAAGGAATGAGCCGGCGTTGGGTGTCCTGGAGGCTTTCTGTCAAAGGAAGGTCCTGAGAATTCAAACCTGCATATAAGGGATCCAGGCCTGGAAATCGATGATCCTGAGGAGAAAGGGCCGGTGGAACCGCGGAAAAGTGTCGCTGCCATATCAGGACTTGTTTCGCACCAAACTGTGTTGATGCTTCCCACCAGGTCATTCCTTGGAGAGCGCCGTAATGACGTTCATTCAGTCGCCAACTCTTCCGCACCGGGACAGAGGTTAAATCCATATTCTTAAGTACAATGGTTGCCGTTTCATGCGCTCTGCTTAAAACGGAGGAGAAACACAGGTCAAACATCATTCTTTTCCCCTTAAGAATGTGGGCTGCCCGCTGAGCTTCAATGACACCTTTTGGGCTTAACCCGATATCGGTCCAGCCTGTAAACCGTTTTTCGCGGTTCCATAGGCTTTCCCCATGGCGTAAAAGGACGAGCGTTCCCATTTCGTTAGCAGGAAAGTTTGTTCCTTGATGTTTTGATTGACAGGTAATCGCTTTGCAGGATTAATAGCGAAAGGCATTGAATATACAATCTTCGGATGCAATCCTAAGAATACCATAGGTTTTCCCGAGAATGAATAAGGATTTTCAAAAAGGGGCATTCTGTGTCACGGGGAGCTAATGGGAATGATTGACAGAACGGGTATTTTCAGGAATCATGAGTCGCTTTCCCTAATGCCCATGGGCAGGGGTCGTTCATTGGCATCCATGGAAGATGAATGAAGCCTAAGCTATACAGCCAAATTCTCCATTTTTCCGCACGGAATCGTATTTATGCCTCTATCCTCTGAAAATACGGATATGGTCAGGCAGCCGATTCGTCAGAATCGGCTTTATAAGGTACTGCATAAAAATCTGAGAATTCCCCCGTGGGTGGTTCGACCATTTTACCGCGCGCTGAAAATCACCGGTAGCCCCACTCAATATCGTTTGAGAAATCGATTGGCCAGAGAAATTATTGCGATCACTAAGCCCGTGATGACCATTCCAGACAGAGCCGGATACCGGCTGTTTGGGCCTGACGATATTGAAGGAACCGATCGCATTGTCAGGTATTGTGAAGCAGTGTATCAGCAATCACGAGCGGATTTTCCCCCGGAATATTTTCAAAAACATCCTCATAAGAAATTTCTGTTCCCGATTCTTGAAGGTGCCGAATTCTGCCGCCATCCGGAATTGCTCAGGTTTATGGTGTCCCGCCCTATTCTTGATGCCGCAGCCGCGTATCTGGGAACGGTACCGAAGTTAACCGGAGCCCGGCTCTGTTGGTCACCTGAAAATGAAACGGCTCGCTCCAGCCAGCTCTTCCACTTTGATTATGAAGATCTCAGACAGGTCAAAGTATTTATGAATATCTTTGAAACGAAGGAGGACCAGGGGCCGCTGACCTTTCTTCCCGCCGATATATCCCATCAGGTGCAGAGAGCGATCGGGCGTGTGCTTGGTCGTGTGCAGGACGAACGAATTTATGAGGGAGGGGGAAGAAACCATGAGGTGAAGTTGATCGGACCGCCAGGCTCAGGGGCGTTCCTGGACACGTCCCGCTGTCTTCACTATGGGAGCCGGTGTAACCGACGAGATCGCGTGGTCCTGATCATCCAATTTCTTAATTGCTTTTCCGCGTTCCGACCAACGGCTCCATTCACTGTGCCTTCCGACCTTCCTGGATTTAAGCCGGACCTTGTTCAGAAGCTGGCCTTAGGGATCCATTAATCAGATCGGTTTCCGTATGACATATGCGGCTGCATCATTGCCTAGGAGTACAACTGAACCCTAATTTTGATGGCTCAACTCTCAGAGATAAAAAATTTTTGAGATAATGGCTTAGCTTAACACCTATGGGCTTAATCCGGTTCTGCCAAGCACTAAGGACAAACCTCCCCCTTGTAGGGAGAATGAAATGGTCCCGCGGAGAAAGGATCCTGTTAGGAGGCAATGGAGAATTTTGATGCGCAGGGAGGGACCATCCCAGAAAGCCTGAAATTTAAGCATGTTGTACGGTAGGGTCTGATCCCAAGCCTTTTACTTTGATTGGTCTTTTTCTCGGCTGCCTCCAGTATTCCGACCATTTTGTTATGTCCTCGTTGCTTAGCCTCTGATAACGCTGTATCTATTGGCCCAAGCCCCTTATTCAATGATCCGCCCAATTGGCCTATTTGTATTGTTGGGTCCGCACCAGATGCCAATAAAAGCTGGACGACTTCTTTATTTCCATTCCAAGCGGCGACAATTAAAGCCGTCGTCCCATCATTGGCTTGATGGTTAACCTTTGCCCCTGCGGAGAGCAATAATTCACTTGTTTGCGGATCCTTAATAATTGCAGAAAACATAAGAGACCTATAGCCGTACCCTGGTTCGGTTTCATTGGGATCGGCACCGGCATTGAGTAAGTATTTCAAAATTGTAGGATCACAACCATTTCCACTAGCATTAAATATGGAGGCCAACCAAAGCCCATTGTTGGTTTTAAACTTATTGGCAACATTTTCCCCTTTTCCCAATATCCAAGCCCTCCCATATCACCAACGCCTATCAATGTCCCAGCTACAGTTTCCTACGACAATTGCTCCATTTTCTCTTACCTTGCATTTTCTTTCTGTAAAATTCCGGGAAAAATGTATGGATCTGCAAGTCAGAAGTTGAGATGAATAGTTAAACATTCATATGATGCCAGGATGATTTTCAAACGCAGAGTTAAAATGCACATAGGTTTATGGTTGGCTTTCCTGTTAGGACTTTATGGATGTGGTGGAGGGAACCCCAAAGTCCAATTATCTCTTAAAGACGTGGCTCAACTGAAAAGCGCCTCTCACGTTTATATCGTGGACTATCCATCACCGGAGTTTGCATGGTGGATCATGCCTTATTCACTGCCGTTCACCGGAGTAGTTAATCTCAATCTAGAAAAAGTTGAAAAATGGCTGGAACTCCCATCTCCCTTAGAACTTATAGATCCCACCCGCACACTCAGGAATCAAATCATGGCGACGTTAGAAGATAATTATCACTTCACCAATCTTGCTCTGCCCCAAGGGGGTTCGCTGGATGAAAATCTGATGGACCTGAGGAAAAACTTGAGAGAAGGAAAAGTCATCGCTATACAAACGTATTTTTGGGATCTTGTTCCTACCGGATCTGAAAACGGTGATTTCCTTCCTCCCAAAAAAATGCCGTATCAATTTCAATACTCAGGGATTATCCGGTTTATTGACCTTGACGGCCCGTATGTCATTCGTCAGCGTGAATGCCATTATCCACCAGAAAGTACAAATATGGGGGGATGGTTACGCCCGAAAGAATACGGCTCATTTTCTTTGGAAAGGCCAACTTGGGTAAATTCCATGCATGTCCCTGAATTAATTGACCAAAAAGGCGCCAAAATACAAGCCCAAATTCATAAAGCTGTGACTCATTGTCTTCAAGAATTTCAGAAATTGTTCCCCTAGCCAGCTTTCAGTTTATTCCCCTATCTGGTTATTTCCCAAAAACCTACCTTAATTCCAGCTTCTCCGACTGAATCCGTCAAGCCACCAGGCAGTGTTATTGCTAGAGGAGCGAGCTCACCCAACCCATTTCCATCCGGAGCATTCCAAGAAGGTGAAGAATAATTAGAATAGGGAGTTTTTGGCATACCTCCACCAAAAGGCAAACCAAGGGAAGTGATAAAAGCGGTTGTGAAAGGAGATGTGATTGCCCCTTCTATCCCTGCTTTTGATGCCCCACCAATAATTGATCGGAAATTTCCTCTTCCTCCTGCATAAGCTTCCGTCGCTCCTTTGCCTGCCCCAAGAATGGCTCCAGAGATAGCCGTGCCTGCGGCAAATGCGTCTAACGTACCAAGGGATGGAAAAATAACCCCGCCTGCAGGATTGAGTAATCCGAACTTATCGAGTGTTCCTCCGGAAAAACCGCCAACAATGGCCCCGGTTGCAGTTCCAAACAAGACCCCCTTACTGATATCACCCTCATTTCTGCCGGCACTGAGACCCCCAGCTGCTCCTAGGCTTAACCCCCCAGCCAGGGCCCCATTAATGACAGGGCCCGCTGTGCATGGTGCACAGGCTATACTTGCTGCGGCCGTGCCAATAATTATTTCTCCCGCCAAAACATACCGTCCGCTTTTCGACTGCGTTAATAATCCGGTCCCAAGAATGCCGGACTGAATAGGTGAGAGGAAAGGGACAGGAACTATCCCAACCTGAATGCCAAAGCTGAGTGCGGTGAATCCCGGACTGCCTAGTGTGTTTTTCAATTTTCGGATGGCCTTTTTAAAGGCGTTTGTGATGGATTTGATCCCGAATCGTCCCGTGGGATCATTAAAAAGAATGGGGTTGTTATTCCCATAGGTGTATCGATTGAAATCTTGAGGGTTGCCCGGATTCGGCACAATCGTATCGGCTGATATAAATCGCCCGAGAACAGCGTCATAATAGCGGGCTTCGTAGAAGTAAAGTCCTGTGCTGCCATCCAATTCCTTACCTGTATATTTATAGGCCACGTTGGCCGTACCGGCGTTCGTGAACGTATCCCCATAGGGATAATACACCAGGTCTTCTTCCTTTACTCCGCTACCATGGGTCTGTTGAAAAAAGCCGCCAGCGGCGTTCTCGCCATTTTTCCGTACTCACGTATTCCGCATACGCTCCGCGCGTAAAAATGGTTGCGGCCTTGCTGGACGGACTTTTTTGAACCGACCCGCAGCCTTTGATGGGTCACCTCATCCTGGGCAAAATTGCACGTGAACATCCTCATTATTCAACACTCCCACCATTGGTGAGCACGCTCGTCGAACCTAAATGATCGGGATGGAAGTAACTGGTTGACCCGCTACCCACCTGTTTGATGGCGATCCTTTGTCCGCCCGCAAAGATCATCTTGGCGCAGGCGGTGCCACCGCACACGTAGAGCTTCCCGATATACGTTGTGGTTTGGGTGCCGACGGTCTTTGTGACCCGCCCGCCATCTCCATCATAGACAATCGTGGTGGTGGGGCCTGGCACCCACCAGGCGCCTTGGCCGTTGGCACTCTGGATGCTGACCCCATTCATCAACCAGGCATAGGTTGTGGGGGTTGTGAGGCCGGCAGTGGAATTCTGCCATAGTAAATCCTTCTTTCCATCGCCATCCACATCCCCAACCCCCTTAATGACCCACTCCATCCCTGCGACCCCAGGCTGACCTGTTTGTTGCACGCTGGTGCCGCTCATGAGCCACACAGATACCGAGCCGTCGGTGTGGCGCCACGACTGTCATAGCGGATCTCGGAGAGCGCGATCTTAGAGTCGGGGCCGGTGTTTCGGGTTTTCATGGTGCGGACCAATCCATCAAAATATGGCCAGGTCGACAAACTCAGCAATGTGCTGGTGAAGACATGTTGCGTGTCGACTGTGCCAAAGTTATTATTGGTGGTAATGGTCCACGACCACGTTGGGATCGTGGCATGTTTTTATTTTGTCCATTCAACCCAATATCCATCGCCACCCCATTTACTCCCTAATATATGCTCGAAATTACATGACTGAGTGGATTGGAGACGGTGATGGCAAAAGTTTGGCTGCCATCATAGGCTTTGGTCGTTGTATTGGCACGGGGATTGATTCATGGTGCAAATAACGTTGCCATAGCTATCATAGGCCATGCGGGTTTTCCGGACTACTCCCCCCGAAAGCCATTGGATCACACGAGTTAATTTCCCTTAAATGGGTTGTTGATTTGAGGCCGCGGCGCTGCAACTTGTCGTGCCAGCGTAATAAAGGCCCGTACGGGCCGCCACGGCCGTGTCAAACTCTCATCCATAGTTTCCGTAGTGTGAAGCCGCAATACCCAGGCCGAGGTGTTAGGTAAAAAGGTGCGTGTTACCTTACCGGCATCGGCAGAAGAACCGGTATCACCATACTGATCCTCTCGCGTAACACTGGGGTAGCTGTCGAAGGTGAAATCCGTGCGGATATACTTTACTGTAATTCGTGCCATCACAGATGGTATTTATCACCGAACAAGGCGGTGTGAAAATGGAACCTGGGCATTGTCATCGGCTTGATAGATGGTGGACTCCGAATAGAAATTTCATGCTCCATCAGTAACTCTCGTGCGATAGCAATATCGTAAGAATGATAGATCTCATTTTAGAATAACGAAGAGGCGACGGCTTATGGCTCAATCTTTACCATTGAATTTTCGTGTGTCACGTGAGGAAATTTACTCCGCGTTTGAACCATTCGTTCATCGACGTTTTCGCAGAAGCGATATGCGTTGGAAGCGTAGAGTGTTTCGATCTTGGCGGAAAAAATTTCTTGAATTTTGGCAACACAAAATTTTCAAGCGTTTGAACACCTCCTTTGGGGGGCGGCAATATAAAGTGAAAAGTACATACGAGGACTTTTGGGGTTCTACCGAGACCGGCGCGCACCTGAGCACGAAGGGGAAGGCTACCCCGTGTTTGTGGGGAGAGGATCGGATGTTAGCCAGAGGAATCGGGACCAAACGTGTACACCTTCTCTTGTTGAAACGGGCTCTTGAGGCCGTGCAACCCGAAAGCGTTCTTGAGGTTGGGAGTGGCTATGGCATTAATCTATTTGTTCTGTCCGGGTATTTTCCTGCCATACGGTTCTCCGGTTTGGAATTGACCCGACAGGGGGCCTTGGCAGCAAAAAAGATCGGAACAATGTCCTGTCTTTCTCAGGATATCGTCGATTTTGCCCCTGATCAAATTATAGATCAAAGTGCAAATAGGCGGATCAATTTTTATCAGGGAAGTGCCAAGAATTTGCCGTTTGCGGATAACAGTTTCGATGTGGTCTATACCGTGCTGGCCTTAGAAGCCATGGAGGAAATTCGCCATCAGGCTCTTCAGGAATTGGCCAAGGTCGCCAGGAAATATGTTATCATGATCGAACCTTTTTCTGATTTCAATGAGAAAGGCATTCGATATCTCTATCATACCAGCCACCAATATTTTCGTGGGAGAGTTGACGAATTGCGCCAGGATGGTCTCGAGCCCCATCTTGTGTATTCCGATATTCCCCACAAGATTCGCCTATGGCCTGCAATGGTCATTGCCAGTCCCATATCATAATTCCACGATCTTGAACCCGATCGACTTCCGTATGGCATCTGTGCCTACATTATTGCCTAGGAGTACATCGAAACCTTAATTGTGATGGCACAATCTTCGGAGATAGAAAACTGTTTAGATAGCGGCTTAGATTAACCTCTATGGGCCGAATTCCGGCACTGCCAAGCAATGGCAAACCGCAGCATGATGGGCAGAATGAAAAGGTCAGGCGTTGAAAGGACTCCACTAAGAAAAGGATGGAAAAATTGAATCGCCAGGACGGGCCATTCATCTTTGATCGCCTAAATTTTAAACATGTTGCATAACAAGATCTGGTCCCAAGCCTTTTACTTTAATTGGTTTTTTTTTGCTGCCTCCAGTAATGCGACCACTTCGCTATGTCCGCGTCGCTTAGCCACTGATAATGCGGTATCAGTGGGTTTCAGGTCGCTATTCAATGGTCCCCTTCCCTGGTTTGCTCTGATTTTTTGATCTGCACCAGCCGCCAGTAGCCCTTGAACTACCTCCTTACTTCCTTTGCCAGCGGCCGCTATTAAAGCTGTTATCCCATCATAGGCTTGATGGTTAACAATTCCTCCTGCACAGAGTAAAATTCCCACTGTCTTAAGATTCCCAATATTTGCGGCGAAAATAAGAGGACTCCAACCGAACTGGTCATCAATTCCATTGGCATCTGCACCGGCTTTGAGTAATTCTTTGAGAATAGTGGGATCACATCCGCTTGCACTGGCAATTAATAGAGGGGTCATCGAAAATTCATTGTCATTTTTAAATTTGAACGTAAAATTTGCCCCTCTTTCTAACAGTGCCCTGACAACATTTTCGTGACAATAATACGTGGCCACATATAATGGCGTTTCTCCTCTGTTTCCTCGAGCATTGATCTCCGCTCCTTTGTTTAGGAGCAAATCAACAATGGTTTCCTGACCTCCTTGGGCAGCATAATGTAGGGCCGTTAAGCCCCGAATATCCCTTTCAGAGATACTTTCTCCATTTTCCAACAGTTCCATAACGTCCTGACCATTGCCTCTATAGGCTGCCACTTGTAGGTTTGTGGCACAGCCTGTCAAGAAAACAAAAGCCGAAACTCCCCAGATGACATGTCTAAGATTTTTTTTCATTCTAGGGCTACACTCACTGAGAGAAAAATTTTTTCTGATATCTTGTGATTAAGCTGTTTTCCATTCTTTGAACTAGACAAATAAATTTTAAGGGTTACCAGAACCAATTCTGCACTCTGGATCACTGAATGTTCCTGAACAGCTTTCATGTCCACCATTTTCTACAGCTTTCCTAAGGATGAAATCTGACAATCGGCCATTGGTTAGCACATCATAACCCGAAGCTCCAGAAATCGCTAAGCTTGAGATAATGGGATTTTGAGTCAATTCTTGGAACGTTTTGGCGCCCAAGATAGTATAGCGGGTCCCAAAATCAAAGTTACTGCCTGATGATTTTGGAGGGGGGCGCCAAATGTAATTCGAATTCTTCCTAAAGCATCTATAGTAGTAAAAGCCCCAGCCACCGCTGCTTCAACAATTGCTCCATTTTCGCTTGCCTTGCATCTTCTTGCTTTAAAATTCCGAGAAAAAATGTATGGGTCGGAAAGTCAGAAGTTGAGATGAATAGTTAAACATTCATATGATGCCAAGATGATTTACAAACGCAGAGTTAAAATGCACATAGGTTTATGGTTGGCTTTCCTGTTAGGACTTTATGGATGTGGTGGAGGGAACCCCAAAGTCCAATTATCTCTTAAAGACGTGGCTCAACTGAAAAGCGCCTCTCACGTTTATATCGTGGACTATCCATCACCGGAGTTTGCATGGTGGATCATGCCTTATTCACTGCCGTTCACCGGAGTAGTTAATCTCAATCTAGAAAAAGTTGAAAAATGGCTGGAACTCCCATCTCCCTTAGAACTTATAGATCCCACCCGCACACTCAGGAATCAAATCATGGCGACGTTAGAAGATAATTATCACTTCACCAATCTTGCTCTGCCCCAAGGGGGTTCGCTGGATGAAAATCTGATGGACCTGAGGAAAAACTTGAGAGAAGGAAAAGTCATCGCTATACAAACGTATTTTTGGAAATTGGTTCCTACCGGATCTGAAAACGGTGATTTTCTTCCTCCCAAAAAAATGCCGTATCAATTTCAATACTCAGGGAATATCCGGTTTATTGACCTTGACGGCCCGTCTGTCATCCACCAGCATTTATGTCATTACCCACCGGAAATGGCGATATATGGGGAAGGGTTACGACCGAAAGAGTACGGCTCATTTTCTTTGGAAAGGCCAACTTGGGTAAATTCCATGCACGTTCCTGAATTAATCGAAAATCGTGGCGAAAAACTACAAACCCAAATTCATAAAGCTGTGACCCATTGTCTTCAAGAGTTCCAGAAATTATTCCCCTAGCCAAATCTCAACTTCGTCCCTACCTGCGTAATTCTGAAATACCTACTACAAGCCCAGCTTCTCCGACTGAATCCGTCAAGCCGCGAGGCAGTGTTATTGCCAGAGGAGCGAGCTCACCCAACCCATTTCCATCCGGGGCATTCCAAGTTAAAGAATAATTAGAATAGGGAGTGTCTATCTGCCCGCCACCCAAAAATTGCCAAGAAAGTAATGTCCCGCCATAGGGTGGGAAAGGAGATGTAATTGATCCCGTTATTGCGCTTTGTGCAGCCCCACCAATAATTGATTTGAAATTTCCTCTCCCTCCTGCATAGGCCTCCGTCGCACCTTTGCCTGCCCCCAATAAGGCTCCAGAGACAGGCGTGCCCGCAACAAATGGGCCTGAAGTGCCAAAGGATGGAAGAATAACGCTACCTGCAGAATTGAGTAATCCGAATTTATCTTGTGTTTTCTGACATTCCCCACAAAATTCGCTTATGGCCGGCAATGGTCATTGCCAGTCCAATCTCTTAACTTGAAGATCTTGAAGCCGATTGACTTTCTAGCTGAAAGATGGGGGCTTTCCTGATTTAGTCGTCCGGTTAGCAGGACTATGCGGGTTAGATTGATGCAATCCGTCGACGGATTCGGCGTAGAATTTTATGGGTTTTTCGTTTTCCTAAGAAACCGACCTGTCGAAGTGTCCATGTCTGCTTGAGCCACCATAATCGCCATCTGATTCGTCCTAGGGATGAATCATGCTGAATGGTCTGAGGTGATACCCCGGAATGGTTTTGAGCCTCAGGCTTTCGTGCTACCGCCCGGATGTGATGGAAATCGCTCGTCCGGCGGTTGTCAATCGTGCATTCAATCAATACAAAGCCGGCGGCTTTAAGATATCTGGCAGTGGTCTGTGCGGTGAGATGATATTGATGGACGGGACCAGACTGAAACACCGATCCGGTTTTGTATCGAGCCGGGTTCAGCACATCTTTCTCGTCAAGAAAGAGATAGCCGCCTGGTTTAAGTACGCTGAAAATATTTTCCAGGAGCGTGCGGGGGGACAGGACGTGGGCCAGGACATGATGTGTCAGGACATTGACCGCATCGAAGGGACCCTGAAAGGGAATCGGTAACTGGGAGAACCGGGAAAATGGCAAAGGAAAGATCTCGGATAATCCACGTCGCTCGCTAGCGTACCATCTGTTTTTTTCGAACGGCTCTACGCAGAAAACTTTCGCCCCTCCCGCCTGGAGCTGTGCCGAGAGTGCACCGGTTTGGCATCTCAGATCGAGAATCCGTTTGTCTTTAACCTGAATGAAACGGTTGATGATGTTCAAACCCCACTCCGCGACGGCATCCTGTTTTTGAATGTCATCTTCATCTTCGATTCCTTCCCCAGGCCTACTGCGGCTACCGGGGTCGTTGGCAAAGCTACTTTCATAGAATTTGTCCAAATCCTCCTGTTCAATTTGTGGAAAAGCGTACATCAATTGACAATGGATGCATATCACAATGCGGCAATTCAGTTTCGATGGTTCTGCCACAACAAAGGCTTCTGTGGAACGGCAGAGATCACAGTTTCCCTTTACGACGCGATCCCTGTCCATTTTCTGAACGGGTTGGGCTAGAAGTTTACTCAAGCCATTATTCCTTATCCTAAGGGTAAAAGTGGAACTTTAAGGGAAAGCACTGGTTGGTTCGTCAGGGGCTGAACATAGGGGGTGTTCATAGCCAACCGAGCCATTTGACCTGCGAGATGACCTCTGATTAGCAGATGGTTCATCCTCATCTTGACTGGATTCAGATGTTATGCCTGTTTCTTGGCATAGATGAATTCTGCAAGTTCCAAATCCCACATGGTATCGATACTGACCAGATCCTCGTCGAGAAGGAGGGCTCCAGTTCGTTGACCCATGATGCTCCTTCCTTCCAGAAGGCAGTTTCGTGTCATAACATAGGCCACCCCGTTCCGGTGATAGACGGGAGTGAGTTGCTGCCGGGCAATGATTTGGCTCCCGTTGGGGTCATAATAGTCGATCTTGCCTGAGTCAAGAGTCAGTTGTTTGAGAGGGTGTGACTTGGAATCGGTTTCGGACAGCGTCCAGACGGCATCCCATTGTTCATTCACCAGCATTTCGATGGCCTGGATGACGTGTTCCGGCCGGCGAAGAGGAGATGTTGGCTGCAGCATGATCACGATGTCGTATTGGACATTGTCTTGATGCTCCATTTCTTCTAATGCATGGATCAATACCGGGGCGTCGGATATTCGGTCCCCTGAAAGGTCGGGAGGCCGGAAAAAAGGGGCGTCTAGGCCAGATTTTTTCGCACACTCGGCAATTTCAGGATGGTCGGTCGAGACTACGGCTCGGTCGATGAAGGGGATCTCCTTAACCAACTGGCCAACTCTGGCGACTAACGGGATTCCTAGAAAGGGAGTCAGATTTTTGAGCGGAATCCCTTTGCTGCCGCCCCTGGCTGGACACACAGCCAGAATCCGTTGCGTACCTATCATTGGGTTTTTTTAGGGATATACCGCATTGTTGATATAGCCATCGGTTGGGTGTAAATCATAACTTCCTGTGGCAAAAGTGTAAAGAATTTTCAACTGCAATGGTGCGAGTAGATGCTCAATGGTTTTAGGTAGGTGCATTTCCGTTTTCTTGAAGGTTTTGCACGATTCCTCTGAGATTATCCAGACTTGTCACATGGAGTGATGGGATCAGTCTGAAGCGGCTGTTCTCACCAAGAATGACTCCCGCAAAGTGACAGCCAAATTTACCAGCAGCCTCCAGATCATCCTCACTGTCTCCAACAAAAAGCATCTCATCTGGTTTTGCCTGAGTCAGCTCTTGGATGTGACGCAAGTTTTCCAGTTTACTTGCGGGAGCTCCGTATATCCCCGAGAAATAGTGGGTGAGGTTTCGTAGGGTCACAAGTCGATTGAGGGCGTTGGTGGGCGTTTTTGAGTTGAGGTATAGAGGAATCCCTTCATTCAACAGCCAGGTCAGTATCCCTGAGGCCCCAGGTACTTCCTGGCACCTGACAATGGCTGTTTCGCAGGTAGCTGTGTAGGTCTCCGCCCATTGTAAGCCGAGGATTTCTGTGCTTGTGGGTGGCGGGATTAGCCCTTTCGCCTTGAACTCGCGGGCAAGTTCACGGGTGATTCCGTATCGATCTTTTTGAGAGCATCGCTGAAGAACGTCAGTGACAGTGCAACCGCTGGGATCGTATTCCTCGACAATCTTGTAAAAGGACTGAACCTTCACCTGGTTTGAATCAACCAGCGTTCCGTCAAAATCGAATGCGACGCAAGCAATCATTGCGCCTGAGGATCGGGCAAAGGCACTTCAGGAGCTTTCTCCGAGGATGGCTGTTGGGCGATTTGAAACCGTCCCCAATGATCAACCATGGTTTTTCGCTCGGATCGTTGCAGCTTATTGATTCGTTTGTCGGCATAGAAGGAGTCGTTGTTGTAATGGGTGGTGGACACTTCTTCAAAAACCACCCCGGTGTCTGTCCAAAAGGAATGCCACACTCCAGGTAGGATGAGAATGGTTTCACCGGGATGTAAAATGCGGGGATAGCCGTCGATATTCACGTGGAGGATGCCAAACAGTATTTGAAAGGTTTCCTCTTTCCTCGCATGATAATGTGAGGGGTGTCGCTGTCCCGGCAATTGAATGACGAGTTTTTTGCAATACTCCCGATTGATACATTCAATAAGGACTGCGCCGGTTTGTCGGAAATTTTCAAGTCCGTAATGATGCGAATATTCGACTTTAAACTCACTGCCTAGTTGAATATTGGCTTGGTTGAGCAAGGCTTTGACTTCGTGAATCGCTTGCTTGAGGGTCACGAGACCTTGGTTGACCGTGATCTCGACCGCGTCCCGCATGACCGGTTGATCCGGCGTCATGTCCTGGACGGCCGTATAGCCCTCTTTCCAGGCTCCACTTTCCATCTGCCCTTCGACGTAGGGCATGGCAAAATACACAAGATCCCGTGTGAGTTCCCGGCCTTTTTTAATGAGCCGTTTGGCAAAGACTCCACGTCGAAGGCCATCCAATGAGGCCTGTTCCACTTCTGAGGCGGGTGGACGGGTTTTTGAGCCACACAATTCTTTTGCCCGATGGTAGGCTTCCAGCCAGGTGTCCACTTGCTGTGAGGTGGACGAGTAGGCATTCAATTTGATGGATTCGGTTTCCAGTCCAATGTGCCGTTCGAAAAGTCTGGCTCCAAGAGCGACGGCAATTTGAACAGGAACCGTGTCACCGGGATTTTCATGAGTGGACCAGCCAATGGGAATATTGGGATACCGGTTGCGCAAGACCTGTATTTGATTCAAATTCATTAGCGGGTCAGGAGTTGGATACACCGACACGCAGTGCATGAGTGCGAATTGCACGGCCCGATGTTGGAAGAAACTCACCACATTATCGATGTCCTCCAGTGTCAGACCACCGGTTGAGCACACCACGGGCGGCCCGGCGCCGGCAATTTCCTCAAGAAGCGGCCAATCCTTGGCTGAACAACTGGCGACCTTTAACACATTAAAACCCATGTCGACGGCAATATTGACAGACTCTTCATCGAAAGGGGTGCACATGGCTAGCAGCCCTTGAGCCCAGACTTCATTGAGCAATGTTTGAAATTGTGCCTGGTCCAACCGGGTGGATTGAAATCGTTGAATGTATTTGAGTTCGCTGTTTGATTGATGATCTGTATGAATGAAGGTGTCGAGTTGGCGGAATTGGAATTTGATTGCTGCCCGGACCTGGTGCCGTTTGACCACCTCAGCCATTGATTGGATGATTCCCAGGCCGTGTTCCACGCTTCCCTGGTGGTTGTTGGCTAAATCCAATATGAATAAATCATGGAAATTGAAATCTTGGTCTATCATGCTTTTTCCCTTCCTCTGAAGATCTACAGCACTTCTAGTGCCTGTGGTGTATAGCCTTTGCGGTAATCGATGCGCACAGTTCGTTTCTTGGCTGATGAGAGATGCGCGGCGGCCACCACCAGCATGGTTTCCAGGCCTCGCTCCAGTGAGAGGACGGAATCTTTGATTTTGCCTGTCATCACGGCCTCGATATGCTGTAATTCCCAGATGAAATCATCCGGTCGCGTTTTCTGAATGGTGCGGAATTGAGCATCTTCTTTGCCGGTTTTCCAATCGACTCTGTCGACCCCTGGTTGGTGCCCGATGGTGAGCTCCGCGAAACCGTCATTTCCTTGAATCCTTGCCCACTTTCTGGAAGGGGAGGTAATGACGTCTTGCACCACCCTCCCGATTAAGCCTGTTTCAGTCCTCAGGGTAAGCAGGCAGAGTTTATCGTACTCCACCATATCTGTCTGGACATAATCCAGTGTTGCGGAGACTTCGGTGATACGGCCTTTTCCCAGGCCCCCACTCAAAAATTGCCAAAGGTTTATCGCGTGGGAATGTTCTCCACTGGCACCTCCACCCCGTTTCCAAAACCCCAGATAACTGTCCTGTGGACCCTGTAACCATGAATGAGCCGCGAAGATGCCGCCCCAATGTTCACGAAATTCCACGTCGATGGTTTCAATGGTCGATAATTGGCGACCGGCTTGGAGTGTTTCCTGCGCGGCCTTTCCCACGACGTGGTCATATCCTACGAATGCGAATGTGCCAGACTCGGTTACCATATTTTGTAATGTTTCGGCCTGTTCCAGGTCTGGGGAGCAAAGAGGTTTTTCCACAAGAATAGCTTTGGGCTTTTCCTCAAGAGCCCCGAGAGCCAGGGAGAGGTGGGAATCTGGCGGCGTTCCAACGACGATGAGGTCAAACCCTCCTCTCGGGGCGTTTTTGACCAGGGAAAGCTTGACGGCCTCGTCCCATTTTCCATAACGAGTGGGATAAATTGTCTGTTTTGTCCGATCCAATGCTGCTTGGTCCACATCGCATATCGTGACGTTCCAACCGAGGGAGCGGGATGCGTGAGCTAAATGGTTACCAATGGAGCCCGCTCCAAAAATTTTTACGTTATACATGTATCCTCCTTAGAATGTTCACTACTCGGTATATGGATGCACCTTTATGCTCAGCATAATTGCGGGTATAGGGATTCTTCATTCCTGAGAATTTATTTGGGAAATATTTCAAAAATATTGTCGTGCAGGGGCCTGACTTGTGTGTGATGAAATCTTCCTAATGCATGTTGTAACCGCTTGATGCGGTCTTCGATCTGCGCCAGGTTGATGTCAGGGAAAATGTGGTTCAGATAATTGTAGCGTTGCGATCGGTTTTGATCGCTCATGCGAAATTGAGCGTTGAATCGCCGCCGTAATTTTCTGCCGAGCGCCTGGGATTTTGCGGCCAATAGCGTGCCTAGTTTCGGGGTCGGGGGTGAATAGGTGGTGTCGAATGTTTCGAGCGTATTCACGATGTTTTCTGAGGCAAAAGGCCCTTGAAGGGCCGCGAGATATTGCTCAATTAAACGGGTTTGGGCTTCAGAGTCATGTTCCTGTGCAGTCTGGTTACCTGCAAGGGTTGTTTTGACGAGTTCAATTAATTCCGGAGAGGATGTTGCACGGCGGCTAACGGCATTCGGAAGTTTTTTGTCAAAACGGTCGGACATGATCGGCTGAAAGGCAAAAACGGGACGTTTCAGAACATACCCTTCCAAGCCGGTGGTGCAACTATTATGAATAATGGCATCGGCCGCCAATAACCAGGGAATGACATGTCCTTCTATGTGAACCTGGACATTTGGATATCCTTTTGCAGCCTGTCTCCATGTCTCATGGCTTTCAGAGGGGTGGGGACGGATCAATATAGTGTGTGCGGGGAAGGCTGCGGCCATTTGGCCTACCATGTCCTGGAAATGCTGAAATAGCGCCAGGCGGTGCCTGGCCATTCCAAGTTCAGATTCGTCCACGTCAGATGGTGAGACCGTTGCTCGTTCAAGCGCCTCTTTTTCAGCTCCCTTGTTGGGCCTGAAGTGGTTCAATTTACCGAAATTGGTATTGATCAGGATGACCTTTCCGAATTTTTTATGGATGGATTCGACTTCCGGTTTCCAATATTGGCGCAGTTCCGGTCGTAATAAATCCACACGGGAATTTCCGGTTATATGGATGGGCATCCCGTTGTATTGGGGCTGTGACTTCCAGATTCTGGCATTCTCTGTTCCCCATGCTAAAAAGAAATTTGGTCGGGTAAATTCTGTCGAGCCCAATTTTTCTTTCACATACACTTCCGGAGAACAGTACACAATCGCCTCCTCGTCCGTTCCTACCAGCGCGTGCCCCAATTGAGCCAGAAGGGAGAAGACAATAGCATTCCGGTTATGAAGGTTTGTGGGGAGATAGATGGATCTGGGTAAAGAGGCCAGATTGAGTTGAATTTCATGCTTTTCGCCAATAATGACGGAAAATCCCCGTTCTGCGGCGAAGCAGGAAAGCAAAACTTTGGCGTCAAATTCCCTGTTGAAAACTTCAACGGGGATAGTCAGTTGTCGACGGGGTTTTGGTATGCGTGACAATATAATTTCCGTAGATTTTCAAGACTGATCAAAAAACCCCAAGGCCTTTTTGACTTTTTTAGCCACGTCCCCGGTTTCGTTTAATTGTGGGCGCTTCCCGTTTTCTATGGGGTCGCCAAATGGTCGAGCCACTCCATTTTTGAAAAGGGAATCATGCAACATGCTGAGATTTCGTCGAGGCTGAATCAACCCCGAACGAATCAGGCGGGCGCAAAGCCGTTCAATCCCTTGTTGGGGACGGGCGGTTCCCCTTTTATTGAGGGGTTGGAAGTGCGCACGTTGTACAATCTTTTCACTGAGGCGCACTTTCCACGTTGGTGAATGTTCAGGAAGTGGGACGATATAGACGGGCTTGCCCAGAGATGCGGCTTCGGCCAACATCGATTCGCTTTCTCCTGTGACAATTAGCACGTCTGCGCCAGCTAAATACGCAAAATACGGATTGTCGGATTGGTTTGGTTGCCATGTATGAACAACATGGTCAGGAGTCAGAGTTTCCTCAAGGGCTTGACTCAAATCCTTACCCGTTCTGGGGGATGTGACAGCAAAAATCTTCCCATGGCATGTTTCGGCCAAGTCTTTGAGTTGGTTCCCAATCATGCGAGCCATATCCGGAGTAAATTTGAACCGTGCGGTGGAACCTCCCACGACAAAGACTATGCGAGGATGGGGAGCGTTGCCAAAGAGGTCCGGCCAACGTTGGCTGACTGTCTCCAAGTCTTCTTGTGTCAATCCGTTCAACGGGGCGAGTGTCTCAATACGGTTCGGATGCGGCGAAAATCCATAATAGGTTGGTGTAATCACGACATCAAATAAATCAGCAGGACCTCCTCCCTTCCGACCTAATTGAATGATTCGTGTTCTTCCCTGGCTCTGGTCACGAATCCATCTGGCAATTGGTGCCGGTCGCCATCCTGTCGAGATTACCACGTCAGGCCAAGGGGCCTGGAGGGGGGAAGAGTGACGTTGATCTAACCCTATAATATTCGGTGGGGCCAACCCCCACAGAAATTTTTGAATTTTATGCCACCCGTAGAATCGTAACTGTTTAATATCATAAGGCCACCCCAACGACTTTGCGAGTAATTCTGATTGGGTCGTATGTCCAGTTTTGCCGTCTGAGAGTATCCAGATTCGCGGAAGCGTTCCAATCCAATTGCCTCCACAACGGATTTGACTCTGTGTTATTCCCTTTGAGGAGTGGGTGTGGAACACGACTTTCCAGTGAATAGCCGGATAGCGGGCACTGATTGAGTCAATATGACTGATCCACCAGTTGAAATCTCGTGTTAAATCTGATTGAAGAGGGGCGGCGGTGAAGGACTGGAGTGGATACGTGCTTTCTATTCCCACATAGACCATACATTTTGCGCGATGAAACAGGGCTTCGATGACCCATGGAATATCGTCATCCGGAATGAGTTGCAGTCCTTTGGGTGCAAGAACAATGTCGAATTTTTGAAATCCTAGATCCTTAGATTCTGGATGACAAAGGTCAAGAGTCGTCATGGCTAAGGGGGAAAGGCCGCCGGGCTTCAGATGTTCCGGAATGCGGTGAACAGGTTCCCCGAGATGACAATAGAGAAGAGTTTTGGGCTTGAGAATGTGGATTGCTTCTTCTATCTCGGATACGGTCTCGGTATCCTGGATAGGGATGTTGGCCTGGATATCGCGTGCTTGAGTGGCGAATTTGGTAAATAGTGAAGATGGATTGGATTGGGTGAAGGGCAGGAACCCTTCTTGATTGGCGCTGTATTCCAAGTTGAACCACACATCTCCAACCGAGCTTTTCTGGTACACAAATTCCTCGGGGAAAGGCTGCCAGGGTTGCGTATGAAGAGCTGTAAAATGGAGGACTTTTGACCGCCCTGTTTGATATTCCTCGTCGCGGGCATTCCATTCGGGTTCTAATTGTCCCCAGAGGTTGGGTACATTTAAGGCGCGTTCCAACAGTGCATTTTTTCTCTCAAATTTGGCTGCGTTAAGCGACCAGACCTTTGCCATTTTGGCGCAATCCATCAGCATGACGGAGGAATCATTTTGAGCAATAGAGAGAAAGCCATGATCGTTCAAATCGTGGTCGAATAATTCCCCAGGGTCGGCCAGATAGATTTGGTCCACATCGTTGTAAATCGCTCGTCCGACCTGGCCTGCAAATGATGAAATCGCAAATCGATAATTCGTAAACCCTGTGAGCCATTTCCGTCTGTCAAATCCTGATAATTCCTTCATGAGAAAAATTTCGTAGACTCGACCTGGATCACGAACCTGTTCAATGGACCACACGAGGATGCGTTCAGCCCTGTATTGGGATGATTCACTTCCAATAAAAATTCTGACTGGAGATTTCCCGGAGGAGGTATGTCCTTCTCTGGCTTCCAAGGTTATTTTTTCGGGAATTGCCCTAATGCCGTTTGGTCTAGAGCGGTGGCGTGTCATGGGAGGTTTGGAAATAGGTTTAGGTGGTTATTTCGACATGTGATCGAAACAGAAACATTTTTTAATTGAGAATTGCATCCGGTTGCACCTGAGCAGGGTTGGTGTGGGTTGGAGTGATATGAGACAACTCTGCAAATGCAGAAATAATTTTTTCAATTTGTTTCTTCGTATGGGCTGCACTGACACTTAATCGAAGGAGGCATTCGCCGTTTGGTGTGGCAGGAGGAATCATGAGGTTGACATAAATGCCATATTCCAAGAGTTGTTGCCACATAGCAAGAGCCAATTCTCTGGTAGGGATCATCGCTGCCATAATCGGTCCGACCTCTGCCCCAAGCGTATACCCACTCTTTATTAATCCATTATACAAATCCTGTGAATTCGTCCATAGCTGTTGGCGAAGTTCGGGGTGAGACTGGATAATGCGAATGGTTGCCCGTGTGGAAGCGACAACAGATGGACATGGGGAGGCCGTAAAAATATAGGGACGACTGGCATAGCGGATTAACTCGAACTCTGGATGAGAACTTATACCGAATCCTCCTGTTGAGCCCAGGCTTTTACTGAATGTCCCGACGATGCAATCGACGTCCTGTTCGACGCCTGTTTCTTCCGCCAAGCCTCGTCCATGTTGGCCGAGTATGCCCAACGAATGGGCTTCGTCAACGATCAGTGTGGCTCCATACTTTTTCTTCACTTCGACGATCTCGGCCAGAGGAGCTCGATCTCCCAACATGCTATAAATGCCCTCGACAACAATTAAGGTCTGCTGGCTTCTGTCCCCCAATCGACGAAGACGTTTTTCTAAGTCTGCCACGTCATTATGCTTAAACCGGATGATTTCTGCCCCTCCAAGCCTGCATCCATCATAAATGCTGGCATGAGAGTCCCCATCCATTAATATGGTATCCCCCGCGCCTGCAAGAGCAGAAAGGACGCCAAGATTAGCTTGGTACCCCGTGGAAAAAACGATTGCATAAGGCGCACCATAGAATTCCGCGATGGCCTTCTCAAGCTCACGGTGGCTCGCAAAAGATCCATTCGCCATCCTCGATCCCGTTGTGCCGGTCCCTTCCTGAGCAAGAGCCTGTTGACCGGCCAGAATGGCATCAGGGTGAAAGGTTAGACCTAAGTAGTTATTCGTGCCAACTAGAATAGTCGTTCGCCCGTTGATGATGGCCTCTGTTGGTGAAAGGATCTTGTCGACAGTGATATGAAAGGGGTTGACTCCACTTTTTAGCAACTCATTTCTGGCTTCTTGAATAGGAAGAAATTTGTCGAATAATGACATGATTACCCTTTCAGCAATTTCTCAATCTCTTCGCCTAGGTCCTTCACTGTTCGGATTTTGGGAAGATTGTTCAGAGGGATGGAAATATCAAAGTGATCCTCGATTTTCAAGAGAACTTGCATAACCTGCAAGGAATCTAATCCCAACTCGGCAACCAGCTCTGTTTGTTCTTTTAACCGAAAGTTCTCTTTGGCAAACGGCTTAAGGGTGTCGAACAGTTGGGGGAGAATGTCAGAATAACTTATCATAATAGCCTTCTTGATGAGGGAGGAGGACGGATCTGTACTAATCCCTATGGGATGGCATGAGACTATCCGATGTGAACAATCGACGCAAGCCTTCTTTGAGTGAGATTTGAGGAGTCCAGCCGAGGGTCTGAGCCACCTGGGTATTGTCACAGACCCAATTAAGGTGGAGAAGTTCAGCCGCCTTCCCGCTGGTGAAAAGAGGAGTATATCTCAAGAGGTGGGAAAATATTTCATTACTTTTTCCTCCAATTTGTAGGAGGCTTGGTGGAATTTGCAAGCACAGGCGGAGGCGAGGATTGGAAATACGAAAGACATCCTCCCAGGAATATCCACCAGGGAAGCCATCATCAATCTCAAAAATTTGAGAGGGTGGGGCCTGGATTTTCAGCCAATAAAGAATAGCGTTGCAGAGATCGTCAACATGAATCAAGGAAAATCTGGCTTGGGAAGGACCAAGTTGAATCCCTATTCCTTTGCGTAATATGGTAAAAAGTGGGAGCAGGGCACGGTCTTGCGGTCCATAGACGGCAGGTGGACGAAAAATACTCCACTTCAGGTCCCCCGCCTCACGGGTTAAAACTGCTTCACCTTCATGTTTGCTCCAGGCATAGGGTGAAAGTGATGGCTCACGAGCGGCGAGGGATGAGAGAAGAACAAATCGTGGGGGAGAGGAATGCGCGAGACAGGCTTGAATGATATTAGAGACTCCCATCACATTGGTCGGATAGAAGTCCTCTCGGCTAATTCCGCGAATCGCACCTGCACAATGAATGACGGCAAACGAGTCTTTGACCAGGGCTAAAAGGCTGGCAGGATTTTCCAACCGGCATTGGACAGGTTCTATTCCGAGATTTTCGAGCTTTTGAACTTGGCGTGGAGAGCGGGCCAAACCACGGACATGCCACCCAGCTTTCTTTAAATGCTGAGCTATGACTCCCCCAATAAAACCGGAAGCCCCTGTTAGGGCGACGGTAGTTCCCATAGTGGAGGACGAGTGAGGAAAGGATAGTCCGGTCTTAAGCAGACCTGGCTATGGACAGCATTGGAGTGACCTCTTCCCACTGAATTCGAGTGAGAAAGTCTGCTTTGGCTCGAGATCGAGAAAGTTTTCCAGATGATGTTCGCGGGAGTGTCCTGGGGGGGATAAGTTCAATATAGCAGGGAATAGACAACTCCTTGTGAACTAAGGATCGTAGGCGCTGAACCAAGTCCTCCCGTTTTTGAGAATCCATTTCACGGCATTGCACAACCATGATGGCGATCTCATGACCGTCAGGGGAGGAAACGGAAAAAGCGGATGAATCACCAGGTCGGACTTCCGCCTGTTGTTCTGCCATGAATTCTAAATCTTGAGGCCAGATATTCCGTCCATTAATGATGATCATATCTTTGGACCGGCCAATAATGACGAGACTGTTGTTGACCCAATAGCCGATGTCGCCCGTATTGAGCCAGCCATCGTGGGAGAGGACCTCTTCCGTCATGATTGGATCATTGAAATATCCAGTCATGGTGCTTGCCCCACGCACAAAAATTACTCCACTTTCTCGCTCATCGAGGACATCTCCGTTCATATTACGTATTTGAACTTCATATCCAGGGAGAGGAACACCGCAATTCACAAATTTGCTGCATCGAGCCTGGTTGTCATCAGTGGAGGATGGGACAAAAGGCATGGCTAACCGGTTATTCGAGAGCTGATCTCCGTCAACCCTGTCAACCTCGAGGCCTTTGTTCAATGGAGCGAAACTAACTGCCAAAGAACATTCAGCCATCCCATAGCAAGCCAAAAATGCTTCAGATTTAAACCCGCTGGCCTTCAGGGTTTTGGCAAAACGGGAGAGGCTATCGGCACGAATTGTTTCTGCTCCAGCGCCAGCGATTCGCCAGGAGCTGAGATCATACTGTTCATTGAAATCTTCCCCAAGTCTTCGCACGCAGAGCTCGTATCCAAAGGAAGGGCTGAATGAAATTGTTGCCCGACTCTTGGTCATTAAACTCAGCCACTGACGAGGACGCATGGCAAAATCGCGTGTGCTCAAATAATCAACAGAAAGCTGTGAAGCGATTGGACCAAGAACGAATCCGACTAGTCCCATATCATGGTAAAAGGGAAGCCAGGAGACACAACGGTCGCCAGTCTGAACTTGTAAGCCATGCTGAATGATTCCGGATAGATTGGTCATCACGGCCGATTGGGTGACTTCAACGCCTCTAGGCCAACGTGTGCTACCAGAGGTGTATTGAATATAGGCTAATTCGTGCGGCTCCAGTGGTCTGAGCGGATCATGAGTTTCTTGCAATGAGGCGAATGTTTCTGGGCCTCCGATGAGGGCCAGATCCATCTCGGCTGCTGCTTCCTCTAAAAATGGCAAAAAGCCTTCAGGTGCCATGGCGATAGAGGCTTGGCAGCTCTCGAGTAGCCGTTTAAGTTGGGTGACGTATGCCTGATGTCCCCCTAAATGCAGCGAAATAGGAAGAGGAACCGGAACAAGTCCGGCATACTGACAGGCGAAAAAGAATCGAATGAAATCCGGGGTGGTGTCAGCAATGAGGGCCACCCGAGCGCCACGAGCTAGTCCTAATCCGTTCAGTCTTCTTGCTAGATTTTGAGCTTGTTGTTGCAGGCCGGCATATGTCAACACGTGGGTGAGTTTGCCTCTCCCTGAATAAAAATTACAGCCGGTTTCTCCTGAAGCCGCATAATCAAGGGCCTCTGAAAGGGTGGAGAAGTTCCCATGTTTAAGTCTGAGTTGGTGATGAGTTGGTGTAGCGTTCATTCTATCTCAAGGATTAAAGGCAATATTATTCCAAATGGTTTGCTATAAAGCATTTTATTAATTAAGCAATTATAGTGCCATCATGATTTTTTGATTAATGATTAAGAACGAAGGAAAAGTGAAAGTGAATTTTCTTATTCGGTTTAAATTGTAGTAAAAAAACCGCAATTTGAGTCTATTTTGCAACAGTCAGTTTCCGGTATATAGGTAATTGTAGCTAGATAAAAGTTCAGCGAATCCAGTTGTTTTTGAGGTGACTGAAAATTGTTTGGTGCACCTCTTCTGAGGTGTCATTTGAATTCTTGAGTTGAGGTGGCCCAGGCCATCCATGGTCAAAAAATTGCTGCTGAGAAAATAATCGAGGCGTGTCATACCGGGGAATGACATGAAAATGAACCTCGGGGTCAACCATCATCAACATAAGGTAATTTATTTTGCTATAGCCAAATGTGCGTGAGACACTTGTCTCAATCTCACGTATGATCCCAGGCAGTTCTTTAAATGCATCGGCACTAATTTGGGAAAACGCTGTGGCCTCCTCTCGACAAATTAATACCAGGGAGCCAAGGGTCACTTGTTGGGGGCGCAGGAGCACAACCCATTGGGAAAAATCTTTGAGACAGGTATCGGGATACCCAAATTTTTTCATTGTGGTGTTCATGGACCTGCACTTATACCCAAAGAGATATTCTTGTGTCTATGAGGCAAAGAGTCTCTTCTGTCCCCATGGGCCTATATTGGCATCCCGAGTGGCCCATCGAAATATATCACGGGTTTTATGCTAAAACCCGGTTTCAATATTACTATGCAGCTATGTTAGGCATTGATCCTGTAATGGATTGAACCAGGTTTTTGAGTGTGGGAATTAATGCATTCCGTTATAATCATTCAGGCTTTTCGATTGGAGGTATCGGTTTCCAGTTGTCTATTCTTGTGGCTTCTTCCGAAGGTTTCTATAATTGTCATAGGGGATGATCCTGAAGAATCAGGTGTGGGATGGATTGAGGGCAACAGGCAAATGAGGAAAGGGATGGAGGTTCCAGGGTGCTAACCAGTCAATGGTATCGTGAAAAGTATCTCCTTGATCGCATGACGTTTCGCGATCTGATATGGGCGTACGTTTTATACCCAAGTATTCAATTATATGGGGTGTTATTGGCCTGTAGTATCGTCGGTGCCATCGTCATTTTCGAGTACTTTCCTGTTTCTCCCCTTCACATGGCAGGAAGTATTGTTCTGACCCTGCTTGCTTATCCCTTCGTAGAATATGCTGTCCATCGGTTTATTTTACATGGGCGATACCTGTATCGGTCGCCATGGACGGCAGCCTTGTGGAAACGGATTCACTATGATCACCACCAAGATTCCAATGATTTACGGGTGTTGTTCGGGGCGGGCTCGACCACCCTACCTACGATTGTCGTGGCCACTTTCCCTATTGGGATGAGTGTTGGAGGCTGGGTGGGGGCCGCCCTTTCTTTTGGGACAGGATTGGCGTGTTTTATGGTGTATGAACTCTGTCATTGCATGCAGCATCTGCGCGTGAATCCCAAAGTTAAGTTTTTACGGCGGATCAAGCGACATCATTTGCTGCATCATTTTCATAACGAACAAGGAAACTTTGGGATCACGAGTCTGTTTTGTGACCGGATTTTCGGTAGTGAGTATGGGAGTGCTGAGGATGTGCCGTTCAGTCAGACCGTTTCCAACCTGGGTTATGCGGATGAGGAACGATCCCACTACCCTTGGGTGGCCCAACTATCCGAACAGAAGCCATAAAAGGCCCATGAAGATTCGTAGTAGTGATCCTCGCATCGCCTCACGAGGCCGCACTTCCTGTAGGCGAAGGGTTCGCCAAGATGGCTGGGGAAAGGCGTTTTGATTCGCATTGAACCGGTCACCGACCGCGCCGGTCTCAAAGAGTTTATTCGCCTTCCCTGGAAGTTGTACCACTCAGATCCTCATTGGATTCCGCCTTTATTGGTCGAACGGCTCCATACCTTTTCCCAGAAAAATCCCTATTTTCAACATGCTCGTTGGCAATGTTGGCTGGCTTATCGAGGACAGGAACCCGTCGGTCGAATTTCTGCCCAGATTGATGACCTGCATCTCAGTCGTTATCAGGATCGGACGGGGTTTTTTGGCCTGCTTGAAGCAGAGGAGGAGTCCAGTATCTTTCACGCGCTATTTCAGGCTGCGGAAACCTGGCTTCAGACTCAGGGGATGACGAACGTTCGTGGGCCGTTTAACCTGTCGATCAATCAGGAATGTGGTCTGTTGGTTGATGGGTTTGATTCACCGCCCATGATTATGATGGGCCACGCCATGCCTTACTACCCATACGGTGTTGAACAAAATGCCTATGAAAAGGCCCAAGATCTTCTGGCCTATCGTATTGGAATACATTTTAGTTTTCCCCCTGGAGTTTCTCTGTTTCTCAAAAAAGCGAAAACCTCGATGCGAATTCGTCCGTTACGGCGGAAGCATCTGAATGAAGATTTAGCGATTATTAAGGATATTTTCGAAGAGGCCTGGTCAGATAATTGGGGATTTCTTCCGTTTACCGATGCAGAATTTGCTGAGATCGGACAGCAGCTTAAGCTATTGGTTGAAGATGATTTTGTCCAGATCGCTGAAATCGATGGTGAACCAACGGCGATGTTGGTTGCCTTTCCCAATATGCATGAGGTCATTCGAGATCTGAATGGGCATCTATTTCCATGGGGTTGGCTGAAAATCTTATGGCGGTTGAAAGCGTCCTATCCCCGGTCGGGTCGGGTTGCCTTAATGGGCGTGCGTAAACGATTTCAATCAAGTCCGATGGGTGCGGCGATGGCCTATGGATTAATTGAAGCGGTGAGGGAAGCAGGGCTTCGAAAACAAATTCAGCATGTCGAAATGTCCTGGATTTTAGAAAATAATAAACGCATGCGTCACATTCTAGAATCCCTCGGAGCCGAACCATACAAGACGTATAGAATTTACGAGAAGCATCTTCAATGAATGCAGATATGTGTTTCGTGAAGCCATATGGAGCTTGACCATCCACCTGTGACGGCCCTGGTGCTTGCTGGTGCCCGATCCGGGCGAGATCCGGTTGCCCAGATGGCAGGGGTATCAACTAAGGTCCTGGCACAGGTGGGTGGGGAACCCATGATTTCCCGTGTATTGCAGACGTTAGACCAGTCGCGCACGGTGGGGAAAAGAATATTATGCGGGCCTTCATGGGAAACAATACAAAATAATCCGTTTCTAGGAACATTGATTGAGTCAGGAGGGGTACAGTGGGTGGAGCCTCAACAAGGTCCGAGTCTTAGTGTTGCAAGGTTTCTGGATGGTCACCCTCAGGAATTCCCTGTTCTGGTCACGACGGCGGACCATGCCTTGTTAACGGCAGAAATGGTTGATTATTTTCTCCATGCGGCGCAGGAAAAACAGATGGATGTGGCCGTGGGGCTGGTGCCGTATTCCTCAGTTGTGGCGTCATACCCTCAATCTAAGCGAACGGTTACCCGACTCACGGGCGGAGGGTTTTGCGGGTGTAATCTCTTTGTTCTCTGCACCCCAAAGGCTAAGCGAATGGTGGAATTTTGGAGCCAGGTTGAGCGTGAGCGCAAGCATCCCATTCGCCTGATTCGAACTCTTGGAGGGCTGGCCCTGGTCCGTTATCTATTTGGTTGGTTGTCGCTTGCGGAAGCCTTGAATCGACTTGGGCGGAAGCTCAATCTTCAGGTGCAAGAAGTGCTGCTTCCGTTTCCCGAAGCGGCTATTGATGTAGACACTCCTGAAGATCTGGCCTTGGCGGAAGCCATCTTGGCGAAACGACAGGAAGACATAGAGAAAGGCGTGGCTCCTGGCTAATCATGGAGGAATGGGCATGGGTGTCTTCCTCGACAATCACCTAACGTAAAAAATCGTTGGAGCCCCATTTCACGAGGGATGAATTTTGAACAGACGTTCAGCATGTTCTAAGTCGGATGGATTATCGATCTCAGCCCAGTTCAACCCCTTAATGCAAAAAGTGGATACATGACCCTGTTGGGCCAATTCGTCGAGGAGTGATAAGTACCATTGCTTGAGGGCCTCCGGTTTACGAATTCGTTGGTCTAGTGTTGATAGAAAGATTTTAGGTCCATTGCCCTGAAAACGGATCATGCCGATGGACTCTCCGTTCACCTGTTCGATTGGCAGGGTTTTGCCGATTCGATCCAATTGTGTGCCACGGACGATGACTTTCATGTCGTCAGCATCGTAGCAAGCTTTCTCATCGGTTACTAAGGTAATGGGCGTAGGGGGGGCCTGCAGCAGACCTTGTAGCACCGCCGATTCAAATAGGGTGTCCCCATTAATTAATATAAAATCCTGGGTCATGTCGTTTCGGGCCGCCCAACAACTCATCAAATTATCTGCCATGGCAAAAAATGGATTATAGATCGTACGGACAGAACCGGAGGCGATATCGTCAGCCAGAAGAGCTTCGACCTTCTCGGCCCCGAACCCTACCACAATGTGAATGGAATCAATTCCCAGGCGAAGAAGTTCCTGGATTTGCCATTTCACAATTGGTTGTCCATTGACCGGAACGGTACATTTGGGTTTGTCGACTGTATGCGGGAGTAACCGTTTTCCCTGTCCAGCACTTAAGATCACGGCTTTCATCGTGGTAAGCCTCCTATCATGAGATGTTCACTGTCTATTGCTGTGTTGAGGTATGGTCGATGTTAGTCAGATATCTAGTTCGAGAGGTCCTGAAGCCAACAGCTGTCGTCTGTGGCCTTTTGGTGGCCTTGTTTGCCGGATACAGTTGGGTCACATTTTTAGCCAAGGCCGTCAATGCACTTTTGCCGGCAAATATGATTCTCACGCTCATTGCGTTAAAAGTGGGAATTGCGCTTGAGGTCCTCATTCCTATTTCGTTGTATTTCGGGGTTATTTTAGGTTTTGGCCGTTTGTATACCGATTCTGAAATGAAAGCCTTTATGGCGTGTGGTGTCAATCCGTATCGGATCCTTTTGGCGATTTTTGTTCTTAGCTGTTTTGTGGGCGTGATTGTCAGCATCTTTTCTTTGTATCTTCGTCCATTGGCCTATGAGGAAAGTTATCGATTAAAGGCTGAAGGAGAGGCTGGATTTCGTTTGAGCAATTTAGATGCCGGGCATTTTTATGAACGACGAAATGGATCCCTGGTGTTTTTTGCAGAGGGTGTCGATCAAGACCATCAAAAATTAAGTGGGGTCTTTGTTCAAAGTGAAAACGGAGATAATTTGCAAGTCTTTTCGGCAAAGACCGCTCAAGAGGAGATTGATCCCCAAAGTGGTATCTCGATTCCAGTTCTCTTTGATGGATTCGAATATAAACTGACAAGGGAGGGGGAGATCAAGCACATTTCTGGTTTTTCACGGTTAGCAATTTATCCTCAGGAGCTTGTAGCGGAGTATAAACGCAAGGCCGAATCCACACAAAATTTATTAAAATCTGATGCTCGCAAGGATATCGCAGAACTTCAATGGAGGTTTATCGCTCCTTTTTCGGCTATTCTCATGGGTCTGCTAGGAGTTCCCTTGAGTCGTGCTTCTCCAAGACAAGGCAAATATGCCAAAACCTTCACAGCCACCGTAATTTTTTCAGTCTATTACTTTGCCCAGTTGATGGTGAAGACGTTGGTGGAGCAAGGCAACCTCCCCATCATTCCCGGTCTTTGGTGGATTATTCTTGGGTTAGGAGCCTTACTAGCCTATTGGCTGGCCCCCAAACGTTTCACCAGGTCTTTATCGTAGAAGCAGTAGTCCATGGTTTTCCAATATTCTCAGGTATTCTGACGGGATGCCTGGTAAGAGATAAACCCCCGTCAATGGGCTTCACGATATTTTCATGAAAACTCTCAATCGGTACCTGGCGGGTAGTTTACTAAAGGGATATCTTCCGGTCCTGGCGATCTTTTTGGCGGTTTTTAGTTTAATTGTTTTTGTTGAAGAACTGGATGAGGTAGGCAAAGGCCGTTATACATTTTGGAGCGCGAGTGAGTATTTGTTGCTGACCATGCCAAGCCGACTGGTGTTTTTGGCTCCGTTTGTAGCCTTATTAGGGAGTATTATGGCCTTAGGGGGGCTTGCCAATGGTTGTGAACTCATCGCAATGCAGGCCGGGGGAGTTTCTCCCTATCAAATAGCCTGGTCGGTGATGAAGGTTGGGGCATGTTTTATTGTACTCGTGGGAATTCTGGAAGAGGTTGTCAATCCTCCCCTGGACCAGGAGGCGTATTTTAAGCGATCAATGGCCCTGTCGGATTCTGGGGCCTATAAGGGAAAGCAGGGTTTCTGGTTTCGTGAAGGAAGGCGCTTCATCAGAATTCATCAAATTCGCTACGGAGAGAGTCCGCAAGGCCTTGATATTTTTGAATTTAATGATGGCGGCCAATTGGACTTCTATATGCATGCTCAAGAGGCAGAAATTGTCAATCCTCAGAAGTGGACTCTGAAAAATATTAAAAAGCAGGTCATTCACGGATATCGTGTTTCTCAGGAGCAGTTGGCGAGCCTGGAATGGGACTCTCCGCTCAAACAGAATGAAGTCCGGTTATTGACTCTTCCTTCTTCCACATTGGCCCCTTCGGAGCTCTACCAATACATGGAATTCTTAAAACGTAAAAAACAAAATTTTCTGAGATATGAGTTAAGCTTTTGGGACAAAATATTTATGCCCTTGAATACCGGTCTCATGATCTTAGTGGCCATACCGTTTGTCTTCGGTCCCTTGCGAATGTCTCCAGCTGGGAAGAGGGTATTCATTGGATCCCTGGTCGGTCTGGCATATTATTTGATGACGGAAATTTCTAAACATGTTGGAATTTTGTTCGGAGCCTCTCCGTTATTGACGACGGCCGCTCCCTTCCTACTGTTGTCCCTTGTCACGTTTGTTTTGTGGCGGCGTTATCTCAATTGAAAAGTAGTGGAAAGTGGACATAGAGATCATGCATGATCAACGACTCTTTGGTTCCATGTGGGTGTCTGGTCCCGGTCGATGGGGCATGGGGGATATTTATCGGCATCCCATTGATGAGGTATAAGCCATGTTGTTTGCGAATTCAGGCGTATGCTCTAGGGATTTGTTGGAATGAATTCCGATGGCAGTCATAGACCGGATTAAGACCGCAATCAGATTTATCTCCGTCAGTTAGTAAGGGAAAGTCAGTCGACTCTATTAATATTTAATGTGTAAGGGAAATAAGGCGTGGTAGTTCAATGACTGTGTCTGCATATATTATCAATGATCCGAATGTCCGTTTGTGGAATTTGACCTCCCGTATCCGGTATGAACGAATGTTAAGTCGATTGGGGGTTGGGAATTTTCTCAATAATCTCAGCGATCTTCCATCCGATCATTCGCTTCTTGTTATTAGAGGAGATTTTTTATTTGATGCGCGCATATTCTCCTTCCTCCTGAAACAAACCAATGTTGTCCTGGAAGTTGAGGTTCAAGCTGGGTTGCGCCCGGTTATGGCTCATGTCGATTCCACTTTAGCTTCCGCAACGTGTGAAGGGATGCAACGAGAACACACCAGAGATGTTGCAAACTTACAATCTGTGACATTGCAAGATCTTTCAATTTCTTTTTCAAACGAATTGCGAAAAACTGATCATCCCTACGTGTTCCCCATTCGCGAAAATAACCGGGTGGCTTTGGAAGAACATTTATTTACGGGATCATATAAAGGCGTCACTGATCTGGTGACGAAGTTTCTTTGGCCTGTTCCGGCCAAATGGGCCACTCGGCTTTGTGCGGGTTGGGGGATTTCGCCTAATCAGGTGACCTCGCTGAGCTTATTACTTGTGATTGCCGCGGGAGTGTTGTTCGCGTTTGGGCAGTTTTTCTGGGGACTTGTCCTGGGCTGGATAATGACGTTCCTCGATACGGTGGACGGAAAATTAGCTCGAGTAACGGTGACCTCCAGTAAATGGGGCAATATTTTTGATCATGGCATTGATTTAATCCACCCTCCTCTTTGGTATTTAGCTTGGGGGTTGGGTCTCACCGCGTTTTCCCCTTTTCTCTCTTGGTTAACTCTGGAAATCACCTTTGGAATCATTTTGCTCGGATATGTGTTGGGACGCATGGTTGAAGGAATTTTTCAATGGTGGTTGGGGGGATTTGTCATCTTTTGTTGGAAACCGTTGGACTCCTATTTCAGGCTTGTCACGGCTCGGCGTAATCCTAATCTCATCTTCTTAACGGCTAGCCTTCTTGTTGGACGTCCCGATTTGGGTTTGGAGGCTGTGGCCATTTGGACGGTGGGCTCGACTTTGATTCTTCTGGGCAGACTCCTAATGGCGGGCTGGGGAAAAGCTCGGGTAGGTTCCCTCACTTCCTGGTTGGCTGAGATCGATCCAGTGAATCGAAATTCTTTGGCAGTGAGAATGTTTACCAATCCTCCGGTCACCATCAAATGATCGTTCATGTAGATATGACATATTTGTACGTCTACCCGAACTCCCCAATGTAAATGCTTCCTATCTCATCTTTGCCGTCGCTTGAGCTCGGTCGCACCGGGTCTAAGATGCATGTGGGGATCCTTCATAATTCGCTGAGTGGTCGTAATAGGCGGAAGCCAGCTCTTTTCCAGGGAATTTACCTCAAATATCCCGAAGTGCAACGGGCTGAGGTCAGCACGCCTGCGGATATCCTGGAAGCTCTGAAGACGTTTGCCCACCGTCAGGTGAATTGTGTGGTCGTCAATGGAGGGGATGGGACCATTCAAGCCACCATTGGGGCTTTGTTTCATCATCGTCCGTTTGCCCTCATGCCCCGGTTGGCTGTGTTGCCAGCAGGGACGGCCAATCTGATTGCGGGAGATGTGGGTTTAGGGAGATTTGAGTCACACACGCTTGAACAGTTATTGGTTCAAGCCGAAGCCATGACTCCGGGATTATGTTTTGAAACACGACCAGTTCTTCGTATTCAATTTCCAGAAAGCCGCGAACCCCTGCATGGGATGTTTTTCGGGGCTGGGGCTATTTATCATGGCACGCAACTCGGCATTGAAACCAAACAATCGATAGGCCGGTTAGGGGAATGGGGAGCCGGGCTGATTCTGCTGAAATTTTTATTGGCGTTGGCCTCCGGGTCCCGAAAAGGGTTGAATCCGATCACGGTGCGTGTGGCAACTGGAGAATCAGCACCTCTCCAGCATGAGTATTTAGTCTTGTTGGTCACCACCCTGGATCGCTTATTTTTAGGGATGAAACCGTTCTGGGGCAAGCAATCCCAGCCTCTGCGATACACGAGTCTTCGAGTGCCGTATCGCTATTTATGGCGTGCCTTGCCAACATTGTTTCGTGGGAAGACCCACCCTTTAGCCACGACAGAACATGGCTATGTCAGTGAAAATCTCTCAAGGCTTCGTTTAGTGTTTAACAGCGGATTTGTCTTGGATGGTGAAGTGTATGCGTCTTCCCTGCCTGAAGAGCCTTTAACCCTGGATTCTCCTGGCGAGTTGTCATTTGTGCGGTTAAAGACTGAATAACTGTGATGGATGGCTCCCCAACAGTCCTCGAGGTCGTGAGCCAGCCGAGCGCTCGACCCATTCCTGTGCCTATTCAAGCAGCGGGAAATTTCCTGGCTAAAAAATACGGGAATGCTGTCCAAGGAATCTTATTGTATGGCTCCTGCCTGCGGGCGGGAACGGATCAAGACGGATTAGTGGATTGTTATGTCATTGTGGATCAGTATGCTTCGGTCTACCAGTCTGTTTGGTTGGCCCTCCTCAATCGTTGGCTTCCACCAAACGTGTTCTATGGAGAAGTGAACCTGGAAGGACGGATTGTTCGAATGAAGTATGCCGTGCTCTCGTTAGGGGATTTTGAGCGAAGTGTGACTTCAAAATGGTTTCATTCATACTTTTGGGGACGCTTTGCGCAACCGACGGCCGTGATGGCCAGTCCGAGCCACACGATAAGTCAACGGATTATTTCAGGCTTGGGACGGGCGGTCCTGACATTTTTGGGGAATGTTGTTCCTCAAATGCCGCAACAATTTTCTGCCAAAGATGCATGGAGTATTGGGTTGGCCCTCAGTTATAGCGCCGAATTACGTGCCGAATCAAAAGGGCGAATCGCCACATTGTGGGACAGTAACCAAGCCTATTATGAACAAGTCGCACATGCGGCGTTTTCAGCCAATTTCCCAAAGATCAAGGTCATTCAGGGGAATGACATAATCATGTATGAGATGGAATATTCCAGGTGGGACCACATGAAGAATCGCATAGCCTGGATTGTTCGGAAAGTGCAGGGGAAGGTGTTATCTATTTTGCGGTTGATGAAAGCGGCCTTTACGTTTCAGGGAGGGGCGGACTACCTCATCTGGAAAATCGAGCGGCATTCCGGAGTGAAAATCGAATTGACCCCCACCCAGCGTCGGCATCCCATTTGGGCCGGACTTACGACATTCTGGCGCCTCTATCGCAAAGGGGCCTTCCGGTAAGTAAATGATGGGCCAGATGATGGCACCCACACTCCTTGCTTTCCCAAAATGCTTGGTATTACTATTTGGATGCCGGTCTGACATTGGTTGTCGAGAACTTCTCTTCCACGCGCTCATTCCCGACAGTTTTTATCGGGAACCCATCTTAGTTTTTCCTATTCAAAAAATGTTGGTAAGTGGAACACGTCTCTGTTAAATCAAAGGGAATGTTCAAGTGGTTATTAATGATGCCGGGTTTCGCCCCGGCGGACGAGCCACTTTTGTTTCGGCAAAAGTAGCCAAAACCATGTTGGCCGTGGTGTGGCCCTTCGGGTCCCCTGCGCGGTTCGGCGACTCCGGCGGCGCGCAAACTCGCTGCGCTCAAACAGTGCGCGCCTTTCCCCGGTGTCGGCTACACTGCTCAGCCACACCACCAGGCCAGGGAGACTCCTGAAACAATGAGTCCCTCCAAAAGCCGGACAGCAGGCGTCGTTGTTCTTTAGTGCTTGTGGTCAAATGTTGCCAAGAAAAGTTTAAGCCGTTGCGGGAGATTTGCGATAGGAAAGAATTGGTTAAAAAGGATGAGCATCTGGGATGACAAAAAATACTAAAAATTTAACACTTCCACTAAAGAACTGTTACATTTTTGACTATACCCTATAAGCAGAGGGTTTTAATAAGGTTTTGAAACAGGAAGAATTTAGCCACCAACCATAGTCTGGATAGCCTGAAAATGTAACAGAATACCTTATAGTGTTACATGAGTTTGTCAAAACAAAGGGCGTCATTATAAAAGGACTTGAAATGCATGATGGGTTTACTCCGTCAGAACGATTCGTAACCGCTCTGTGCGAACAATCATTTCTTAAGCTGTGGACACATCCCAATCCAAAGGGCAAAAAGAATAAAGAGCTTTGCGATTGCCTCATTGTTTGCGGCCCTCATATCGTCATCATCTCTGTAAAGGAATGTAATTATAAAGATACTGGTGACAAAACCGGCTTGGATCGTTGGATGAAAAACGCAGTTAAAAAATCCGCAGCACAAATCTGGGGCGCTGAACGGTGGCTTGAAACGACTGTCGAATTTGAACGCAACGATGGGCGTATGGTTAGGCTACCCGCAAAGGAAGAACGCATCGTCCACCGAGGCTCGGTGTCGCTAGGCGGAGCAGGTAAAGTCCCGTTCAAATGGGGTGATTTGGGGAATGGATTTGTTCATGTTTGTAATGAGAAAAGCGTCGACGTACTGTTAGGCGCGTTAGATACCATCACAGACCTTGTTGAATTTCTAACAAAGAGCGAAAAGCTCATTAACGATGGTGTTTACCTAATGTTTGACGGTGGGGGATTAGAGGACCTTGTCGCCCTATATTTATCTTGGGGTAATTCCTTTGAAGCGCCAGTAGATTTACCACAGCAACCCGATATGCTTATTCTGGATGATAATTTGTGGGAGTATTACTCCAATTCCCCAAAATTCGACGCTAAACGGAAAGAATTGGAAAATTCATACTATTGGGATCAGCTAATTGAGAATTTTACGGCCGACCTTCTCACGAACTGCATGTTCGATATGCACAGTAAAAAAGTCACAGACAACGAGTTGGCTCTCGTGGCTATGGCGTTACAACCACGGGGGCACCGAGCTAATCTTGCAGAAGTGGTCTTCCCCCAGTTTCACGGACGGGTTAAAGAAGACTGTGGATCGTGTTGCTCCCTAAAATTCTTCGGGGCCAGTCCCTGAGTAAAGGAGTGGCTCCGCTGATGATTGTAAAACCGCTCAATGTAGTCAAAAATATCGGCGCGGGCCTCTGCCCGGGTTTGGTACTGCCGCCGATGGACTCGCTCTCGTTTGAGGAGGCCAAAGAAACTCTCTGCCACGGCATTGTCATAACAACTTCCCACGCCACTCATACTGCTGACAATCCCATGAGCCTGGAGAAAGGCTTGAAACTCCTGTGAGGTATACTGGGTGCCTCGGTCGGAATGCAGGATGACAGGGGCCGCACTCGTCCGCTGCCACACGGCCATCAGCACGGCTTGGAGGACCAGGTCCCGTCCCAGTTGTGGCTGCATCGACCACCCAATCACTTGCCGAGAGAACAAATCGAGCACCACCGCCAAGTACAGCCAGCCTTCTTGCGTGGGAATATAGGTGATATCCGTCACCCATTTGGCATTCGGACCTGGGGCTGAAAAATCCCGGGCCAACTGATTCGTGATTCCAGCCGGTCGGTCTCCAGATCTCCGCCGTTTCCAACGCGTGGGAGCAGGAATCCCTCGCAACCGCTCCCGTTGCATTAAACGGGCAACACGATGTTTCCCACAGCCCTCGCCTTGCCTGCGTAACACCTGCCAGATCTTCGGGCTCCCATAGACCCCATCACTGTCTGCATGGATGATGCGAATGGCGGCCGTCAGGCGCTGACAGTCTTGAGCCCAGGGACTCGGAGAGCGGCGCTGCCGGGCATAAAACCCACTCGGGGAGACGTGGAGGAGACGACACATCAGACGCAGAGGAAACATGGTGCGACAACGTTGAATCATGGCATCCCTTATCGGGAGGTCTTGGCGAAGAACGCTGCCGCCTCTTTTAAAAAATCCCGCTCGCGAGTGACCAGGGCCAATTCACGTTTGAGGCGAGCCAACTCTTGATCGTGAGGCATCCCAGTGCCTGGAAAAGCTTTCGCCCCTCGCCGTCCGGCCTCCCGACACCACCGCCCCAACATGGCCGCATTAAGGCCTAAAGCCTTCGCCACTTGGGTAATCGCCCCACCGGCCTGTTTGGTCAGTTGAACGGCTTCCTGCTTAAACTCTTGGCTGTACTTTCTCCGTTGCTCCATGACACACCTCCTTGCCTAGTATGAGGCTTTTTAGATGTGTCCGTAAATTCGGGGGAAGACCAAAGCTTTCATGGCATTTCTAAAGAACTCCGAGCTAAAAATCACTTCACGTGCCGCATTAGGACATGCGAACACAGCCTTCGTCTTCCTGATTGGGAAAAGCAGCATGAGAGAGTATCGCGCTCAAGAGTTGAAACTAAGATGTTTGGTCATAAGAGGCAGAGCGCCTGATGTCACTACTGTAGTAGGTATAGCAACTGACCGCCCTGGCACTTCCGAAAATGGTTATTCTGAAGATATCGTAAATCTGCACATGCCCGAATGGACGGCTGAAAATGAGCAGCAAGTTTGCGACATTCAGGCTGAACTAAAATACTTTCGGAATGCCAAATGGTCGAACCATCGAGCGTAGTGGCAGATGACGCCCAACAAACGTATGAAAGGAACGCCTTTTTCTCTATGGCTTCGGTTCTGGTCCAAAGCCACCCCTAATGCATGGTGTTGAAGGAAAGTGTAACCGACTAGGCAGTTCTGTTACATGGATTGGTAATTGGAAACCTTCCTGACCACTTTTTTAAGCAAGAACGGAACCTCCTTTGTTCCGCTCCTTCGGTATAACGGATGGCACCTACTCCCTTGGTGTGATGGGGATTTGTTTCCGACGCCTGCTGTCCTACCATGGGGACGGGCGCTCTTATTTCTCGGTGGGCCTTGTCTGAGCAGAGCGAGTTGAACCGCCCTCCTGTATTCCGCGGCCGTCCTATTTAAGGAGGTCGGACTGGGCGTCAATGGTTTTGGGTCCTTTTCCCGAAAAAAAGGAACTCGCCTGCCGGGGCGAGACCCGGCAACATCAAAAATCGCTTGGATATAACTCAAGGGCGTGAGCTTCCACCGTTCAAGCGGTCACACGGATTGATGACAGGATGGATTTCCGCTAAAACTTGGGGGAATGACGGGAAAAAATACATGCAGGCTTTGTAGGTGTGTAAGGAAGAAGGCTATTCCTTAGGACATTCAATACCGGATTTATTGTTGGAAGGAGAGGCTATTGATCGCGGTTGACTATGTAGAAGGCGGTGATGGAGAGGAATCGTTTGGCTATGCAGGCGGAGAACGGTTCGAGGTCGAGACGGCGGTTTTGGCGTATTCTCGTGCGTCGAAGGGTTCGAGAGTAGTCACAGGGGAGGGCTAGTGCTCTACTTCTACTCTATCTACCTTTGACTTTTTAGGCCAGCGACGTTTCAGGCATATCCATTGTCCCGGTGCTTCTCTAATCCACTGTTCAAATTTTCGATTCAATTGACACGTCATATCGATAGCCTGTTCCGAGGAAGATGCTGAAGGGTTGTCGGGGAGTATTGGTTTGTCCACACAGATTCGGTAACGATAGTCCGGCAGTCGCACCACATGAACCGGGATAAAAGCGCATTGGTTGCGCAAGGCAAGGCGAGCCGGCGTGGTATTCGTGGGTGCCTCAATACCAAAGAAGGGGATCATTTCGGCACCGTCCAGCCGCGTATCTATGGCCAAACCAATGGAATGGCCATTCTTGAGTTCGCGAGCCAGCGTTCGAATACCACCATCACGGGATACCAGGCGTACGGGGAAGGCGTTGCGTAATTTGAAAAAAAACTCTCTAAGATAGGGGTTGGACTCCGGTGCATAGATGATAGAGACACGCAAACTAAATTGTGCTGCCAAAAAATTCGTGAATTGCCAGGCTTGGGTGTGTGCAGTAACAAAAACGATGGGTCGATCACCGCACAAAACTTCTTCGCTCTCTGGGGCAACGGAAAATTCAAGGCGTTGGTCACGCTGTTCCCACACTGTAAGCATATGAATCAATTCTGAAAGAGCAAGCCCCAGGCTGTGAAAGGTTTCTCGGCTAAGTTGCTGGATCTCTTGTTCGGTTTTATCGGGAAAGGTCAGTCGCAAATTTTTTTTGGCTGTATTAATCCTTGGAGTGAAACCTGCGAATGTTTTGAAAATCCCGCCACTAAGCGCCCCCGAAAACTGCATAGGTAATGCCCTTAATACCAGAAAAACTCCAGCGAATAGCCATGCTTCAATTTTCCACACGATTTTTTTTAGCGAGGGGAAAGCCAGGCTTAGGCGGCGAGAAATTAGATAGTGTTCAGCCATTCTTAATCTTACGTCATATGGGGCGAAATTTCGAACATTTGCGTTTGAGTCGGTTTACGATAGTCGTATCTGAGCCTAACTCCGAAGCGCTCGCGTCGGCGGGCTGGTCTAGCACGTGCCCATGTTGGCAGGGTAATTAGGCAGTCCCCTGACCTTTCAATTCACCCGTTCCGGTTTTTAGGCTTTAACTCCTGTGTTACAAATGACTCCTGCCTATGTGTTAAGCAAAAAATCGATTTCTCCATTTTCGCCGCGCCTTCGGTACAGCGCCTGTCAGCCACTTTTTTCATGGTGTGTTGTTCATTTGCTTACGACGCCTGCTGTCCGATCATGGGGACGGGCGCTCTTTTTTCTTGGCGGGCCTTGTTTGAGCCCTTCGCCCCGACTCAGGACAGCCTCCGCGAGTTGGACCGCCCTCTTGTATTCCGCGGCCGTCCTATCTAATGAGGTCGGACTGAGCGTCAATGGTTTTGGGTCCTTTTCCCGAAAGAAAAGGACCTTGCCTGCCGGGGCAAGACCCGGCAACATTGAACATCGCTCAGACATGGTCATTTGATAAACGAGTAAGACGCATTGTCTTAAAACACCGTTTTGGGGACTTTCAAAAGCGAAGATGGATTTCCGCCAAAAACTGGCGGGAATGACAGGGGGTGGAGGATGGGCTTAGGCGAAGAATGAGCCAATGCTCGATTCTTATACTTCGAAAAAGGAACTACGAAGAATTTTGGAGTGTTATTGGTCGCGGTTGACCATGTAGCAGGCGGTGATGGAGAGGGATCGTTTGGCGGTGCAGGCGGAGAACGGTTCAAGGTCAAGGGCCGCGGCTTCGACGAACTCCCGTGCTCGAGCGGTGGAATAGGCCAGTGATCCTTGTTTCTGCATTAATTGGATGATTTTCGTGACGTCCTCATCTTCAATGGCATGGGCCAAAATCTTTTCGGTGATCCATTGGTTGTCTTGAGAAGAGCAAGTCTGGAGAAGGTGGAGTAATGGGATGGTAATCATGCCCTGGCGAATATCCTGACCAAGGGCTTTACCGAGTTTTGCACGGTCTGCCGCATAATCCAAGCGATCATCAGCCAATTGAAAGGCCATGCCAAGATGATAGCCAAACCGATAAAGAGCGGCTTGTTCTTCGATTGAGGCACCTCCAACGATCGCCCCAACCTTACAGGAGGCAGCAACAAGGGCTGCTGTTTTATATTCAACAATTTTGAGGTAGGCGGCCTCCGATAGGTGTGGTTGACTATTGGCGCAGAGTTGAAGAACCTCCCCTTCAGCCATCTTTCGGCAGGCATCCGCTAAGGCTTCGTTGATGCCATGATTGTGGAAGGTGGCAATCAGGGCCATGGCCTGAGAATACAAATAATCGCCCACAAGGATGCTGGCCTGGTTTCCCCAGAGTTTCCTTGCGGTAGGTTGTCCCCGTCGGAGGTCGGCTTCGTCTAAGACGTCATCATGTAATAACGTGGCCGTATGAATAAACTCGACGAGACTGCCCAGCAACAAAAAGTCTTTTTGGAGATATCCACAGAGACGAGCGCAGAGAATCAGAAGCAGCGGACGGATACGTTTCCCTCCACTGGCAAAGATGTGACCAGCGACGGTATTTATGAGCGGGGCATGCGATTCAAGGTGTTTGGTAATCTGGCTTTCAACCTCAATTAGGTCCGGCCGAAAGGCTTCCCACACATCCTCCATGGATTCCAGGTCTCTGAGGGCTGGTTCCTGATGCATGGCGGCGATACTAGGGGGTAGCCTGTGGATTGTCAAGCTGAACCACATGCTGGAAATCGATCAACATATTTTTAAAAACCAAATGGCTGTATGGAAAAATTTCCATAGGGAAAAGGGGATCGTCTTGACAGATTTTTTGACCATCCATTAATGTTGTTCCTTAATTTTGATTCGTTCTTCCCTTATTCTTCCGTCGCTCTCCGGGACCACACAAAGGCATACATGGCCCATTGAGTCTCTGCTAAGGGGTGGCGTGTCTCCCTCGTGACGATGGCCAACAACATTTTTTAGGTGAAACGTGAAACAGGTGCATAACCAACCAGTGTGGAATCTCCCGGGATTGCCTTCAGCCCAAGGCCTCTACCATCCTGGAAATGAGCATGATGGCTGTGGAATCGGGTTTGTTGCCCATATAAAGGGGCAAAAATCACACGACATCATAGAAAAGGGCCTGGAGGTCAACAAAAATCTGACTCATCGGGGAGCACAAGGATCTGACCCATGTACCGGCGATGGGGCAGGAATTCTCTCCCAGATACCCCATGATTTTTTTCATCGGGTTGCCACTGAATCTGGTATCGACCTTCCGGTAGCCGGGGCCTATGGGGTAGGCATGGTGTTTTTGCCCCAGGATGCCAAGACCAGGCAACAGTGCGAAGCCGTCTTTGAAGCGATCATAGGGGAAGAGGGTCAAAGATTTTTAGGGTGGCGTGATGTTCCAGCCAAAGAGGATCAAATCGGGGAACAGGCTCGAAAAACGATGCCCGCCATTCGACAGTTTTTTGTCGCACGTGAATTACTGAATCCGATGCAGTTTGAACGAAAACTGTATGTCATTCGTAAACGCATAACCCGGGCCGTTCGGGAATCAGCTCTCCCGGGGAAAGAATGGGTGTATATATCCAGTCTATCCGGCAACACGATTGTCTATAAGGGAATGTTGTTGCCTGAACAGGTTTCACTGTTTTATCCCGATCTTGCGGATCCCACATTTACCTCGGCGTTGGCCCTTGTGCATTCCCGCTTTAGTACAAACACGTTTCCAACCTGGGCCTTAGCCCATCCCTATCGCTATTCGGTCCATAATGGCGAAATTAATACGCTGAAGGGGAATGTCAATTGGATGCGGGCCCGACAGGGGCGGCTGGCCTCTGAACTATTTGGAGAGGATCTGAAAAAACTCTTTCCGATTATCGATGATTCCACGCAAAGCGATTCAGCCTGTTTGGATAATGCCATTGAGTTTTTGGTGATGGCCGGCCGGTCCCTGCCTCATGCCATGATGATGTTGATTCCGGAACCGTGGGTGGGAAATCCTCAAATGGATTTTGACCGACGAGGGTTTTATGAATATCACGCGGCCGTGATGGAACCGTGGGATGGACCAGCGGCCGTGTGCTTTACCGATGGGAAACTTGTCGGTGCGACCTTGGATCGGAATGGTCTGCGTCCCTGCCGGTATCAAATTACCAAGGATGATGTCGTGGTGTTGGCTTCAGAAGCAGGAGTGCTTCCGGTAGATCCTAAGACCATTCGCATGAAGGGACGCCTGCAACCGGGTCGGATGTTTGTCGTGGATACCGTCCAAGGGCGTATTCTTGACGACGAAGAAATTAAAGCCGATATCACCAAACGGAAGCCCTATCGACAATGGTTAACGCAATATCGGGTGTCTTTAGATGAACTGCCTGAGCCACTCAATGTGCCGCAACCCGATCATCCGACGTTGCGCCAACGCCAGCAAGCCTTTGGGTATACGGTGGAAGAATTGAAAATGGTGTTGATTCCTATGGCGGTAACCGGTGAAGAGCCTATTTCTTCAATGGGAACCGATACGCCTTTAGCCGTGTTGTCCGAACGGCCGCAACTTCTTTTCAAATATTTCAAACAATTGTTTGCTCAAGTCACGAATCCTCCTATCGATCCGATCCGGGAGCATCTGGTGATGTCCCTTTTCACCAACATAGGGCCTAAGCCGAACGTTATTGCGGAGATTCCTGAGGCCTGTCGAAGGATTAAATTGCAGCAACCGATCCTTAGCAATCTTGACCTGCAAAAGATTCGCATGATTGGAGATCCTCACTTTAAAAGTAAGACCCTTTCATTGCTCTTTAACGTGGCTGAGGGACCTGAGGGCATGGCTGCAGCTCTTGATCAATTATGTCAGCAAGCTTCGAGAGCAATTAAGGATGGGGAAAAGTTTCTGATTCTGAGCGATCGAGGCATTAATGCCGAGTGGGCACCTATTCCCAGTTTATTGGGGGTCTCAGCCGTTCATCATCATCTGGTTCGAGAAGAAACCCGAACAGAGGTCGGGTTGATTCTGGAAACAGGGGAACCGCGTGATGTGCATCATTTTGCCTGCCTCATTGGATACGGAGTCGGGGCCATCAATCCGTATTTGGTGTTTGAGTCCCTCGTGGATATGGAACGGGAAGGGTATTTTCCTGAAAGTGTCGATGCGGCGACGGCCGAATCCAAGTTTATCAAGGCAGTTAACAAAGGATTGCTGAAAATTTTCTCAAAGATGGGGATTTCTACGGTCCAGTCCTATTGTGGCGCTCAAATTTTTGAGGCTATTGGCCTGAATAACCAGTTGATTGATCGGTTTTTTACCGGAACGGCTTCACGGATCGAAGGCATTGGTCTCAGTGAGGTGGGTGAAGAGACCTTGCGCCGGCATGCTCTGGCCTATCGTCCCGTCCCCATGCGCCAATTAGATTTTGGTGGCGAAATCCATTATCGGATTCAGGGAGAGCATCATAATTGGAATCCTGAAACGATTTACAAACTTCAGCATGCGTCGCGTGCGAATGATGCCAAAGCCTATGCCGATTTTTCAGCCCTCGTGAATAAGGAAGACCAACGGCGCTCGAATCTTCGTGGGTTGTTTGAGTTTAACTGGGCAGCCGAACCCATCCCCCTTGAGGACGTGGAACCTGCCAGTGAAATTGTGAAGCGATTTACCACGGGTGCCATGTCATTTGGGGCAATCAGTAAAGAAGCGCATGAAACATTGGCCATCGCCATGAATCGCATCGGTGCCAAAAGTAATACCGGAGAGGGCGGCGAGGACCCGGAACGATTTAACCCCTTGCCAAACGGGGATTCCAAAAATTCCTATATAAAGCAGGTGGCGTCCGGTCGTTTTGGGGTGACGGCACATTATCTGGTGAATGCCCGGGAATTGCAGATCAAAATGGCCCAGGGGGCTAAGCCTGGTGAAGGAGGACAGTTGCCGGGACACAAGGTGGATGAAATTATTGCCAGGCTTCGGTATTCCACGCCAGGAGTGCAACTGATCTCGCCCCCTCCTCATCATGATATTTATTCTATCGAGGATCTCAAACAACTCATTTTTGACCTGAAGAATTCCAATCCCGAAGCCGCGATTTCCGTGAAACTCGTGGCCGAAGTCGGGGTCGGAACCGTGGCGGCAGGAGTGGCAAAGGCTCATGCCGATAAAGTCCTTATCAGCGGTGATTCCGGTGGAACCGGGGCTTCTCCCTTATCCTCCATCAAGTATGCGGGAGTACCCTGGGAATTGGGTCTGGCCGAAACGCACCAGACGCTCGTGCTCAATGATCTGCGTGGACGTATTCGAGTGGAAACCGACGGCCAACTTAAAACGGGCCGTGATGTGGTGATTGCCACGCTCTTGGGGGCGGAAGAATTCGGTTTTTCTACGGCGCCATTGATCGTTGAGGGGTGCATCATGATGAGGAAATGCCACCTCAATACCTGTCCGGTAGGAGTGGCCACCCAAGATGGGGAGTTGCGAAAACAATTTACGGGGAAACCAGAGCATGTTGTGAACTTCTTTATGTTTGTGGCGGAAGAAATTCGCTCTCTGATGGCAAAGCTCGGATTCAGGACCATTCGGGAGATGATCGGACGTGTGGATAAGCTCAAAGTGCATAAAGCTGTTGATCATTGGAAAGCCAAAGGGCTGGATTTGTCTCCGTTATTGATCAAGCCGGATGTCGGTCCTGAAGTGGCCACATCGTGTGTGCAAAAACAAGATCACGGTCTGAAGGAGATTTTGGATAATCAATTGGCGGAATGGTGTCAACCAGCCATTGAGCGGGGAGAGTCGGTTTCCTTGGATCTGCCTATACGAAATGTAAACCGGACCACCGGGACTGTTCTGTCAAGCCATATTGCCCGTAGGTACGGGCCGGATGGACTCCCTTCTGACACGATTCGGATTAAGTTTACCGGATCGGCTGGACAATCCTTTGGTGCCTTTTTGTCGAAGGGTATTACGCTCATTCTGGAAGGCGAGTCGAATGACTATTTGGGGAAAGGTCTCTCTGGAGGGAAAATTATTGTGATTCCACCGAAGGGAGTGACGTATTCGCCGGAAGACACGATTCTGATCGGGAACACGTCCCTCTATGGGGCGACAGGTGGTGAAGGGTATTTTTATGGCATTGCGGGAGAACGGTTTGCTGTCCGGAATAGTGGCGCACGGGCCGTCATTGATGGAACCGGTGATCATGGGTGTGAATATATGACCGGGGGTGTGGTGGTGGTTCTTGGGAAAACGGGACGTAATTTTGCGGCCGGGATGTCCGGAGGCGATGCCTATGTGTTGGATGAGGATGGGCAATTCCCCGCACGTTGCAATATGGGCATGGTGGAATTAGAACCTGTTGTGTCATCGGAAGATAAACAGACCCTTCGTGGGATGATAGAGGCCCATCTTCGTTACACCCAAAGTGCCAATGCCAGGAGGGTTCTTGAATCGTGGGATATGATGTTGCCGAAATTTGTCAAAGTCATGCCCAGTGATTACAAGCGAGTGCTGCAGGAAAGGAAAACGGCCTTGGCCAAAGAACATGCTCAACGGGAGCGGGAGGCGGTGAGCCGTGGCTGATCCTCGTGGTTTTTTGAAATATAAACGGGAAGGACCTCAACGACGGCCGGTTGAGCTACGGGTTCTCGATTGGAAAGAAATTTATGAACCCTTTTCCGACGACAAACTCAAAACGCAGGGTGCACGCTGTATGGATTGCGGGGTGCCATTTTGTCAAAGCCCCTCTGGCTGTCCTGTGGTGAATTTGATCCCGGAATGGAACGATCTGGTACATAAGGGACGATGGAAAGATGCCCTCAAGGCGCTTCATGCCACCAATAACTTTCCTGAGTTTACCGGACGTCTCTGTCCGGCTCCATGCGAGTCAGCATGTGTGTTAGGCATTAATAGCGATCCGGTCTCTATCCGAGTCATTGAATGGAATATTATTGATAAAGGGTTTGAAGAAGGGTGGGTTGAACCGGTGCTACCGGTTGTCTCATCCGGGAAACGGGTTGCCATTGTCGGGTCGGGTCCAGCAGGGTTGGCGGCGGCCCAACAATTAGCCCGGACTGGTCATGAAGTGACAGTTTTGGAAAAGGCTGATCGGATTGGAGGCTTGCTTCGCTATGGTATTCCAGATTTTAAAATGGAGAAGTGGGTATTAGACCGTCGATTGGAGCAGATGCGGAAAGAGGGGGTGACCTTTCAGACTAGCGTGTGCGTTGGTGTGGACACCACTGTCGAGGCACTCCGTCGTGACTATGATGCGGTGTTGCTGGCGATGGGGGCCGAGCAACCAAGAGAATTGCCCGTTCCAGGAAGAGATCTTAAGGGCGTTCATCTCGCCATGGATTATCTTACTCAACAGAATAAGCAAGTGGCCGGGGATACCCTTCTGGGAGAGCACATATCGGCTAAAGGCAAACGGGTGGTGATTATCGGTGGTGGTGATACGGGATCGGATTGTCTTGGTACGGCTCATCGTCAAGGGTGTGTTGAAGCTCATCAATTTGAGTTGTTACCCGAACCTCCACCGAATCGGGCTCAATCGACACCATGGCCTTTATGGCCCATGCAATTACGAACGTCGCATGCCCACGAAGAAGGGTGTGATCGCGAATGGAGTATCTCCACCACAAAGTTTTCAGGGGAAAATGGGCACCTCACCAGATTGCATGCGACCCGTGTGAATTTTGAGAATGGAAAGGTGGTTCCTGTTCCCGGGGCCGAGATCAAGATGGATGTTGAGCTGGTCTTGTTGGCGATGGGGTTTGTCGGGCCGGTTAAAGGGGGCCTGCTGGATTCTCTTGGGCTTCAATATGATTCTCGTGGGAATGTGGCTGTTGATGAACACTTCATGACTAATATGGATGGGGTGTTTGCCACAGGGGACACTAAGCGTGGCGCGTCTTTGATTGTCTGGGCTATTGCAGAAGGTAGAAAGTCTGCGGCCGGGATTCACCGGTATCTACAAGCTGGACGATCCTTTCGGGTGTCCTGATTTCTTTCCATTCCTGGATGTTTTCCGCTTAGGTCGGTTTTTCAAAAGCTCTTGTGAAATGTAAAGTGGGTGTGTGTCCATCACAGATCATCAAGAAGGTGTTGAGTCCTACCAACAGCAGTCCGTCCGTCACGTGGCTGTGACTATGCCTCCTTCCCCTGCTCTGTTCGTCCCGGTAATATTGAGCTTGCTGACGCGCATTTTTTGAACGTCTTTCCTCTGGATTATTATCCCCTTAGCTTCTTAAGTCACTGAATGAGGAAACCTTTGCGCTATACAGATTTGTCACGTGGGGAGGCTATTTACGAAGAGTTCCTTCGGCGGGCAGGCAGGATTCCATTTCTGGGCCTTGGTTTATCGGTGGATGTGTATTCACCTGATATATTTGACCTATACGAGGAACTTCGAAGTCAGCAAATCCCGATGGCCTATCTTGAAATCTTTCATGCGGCTTCGGAGGCTTTGGCGATGGTTCGAGCCCGACTTTCTGACATTCCTCTGGCCTACCATGCCGAGGGGATTTGGGTCACACAACCTGATTGGGACACCGCGTACAATTCTCAAGAGCGATTACAGGCTACTGCCTTCAATCTTCGAATGTTACAGCCTCATTGGGTTAATCAAGAATGTGCGGCCAAAGAAATAGGCGGCTTTTCGTTCGGGACCTACTTGCCTCCCGTATTTACCAGAGCTTCTGCAGAAATTACGGCTTACCAGACGTGGAATGCTCAGCTGCAGCTCGATCAATTTGATTGGGGACAGCAGGTCAGCTCGCCATTGCTGCTTTTGGAGGTTCCGCCCTTAACCTATTTTTCGATGGGTGAGATGCCTTATGCAGAATTTTTCGCGAACATTTCAGCCAAGTCACCCTGCGGGTTGGTATTGGATCTGGGCCACGTCTGGACGGCCTATCGATATTCCGGCGCTTGGCGAAAACAGGGGCTGGAATCGTTTTTCGAAGCCTTTCTTGAGCAATTTCCCCTGGAGAGAGTCATTGAAATTCATATCGCCGGTCTGGATTGCCATCCGAACATCCACACCGGACTTGATGCAGAGCCACACGGACCCCAAAATTGGATTGATGCCCATGAGGCTCCCATCCCAGACGAATTACTTATGCTCCTGACTCGGGTTTTAGGGGATTCTCGTCTTCTCAATCTCAAAGGAATCGCCTTAGAAGTAGACAATAAGCCCATACCGCTTATCTGCCGGGAAATGAAAATGGTGATGGAGATGGTAGAGCCTCCGGGGCATTTGATTGCTCAGGTGCGTTCGTCTGCCACAGAATTGCAAAGGGAATCAAACTTTCCAGTGGAAAACGTCGAGCCTTCTAGGGAAACCCGTGATGGATTAACCCTCCAATACAGGGAGTACATGGCACTGGTCAGAGAAGTCCTGAGTGGTCGGCTGGATGTACCTGGTTCTTTGGATGCTGAAATGAATATGGGGCTTCATGTGTATGCGACTCAGTATTTACCATATGAAATTCTCACATGGGGTGGAGATGTGAGGGTGATGTTTCCCAATGCGTGTGATCTTTTGGCCCAATACGGGATTTCATTGAAACAATTTGTGGAATTTTGGTTTGCCCATCCTCGAACATCTGAGTGTGGGATTGAGTATGATTTCTTTTTGCTCAAAATTGATTTATTTGTGAAATTTATTGGGCAGATGTTTCCTGAGGCAAGTTCCCTTGTCAAACAGGAAGCCGAACTTCTTATTCAGGGCTACCTCCTCGCATCTCAGGGGGCATCGACGTAACCACGACGGTTCCTAGGAAAATCGGTTCTGTCTGTCAGTGACCTGATCAGGTGAATAGTGGATTGGGAACTTCTGCTTGGCAGGGATTTAAAAGTTCTTGGCCTGGGCTGCTGCTCCGGTAGACAGGGCTTGATGAATTTCCTGAATGAGGCGCAGTTCAATATCGGTGACTTCAGATTGCTGAGCTGAGAACATCTGGCCGTTTTTGGAAATTTTTTCGAATTCGGCACGGACCCAAATGATGGTATGATCGGAAGGCCCTTTCTCAATCGAGAGGAGGTATTGGTTCCGAAAACCTGATAGTTCCAGTGAGGGAGGAAGTGACGTTTTGCGATCAGTAATATAGACGGCTTTTTGATCTGTTTGCATGCTGGAAAGTATTGAATAGCCGTTTTTTGTGAGTGCGCCTTCTATGATTTCTGAAGCTAAGGAAAAGGGAAACGGCAACTCCTGGCTTTGACCACCAATTTGATGAAGGGTAAGGGTCTTCCTCATCTGGTCCCTTTGGCTCCTGAGCCATTTGTTTTCTCCTTCCAACTTTCGATGTTCTTCTTCCAATATTTTAATTTTGGCTCCATCTTTTTTGGGGCTGTTTGCCAGTTCCGCCATTTGAGCCTGTGCATCCCGAAGTTGTTCTTTGTGTGTCGCTTCGGCTGTTCTAGCATCTTGGTTCAGCCGGTCGATTTGTTGTTGTAGGACTTTATTGCCTTCCTGCAGAGATTGAATAAATGACTCCAATTTGTCGATCTTTTTGGTCAGCTTTTTATTTTCTTCTTGAAAAGCAGAATGATCTTCGGGACACCCGGTGAGAAAGAGTAGGAGTATGGCTGCCAAAAGGTAAAAGGCCTTGCTCACACTGCAGGGGAGTATATCTTGCCTCTGCCGGGATGTTCGCGGGCGCTGGAAGAATGCTTGAGTTTTCACCGGCTCAGCGCATCCGTGAATGGAGGATAGTGTTGTGATTTGATCAAATGGGTACCTTTTATTAGGTATTTTATTCCTAATCAGTTCTTATTTCAAACTTCCATATTGAGGGGGGTATAAAGAATGGGGAATAATCTGTTATTCCTTTGAGAAATCGTGAAAATCTGAAGACATCTTAAGGGTGGAAGGTAGGTCGTGTTGAAACATTATGAGGAATCTGGAATGGATCAGTTTATTAGAATAACTTTCCCCGTCCCTCCACTTTCATGTAATTGTTCGATCATCGGTGATAACGAAACTAAACAGGCCATTGTGGTGGACCCAGGGGGAAACCCTGAGCGCATACTCGGGGAAATTGATGCCATGGGATTCACGGTCACTGCCGTTTTGCATACGCATGCCCATTTTGACCATTTCCTAGCCTCCGGTCATATTAAGGAGGCGACCGGGGCTTCCCTGTTTTTGCATCCGCAAGATCAGGATCTTTGGGGCATGCTGGAAATTCAATGTCGAATGTTTAATATTCCTTATGTGCCTGTCCCTCCGCCGGACAAATGGATTAAAGATGAGTCAGAAGTGCAAGTTGGTCCCTATACGGGAACCGTGATCCATACTCCTGGCCACACTCCTGGCTCGGTTTGTTTTTTCTTTGAAAGCCAAAGTTTGGTGTTTTCAGGGGATACCTTGTTTCGTGGCGGAATTGGCCGAACTGATCTTTGGGGTGGAGATGGTCAGATAATCGAGCGATCTATTCGAGAACGCTTGTACACCCTCAAGGAAAGCACGCTTGTGATCCCAGGGCATGGGCCTGAATCATCCATTGGATGGGAACGAGAGCATAATATGTTTGTGCATGGATAAGCATTGAGGATTAATGTTTGAAAGATAATGGGACTTTTGGGATTGGCTATTAGGTATGTTGAGAAATAAGAGAAAAATAGTCTTAAAAAAATAATTGCCCCGTTATAAAAACCCATTCTTCATTGAGGAAAGGAATCTTAATCCTAAAAAAAATGAAAAAGGGTTGAGTATTTCTTAGTACTCTTATTGATTTAATAGGGCACACTTTCCTATTTTAATCTCCAAGAATTGCAATTATAAATACCATCTTGCGTCGAAGAATGTCATATGCTATAACCAACCCTCTTGTTGAAAACTAAGACGGTATAAATAAGAAATTTGGCTTGCGTTTTTCAGGTAAAACTTTCATTATCAACAGCTTCTCAATGAGGAGGTAGGCGATGCACAGAGTGCTTCTATCCGTCCTTTTAAGTGTAGTGTTCGTTGTGGCCGGAAGTTCAGCAGCATTTGCGTTACAGTCCGGTGGTGTGGAAATTGGCGACCTTGAAACAGGATCTGTCGTGGGCCAGCCATTCCAAAAGTTGGATGTGGATATTGAGTTAAATGCCATGGAAATTGGTGGCAAGAAAGTCTGGTATCCTCCGGTATCAATTTTGAGTCTTATTTCCAGTGCGACAGGTGGTAGAGCCGGAAGGCCGGTTTTGGTCAAGGTCACCAATACTATGAAGGAGGCGCACGGTTTTTCTCTTTCCGCGGCTTCCACACAGACTGGTCCAACTACGATGGAAATCAACCTTGAGTTGGCTCCAGGTGAGACCAAGTATATTGGGATACCCATCAGTGATCTCACCTATGTGACTTCGAACAGTTTGTTGAATTATAAGTGTCAACTACATTCAGCCCACCTTGGTGGACAATTATTAGTGTTGACCAAGTAGAAATTATTCAGACGTAGAGTTTTGTAAAGATAAGCCCCATCCTTTTCATAAGGGATGGGGCTTATTTAATATATGAATGCCTTTATCAACTACACTTCCTCATCGCTACGACAATCCACATTAGCATTCAACGGAATTTTCTGAGCCGCAAACAGTTCTCCTTCTACAACCAATAATAAAAAACGACTCTCTGTCGGTGCCTCATCAGGTAAATTTCTGACGCTGGTGTTGAGGTCGACAATTATTTCTTCGGGGGATTCGGTTGTGGTGTTATTAATCACCCAGAAGTAATGGCTACCCTTTGGGTACAGGGTAGAGACAAACCGGTCGATGGCGGTTGAAATCGAAGGGTGAGCTGAGGTGCTGGTAAAGGAAATGAATACCAAAGAGATTCCGAGCAGGAGAGTTGGGAGGTAGCGCATACGAGGCCTCCATGGTATGAGGTAAAGGTTTACTTTGTGTTGAATGTCGAGAGAGGGCTTTTTATCCATATTTCATTGTGGCTGAAATATTAACAATCTACATGATATCTTAATATCTTATCCCTCGTCTGTTGTTTGAGCAAATCGGGAAATGATTGAATTGAGCTTGCCTGGGGAAATTTCCATGGACCGAGGCAAGGGAAGAAAAATAAGGAAATATGTAAAATCATGTTGTCTTTTCTCAAAGGTAAAGGGGCTCCAAGTAAAAAGCGAATTATCTTTCTTCTGGTAATGGCCTTGTTCCTGATTTCCGGCGCATTATTGTTTAATGCTCCGGAACAGACACAGGTTATCAATATAAATTTTCCCGAGGGTGGTGTATTGAAAGCGGAGGTTGCGGATACACCGGAAAAACTTTTATTCGGATTGGCATTTAGAAATGCTCTTCCTCCCAATGAGGGAATGATTTATATTTTTGAAGATTCCGGTCTCCATCGGGTCTGGACAAAAGAGTTTCAATTTCCTGTTGATGTGATTTGGGTCGATGAGAGTAAAATTGTCGTGCACATAGTCGAAGGGGCTCTTCCATGCCGTGAAAGGCAATGTCCCTGGTATGGTCCCCCGCCTCAAGATGCGCGTTATATTGTTGAAGCCAATGCTGGGTTTGTGGACCAAGCCAAAATTAAGATAGGTGCGCAGGTAACCTTTACATTGCTTGTCTCGTAAAGATGAACGGATGATGAATGATTCCAGTTCCGAGCGTGATATGGACTGCAGGATACATGAACCATTGAGTCCCAAAGAGGGATTTGTGTTTGTCGGGAAGCTGGAGGATATCCCCAAAGGAAAAGGGCGTGTATTCAAGGTCGGCGGGAAAAGTGTGGCTGTATTTCGCATTGATGATCGGTGCTTTGCTATTAATGATATTTGTCCGCACCAGGGAGCCTCATTGGGGAAAGGCCGATTGAAAGGTTTTGTGGTTTCTTGTCCGTGGCATCATCAACAATTTGACATTCGATCGGGATTCGGGCCAGATGGCGGAGGTTATTGTGTGGTCAATTATGATGTGGTGGTTGATAAGGGAAATGTTTTTGTCTGTCTGAAAAAACGTGATTGGCTGACAGGAGAATGATAGATTTTACAGGCGTAACAAGGAGTCAAGGTTTCGTCAAGGTGAAAGCATGAACATAGAGCAGGTGCAGACAAAAACTATTCAGGTGTTCAAATCGGCCACCTTTATGGTGCATTTATGGGAAGATCGGACCCGCGGGGAACAATGGGTGCCAAGTTATGACCCTAAAGCGCTGGGATTGGTGGGAGATGAATTTCTTCGAACTGTTAGTAATAATGCGGTAGATTCCGGTCGGCGATCATTTGAATTTCAAGCGTTGGAACCAGGGACCCATCATTTGGAATTTAGTAAAAGGATGGCTTGGAAGTTTACAGCAGAGGATCGACGGATTTTTAAGGTCATTGTCCTGCAGTCACCTTCCTGAATAAATTTTCATCATGCCGGATATCGGGTATCTCAATGGACACTTTTCTCCATTAGGAGAGGTGAAGATCTCTCCGGATGATCGTGGGTTCTTATTTGGGGATGGTGTCTATGAGGTTATTCGTGCTTATCATGGGGTTCCCGCCTTTTTGGGTGAGCATTTCAAGAGGCTCGTTAGGAGTGCCAAAGAAATCCAGCTCCCTTTTTCTTTAGAACAAGCCGAATTTCAGCGTCTCCTACTTCACGGCCTTCAGCAGAGTGGGTATCAGGAAGGGAAAATCTATATTCAGGTGACCAGAGGGGTGGCTCCACGGGAGCATATCTTCCCCCCAATTGGAGAACCAACGGTCTTTTTGGCATTTCGGAAAATGGTTGCCTTGCCGACAGAAGTCTGCCAACGGGGAGTCAATGTCATTACCCTACCTGATACACGTTGGCACCGCTGTGATATAAAAAGCCTGAATTTGCTTCCGAATGTATTGGCTAAGCAAAAGGCCCGGGAGGCCAATGCCTTTGAGGGAATTTTTGTGAGAGACGGACAGGTGACCGAAGGGGCTACCAGTAATATCTTTGCTGTGAAAAATGGCACAATTATCACTCCGGAACGCAATCATTTGGTTCTCGCCGGTGTGACGCAACAGCAGGTGGTGACCTTAGCTCAGGCAAAAGGTTTAAACGTCCAATTTCGACCTATTCCTATTTCAGAGTTCCTGCAATCCGACGAAGCCTTTCTTGTGGGTACCACAATTGAAATTCTGCCAGTCATTCAAGTTAATGGGGAAACGCTACGGGATGGAAAGCCTGGTCCCATTACCACAATTCTGCAACAGCAGTTTACTGCCCATGTTTCCCGCCTCACGATGTCGTAGTTTCTAAAAGTCAGAATTTTTAATCTGAAGGGGAATTAAACTGGCAGCCATTCGGCGACCGTTTGCCTAGATTTACATTTTCATTTCGGGTATGCCATTTTAATATTTCTGATGATAAATGCGAATGAAATCAAACTTAAATCTTTCGGACTTGACAGCCTGAATCGATTGGATTACCTTTGGCCCTTCCCAACATTTTGATGGAATATTATCGACTGTTTGATTTGTAAGAAAAGTCTTTGGTTTGTCAGTTTATTTCACATTAAGGAGGCCGGTCCATGTTTCACGTGAAATCTAGGAAAGCCATCACCACACTTTCCATTGGATTGTTAGTCGGGGGAACAAGTTTTTTGTCAGGGGGAACGCTCCTGGCCGAAGAAATCCAGGATAAAGTTATGCACAGCACGGGAATGGTTCATCAAGAATCACCTGGATGGGCAGAGCGGTTAAAGGGGCAGACAATCATGGAGGACACCCAGGAAGGTCGTCCGAACCGGGCCGCCATGGTAGAACGCCAACATGATCGGATCATGTTGAGAATGGAAAACGAATCCGGTGCCCAACATGCCGACCATACAGCGACCGGTTTTTATAATACGATGACCAACATGCATCAATATGGCGCAGGAGGCCAGGATTTACTTTTGGCATCCGATCGGAATGTGGAACCTGTTGCGGCGAGTGGTGGAAATTGTCCATCAACTGCCCCTGTCAGGGAATATGACATTTCCGCCATCAATGCCGAGATTACCCTCAACCAATGGCTTGATTACTATCCGGGCTACATGTATGTCCTGACGGAGAATATCGATAAGGTACGCGAAGAGGAAACCAAGAATGCGGAAGCGAGAGAGGTGGATGGTCATGGTGACCCCGGCGCGGTGACAAACGGTCTTCAGAACCAATGGATTCAACCTCTTGTGATCAGAGGAAATCAAGGCGATTGTGTGAAATTCACTCTCCGGAATCAACTCGAGTTTGGTGAGGAGGCCAGTCTCCACATTCATGGCTCGAATATGGTTATCAGCAAAACCGGACAGCCTGCTACGACAACCAATCGTGACACCGTGGCTGAAGAAGGGCAAGTCGTAGAGATGGAATGGTATATCCATCCAGACACCCAGGAGGGTGGCCGACAATTTCATACATTTAGTAATGATCGCGAATTAACGGTTATGGGTCTCATGGGGACCTTTGTGGTTGAACCACACGGTTCCGAATATTTGGATCCGTTAGGAAACGGGGACCCAACACCTATGGCCAGCGGATGGCAGGCCATTATCAAAAATGGAACGGGGCCTGATTTTCGTGAGTTTGTGTTGATTTACCATGAGGTTGGTGACGAAGCGTTTCGTCCGGTAAATAAACATGGTGATTTCTTGCCACAACGGGATCCTCTTACCGATGCCTATCGGCCAGGGGCTCGAGCTCTCAATTATCGAAGTGAGCCGTTTGGCATTAACAACATGCATGTGCAGCACGAATATTTCGGTTTTGAAGATGAATCGATGGGCTATAGTTCTTACACTTTTGGTGATGCACCAACGACGATTCCTCGATCCTATCTCGGCGATCCTGCCAAGTTCAGACTAGTTCACGGAGGGTCTGAGGTATTCCATTCCCACCATCCACATGGTGGGACGATCCGATGGCCGAGAAGCCCGCGGGCCATTGACGAAATGCCACTATGGCATGCCGCGAAAAACGGTCCCGTCAAATATCCGGTCATCAGGACTAAAACCGACAGGGTTGATGTGGAAGTAATCGGACCATCAGAAGCTTTGGATTTGGAGACGGAATGTGGGTCAGGCTTATGCCAACAATTGGCAGGGGACTTTCTGTTTCATTGCCATGTGGCCCATCATTACGTTGCGGGAATGTGGGGGTATTGGCGTGTATATAACACCATGCAGACAGATGACAACCGCACGGATGTCATGCCAAACCTCAGAGAGTTGCCCGATAGAAAAGGTCGGATGAAGGCGGGTGTCACTTCTGATCAATTGATTGGAAAAACGGTCGATTGGTTTGGGAAAAAATTCACCATCGTGGAAAAAGGAAAGAGCGATTGGAAATCGAACCCAGCGGTCATCAATATTAAAGAATGGGTGGAAATTCAGTTGCCGGCCCAAGGGAAGCCTGGTCATAAAGATGACGAAAAGGGTCAGATTATTTCTTATGATGCGACGGTACTGGATTGGGCATGGGATGGTAATAAAGCCATGTCTGAGAAAGAAAGCACAATTGAGAATCCCAAGTACCATTCTCCAACACCTGGGAAACGTCGACCAATTCTGTTTGAGTCGAGAACCGGAAAGGTGTCATGGCCGCATCTGACGCCACATTTCGGAAAACGGGTCATGTTCCCACCAAATCACAATCCAGCCCCATGGTTGGAAATGATTCATCAGGATGAAAATGGTCTACGAACTTCTGAGCCAGCCCAACCGGGAGAAAACGGCCGATGGAGTTTGTGTCCGGAGAATGCCGGACGAAAGTATTACAATATTCATTTCATCAATACTCCAATTGAAATGGCCGGCCCTCAGGGTAAGGAAGCTCCTGTCATTGACCCCTACGGGTTAATTTATGTCCTCCATGAAGAGGAGGAGGAAACACGAAAAAATAACGACAAAAAATTACCGTTGGTGTTTCGTGCCAACATTTATGATTGTATTGACTATACGTTGACCAGCGAATGGTTGGATGACGACTTTACAAACTTCCAATCCTCCAAAATTAATATTCATCCTCATTTTCTCCAATTCGACAACCAGGCATCGGATGGAGTGATCACCGGTTTTTCATATGAACAGTCTGTCCGTCCGTTTACAATGCTGGAGAAAAAGACCAAGAAGGGTCTTCCTGTGCCGATGAATACAGTCTTTACGGCAAAGGCAAAAAAAGGCGATTCCAGCATTAAGGTCAAAAATGCGGCGCAATACCATGTCAATACGGAATTGTTGGTTGGTGCCGATAATGTCAAGGGCAACGAGATTCGTCGCATCAAATCTATTAAGGGCGACACCATTACCTTTGTTCGACCCCTGAAGCATGATCATCCCGTCGGGGATATCGTGACGGTGGAATTTGTGCGGTCACGCCTTTGGGCTGATGCTGACGTGGGAACCGTGTTTTGGCATGATCATGCCTTCGGGGCCACTACTTGGCCTCATGGTGGATTCGGCACCTTAGTCGTGGAACCAGTTGGATCAACCTATCATGATCCTAAGACCGGGAAACTGGTCAGGAGCGGTCCAATTGCGGATATCCATACCGTTGAACCGGTTGGCTATGGTGTAGATAATAGCTTCCGGGAAATGGTGGTCCAAGTTCATGATACGGTTCCTCATACGGTCAATATTGTGACCGCTGGCAACCCGCCAGGGCAGCCGGTCGAGGTAGCGTTGGAAGCCGGTAAAACAGTGTCATTTATGATGCCGGAAAAAATTCTTATGACCCCAATGCCCTTCCTCAACGGAGGGACACATACAACGGGAAGCGGTCTGAATTTCAGGGCGGAACCTATCGCTCAACGTTTAGCCGTTAATCCAGATGCCTCAAAAATATTCAGTAGTGCCGAGCATGGTGATCCGGATACGCCATTATTGCGTGCGTACCTGGGTGATACTGTGGTGATCCGTCTTTTGCATACCCTCATGAATGAAACGATGACCTGGACAATATCAGGGCATACGTTTTTGAGTGAGCGATATGCCGGTGATGCCAATAGGAAAAATTCCATGCATATTGGGATCGCTGAGCGATATGATTTAGTGGTTCCAAAGGCAGGGGGTCCTCGTCTGCAGCCTGGGGACTATATTCATTTTAATGGACGGTCTTCAAAGTTTTCCGAGGGAGGTTGGGGAATCCTGAGGGTCTTGGATAAGGAGACGCCAGACCTGAAGCCGCTCCCAGCCGGGTATTCAGGTCGAAATGAGATTCCCAAGCCCCTTCCTGTTTGTCCTGAAGAGGCTCCGGTGAAATCATTTAATGTGGTCGCGATGGACTTTCCAGGGATGAGTTTTAATCCCAGTGCTCCGGAATCCATTGAGATTGACTTTGAGAGGACCATTGAGCTGAGAAATCCTGAGGGCAAGATCTACGTCCTTGAGGATGAGGTCACTAAAGTGGCAGGGGATTATCACCCGATGCCATTGACTATTCGAGCAAACGTGGGAGATTGCATTAAAGTTAATCTCAAAAATAAAATGAAGGAGAGCCGGGCTTCCTTCTCGGCAATATCATTGGCCTTTAATCCCCAAGATTCATTGGGGGCAAATGTCGGTAATAACAAAGGGGATCAAACGATTGCCCCAGGAGAGTCAAAGACCTATACCTATTATGCAGATCCTTTTAACGGAGAGATTTCTTCCCTGGTATGGGACTGGGGAAATGTGATGTTAAACCCACGAAACGGTTTGTTCGGGGCGGTCATCATCGGGCCTAAAGGGTCGCAATACCGTGATCCGAAGACTGGTGCGGACATTTCCTTAAAAAATAGCTGGGAAGCGGATGTGATTGTCGATAAGACCATTCCAGGTCAAGAAAACCGCAAAAATTACCGTGATGTGGCTTTACTCTTTCAAGATGAAGACAACATTATCGGCACCAGCTTTATGCCATATGTTCAGAATGTAGCCGGTCTCACCGGTGTCAATTATCGATCCGAACCTTATCTTCACAGAGAAGAGGCTGGTTGTACGCTTGGACGCATGTTTCAGCCTTGTGAGGTTGAAAATCCACAAGATCCGGTTACACCGCTTATCCAGGCGCATGCTGGCGACCCCGTGAGGATTCATGTGTTCGGTGCCAGCAGTGAGCAAAACGGGATGTTTAGTGTGGAAAAACATGAATGGCCGATCGAACCATTCATGCCGGGAGCCGACGAAATCAGTGTGGTGGAGTTCGCCGGTTCAGAAACGATCGATGTATTTATCCCGTCCGCTGGTGGACGTGATATGCTTCCCGCGGATTATGTCTGGAATAATCAGCGGCTCCCTTACTCGCAATCAGGTCAGTGGGGCTATTTAAGGGTACTCCCGAAAAATGACCAACGGATCCTGCCTCTGGAAAGAGGAGCGAGTGAGATCAAGCAAGCTTCGATCGACGCGGTGGAGACTGGAAGGGTGTTGCCGGTGGCAGCCAAATAACCAACTTCATCATTAAGGTTTTAAGAATGGGGGATTCGCAAGGATCCCCCATTTTTTTATATTTGTATTGGATTTCTTTTATCGGTTGTGAAACGAAACGGATCAAAGTTTTAATTTAAGCCAAATTGAAAATGCCGTTAGGTAAGCTGTTATGATATTTCTACAAGAAGTATCCCTCATTTAAGCGAATCTCGGATTATTAATTCTAATGGTTTTTTTTAAGCCAATTATGGCTTTTGGCAAATGCCTTGACCTCGTCGAAAGGTGAAGCTACGATTTGCTCAATTAAATGACCATACTGACATAAAAATATTGGGGTTCCCAGCGAATGCCTTCTTTTCCGGGCGAAATGAAGTCATCCGAATTCGGCCTTGGGGTGGTGAATTCTCCAATTTTTCCATCAGTGGCGTCTTAGTCATCGGATTAATTTGGAGGGGTTTATGCGTGGAAGACAAAGTAAGAAACGTCTTGTTGCGACCGGTTTGTTGGTGATCGGGTTTACTTTGATATCGGTGATGATGACATGGGCGTTGGACGTGTCAGACATACGACCGGAATGGACTGAAGCTGGTAAGAAATTGGCTTTACAGCGAGCCCAATGGCCGACTAAAGAAAAGAGAGTGGTAATTCCAGCCGGATGGTTTACGATGGGGAGTAATAAAAAAATTGATCGGAAGGCCTACCGGCCTGAGATGCCCCAACGCCAGGTGTACCTGGATGCCTTTGAGATTGATGCCTATGAAGTCACGGCTTTGGAGTATTTGCGTTTTGTCGTGGACACGGGTCGTCCGCCATTACCGGATTGGAAGTTCGACGGAGGAAACTTTCAGGAGAGTATGGCCCATCATCCCGTGATGCATGTCTCGTGGTTTGAAGCCGATGCCTATTGCCGGTGGGCAGGAAAGCGGCTGCCTACGGAAGCGGAGTGGGAAAAAGCTGCCAGAGGAACGGACGCACGAATTTATCCATGGGGAAATACCCCGGCAGGGCTTACGCGAGCAAATTTTGGGAGATCGGGCATTTCCGGCCCAGTTCGTGATCGACCTGAACGGCTGCTTCTTTATCCACCTATAATCTCCGTTGATAAGTATGAAATCGGGGTCAGTCCTTATAACGTTTTTCAAATGGCAGGGAATGTCGCAGAATGGGTGAACGATTGGTACGATCCGGAATATTATCAGACGGCTCCTGACCGGAATCCGCAAGGCCCGTCGACCGGTGAACATCGGGTATTTCGTGGCGGTGGCTGGATGGATAGTACTCCGACTGTGCGGACAGCCCAGCGCAATGGAAAAGCTCCTGAGGCACAGGCCAACTGGCTGGGCTTTCGGTGTGCTGCTGGATTGAAGAATGACCTCACTCATTCGATTTCCACTCCCTAATGGTGAGAAATGGATGCGTTCTCGTTGCTGAGTTGCTCTCCATTTCATCTCATAAAGATTATTGATGTATTTTTCAATACTTCTTACTAAACGCAGGGGACGGTCCTAATTTCAGAGGGTTTGAGTTCGCAAAAGGTTTAAATCTGAATTTCTGGTGATTCGAATGTGATAGGGTGATATGAGAGGAGTGGCTCACCAAAGAAAGTTACCAATCACTATGAGATGCTCGCAAGGATATTTTAATGCTCGAGTGTCTTGTCGTATGTGACCGGGAGTACTTCCTGATTATTGGGTTTTTGGGAAGAAGGCAGATATAACACATTGATATTTTTGGGCCGGCAGTGATGAGAAGGAGGGCGTTGGAATGATGATGAGAGTTTTGGTGGTCGTGATCTTCCTGATGATGGTGTCATCCATGGGGTGGGCCTATCAAGAGAGCCAGGTCAGCAATGGAGGGGCAATTCAAGGGCATGTCCGTTTACTTGGTGAACCCCCAAGACCGATGGCGTTTAATCTCGTCACGATCCCGGATGCCGTATATTGTGGAAGAATTTCTACCGGAACTGGGTGGCGCATTGTTGAGGATTTTATTATTGGGCCTCAGGGATCGCTTAAGGATGCGGTGGTGATGGTAAAAGGGGTAGACAAAGGCAAACCGTTTTCTTTGCCAAAGGTCGAGGTTGAGGCGATTGATTGCGATTTTTTGCCATTTGTCAATGTCTTAAAGGACCAGGATGAAATCACCGTGATTAATATGGATCCGGTAGAACATGATATCCAGGGATATGAAACGGCAAGAGAACGAGGGGCCAGGGTCTTGTTTAATCGTCCGTTGCCCATGAACCCCTTTCACAATGTAGTTGGTATGTTTGGGGAAAATGTCCATACCCATCTTCCCGGAAAACCGATGATTGAAAAAATTCATTTGCGAAAGGGCCGTGATGTGTTTGTTATGCAATGTGGATTTCATCCCTATATGTTTTCTTGGGGATTAGTGGTGGAAAATCCCTATTATTCGATTTCCAAAGAGGATGGAGCCTACGAAATTAGCGATATTCCAGCAGGAGAATATGAGGTGGCTGTTTGGCATCCTGGTATGAAAACCTATTTAGAAAAAACAGTCCGGGTGGAATCGGGAAAAACGCTGACATTAGACTTTCAATATGAGTCTCCCCAGGGACGGCGAAGCGTGCATGAAATGCAGGAAAATCCGCATTTTGGGCTGGAGATGCTTGGAGAGGGCGTTGAGATTATCCCGTCGTTACGACGACAAGTTCCCTGAGAGAAGGGGTGAGCATGAAACAGAAGCGAGTGATGGAAATTGTCGTGATAATAGGCTTGCTCTGGATCACCAGTTCGACCGCTTTCGGTTATGAAGTGATTGACGTAACGGATGGGGCCACCATTGTCGGCACGGTGACTCTCAAGGGCATTCCGCCTTCTCCTAAAGCGTACAACCTGGTGACGTTCCCTGATCCAGAGTATTGCGGCCGCATTTCTGATGGCCAGGGTTGGCGACTCCTTAAGGACTTTGTGGTGAATGATCACAATCAACTTCAAGGGGTCGTGATTGTAATTGAAGGTGTAAATGCCGGGAAACCGTTTTCCCTTTCTATTCCGAAGGTGGAAGCTCGCGACTGTCAATTTCTCCCATTTACGACGGTTGTTCGTGATGAGCATGGGATTGAAGTGGTGAATATGGATCCGGTCATGCATGATATTCAAGCCTATGAGACGTCGTTGAGCCAAGGTACACGGGTGTTATTTAATTCTCCTCTGCCCTTTAATCCCCGGCATCAACGTGAAGATATTCATGCGACACATGAGCATCTGCCGGGGAAATCCTTGGTCCATCAATTTCAACTGAGCAAGGGACGTAAAACCTTTGTGATGCAGTGCGGGTTTCATGCCTACATGGAAAGCTGGGGGATTGCGGTGGATAATCCCTATTTCAACTTTACCAATGAAAGGGGAGAGTATGTTATTTCATCACTCCCGCCTGGAAGTTATCGCATTCGTGCATGGCATCCAAGTGTGAAGCATGAGCAGGTTTATGAATTTTCCGTGGAACCGAATCAAACCGTGAGAAGGGATTTTTCCTTGGAATCTCCCGTAGGCCGTTGGACGGCACATACCATCAGGACCCCGCCTCGATTTTCTGCCGCTGCTCTGGGCCACCCTGTTCTAATAGAGCCTTTGGTTGAACACCAAAGACCATGAAATGGATAGACGTTTTCCTTCTTTTCTCCCGAATTTGTGATAAGAAATTGGCGGGCGTGGTGGGTTGTGCCATTTTTGGAATGGTGGCTTGGTTCCCGCCCGGTTGGGCCTTCGCCGACTCTCCCAACATCTCTGACCACATACCCAGGGAATTCTCCGCAAGACTCATCTGGAAGACGGGAGGCCATATCGCCAAAGCCCAGTTGTTTGCGAAAAAGGATCGCTATCGCATTGAGCCGGCAGGGGGAATACGAACAGGGTTAGGCTATGCGGGCGTTCTCATTATTCGATTGGATAAACAAAAAACCTGGTATATGTTGTCGCAACGGCGAATGATCTTAAGCGTTCCCTTAATTTTGGATTATTTGTTACCATTTTCTATCCGGTTGGAGGGAGAGACGAATCGAACGGTTATTGGGGAATCCGTGGTAGGGGATCAACCTGCCCTGCTCTATGACGTGGAGGTCAAAGATCGTTTTGGCCAACTCGAACGATTTTTCGAATGGGTGGATCTTCAACGGGAGGTTCTCTTGAAACTCTTAAGCCAGGATCGGGACTGGTTTGTGGAATATCATCATGTGGTGCTTTCTTCGCAACCAGATTATTACTTTGAAGCACCATTAGGCTATCGAATTATTGAGGCTCAGGAAGCCCCGATTCCGAGGGGGTAGACATATGATGTGGCTAGCAGATGGGGGTAAATAAAAAAGGATGAATCGTTATAATGCAATGTTTTTTCTGGGAGTCCTGTGGATTTTCTCAGGTTCGGTTTGGGCGGAAGAGGCACAGGAGGAAACGGTTGTTCAGGTGCAAAAAGCCTATGAGCAGGGTCTTTTTCAGCAGGTCGTTGACCTCGTTAAGCCATTAGAAAAAGAGTTCTCTTCCCCCTCGCAAGTTTCTCGCCTGTACATTCTTGCCTTGGCTAACCTGGGAAAAACTCCTGAAGCCATTGAAACCTATGATAAAGAGGTTGGCGTAACCAAGCGGGAAGATGAGCCTTTGCTACGGCAGATGGCCATTGCCAGTATATTGCCTCTCCGTTCCGATATGCGGGAGCAAATGCGAGGGGCCGCCTATACCGCGTTAAAGGAAATCGAATCTGATAATGCCGTGGAATATTTGGAAAAAGGCTTAACTGATGAAAACGGCATGGTGAGAACATTGGTGGCAGAAGCTTTAGGGCAAAGAAAAGCCGGACTGCGTTCCAAGGTGTTTCGTGAGGCATTGAACGACGAGGCCGGTTTGGTACGGGCAACCGTTCTGGGTGGACTTGGACAATCTGGAGACGTGAGTCTGGTGCCATTGATTGAACCATCGTTAAACGATGAGCAGCATCTTGTCCAAATTGCCGCAGCAAGAGCATTATATCAGTTAGGTCACAAGCAATATTGGGCTCGTTTGGAGCAAGGTGCGAAAAGCGAGGAAGGGTATGAACGGGGGGCAGCTATCCGTGCCTTTGGCGAATTAGGGGATCGTCGGGCAATACCAATATTGGAAAAAACTATTTCTGACTCACAGCCTTCGATCCGTGCCGCGGCTATTGCATCCCTAGGGAAATTGAAGGCTCCTGAATCCCTACCGACTTTGAAAGCAATGTTGTTTGATCGTATTCCTGCGGTACGGAGTGTGGCGGCTTTTAGCATGGGGTATTACGAACAACATCAAGTGTTAACACCGTTAACCAGAGCCTTGGCCGATTCCAATTCCGGTGTGCAGGCGGCGGCCGTGGCGTCATTGCTAAAGTCAGGAGCGCCTTATTCAGTAGTTAGGAATACCGTCCAGCATCTTCTCAATGACCAAAATCCGGCCATACGGTCCGGTGCAGTCAAGGCGCTTGGAAATGGGAAAGGTCAGGATGTCCTCAATGCTCTCATGTTGGCTCTCAATGATCCGTTGCCTCGTCCCAGAATTGGGGCTTCGCGCGCACTGGGTCGTATTGGCGACCGCACTCTCTTACCGACTTTGAAGCGCACACTTCGAGATACTGATGAAGCGGTGCGGGTGACCGCCGCCGCCGCCATTGTGAGGATTTTGGATAAGGAGATCGGTATTTAACCAGTTTGGTTGTTGCCCTATAAGCGGTCTTCCTGAAGATGGACAGGTACGACCAGATAAAGGGTGTTCACATGTTCCTCCAACTTGTGCGGTTCATTGGGAAATGCACCCCTTTGGGCCAATTCTGGCGCACGATCATCAAGTTCGCATTCGTCTCGGTGACTGAGGTGCGGAATGACTTATGCCGTATCCAGGGAGGTTGCAGATTATGGATGCTGGCCGGATTCGGTGCATGGCTTCTCGTCAGTCCCGTTCATGCTGAAATACGGCCTCATAGTGAGTCTATCGACCATCCAATTATTCAATGGCATGAATGGGGAAATGAAGCGTTCGAACGTGCGCAAGCCGAAGACAAATTAATTATTTTGGATCTAACCGCCGTATGGTGTCATGCCTGCCATGTGATGGATCAGACGACTTACGCTAACCCTCGTATCGTACAGTTGCTCAACACCAAATTTATTCCTGTTCGGGTCGATACGGATCAGCGCCCAGATTTGGATGCTCGTTATCGAGCGGGAGGGTGGCCGACGACCAACGTCCTTCTGCCGACCGGAGAAATTCTTTTTCAGGCGAACGCCTTGGGTTCTGAGGAAATGGAAACCATGCTCCTTGAGGTGCAGTCTATTTATGTCGCCGACAAAGGTGAGTTGCTCAAGCAGGCCTCTCATTTATGGGAGCGGGTAAACGAGAAGGTGAAGAACGATTCTTCCAGAGGGAATGAGCTTCAGGCGTCTATGGCAAAGCAAAGTGTGGCTATGATGAGAGCTCAATTTGACGCTGTCAATGGAGGGTTTCGGGATGCCCCTAAATTCTTCGAACCGGAAGCCATCCAAATGGTTTTTGCCTATGGCTTCTTTGAGGAGGATCCTGAGCTACTCAAGATAGGATTGGATACCTTAAAAAGACAAGTGCGCTTACTTGATCCGGTTTGGGGAGGATTTTACCGCTATGCCGAACAAGCAGATTGGAGTCAACCGCATTTTGAAAAGATGTTGTCGATTCAAGCTCTGAATCTTCGCAACTATGTTGAAGCCTTCCAACTCACCGGGGATCTTCAATTTAAACGCGTCGCCCTGGCGCTCATTGAATATGTTTCGCGGTTTTTAACCGATTCGCAAACGGGGTTATTGTATGAAAGCCAAGATGCCGACGTTCTGGGAACTGAAGGGGAAGCTTTCATGCCTGGAGCCGAGTACTATTCTCTCAATGAGAGCAAACGATTGGCCGTCGGTATCCCATATGTGGACCAACGAGTTTTTACGGGGAGTAATGCATTGATGGCTTGGGCCTATTTGCATGCCTCATTGGTATTGGAAAAATTCGAAATAGGGAACATGGCTCTTCAGATGTTGAGCCGATTGTATGAGAAGCGTTTTGACATGGAAAAGGGGCTTGCTCATGTTGAGACGGGAGGGGTTCCAAGCCTTTACGGTTTATTGTCTGATCATGTGCTCTTTGGTCAAGCGTTACTTGAGGCCTTTAAAGTGACAGGGCAATCTCAGTATTTACAAAAGGCTGAAGCCCTCGCCGATGTAAGCCGGCGGTTATTGCACGATTCGGAGAATGGGGGATTTTTTGATCATCCACAGACGTCTGGTAAATTAGGTCTTCTGAAGTTCCCAGCTAAACCGGTGAAGGGAAATCTTCAAGCCGCCATTTGGTACCTCGATCTTTTTCATCTGACGGGGAAGCAACCATATCGTTTTCTGGCTGAGAATGCCTTGCAGGCCATGGTCATGTCCCGGGAGCCACTCCCCCTCGCATTGTCCGGATTGGCTATCGATCAATGGTTTCGGATCCCTATTCATATTGCGGTGGTAGGAGATTTTGACGATGCCATGACCAAAACCCTATTGGTGGAAGGTCAGCGAATGTTTTGCCCTGGAAAAATTGTGAAAAGTTTTGACTCCAAGGAGGGACCGCCGAAATGGGGTGACATTATTTTTCCCTATGAGGAACGACCTGTCGCGTTTGTCTGTACTGACCGGATGTGTTCGGCTCCGGTCTTTCATGCAGAGGACATGAAAAAGAGTGTGGCCGACATGGTGGCCCTACTCAGGGACCCTGTACAAAAATGATGCGAGTGTGTTCAGGTGCCCGGTTACCATACCATTGATTTTTAGGGAAAATATTGTCTGTTCAAACTTTTCAAGTTTCCGCGAACTAAAAGGCCTAATGGTTAGCACAAAGGACCTAGTTCTTGTTGGGTTTCTTGACACGTTTTTTTTATTCCTGATATATACGGAAGTGGGTGCTGTCGGACGATCCATTTCAAGATCAGCTTTTTTATACCTGGCCGGGGTAAAAGGGGTTGATCTCATCAAGTTAGGTTGTTTTCCCACGTCAACTCAATTTCATTCTTAACTAGGAGGAAGAATCATGAGGAACCGTCAGTCTTTAACTATGTCTTTTTTAGTGGGCTGCATGCTTATTGCTGCCCCATTAGTCGCCCAGGCGGGGGGAACTATTAAAGGGAAAGTCACGTTTGCCGGAGAAGTACCCCCACCGAAAGAATTTGCCTTCTCAAAATTTCCCAATGTGGAGTTTTGCAAAAAAAATGAGAGCAAAAGTGCGGATGGAGAGACTCGATTGCTGAAGGAAGTAGAAGTAGATGGAAGCAAGGGTTTAAAGAATGCGGTGGTGGCGGTTACGGATATTCAAGACAAAGCATTCTTAGGCAAAGCCGACAAGGAAGCTCCGCAATTGGTGGAGGCTGAATTGTGTGAGTTTAAGCCATATACCGGTGTGGCCGTCAGTAAAGGACTGTTTAAGGTAGTCAATAATGATGCCGATCCCAGCGACCCTAAGTCGGCGGAAGGTGTGTTGCACAATCCTCATAGCTTTGATCAATTAGGTGCCAAGTCCAGCACCGAGTTCAATATCGGTCTGGCCAAAAAAGGTGATTCTTTAGAAAAAAGCGTCAAATTAAAAATGTCGAAAAAGGGGTCTGTGTTGCGGTTGCAATGTGACCAACATGAATTTATGCAGGGCTGGTATTTGCCGGTGACCAATGCGCATTATAGTGTGGCCGGTGCCGACGGAACCTTTGAAATCAAGGACGTGCCTGCTGGTAAGCACAAAGTGAAGGCCTGGCATCCTATTGCCGGGGAAGTGGAAGCCGATGTGGATGTGAAGGACGGGGGAACCGTCGAAGCGAATTTCGAGATTAAATAAGTCTCTTTCGATTGAGGCATAGCTCTTCTGTCAAGGGCAACTAGCCACGGGCTAGTTGCCCTTGTTTTTTGTGAGAACCTTAGACGATTTTTCTGATCGTGCAGCATTTGACCTCGCAAAATGACCCCGTTAAGATCGACATCGAAAATGATTTTTCATGTTGCCAGTTGAGTTTGAGGCCCCATGTGATTCGTGAATCATCTCTCGCAGATATTTTTCAGATAGGCTACTACTGGGAAACCAAAATTCTCCTTACCGCTGTGAAGCTGGATCTTTTTACCGCACTCAAGGGACAGTCGCTCACGGTTAATGAGGTTGCCGATTCTCTGAAGCTCAATCCACGGGCCTTGGAGTTGGTGATGAACGCCTTAGTGGCGATGCGTGTGTTAACGAAAGAAGAGAAGTTGTATGCCAATACTCCTGTGGCTGAACGACATTTGGTGCAATCAAGCTCAGAGTATGTAGGGCATTTATTACTGTTGCATGATGCGGAGTGGAGTCATTGGGGACAGCTAGAACAGACAGTAAGAACCGGACGGTCACCGGTAACCCAACATGTGTTTGAAACCAACCCGGAATTGGGGGCCCATGTGCTTACCGTCTTGGATCGGATCGGGCAGGGAAGCGGGCAGGGATTGGCGAAAAGTGTCCCCATTCATGGAGCGGTGCGAATGCTGGATGTTGGCGGTGGGGCAGGAACCAATGCCATTGCCTTTTGCCTGGAACATCCCGGATTGTCCGCCACGGTTTTCGATCTTCCACAAACACTGAAGGTAACTAAACAACATGTCGAGCGTGCGGGATTAGCGGATCGTATTCACTTGCAAAGCGGCAACTTTCATGTTGATGCATTTCAGGGATCGTATGATCTTGCCCTCATGTCGGATATTCTTCATTATCAGGATGGCAAAACCAATGCGGAATTGGTGAAAAAAGTCTATGCCTGTCTGAGTGAGGGTGGAAGACTGATCATTAAAGACCGGTTTTTGGATCAGACCAAAACGAGTCCTGCTTGGAC